>JAZRDI010000018.1:0-56388 GCA_045660185.1 Eubacteriales bacterium | reverse complement strand
GTCTACCTATTGGTACGAAAAGAACTTGATGGGTGATATTGTTGCAGTATACGATGAAGCCGGAACGCTGCTTATAACGTATAGATATACGGGATATGGAGATTGGTACAGAACCTCTCATAACGGCGGTTATAACACCCCGGCTTATGATAACCCCTTCTTGTTTAGAGGATATTAGAACTACAATTGAACGTCGAAACAAAATAGTTTCGACAACAAACCTTTGGTTTGTCAGCAGTTTTTCATACAAAAAACTGTCAATTTTCGTTGTAATGATTGTAGTACAAAAGCCTAAAAGCTTTTGTTTAGCTGTTCCACAGCTGCGAAAAGGATGCTCCTTTTCGACAACTACAATCATTATTACGATCACGATCTTTACCTCTACGTTCTCGGTACAAGACTTTATGACCCGAATAACTTCAGATTTATTTCGCCAGACCGCGCCGACGTTATTACAGCAACTCCGGAAGGTTTAACAGACAAGAATCTTTATGCTTACTGCGATAATAACCCCGTAATGCGTGTTGATCACGATGGTGAGTTTTGGCTGGTCGGTATGTTGATTGGTGCTGCGGTAGGCGCGATTGTTAATGGAGCGGTATCCGCAATAACTCAAAAAATAAGCGAAGGATCAGTAAATTGGGGCGAGGTAGCTGTAAGCGCAGCTGCAGGAGCTATCACTGGAGCTGTAGCAACGACAGGGATAGGTGCGTTTGCAAACGGTGTTGTTAATGGAGTTGTTGATGGTATAGAATATTTGATGACACATGCTATCAGCGGGAAAGAAATTAACGATTTAGAGTTAGCAGCAACAGTAATTGTTAGCGGTGCTACAGCAGGAAAAGGTATGAACACTTCGAAAATGAGAGGTATATATAAGCGCTCTAAAGAGGTTTTGAACACAACACATTCCGCAAGCAAAAGAGGAATTTATGATATTAAAATTAGAAAGATAAAAAAAGAGGTATTTAAGGATGTTGGCTTCACTACAGGCGGTGGATTTGTATCAATCGCTGTTGAATGGGGAAAAAGCCGTTGGTTTTGAGGTGAAAATCGATGAATATATATGAAAGAAAAACTGTTTTTCTTCATAAGATGCATTGTCTTATATCTTTTGGTGTAAATTGTTTAATTTTATTTTTGTTGATCGCAATATATGAATCAGCGTACAAAGACTTATTTTTAATTTTTATTGTATTTGTTGTGTATTGTGGCGTTGTGAGTCTTCGTGTATCTCTTGATATATCTAGGGGGGACAGCTCTATAATTTTCCAATATTTGTGTGTATTGTTTGCATCGTGTATTTTGGTTTACGAACTGTATGTTAAAACAACATTGGCGTTAACTATGATACTTGTTATAGCAATAATTATCGAATTTCTTATGATATTTGTAATCATTTACCGTTACAAAATAAGAAATAAAATAATAAAAATTTTCAAGAAAAAACGCAGTAAATAACTACATTTAACAACATCCGAACGCATAACTAAAAAGAGGCAAAATGAAAACAATTGCTTACAAATTTAATACAATTGCCCAAGTTTTGCCTTTTGAAGTAATCTGTCAAGCTTTTCACTAAAACAAGCAGCGCCTTTGAGATGTACTGATATAGTACAACATCAAGGGCGCTGTTTTTGTTGGTGGTGAGAGGCGGTATTAAATTTAACAATACGTTGTTGATTTTATATGATATGGTTTTTATAAGATGATTTTTATAATATGCTTTATATATTATAACGTTGTGTAATTCGTATTACGTAAGATTATTTCACAAAGAAGACTCTGCCGTCTTTGGTGGGCTTGACGGTGGGGAGCGTGTCTTTTGGGTAGCCGAGAATGAGATTTCCGATGCCTTCGACGTCGTCGGTTATGCCGATTGATTTTAGCCAAGATTTCCACTCGGGCATTTCAAAGACCTCGCGCGCTCTATGTACCCAGCAAGAGCCGAGTCCCAAATCGTGCGCGGCGAGCATCATATTTCCGAGAGTCAGACTTCCGTCGTAAACGTAGGTGTGAGCCTCGCGCTTTGCTAAAACGAGCAGAACAACGGGAGCGTTATAGAATGGGTCGCCCGATGCGCCCATAACTGCAGCGTTTGCTTTGGCGAGCTTGTCGCGGATTTCTTTGTTGGTGATGGCAACGATGATGGGGGCTTGTAAGTTTCTTCCGCTTGCGGCACGAAGACCTGCTTTTATTATTGTGTTAATTTGCTCATCGGTTGGCATACGGTCGGTGTAAGATTTTGTGCTTGCTCGGGTGTTTATGACGTTTAAGCAATCCATATTGTTTTTCTTCCTTTTAATATATATTTTATTACGTGCGTTGATAATAATGTCATTTGGGTTGAGTTTTGAAAATCGACACGGTATATCTGCGATATGTCGAAAAGAAAGTTGATGATAAAACAAGGCTTGATTATATAAAATCTAAATCTTGATGAACGTTGGCATTTGGTGCGCTTTTGATAGTTGTTGCAACAGAGCTTTGAGAAGCGCTTCAACTGTCCGAATTGGCGGTTCACTTATCTTTTTTGACATTAGTATATACTTGCATTCGTATGTTTGTCAAGCCAAAAAAAGAAATTTTGGTGTTTATGTCAAATATTGAATTCTTTTTTGAAAAAAATAAAATAATTTGAAATTAGGTATTGACAAATCAAAAACTATTTGATATAATATACAAGTCAGTATGGGCAATAGCCTATAAGGACGTTAAGCGCTGCTATGGCTCAGCTGGTAGAGCCCATCTTTGGTAAGGATGAGGTCCCCGGTCCGAATCCGGGTAGCAGCTCCAAACACCCCCGATACTCTTTGAGTATCGGGGCTTTGGCTTTATATGGGCTTTTTTACTTTTTAGGCAATGTAAGTTGCGCTTTTTGTGCTGAAGCAGTAGAATGCTTGCAGTTGGTAAATACTTGTGAAAGGAAACGCGTATGCTTTATAATAACTTGAGCGGATATTTAAAAAATAAATACGGTAAAAGACTTAAGAAAATATGCGTTGACGGCGGATTTAGCTGTCCCAACCGCGATGGTAAAGTTGCTTTTGGCGGTTGTATATACTGCAGTGAGCGTGGCTCGGGTGAGCATATATGCGGAGGCGTGTCTATAAGAGAGCAAGTTTTGCGCGGTCTTTCGGGTGCGGGCGATGATGACGGATTTATAGTTTATTTTCAGAATTTTACAAACACTTATGCGGACATCGCAATTCTTCGCGCGCGTTATGACGAGGCGCTTATCGACGATAGAATAAAGATATTGGCGATAGGCACGCGCCCCGATTGTATAAGTGAGGAGATAGCCGAGCTTATAGCGTCTTACAAAGAAAAGGTTGACGTTTGGGTGGAGCTTGGACTTCAAACCGCCAGCGACAAAACCGCAAAGCTTATAAACAGAGGATACGAAAGCTCTGTTTACGTTCGCGCGACGGAGATTTTGAGAAGATATAATATTGACACGGTTACCCACTTGATGATAGGTTTGCCCGGAGAGGATGACGAGGAGCTTCGAGCGAGCATCGAGCTTGTGAACAAAACAGAGCCATTTGGAATAAAGATTCATTCGGTTTACGTTGCAGACGGAACGGTGCTTGCTAAAATGTATCGCGAGGGGGCGTACACGCCTATAGAAAAGAGCGTTTATACCGATAGGGTGGTGTATGCTTTAACGCATATTTCGCCTAAAGCTATAGTGCATAGAATAACGGGAGACTGCCCGAAGGATATGCTTGTTGCTCCCGGTTGGAACGCTGATAAAAATTCGGTAATTGCCGAAATTAATGCGAAAATGAAAACTTTAGTTGTCAAACAAGGTTGTTTTTATAACAAACAAGAAGAAGTGCAAAAAAAACAAAAAACTTTAACTTGAAAGTTTACGGAAGTTTTTGAATCCAACGTTTACATAAAACTTTAGACTAAAGCTGAGATTTTTAAGAGTACAAAAATTGAGTTAAAATTACTAACGATACAACAGCGACGGCTCCGTTTAGAAAAACGAGGATCTTTACCGCCCTTGGATGAGAAACACCGATTTTTAAAAGAATATGATGAAGATGCCCCTTGTCTGCAGAGAAGGGGCTTTTTCTTTTTAGCAGGCGTCTTACCACGGAAAGCGTCGTGTCGAGAGCGGGAATTATTAAAAAGAGGGTTGTTTCAAAGGTATATGCGTGGTTCTTTGCGCAACCGAGAGAAAGAACGGCGATTGCGAAGCCAAGAAACTGCGAGCCTACGTCACCCATAAAGGTTTTTGCGGGGTATCTGTTGTAAGGCAAGAAGCCGAGGACTGCAGAAGCAAGCAAAACGGCAGATATGGCGGGGTACGTGTAAGAATTTATAAAGCCATACACCGAAAGAGAGAATAGCGCAACTGCGGATAAACCTGCCGCAAGTCCGTCGAGTCCGTCAGAAAAATTAACCGCGTTGGTACTGAAAAGCATTTTGAATATTGCAAAAAAAGCGCCGGTTAAAGTTCCTAATTTAATGTTGAATAATCCAAAAAGCGATAACGCGCTCGGTGTTCCCGTTATGCTTATGGTAACTATAGCAACGGCGATTTGAATGAATAACTTAAAAATCGGTGGTAGGTTGAATACGTCGTCGGCAACCCCGCCTGCCACCAAAAGAGAGCCTGCCGAAAGGATGGCGGCGGTAAATTCATCTTGCTTCGCAAGTGGAAATGCAAAAATAAAGAAAACAAAGAAAAATGCGAGTCCGCCAAGGCGCGGGGTAGGGAGCGTGTTGATTTTTCGCTTTCCGTCGGGCTTGTCAATTGCTCCAACGCATCGGCATAAAGATATAGTTAGCGGAGTAAGAATAAAAGAGATGAAAAGCGCTAAAGAGGCAATGAAAGTAAAGTGTAGCACAAACATAAAACAAAAGAGCTGCTATCAGTTGAATAGCAGCTCCATCTCCTAAATTGGCTATAAAATGTAAAAATTAGTTTACAAATCCTATCTTTCTCTTAACCTTTGACATCATCTTGTACGCCGTGCGGTGAGCGTCCTCTGCGCCTGCTTTCATAACTGCTTCAAGGTGAGCCTTGTCAGCAATAAGACGTGCGAATTCATCTCTTACGGGAGCAAGGCCGTCAGCGCAAGCTTCACCTACTGCGAGCTTAAAATCACCGTAGCCCTTTCCGTCAAACTCGCGCTCGATTTCATCAAAGCTCTTTCCGGTAAAGGCTCTATAGATGGTCATAAGGTTTGAAACACCCGGCTTGTCCTCGGAGTATTTTACACACGCATCCGAGTCTGTAACCGCCTTCTTGAACTTTCTCATAATATCGTCCTTGGAATCAAGGATATATACTACTGCATTCTGGTTGGGGTCGGACTTGGACATCTTTGCGGTCGGCTCTGCGAGCGACATGATTTTCATCGTGTCCGTCGGGATATATCCTTCCGGAACGGTAAACGTATCAGAATACGCTTGGTTGAATCGCATAGCTATGTCACGCGCAAGCTCAAGATGTTGCTTTTGGTCTATTCCAACGGGAACTAAATCGGTTCCGTAAAGAAGAATATCCGCAGCCATAAGAGTGGGATAGGTAAACAGACCTGCGTTTATATTTTGCGCATGTTTTGCACTTTTATCCTTAAACTGCGTCATTCTTGAAAGCTCGCCGAACATCGTATAGCAGTTAAGCACCCAGCCAAGCTCTGCATGCTCCGGAACGTGCGACTGAACGAAGAGGGTGTTCTTGCTTTCGTCAAGACCGCAAGCCATATAAAGCGCGAGCGTTTCGTACGTTCTTTTGCGAAGCTCCGCGGGAACCTGTCTTACCGTAATGGCGTGCATATCCACGACACAATAAAACGTCTTATATTCGTCGGAGAAGCGAGAAAAATTCTTTATCGCTCCGAGATAATTTCCTATTGTGAGATTTCCCGAGGGTTGAACACCCGAGAAAACCGTTTTTATGTTTTTTTCCATAATGCTCCTTTCGAAAGAACGCCGGAAATGCAAAATTTCATTTAGCGTCTTGGGCAAACAGTGCCCTCCGTGTTGATTTACACAAGAATTATACAACCGAAAACGGATTTTGTCAAGTGTCGCGGACGCTTTATTTTCCAAGAATCATCAAAAAAATGCTTTTCATTTAAAATAATTATAAAATGTTCAAATTTTGTTTACAATTATATGTTATACTGTTATGGTACGATGCCAATTTTGGCATAAAATTACGAGAACACAAAGAAGGGACGCCGTTTTATCGGCGACAAAGAAAATGGTAAAGGTAGAAAATCTTGTAAAACGTTACGGGCACAACTACGCGCTCAACGACGTGAGCTTTGAAATAGGAGAGGGTGAAATAGTCGGACTTCTCGGCCCTAACGGCGCGGGAAAAAGTACTACTATGAACATACTCACCGGTTATCTTTCAAGCACATCGGGCGCGGCATACATAGACGGTATAAACATTCTCGAGCATCCCATCGAGGCAAAGAGCGTTATAGGCTTCCTTCCCGAGCAGCCTCCGCTTTATCAGGATATGACCGTTGAGGAATATCTTAATTTCGTTTATGACCTTAAGGGCTGTAAGCTTGACAGAGAGGCGCATCTTTCCGAGATATACGGCGTAGTTAAAATTGCAGACGTTAAGCACCGTCTTATAAAGAATCTTTCAAAAGGTTATAAGCAGAGAGTCGGTATAGCTCAAGCGCTTGTCGGTGATCCCAAGCTCATCGTTTTCGACGTGCCTACCGTAGGTCTTGATCCTAAGCAGATTCTTGAAATCAGAAACCTTTTGAGAACTCTTGCGAAAAATCACACGGTTATACTTTCAACTCACATTCTTGCCGAGGTTCAGGCGGTTTGCGAGCGAGTCATAATAATTAACCAAGGAAAGATAATTGCAGACGAGAAGACTGCTGATCTTACCAAGGCTATCGAAGAGGGCTATCAGTACGAAATCAAGATCGCAGGTCCTTCAAAGGACGTTGTTGCCGCTATCGAGGGTGTTCGCGGAGTTAAGAGCGTTACCGCAACCGGCGCAAGAGACGCTGATGCGTACGCTTACATAATAGAAAGCGAAAAGGGTATTGACGTAAGAAAGCCCATATTCAACATCTGCGCGCAGAAGTCGTGGGCAATTCTCGGTCTTATGCCTGTTGGTACGGATCTTGAAAGCATATTCATTCGTTTGGTAGATAGAGCGAACGGTATTGAGCCCGAGCGTAAGTCCAAGCGCACAAGCCGTTAAGAGCGGACAAGTTAGAAAAGAGAGGCAAATAAAAAATGTTAGCTATTTATAAAAGAGAAATGCGCTCGTACTTCACGGGCGTTATAGGATACATATTCCTTGTATTGTTCCTCGCTGTCGGCGGCGGAATGTTCTGTTTAACTACGCTCTTTGCTATGAGCGCAAACCCTGCAACCTTCTTCACCTATATGCTTATGTTCTTTGCAATAATACTTCCTCTTCTTACGATGAAGTCCTTCAGCGAAGAAAGAAAAGCGAAAACCGAGCAGCTCTTGCTCACTGCCCCCGTTTCGATAACCGGTATGGTAATCGGTAAATTTCTCGCAGCCTTCACTATGTTCTTCGGAGCATTTTTCGTAAACTGCCTTTACTTCCTCATTCTTTATAGATATGCAGAGGTTAAGACTGCCGTTCTTTTGGGAAGCTTTATCGCGATGGTTCTTGTTGGTATGACCTTCATTTCAATAGGACTTTTCGTCTCTGCTCTCACAGAGAACCAGCTTTCCGCAGCGGTTGGAACAATGTCTATAATCGTTTTGTTCCTCGCTATAGGAATAATCAACTCACTTCTTCCCGCAAGATTCTTCTTGAGATACGTATTTGACTGCGTGTCCATCTTTTCAAGATTCCAGACCTACGTGAACGGATACTTTGATTTCGCTTCCGTTCTTTACTATTTGTCTATTTCCGCGGTATTTGTATATCTCACCATACGCGTTTACGACCGTCGCCGCTATAACTGATGTAAGGAGACACGTATGAACAATTTTAAAGAAAGATTTCTTAAGCTTTTCCGCGGCGAAAATGCTACCGGAGCGGCGATAACCGCCTTGCTTATCGGAGCTGTGATTGCGCTTAACGCAATCGTTTACGCGTTGACGGTTGGCTTTGGACTTTACTACACTCCTGAAGAGGAGCTTGATATGTCAATCTCCGATTCCTCCGATGCGAAGTTCGCATCTTACGAGGGCGAGGGCGTTGACGTTATCTTCTGCCGTGCTTCAAGCACGTTTGATGAAGAAACCGGAAAGCAGGATCAGACCTACTTTTTCCATAAAACAGCGAAAGAATTTGAAAAAAGATACCCCGATCTCATCAATATTAAGTATGTAAACGTGCTTACGAAGAGAATGGAGCCCGATAATAAGATATTCGAAAAGCTCACCGAATTCCAAAAGGACGAAAACGGCGAAATCGCATATCCCCTTTACGAAAGCTCGATTATCTTTGACTACCCCACCAATGAAAAGCACAGAATCGTAACAGACGCGGCATCAGCAGCGTTCTACGCGAATACTACAGACGATTCTTCCGATTACCAAGCCTACGTTGGAGAGGAAGTTTTCTCCTCAATGATTTCCTGGGTTCTTGCAAAGGACACGAAGAAGGCTTGCTTCACCACCTATCACGGAGAATCCTCCGAGGTTTACTTCGCCAGCATGCTTGCTTGCGCGGGATATGAAATTGACATTCTCGATTTGAGAAAGCAGGATATTCCCGAGGATTGCGATCTTCTTGTTATTTCCAATCCCACAAAGGATTTTGAAAAATCTGTTGAGGGAGGACCCGTTTCCGAGATGGCAAGACTTAAAAACTATCTTGAAAACGGCGGAAATCTTTACGTTTCACTCGATCCTTACGCAAATAAGCTCCACAATCTTGAAGAGCTTCTCGGTAACTACGGAATTTCCTACATAGAAACCGAAAAGGACGGAAAGGTTCTTAAAAATATCGTCAAGGACACTAACGCCTCTATAAGCACAGATAACTTTACTCTTCTTGCTTCGTTTGCAGACGGTAAGTACGCAAACGAAATAAAGGATACCATCTCTGATTTTGAATCGGGTGAGATTCGTTTAAGAGAATGCGCCGCTCTCAAGCTCGAGGGAAGCGCAGAGGCTCTTCTTGTTACATCGTCGGCAGCTACGCTTTATGCGGGCAGTGACCGTACGGACAAGAGCGGAAGCTATTGCATAGGAGCTGTATCGCCCACCGCAAATTCCGCAAATACCAAATATGGAAACATATTCGTGGTATCGAGCATATACCTTACGGCAAACGATGCTCTTATGACCAAGGGCTGTGCAAACAGAGATTTTATTTACTCCGTGTTTGACTCTGTATTTGAATCCAATAACGCGCCTTACGGCTGCACTCCAATTCATTTCAATACTCAAGCTCTTGAAAACCTCACTATGAGAACGGCTCGTGTTTATACTCTTATTCTTCTCTCGATTCCCGCTGCTTTGGCAGTTGTCGGAGTTGTGGTTGTGAAAAAGAGAAAGAATCGCTAAACGTAAAGGAAACAAGAAAAATATATGAAAAACAATCCGTTTGCGGGTAAAAGCACCCGCACCAAGATATTTGCGGTCATTTCGGTGGTTGCGATATTGCTCTTGATGGTTTTGAACATCTGGCTCGCCAAGTTCACCTTATTCGGCAATGCGTACATAGATTTGACCCCCGAGGGACTTTATACGCTCTCTCCCGAAATGGAGAAGGCGTGCGAGAACGTGTTCTATATGTCCGACGGTACGCTTCGTGACCCCGGAATAAAAATAACGTTCTGCAATGATCCCGATAATTTGATGGACAGTATTTCGACAAGAGTCGTGTATTACATGGCTGTTGCGATGTCAAAAAGATTCGATAATTGCACTGTTGAAACGGTAAACGTTAATATTAACCCCACCGCCGTTGCACAGTACAAAACTACTTCTCTTACCAGAATAACTTCAAGAGACCTTATAATCTCATACGGATCGAGATACAGAATAGTTTCTGTGGATAACTTCTGGAGAGTAATGTCCGATAACACGGTTTATTCGTATGACGGAGAGTACAAGATGATGAGCTATATGCTTTCTCTTACACTCGTTGACCGTCCTACCGCGTACTTCGTGACAGACCATGGTGAAACTTATTATACCGAAAATCCCGTGACTGATACCGAAAAGGAAATGAACGGTGAAACGGGCGTATTCGTTGACCTTCTTCACGACAGAGGATTTGACGTTAAGAATCTTTCGATTTCGAAGCTCATTGAGGATGCCGAGAAGGCAAGTGCCGAGCTTGGAAAAAACGTAATTCCTGAGATTCCTGAGGATTGCGTGCTTCTCATCATAAACAATCCCAAAGAGGACTTTAGATACGATCCGAATAAAGCGACGAGTCTTGCGTACGTTTCCGAGACCGAAATACTTGACAGATATATGACAGATGAACGCGGTTCTATTATGGTCAGCGTTGATTACGATTCGGTTGGTATTAACGAAAAAACGCTTGGCAACCTTGAGGACTTCCTCGCAGAGTGGGGAATCGCATGCACCGGACTTAAGGTTACGGATGATACCAACAGCGTTGCGAACGCAGACGGTGATGATTCTACTCTCGTTATTGATTACGAGCTTGATGAAAACTCCTATGCATACCAAATATACGGCGATTTTGCTGCGATGACAAGCTCTCCGAGGTTCATCGTTGGCAATACCGGCTCTCTCAAAACCGCTTTTGGAATAGGTCACTCGGCAAACGAGCCCGGTTCTTCCAAAACGATGAGAGTGTTCACCCCCTTCCTTTATAGTTATAATACCGCGAAGGGCTATGCTAAAAACGAGCTTTCGGGCACTTACACTGACCTTGCTTCAGAAGGTCAGCAGATAGTAGCGGCTCTCGGAAGCCGACAGACTACAGACTCGGATGACGGAACGGAAACTTTTTCTTACGTATTCTGCTCCGCAAGCCCCGATTTCTTCTCAAGCACTTCTCTTGGCAACACCTCTTATGCAAACTTTGATATAGTATCCGCATTGGTTCAGAATATCTGCCGTCTTGATACGTTTGCAGATGATTCGCTCGGCGGAGAAGGATTTAACAGCTCCAAGTTCCTTGGTAAGACTCTTGTTGATACCACGGTAAGAGCCGAAGACACATCGGAAAAGTATTACACCGACGATGGAAAAGAAGAGATAGACGTTAAGTACGGTCTTACAGATTCAAGACGAAACTGGATAATAGTTATCGTTTCTATACTCCCTGTTGCAATATCCGCAGTAGGCATAGTCGTCTGCGTGAAGCGTAAGTATTTATAAGGAGGAGCGTAAAATGATAATTGTTAAAAAGAAAATGAAAAAATCGCTCCTTATGGCTATTCTCGCCGGCGTGCTTGCAGTATTAACTGCCGGCGCGATTATAGTGAATGCGGTTATCGCAGGAAGATCCGGTAACAGTTCGGGTAGTACCGGATCCTCGCAGGTGACAAACCTTCCCACAGTAAGAACCGAACTTGGCGAATACGATTACGGCGGAACTCCTTATGTATTCTATCCGGTTGAAAGAACGCAGATGGAGTATATCCAAATCAGAACGAAGAACTTTGACAAGAACGGCGATCCTTACACGTACGAATATTCTTTCTTAAAGGAAAAAACTCTCGGTGATGCGTTCGTTCTCAGCTATACCGATAAGGACGGAAACAGTAAAACCTATCTTCCTCCAATTCTTTCCTACGATTCCGAAACGGATTATTCGAGTCTTTATGCAGTAGAGCAGTCTACGGGATATGACGTTCCGCTCCTCTTCTGGCTTTGCTCGGGTATCGGAAACATAAGATTCAGCGCAAGAGTTGATCTTTCGGAGAATGAGGCGGAGATGGAAAAGGAGCTTTCGGCTTACGGACTTTCGGAGTCCGACGCTCCTCTTTTGATAAGATTTAATTATACGAAGACAGATAAGACCAAGGAAGACGTGATTCTTCAGGTTGGAGATTCTCTTCCCAGCGGAGGAGGATATTACTTCAGAGTAGGTTCTATCGTGAATGACGTTGCAACCGGTCCTTCGATCAAGTACAGACCTTGCGTTTACACCACTTACGATCAATCGAGCCTTTCTTACGCATTCCTTCATTTCGCAGATTTCATCAATCCCGTTCTCGTTGCAGAGGGTCTTGCATCGGATAACGCATTTGAGCCTTATCTTACAACAGACTTTAAGCAGTGGAAGAACACTTCCTATTTGCACGATGAAGAAAAGGGACTCGCTTACGTTATGGACGCAGACGGTAAGATTTATCTCTTGCCCGATACCGCGACAGCGGTAGCGGATAGTGTTTATCTTATCTTGGCAAGAGGAAATAAAGTAAGCACCGATTCCGATTACGGAATACTTACCGAGAAGGATATGTTCGAATTCGTTATATCCACTCTTAACAAAAGCGAAAACGGAAAGAATCTCTTGAACGTTTTGAAGAACAAACAAACCGGCAAGAAGGATTCTCCTATAACCGTAACTCTTCCGAGCTACACAAGTCAGGTTGATTTTAATGACGATAAGGACGATACTTATACCTATCATATCACCTCTATTGATGCAGTTCTTACCGACGCAGAGGATTTGACTAACGTAGGCACTGCGGTTGAATCCGGCAGTAAGGTGAAGGTTAAATACACTATCACGAAAAACGGAAACGTCGTAGCCGACCGTAATGGCGATGAAATCGTATTTGGAGGAGTTCTCGACCTTTCGTCAAGTCTCGTTCCCGATGAAGCTAAAACGGCTCTCGTTGGAAAAACTGTAGGCGGAGAGGTTGACGTAACGTTCACCATCGCGTACACTACCGAAAACACGGAAAAGCGCGAATTTAAACTCTATATTGACGAAATTATAGACATTCGTTCTGCAACCGATACCAACAAAAAGCTTGACACGGTTCAAGAGGGAGCGCTCGTTTCACTTCGTGTTTACGACATTGTTGACGGTGTTAAAGCGGACACGCCCTATACCTTACCTATAATAATAACCGGAGAGATGACGGGCAGAGATGCTAACATCAAGGAAGCTATTATGGGCAAGAGTGCAACCAGAGGCTTCAATACTACCGTTGATGCATACGTTGCAAGCCTTGAAATTATGCAGGGATATACTTGCTACGAATTGGATGAAATCTTGGGATACACCTCCCGCGAGGAAATAGTATCCTTCAGATACACGCAGGACTCCGACCGTGATCCTTACTACGGCGAGTCGCTTTACACAAACACTATGCAGGATTGGCGCCAGAGACTTTACGCTCTTGAGGCGGGATCTTGCGAAAAGGTGGTTCAGATTCTCGGAGGACTTCTTGAGAATGCGAACCATTCCGAAGGACTTGCAGGATTTAAGACTGTTGACGTCGTTATAACTCCCGCAAAGATGCTTCAGTACGGTCTTTACGCTAACACGATATACTTCGAATTGCCGAGAAACATATTCCCCGTGTCAGAGGATAGCAGTGATTACACCTACCTCAGCACACTCGGATTTACTCTTTACGTAAGTGACGTAAACCCCGCAACGAAGACAAGATACATTGCATCGAGTCTTTATGACGTGGTTGCTGAAATCAAGGCAGACGGATTTGAATTCCTTGATGAAACCTTCCTTTCGCTCTATGCGAGAAAGAACCTCGTCCTTACCGGAGTTGAAAATCTTCATAACGTAGAGATTGAGTTCTTTATGGATGAGCTTCACGGAACGTACAGCAACATCGTTGAGGACCATAAGGTTTACGGCTATAACGGTAGGGTTTACGGATCTATTGCAGACATTCAGAAGAAATTCGGCGAGGATGCTATCAAAGACGTTGCCGTGATTTCGATAATAAGAATTAAGAGCGATTACAAAGCTCATTGCTCCGAATGCGCGCACAAGATAAGCGTTCTTGAGCAAAGACTTAATTCGCTTGGAAATCCCGACGGAATTTATCTTGACGAGCTTTATGACAATAAGATGATTCCCAGCGGAGAGGACTTCCTTGGTTCTGATTCGTTCAAGGAATTTATGGGAACTCTCTTCTACACGATTTACGAAAATCAGGTTTCGGAAGAAAATCTTGCTAACTTAACAGGGGAAAATCTCCTTATGAGAATGAGCGTTGATCTTGGTAAGGAATACACGCAGGATACCGGTATCTACCGATACGTGTATGAATTCTACAGGGTTTCCGATCGCCGTATTGCTGTAAGAATTTATCAGCAGGACGCAAGCGGAAGCATCATTAAGGATTCAAACGGACAAGAAATCACCAGTACCGACTTCTATATTTCCGAATTTGCTTTCAAGAAGCTTGTAAGCAAGTATTGGGAGGTCGTAAATGCGATTCCCGTCAACAAGGAAGATGCATTCACAAGCTTCGATATAGTCAACTAAAAAGCAGGGAAAAGAGGCTTATCTTAATCTCTTTTCCCGAAAAACAAAAAATATTTATAAAAATCGTAAAAAATATTAAAAAAATTTAAAAAAACATTTGCAATTTCTAAAGGAATATGTTATAATGTTCTGTGCTTAACGTGAAACTATATCAAAGTAACGCTTAAGCTCCCAAATATGTTTATAAAATATATAGAAAGAGAAAGAAAAAATGAAAAAGAGAATCATCAGCACAATCCTTGTCGTTGTAATGCTCACCCTCTCCCTCGTTGGATGCGGATATGACTTTACAAAGAAAGACATGGCAGAAAACGCAGCGTTCAAAGATGGAATGAGCGCAGAAGCATTCAAGGCGGCTCTTATGAGCCTTACCGTTGAGGACGCAGCTTTCGGTAACGCAAGCGCAACCGATAAGAGAAATGGCAAAATCAACGACTACGCTTACAAGATCCTTGAGACGTTGGTAAAGACCACCGATACCACCCTTCAGCTTAAGGATGGAGATCTTGATGCAAACGACATTCTTTACTACTCCTATTATGCAGAGTACGAGAAGGTTACCAAGGTAGAAGGTCAGGAAGATAAGATCGAAACTATCGTGGTATATCCCTCCAAGATGAGCGGTACTCCCACATCCATCAAGCTTGGATACAGCAACGAAACCACCACCGCAAAGAAGGATCAGGCTATCAGAGATGCAGTTGTTGCAGCTATGACAGAGGGATCTCTCAACTTTGCTGATTACGCTTATAAGACCAATAGCGATAGCACAAAGCTTATTTACGATTACGTAAACGCTGATGCTGACAAGCAGGTTGTTGTTTTCGTAACCTACACTGAAACCGTTAAGGTTGACGATAACGGTGTAAGCAAGGATCAGACCAAGACATATAAGTATATGCCTCTCGTTCTTGACCTTGGCGAAAACGCAAACAACGAGTTCCTTGCTGCAGCTCTTCTTGCAACACAGAATAAGAGCGAGACCGACTCTACTCAGGTTGGTAAGTACAAGCTCAACACCAAGATTGACAGCATTATCAACGATAACGGAACCGCAGCTCCCGATGCTCCCGCAGAGGATGCAGATGCAGACACTAAGGCTGCTTATGAAGCTGCAAAGACCGAGGCAGAGAAGGACGACGTTAAGTACACTGACATCACCGTTAACTTCGCAATTGAGAGCGATATTGAGAAGTTCATTAAGGCAGAAACCACTGCTGAGAAGGATATTACCGGCGTTGACGTTAACGAGGGATCTAACATCACTATTCCCAAGGACGCAAAGGTAACTTACTACATCTTCCCTGTATACTATTTCGAGATCAAGGATCTCACCGCAGAGAACATCATCACTACCGATGAGCTCACCAAGGACTTTGCTGCAGACAACAAGCTTGCAGAGTTCCTTAAGACCGTAACCGAGAAGGGCGAGGGCGAAGAGAAGAGCCTTATGGATTCCTTCAAGGAAGCCCTTAAGAACTACAACGATGCAAAGACTGCATTCGATAAGGCAGAGAAGGATCTCAACGAAGAGACCAAGGGCGCAAAGGATACTTACCAGACCAAGTTAGACGCTGCTATCAAGGCAGAGAAGGATAGACTTCAGGCTTTGGCTGATGCTGAAACCGACGAAACCAAGAAGGCAGAGTACCTTACACAGAAGGACGCTGTTACCGCTGAAAGCGATGTAATTAAGAACGATACTACAGTTTCTGCTGCAAAGAAGGTTCTTGACGATGCTCAGGCTGCTTATGATAAGGCAAACCTTGATCTTAACGGTGACAACACTCAGACTCCTCCCACAGTAGGCGCTGAGGAAAAGAAGAACACTGCTCTTAACACTCTTCTCACCAAGCTTGGCGAGGACGGTGCTACCAAGGTTGTTGAAAACTACAACAAGGCAGTATATGACAAGCTCGTAGAAGAATACGAGAACGAGATGACTACTCACATCGGTCAGGCTGTTTGGAAATTGATGAAGGATAGCGTTAAGGTTAACAACCTTCCCGAGAAGGCAGTTAAGGACGCTTACACCAGAATGTACGAGGGTCATGAGAACAAGTTCTATACCGGAACTCACTCTGCATCCAATTCTTCTAACTACAAGTATTATTCCAAGAACGGCGGCTTCAAGCAGTACCTCATTGACAACACCGTAGGAACCGGTAAGGGTGACTTCGATGATGCTAAGGATTACATCATGGCTGAAGCTGAAGAGTATGTAACCGAGATCGTTGTTATCTACTATATCGCAGAGGTTATGGACCTTGAGCTTGACAAGAAGGAAATCAAGGAAGCAAAGGGTACAGGCGCTGCTGCAAAGGATATGGCGAAGACCTACGGCGAAATGAACATTCTTGCAGGTGCTCAGGTTAACAAGCTCTTCGATTACTTCCTTGAGGTTGAAATGACCGAAGGTGATGATGGCGAAGAGGTTAAGAAGACCGAAGAAGGCGCAAAGATTTACAAGAACGTAAAGGTTACCACTTGGACTACCGAAGATAAATAATTTATCTAAAATAAAAAAGACAACGGGGCTGCGCGACCTATGCCGCGGTCCCGTTTTTTAAATAACCGATATTTAAACGGCTGATTGACGTCAGTCGGCAGGGCTTTACGAGATACAGTATATGCGGTTATATAAATGCCGTTATATATAAATAATGTAGAAAAGACGGTAAAGTTTTGCCGACTAATGCCAATTCGCAAAGGGAGCAAAAATGAAAGAAGTAAGCTTATATACCGACGGAGCGTGCCGCGGAAATCCCGGTAAGGGAGGATGGGGCGCAATTCTCGTTTACGGTAAATACGAAAAAGAGCTCAGCGGAGGCGAGCGTGAAACGACTAATAACAGAATGGAGCTAACTGCCGCCATCGAAGGCCTTCGAGCTCTTAAAGAGCCGTGCAGCGTAACCTTGTATTCCGATTCGAAATACCTCGTCGATGCGTACGAGGAAGGTTGGATATGGGGCTGGGAAAAGACCGGCTTCAGAAACGGAAAGGTTAAAAATCCTGATTTATGGGAAAAAATGCTCGAGCTTACGAGAATTCACAAGGTGAGCTTCGTGTGGGTTAAGGGGCATAACGGACATAGCTATAACGAAAGATGCGATGCACTCGCTTGCGCGTTTGCCGATTCGTTTGTTGATTAGTTTTTAAAGGAGATATTATGCAGAAGGAAAGAGAAAACTCTTTGGAAAATGAGAATAACGCAGAGAATGATAGCGTAAATCTCGAAGAGGAAGAGAATAAAGAAAAAACGCTTGAAGCATTGGCGGAAGAGAACTCTTTGGGAGTGGGCGAGAAGCTTGCTTCGGAGGACTCGGAAAATGACGCCGATGTTGCTAATTCGGATAACGAATCAGATACGGACTTAAAGAGCGAAGCCAAAGCTGTTGAAGGTGATAATAACGACAGTGAGGAAAACCGCGAGGTTGTTTCGAAGAAAAAAAGAAATAAAGGCGAAGGCGAAAACGAAGAAGGCTCTACCGAAGCGGAGAAAAAAGGAAAGAGTATATTCACGGAGCTTTGGTTTATTTTAACTCTTTGCGCGGTTTCGTTCGTTGTATTGCTCGTTATATTGATTTCCATTGCCAGAGCAGGTGGCCTTTCTTGGAAGAATCTTTTCGGAGGGGATGACGGAGATCTTAATTACGTTTCCGATTCGCTTGACGCTTACATAAACATCAAAGAAACCGATTATAAAGGACTTGAAATCAACGTTCCTATGTTACCTCCGGGTGAAGATGATCTTGACAATGAAATAAACAAGCTTCTCGCTATGCACAGAGGCGATTCCCCGAAAGGAACTTACACGAACGTTGGCGCACAGCTTGGATATGACGTTAATATTTTATACCTCGGTTATCAGCTTGATAGCGCAGGAAGAAGACTCTTGGTTGATGGAGCGACAAATTATAAGAGCGCAAATACTAAGACTGACAGATATACCGTAGGACTTAATTCCGACGTATTTGGCGTTGGATTTGATAACGAAATTATCGGGAAAATGCCTAACGGCCGCCTTGATAACGTTACCGATCAAGGAAATTATGTTACAAAAGATAATCTTATATATGCTACCGTAAGCTTCGTGCTTGATAACGGCTTGGTTTACGATGAGGTTCCCGTTTGCATCGATCCCTCTGCGGATAATTTTGAAAGTCTTTGGGGTATCGGAGCGTTTGAGTCGCCGTTGTTTAAAAGTGAAAACTCCTTCGGCTCTATCGTGCTTACCGGTAATTCTTATTTGACATTCCCTCTTGCGGGCGGCGGTCAGATTACTTATACATCGTTTACGATTGATTATATTTCATCGGCAAGCGCAGCTCCGTACACCGTTGAGAGTAGATTTGCCTTCGATTATTCGATCGAGGAGCTTCGAAACGAAAAGGTGTATTACGACGTTTATATTGAGAGCGTGGTTGAATATGACGTTCCCGAGTTTAACGAAGCATTTATAACCGAGAAGCTTAAGCTCGCTTCAGATACGTTAGCCTCTTATGAGGGTGAGAACTTGGCGGAAAAGTGCAGAAGCTATTACGCGGGGCTGCTTAAGAGTGAGTATGATTCCGTATGCCGAAGCTACGTTGAATATCAAGTTTGGAATAAGCTTAAGGCTAATATTAAGATAACTATGTATCCTCAAAGAGAGGTTGACCGCATATACATCGCCTTGGTAGAGGATTATAGTTTGAGTCTTCTCGAAGAAAACGCGGCAGGCGCAGGTTATGCCGATTTAGACGAGTATATGAAAGAGGTGCTTGAGCTTGGGGAAGGCGGTGAGTGGACTTCTTACTTACTTGCGCAGGTTAAGGATACCGTAAAGGAAAGACTTATCGTTTACGCTGTTTTGCAAGATTCGGCACTTATGCCAACCGATGAAGAGTTTGCAAGAATATACGAAGAAGAGCTTAAACGTGATTATGAATACGCTGTAAGCGCTTATCCGGGTGCGTTTAAGGATTTGGAAGATTTCAAGACGTATATAAAAAACGAGCGCGGCGAGGCAGAATATAAGCATACGGTTTACTATTATTACGCGACCGATAAGCTTATTGAAATGGCAAAAATTAATTATCCGAGCGATAATTGAATTCGAAAAAATGATAATTCGAGCAATAAACAAATGATTTGAATTTGATTTTCAAAAAACAAAACAGCTGATAAATGTAAATAATAATTAGCAAAAATATAATAAAAAGAGTAGAAATACGAGAATTATTCTTGTAAATCTACTCTTTTTATATTCAATGAATTCGATTTGTTATCGAAGCATTCTTAAAATTGTGAGCTTGTATTGTGAGGTGGGGTCCTTGAATCCCGGGAAGTCTTTGTTTCCGTGGAATGCTTTTTCGTAATAAGCTTCGGCGCGTTTTCTCGAGCTTCTCGTTACGCCTCGGTCAAATTCGTAAAGGCAGCCGAGAGTGTAAAGGGATTTTGGGTGACCGAGATGCTCGTAGGACGAAAGAAGCTTCGCTGCCTCGGAGAACTTCTTCATATATATAAGCTCTATCGATTTTGCATAAAGCGCTTTAATCATCTTGTTCATTTTTCTCTTGTAGAGAGTGGCTATTTCAGCCTTGGCATTTTTATCACCGGCAAGCTCCGCTTCGTGTAGCCATTTCACAGCGTTAGCGAAGGAAAATTCCGTTCCGATGCCTCTCGAATAGCAAAGACCGAGGAATAGATACGCGCCATCTTCGCCGGCGTCGGCGGCATGCTTGTACCAGAAGAATGCGCTCTGTCTGTCTTTTTTGGTTCCAAAACCAAACGCGTAGCATCGCGCAAGAAGTGTTGCCGCCTTGATTTCACCCATAGCCGTGGCAATTGCTGCGGCTCTAAATGCGGAAAACGCTTCGTCCTTTGTAACGCGTTCTTTGAGATTTATTGTTTGGTATGCCTCGAGGAAGAATTCCTCGCGCTTTGCTTTAAGCTCGATTGCTTTGGCTCTTGCTGATTCACACCCGCCTGCAGCCGCAAGCTCGTAAAGCTCTATCGCCTTTCCGACGTCTCTATCCGCTCCCTCGGCACATCTGTATATATCTCCAAGCTTTTCGTAGGCTTCGGGATAACCGAGATCGGAGGCTTTCTTGAAGTATTTCATTGATAGCTCGGTATCCTTTTCAAGAAATCTTCCGACGAGGTATTCCTCACCGAGATATACTGCGGCGGCGGGGTTGCCGTGATTTATATTCGCACCGAGAATGGCAAGAGCGTTTTCGGAGTTTCTTTCGCAACCCTTTCCCTCAAGGAGCATAACGCCCATGGCGCACTCTGCATTTATGTCACCGTTTTTTGCCAGAACAGACGTGAGATAGAAATAAGCAGAGTCGAAGCCAAGCTCCTTCGCGTTTTCAGAAAGAAGCTTGACGTATTTATAAAAGTCGGGAAAGTTAAGCTTTGGAGGCTCTTCGGGGCGAACCGAACGGAGCTTGTAAGCAAGCTTTATTGCGCTAATCGGGGGAATGGTAAGCTTATCAAGATACCATTTTGCATGCGCATTGTTTTGAAAAACACCGTTTCCTTCGCTCCATCTTTTAGCCATATTTACTATCGAGAGAGTGTCGTTACACTCTGCGGCGAGCGAAAAATAGAAGGCGGCAATTTCTTCTTTGCCCTCCGAAGCGAAAAGCTCGGCAGCCTCGGGGTATGAATCTATCGAGCCGAGAAGCGCGGAGAAGCGAAGCCAAAAATTAGCATGCTCCGTATTGCTTCTTGAAGCGAGTCTTGAAAATCTGTAAGCTGAATAAGGGTCGAATCTTTTAGCCGCTCTGTAGTAGTAATTCATGGCATCGTCAATATTTTGAACACGGTATTCGCCCTTTTCGAGCATTTTTGCGTACTCGCGCATAGATTCGACGTCGCCGCCGTCAGCTAAAAGATGACGGCAAGCCCATATTTTTTGAGGCATTCTTTCGGCTAAAGCTACTTTAAGCTCTCTTGAGGTAACTTCGATGTCTTCTTTTGAAATTACGCTTTTTGCACCGCAGATAGGACACGGTCTGCCCGTGTAATCGCTTTGATATTCGCAATTTTTACATTTAATCATTTTTACCTCCCGAAAAGCTTTTTGCTACTGCATTTGTTAGAAAAATCGGCAATTTTGCGTTTTATCGTTGAAAATCAAGAAATTCGATTATTTATTGCATTATAAGTGAAAAA
Organism: Eubacteriales bacterium; assembly: GCA_045660185.1. Taxonomy (GTDB): domain Bacteria; phylum Bacillota; class Clostridia; order Oscillospirales; family CAG-272; genus UBA1740. The sequence continues at coordinate 34,838 of JAZRDI010000018.1, read as the reverse complement.
CGTCTTAAAAATAAAAGTTCTCCTTTATATTTTACAACAATATAAATATTTTGTCAATACATAAATATTTGCATCGCAAAAAGTAAAAAATAAATGCAATACCCGGAGTGTTTTTTTAAACGCATCTTGGTGAAAAAAGGAAATAAGAGGAGAAAGATATGCTTATGATGAAGCAGGGAAAGAAAAAGACGCGTCCGCTTCTTGCGCTCGGCATAGGAGCGATGGCTATTTACGGAGCTTACAGTGCGGTTTATTCGGTTAAGGAAATGTGTTGTGAAAAAGCAAAAATGCTAACTAAAGCGTTCAAAAAGAAGGAAAAAACAAATAAAAGCGTATGTGATGACGAGTGCGAAGAGACTTAAATTTAATTTGTGATGAGAAAAAACAAAGGCTTTCTGAAATGCCGTTTTCAATTGTTAACAACGCTCGGTGGCAAAATATATTATTCTTCATATAATAAAAATAACCGAGAGTAAGAACCGACAAAGCTTCCTTTTTTGAGAGCAAAATGGGCGAAAACGCTTTTTAGAAAAAAGACGGATGAACGTGCTTTTCTTTCTCTTGGTTAAACCGAAAAAAGAAAGATATGATTGATATGAATATTCGTACTTACGGTACGGACGAAAGGCTCGGCTTTTGCCGTGAATATCTTTTGGAGAAAAAACTTACCACTGTCAGCGAGATAATTCTTTTGCCTATCCCCTCAACGCGTGACGGTGTGACTGTTGCGGGACTTGGGAAAACTCCTATAGAGCTTTTGGGTGGGCGAATATACTCGGGCGTAGTTGCGGGATATGGAATTCCAAAAGCATTTAAAGAGGAGCTTGCAGAGCTTGGACTCTCGGTGGCAGACGTGTCGCTCGACGAGCAATTCGTGCAGGATAACGCCTCATTGACCGCCGTTGGCGCGGTAGGTAAAATTCTCACCGAGTCAAACGCAGTTCCGAAAAATCTTTCGATAGGTATAATAGGATATGGAAGAATAGGAAAAAGACTGTTAGAGTTGCTCCTTTTTCTTGGTGCAAGAGTGATAATTTTCACCTCGAAAGAGGGCGTGAGACGTGAGCTTTGCGCGCACGGAATTTCGGCGCTTCCGTATGAGGCGCTATCAAAGGTAAGCGAAGGGGTGTCACTTGATATTTTAATCAATACCGCCCCCGCGCCTATAATAAGCAACGAAGCTATCGCGGCTTTTGAAAAGACTAAGTTGATAGAGCTTGCATCGGGATATAATTTCCCTGAAAGCGCTTCGGTTACGCGACTTATGCAGCTGCCTGCGAAAATGTATCCTCGAAGCGCGGGAAGGGTACTTGGCAACTCTATTTTAAGAATGCTTGGAGAACAGATATAAAAACAATGAAGTGAAGGTGACAATATGATAGGATATGCTTTCTGCGGTTCTTTTTGCACTTTGAAGGATTCGCTTGCCGCACTTGAAAGACTTTCACATAAAGGATATGAAATACAGCCTATAATGAGCGAGAGCGTGTATGATACTGACACGAGATTTTTCGAAAAGGAAGCCTTCAGACGTGAGGTTCGCGCTCTAACGGGCAGACAGATAATACACACGATAAAAGATGCCGAGCCGCTTGGCCCATCGATGCCTCTGTCGGCTTTGATAATTGCTCCCTGTACAGGAAACACCATAGCAAAACTTGCCACGGGTATAACCGATTCTGCGGTTACAATGGCGGCAAAGGCTCATTTGAGAAAGGATAGACCGCTTCTTATTGCGTTGGCATCTAACGATGCGATGTCGCAAAATCTCGGTAATATAGGAAAAATGCTTTCACGCAAATCGGTGTACTTCGTTCCGATGCGTCAGGATGACCCGAGCGAAAAGCCTCATTCCTTAATAGCTGATTTCTCACAGCTTGAAAAATCGCTTGACCTTATGATAAACAACCGTCAGCAAAGACCTTTGTTTATATAAAAAAGCATTATTTTGTCTTTAAATCCCGAAAATGCTAATTTAAGTTTGCATTTCGCGCTTTAAAATACAAAAAAGGCGAGGAGTGTTTTTACTTCCTCGCCTTTTTTGATGCCAAGTTTTTGGCATCGCGGTTAATCACGAAAAGACGTTTTGCCTTTTCGGCTTACAAACGAAAAATTAAATCTTTTCTACGGAGATAGTAACGGTTTCACCGTTGATGTTCCATTCCTTTGCATTCGCAAGGGTTGTGTCTATGAGAAGTTCATTTGCAAGAGTATCTGCCATAATTTCATCCTTGTTGCGAAGAGCAACGGCCGAAACTGTTTCGTTGCCGAGGAATGCAACCTTGATGTTGTCCATAACCTCGAAGCCCGAATCCTTTCTCATAGTCTGAATCTTGGAGATGATTTCGCGAACGTTACCCTCTTCAATAAGCTCAGGAGTGAGATTCTTATCAATAACTACGGTTACGCCTCTGTCGGAGAGCGACTCGAAGCCTTCCATCTTCGTCATTTCAATAAGAAGGTCTTCCTTGGTGAGCTTTGCAACGGTTTCGCCAAGATCGAGAGCAATTTCTCCGTTTGCTTCGAGTTCGTCCATGGCGGAATTGCCGTCGAGATTGGTAAGCGCGTTCTTTATCTGACCGAGATATTTACCGTATTTAGGACCAACTGTGCGAAGCTGAGGCTTGAAGCTGTAAGTTGTGAATGCTCTTACGTTATCGGTAAATTCAACCGATTTAACGTTAAGCTCCTCTGCGATAACACTGATGAAGCTTTCGTCGGGAGTGTTGTCTGCCTTAACGTACATTTTTGCCACGGGCTGACGGTTCTTGATAGCGGCAGCGTTTCTGCAAGCGCGTCCGAGAACAACAACATCAACAACGTTCTTCATATTTTCTTCAAGAGTCTTGTCGATAAGCTCCTCGTCTGCCTTCGGGAAATCGCAAAGGTGAACGGAAACGGGAGCGCTCTTATCAACCGAGCAAACGAGGTTTCTGTAAATATCCTCTGTCATGAATGGGATAAGGGGCGCGGAAATTTTTGCTATGGTAACAAGGCAGGTGTAAAGAGTCATATAAGCGTTAACCTTATCCTCGGGCATATCCTTAACCCAGAAACGCTCACGGGAGCGTCTTACATACCAGTTGGAAAGCTCGTCAACGAGGTTTTCAAGAACGCGGGTGGACTCAACAAGCTTGTAGTTTTCCATATAATTGTCAACAAGCTTAACAGCCGTGTTAAGTTTCGAAAGTATCCACTTATCCATAACGGTAAGTGTATTTTTGTTAAGAGTGTACTTTGTGGGGTCGAAACCGTCTATATTCGCATAGAGAACGTAGAAGGCGTAGGTATTCCAAAGAGTACCCATATATTTACGCTGACCTTCAACTACCGCGTCACCGAAGAAGCGGTTGGGAAGCCAGGGCGCAGAATTGGAGTAGAAGTACCAACGGATAGCGTCAGCTCCATAAGCCTCAAGAGCTTCGAAGGGATCTACTGCGTTACCCTTGGATTTAGACATCTTTTGACCGTCCTTATCAAGAACGTGGCCGAGAACGAGAACGTTTTTGTAGGGAGCCTTGTCGAAGATGAGAGTAGATATAGCCATAAGAGAGTAGAACCAACCGCGTGTCTGGTCAACACCTTCGCTTATGAAGTCTGCAGGGAACTGCGAGTCGAACATTTCCTTGTTTTCGAAGGGGTAGTGCCACTGTGCGAATGGCATAGATCCGGAGTCGAACCAGCAGTCGATAACTTCGCTTACTCTCTTCATTTCACCTCCGCACTTTGCGCACTTGATAGTAACCGCATCAATGAAGGGGCGGTGAAGCTCTATGTTATCGGGGCAGTTGTCGGACATGCTCTTAAGCTCCTCAATAGAACCTATGGAATGTCTGTGTCCACACGAGCATTCCCAAATGTTAAGGGGCGTACCCCAATATCTGTTACGGGAAAGTCCCCAGTCCTGAATATTTTCAAGCCAGTCACCGAATCTACCCTTACCAATGGATTCGGGAATCCAGTTAACAGTGTTATTGTTTCTGATAAGATTTTCCTTAACCTCGGTCATCTTTATGAACCAGGTGTCACGAGCGTAGTAAATAAGGGGGGTATTACATCTCCAGCAGTGAGGATAATCGTGCTCAAACTTGGGAGCGGAGAAGAGCTTGCCCGCGTTCTTAAGGTCTTCAAGAATTACGGGGTCTGCCTTCTTAACGAAGATACCTGCGTAGGGAGTGTCCTTTGTCATTTCACCCTTGGTGTCAACAAACTGAACGAAGGGAAGGTCATACTTTCTGCCAACCTTGCTGTCGTCTTCACCAAATGCGGGAGCGATATGAACGATACCGGTACCGTCGGACATTGTAACATAGCTGTCGCAGGTTACGAAGTGAGCGTCCTTGCCGGTCTTCTTAACGAACTCGCCGGTGCATTCAAAGAGGGGCTCGTAGTGCTTGCCTTCAAGTGCTTTACCGGGCATTTCTTCAAGAATTTCGTAAGCGCTCTCACCCTCTTCTTTTGCGAGAGGAGAAAGAACCTTATCGAGAAGAGCCTTAGCCATATAGTAGGTATATCCGTCGATAGCCTTAACCTTGCAATAGGTGTCCTCGGGGTTTACGCAGAGCGCAACGTTTGAGGGGAGAGTCCAAGGCGTTGTGGTCCAAGCGAGGAAGTAAGCATCCTCGTCTGCGCACTTGAATCTTGCAACGGCGGATTTTTCTTTAACCGATTTATATCCCTGGGCAACCTCGTGAGAGGAAAGGGGGGTGCCGCAACGGGGGCAGTAGGGAACTATCTTAAAGCCCTTATAGAGAAGCCCCTTGTCAAAGATTTGTTTAAGAGCCCACCACTCGGACTCGATGAAGTTGTTAGTATAGGTAACGTAGGGATTCTCGTTGTCAACCCAGTATCCAACCGTGCCGGAGAAATCCTCCCACATTTTCTTGTAGTTCCAAACGGACTCCTTGCAGTGACCGATGAAGGGTTCAAGTCCGTAGCTTTCTATCTGATCCTTTCCGTCGATTCCGAGCTTCTTTTCAACCTCAAGCTCAACGGGCAGACCGTGGGTATCCCATCCTGCCTTACGAAGCACGCGAACGCCCTTCATAGTACGGTATCTCGGGATAGCGTCCTTTATAACTCTCGTAAGAACGTGGCCGATATGAGGTTTTCCGTTAGCTGTGGGAGGGCCTTCGTAGAACGTGAAGTTCTCGCAGCCTTCTCTCAAATCAACGCTTTTTTCAAAGATGGCGTTATCTTCCCAGAATTTTCTGGTTGCCTTTTCTCTTTCTACGAATCCGAGATTCGCGGAAACTTTTTCGTAAACGTCTTTCATATTCAGACTCCTTTTGGGAAATAGTTTAATCTTCTTGAAAATAAAAAATCCCGTTTCTCTATGAAACAGGAATATACCACCTATTTAACATATCAATCAATATGCGCCTCTGTTACGCGAAGCACGCGGCAAGGTCTTACTCGCAAAGCTTTCATACCTGCGGCTCGGAAGTGATATTCGCAAAAGCTACTCGCTATCGGGCTCTCACCGTCCCCGACTCGCTTGGCGTATTACCGCGCACGCATTTCACCTTTGTTACTGTCTTCGTCACAGCCTTTTAATTTGCTATTTTATAAACAATTGTAATAATTATAACTAATTTCCGCTTCAAAGTCAATAGTTTTGCAAATCAATTTAAGAAAAAATGTGTTTTTTTACATTTTTGGGTGTTTTGTTACTGTTGTTTTGTCCGGAACTCTCGGCAAGGGGAAGTAAGCGTTATATTTTATAAATTTTTTGAGATTATCGTTGACTTAAATCGGTTTTTATGTTATCATTTTTATGTTAAATATTTTATGAACTAATAATCAAATAAATTCGGTGGTGATGATTTGGAAACAGCAACGGGTGTTCTCGAAAAAATCGAACAAATTCCCGATGGCTTAACGAGCGAGGCAGCGTACTCACTCATCAATAAGGGCCTTTGCAATAAAGCCGAGAGTAAGGCCGGCAAAAGCTACTTGAAAATAATATATGACAATCTTTTCACCTTCTTTAATATGATATGGGCGATAGTAACAGTAGTGCTTGTATCGATAGGAAGCTACTCGAATCTTACATTTCTTGCCGTAGTTCTTCCTAACGTGTTTATAGCGACCTATCAGGAGCTTCGTGCCAAAAAGACCGTTGAAAGACTGTCGGTAACGACAGACCCTATAGCGACGGTTATCAGAGATGGTGAGAAAACCGATATATTCTCCTCGGATATAGTGGTTGGAGATGTGATGTACCTCGAAACGGGCAGACAGATTCTTGCCGACGGTATAGTCGTGCAGGGCTTTGCCGAGGTTAACGAGAGTATGCTGACCGGTGAATCGAACGCTATTAAGAAGAAGCCCGGAGATACGATTCTTGCGGGAAGTTATCTTGTTGGAGGCGCGATTTTCGCAAAGGTAACGGGAGTAGGCAGAGATAAATACATACACAAAATCGAAAAGGCGGCAAAGAGCTTTAAAGCTCCCGCGTCGAATCTCTTTAAGGAGCTTAACCGTCTTATAAAGTACATAGGTATATTCCTTGTTCCTATGTCACTTCTTCTTCTGGTTGTCAATTATTTTGCTTACAGCAAGGACTTTATAACCGCGATAAATAAGACCTGCGGTTCGATTATAGGAATGATTCCGTCGGGAATATTCCTTCTCGTAACTCTTACGCTTTCCTTGAGCGTTATAACGCTCGGTAAGAAGGGAAGTCTTGTAAGAGAGATGTACAGCATAGAGATGCTTGCATCGGCAGACGTTATATGCCTCGATAAAACGGGAACTATAACAGACGGAAGCATGGCGGTTACAGACGTTGAGCTTCTAAACGGATACGTTGAAAGATACGTAAACAGAATTATGGCAATGGTTGAGGGAGCAGAGGATTCCGTCAACCACACGTCCGAGGCTCTTATAGAACACTTCGGATGCGATAAGGATATAGGAATAATAGATAAGATTCCGTTCTCTTCGTCAAGAAAATATTCTTCGGTTCACATTGCGGAGGAAGGCTGCTTCTCTATAGGAGCGCCGAGATTTGTTAAATGCGAGATAACGAGGGAAATGGATCTTATGATAAGCCGTCACGCTGCAAAGGGCGAGCGAGTGCTTGTTCTTGTAAAACAGGAGGCTTTAGAGGCTATCGGAGAGCCGATGGCTCTTATTGCAATATCGGATAGGATAAGACCTAACGCAAAGGATACGATAGAGAATTTCCAGTCGCAGGGAGTTGCTGTAAAGGTAATATCCGGCGACCACGCGGAAACGGTTTCCTCTATTGCGAAGCGCGTTGGAATTTTGAATGCAGATAAATACGTTTCGTGCGAAAAGGTTTCTGATGAGGAGCTTGCCGAAATGTGTGATGATTACGCAGTTTTCGGAAGAGTAACACCGGAACAGAAAATACTTCTCGTCAAGTCGCTTAAGGCAAAGGGGCACACCGTTGCCATGACGGGTGACGGCGTTAACGATACGCTTGCCTTGAAGGAAAGCGATTGCTCTATAGCAATGGCAGACGGAAGCGAGGTGGCAAGAAGAGTTTCTAAAATAGTTTTGATGAATTCCGATTTTGGAGTTCTTCCTGATATAGTTAAAGAGGGAAGGCGATGCATTAACAGCGTGCGTATGTCGTCGGTGCTATATCTTATGAAAACGGTGTTTACTATAGTTCTTTCGCTCTTTAGCGTTATAACATTCTCGGGTTATCCTTTTGACCCTAAACAGCTTCTCTTCGTCGAGATGATAGTTATAGGCTTCTCGTCGCTTCTTCTTACCGTAGAGCCTAACTATAAAAGGGCGACGGGCTCGTATATGCAAACGGTTATACGAAACAGCTTCCCGAACGCGCTCGTTATGCTGATACCGGTATTTACGACGCAGGTGGTTGAGAAATTCGGCTCGTTTGAATTCGAGTCTATCAGCGCTATCGCAACCGTTGCGGTAACGTCAGCCTCGTTCCTTAACTTGGTATTCCTTTGCAGACCTTATACGTATTGGCGCGCAGGCGTTGTATGTGTTACGGGAGCGTTGCTCGGCCTTGCAGTGCCGTTAAGTATATTCCTGCTTGGAGATATGCTTAATATAGTTCCTCTCACTCTTCACCCTATATTATTCACGGTGGTAATGTCTATAACAATGGGACTTGCCTTGATGATTCATGTCGGGCGCAGATACTTGAAAAAGTACTTTGAGATTAAGAAGCAGAAAAAAGAAATATCAATGGGTAACGTTTAAACGCATAGCAATTTAGAAATGTGTAAACGCATTACACTATAGCAATATAACAAACATCTAAATATATTATGTTATGTATATAAATAAGTAAAAGCCGTCTTTTGACCTTGAATCCGTTTTTGGAAACAAGCTAAGGACGGCTTTTGTGTTTTTTGAGAAGGACAAAAATGTGATTTATAAGAATTTTTGAAGATTGCTTTTATATTTTCGGGGAGAATTTTTTAGATTGCGTTTGTATTTTTGAGGTGTTGTAACTCACAAAAAAGACAAAAGAGAAAAATAAAAACCATCCCCTTTGGGATGGTTTTTATGTAAGCATAAATTACTTCAAAAGAAGAATTGCTGCAGCTGCACCGCCGCCTACGATAGCAAGGAAGATCGAGGTTCTCTTGATCTTTCTGTTGCGAGCGAACTTGCGAGCCTTCTTGAGATAACGAGAAACAGAGTCCTTTCTCTTCTTCAAGGTCTTGATTTCCTTCTTGAGCCACTTGAGGTCGCTCTTTACAAGAATCTTGTTCTTCTTGAGTTCCTTAGAGTTGTTAGACAAGATGTTTCTGATGTTTCTGTACTTGTTGTAACGGTCAAGCTGTTCGTCACGCTTGGGTGCGAACTTAGCGGTCTCGAGACGGTTGATGTACTCGGTTACGCCTCCTGCCTTAACGCCAAGAACGTCGCAGCAAAGATTGTCAAGTTCCACATAGAGTTTGAGGAACTTCTTGTTAATTTTCTTGCTCATTTTTTATTCCCACCTTTCTTAAAATGTGCGCTGTGTAATTTATTATAAACTATTTTTTTAAAAAATGCAATAGGTTTTTGAAAAAAAGTATGAAAAAATGTTAAAAATATGTAAACATACGCGTAAAATGCTTATTTTTTCCATAAATATCCAAAAAATAGCAAAAAATGCATCAAAATTGCTTGTTTTTGTAAATCAAAGCAATCGAATTCCTGCTTTTTGGCATCCTTCTTTTGTTTCCTTGTCCCAAATTGATGACTGAACTTCACCGATATGGGCAGAACCCATCATAAGCATGCAGAGTCTGGACTGACCGATACCGCCGCCTATAGTGAGAGGGAGATTACCCTCGAGAAGCATTTTGTGGAAGGGGAGATTTCTGCGCTCGTCACAGCCCGAAATTTTCAACTGTCTGTCAAGACTTTCTTCGTCAACGCGGATTCCCATAGAAGAAATTTCAAACGCGCGGTCAAGCACCTCGTTGTAGAATAGAATATCTCCGTTTAGCGACCAATCGTCATAGTCAGGCGCTCTGTTATCGTGGGGAAGTCCGTTTGAAAGTTTTCCTCCGATTCCTATGATTAGAACCGTGCCGTATTTTTTGGTTATTTCATATTCTCTTTGTTTTGCAGTGAGGTTGGGATAGAGTGCCAAAAGCTCCTCCGAATCAACTACCTTTACCTCGCGGTTAAGGGTTGTATTGAGAACGGGGAAGTCTATTTTGAGAAGCTCGTTGGTATCGCAAATCGTGCCGACTATTTTTTCGACGGTGTCAACGAGATATTCTCTTGTGCGCTGTTCTCTTGTGATAACGCGCTCCCAGTCCCACTGATCGACGTATATTGAGTGAATGTTATCAAGCTCCTCGTCACGTCTTATCGCATTCATATCGGTGTAAAGACCGTTTCCGACGTAGAAGCGGTATTCCTTAAGAGCCATTCTTTTCCACTTTGCAAGCGAGTGAACGACCTGAACGCTTTCACCCACTGCGGGAACGTCAAAGGTTACGGGGCGTTCAACACCCGAGAGGTTATCGTTAAGACCTGATGCCTCGGTTACGAAAAGCGGAGCCGAAACGCGCTTTAAGTGAAGGGCTGATGCGAGTCTGTCTTGGAACGTTTTCTTTATGAAGGATATTGCCTTTTGCGTATCGTAAACGTCAAGCTTGGGCTTATATCCTTTTGGAATGTAGAGTGAATTCATAATGCGCCTCATGTAAATAAAAGTGTTGAAAAAGCGAGTGAAGTAAACAAAAGTTACTTAACGTAAGAGAGTGCCATATCCTTTGTGATTTCAACGATGGAGACAATAACGGGTTGCTTCGTTGCATCGCTTATCATGCCGTTGTATCCCGCGTGTTTAACGCCCTCTTTTGTGATACTGTCAATAACGCTGAGTCCGGAGATAACGTATCCGAAAGCGGCGTAAGAGCCGTCGAGGTAGGTGTAATCGGTGTTGCAGATGAAGAACTGGCTGGAAGCAGAGTTCACATCGTTGCTTCTTGCCATGGAGATAACACCGCGAAGGTGCTTGATGTCATTCGAGATTCCGTTAGCGGAGAATTCTCCGGTGATTGTTTCGGGAGCATCGCCCTTGGGAGCGCCGCCTTGAATCATAAAGTCGTTCATAATTCTGTGGAAGGTAAGGCCGTTATAGAAGTTCTGATTAACGAGCTTCATAAAGTTAGCAACGGTGATGGGAGCTGTAGTGGCATCAAGAAGAAGAATTACATCTCCGTGGTCCTGAACTGTCATTTTAACGTATTTAACATCTCTGCCCTCGGTGCTTCTCGTTGTGAAGTATGAGCAATATTCGGGCTTGGGCTCGGGGGTGGGAATGTACTGCTCTGCCTCTGCTCTCGTTATTTCAACGATAGAGGTAATAACGGGCTGATTATTCTTGTTGCTTATCGCTCCGTTTTCTGCGGCGCTGGTGTATTTCATTCCCTCTTCGGTAATGCTGTCAACAACGTCGAGACCTGCAAGGACGTATCCAAATGCAGCATACTGTCCGTCAAGAGAGGGATAGGTTGCATTACAGATAAAGAATTGACTGGAAGCGGAGTCATTGCTATATCCGCCTCTTGCCATTGAGATAACACCTCTGAGATGCTTGATGTCATTATAAACACCGTTTGCAGAGAATTCACCCTTGATGTTTATTTCATTTCCTTTTTCATCGGTATTTCCGCCGGTACCGTCTGCCTTGGGGTCACCGCCTTGAATCATGAAGTTTGAGAGAATTCTGTGGAACGTGAGTCCGTTGTAGAAGCCCTTATTAACGAGGGTCATAAAGTTTTCTACTGTGATGGGAGCTGTGGTAGCATCAAGAAGAAGTACGATTGAGCCGTGATTTTTAACGGTCATCTTAACGAATCTTAAATTGTGGTCTTCAATGTCACGGTCTTTAGCGTAACTGCAAGCGCCTGTGCCTACCTTTGCGTCGTCGGCGTTTGCACCGGTTTGGTTGTCTTTTCCGTCTTTATCCTTACACGCGGTGAGGGTAGAGAGTAAAAAACAGAGGGTGATGATGAGTGATAAAATTCTTTTCATTTTTGGTTGTGGCAGTGAAAAAAACGTTTTCCTGCCGATTCCTCCTTTTTATATTACATTTTATTATAAACTAACGCTGTGACGTGTTAAGTTAACACGCGAATAAAATGAGCTTTACCATTATATATATTGGCAAATAAAGATTTCGACTGCTTTGTATCCCGAGATACCGCCCGATTTTGATTCGGCATCAAGCTCGCGGAGTCTTGCCATCGCTGATGCAAGTCTTGGCGCGCCCCATTTTTTTGCTGAATTTATACATATCTTTATTTTATATTGGTTCCAACCGAGAGTGCTTTCGATGTCCTTCGAATCTTTGCCCTCTTCGAGAAGAAGCGCGACCGTAACCAATTCGCCAAAGCTTCTTGCGAGCGTCGCAAGCACTGCCGATGCATCAATTCTTCGCATTGCCATATCGGCAAGGGCGGTGAAGGCTTTTTCGCGGTTTTTATCGGTTATCGCACCCGATAGCGCAAAGGCATCGCATTCAAGTGTCGGAGAGGCGACGAAATCCACTTCCTTTTTAGTTATAGAAGTGAGCGTGTTAGCTTTTGCATAGGCTGAAAGCTTTTGCACCTCGCCGTGAAGGACGGACATCGAATGACCTGCTCTGAATATCAATGCAGAGAGCGTATCGGTTTCGCATGAGATACCGTCTGCATCAAAATGCCTCTTTAACCATCCGATAAGTTGGGCATCGGTTGATTTTTCAAAGTTGATAACGTTGAAGTCCTTTGAGAAGAGCTTCGCGTTCTTTGAGGGACGTTTTGCTGTTCCGGGATCGAATCCGTCGATATCCGAGAAAAGCACAAACGTTATATATGGATAATTAACCAAGGATTCCGCTATAGATATAAGAATCTTTTTGTCCGATTCTTTCATTTTATCAAGATTTGGATATTTCCACTCGATGAGCTTTGCATCGGACATCATCGGGGGTGCTTTTATTGCTTCGGCAATTTCGGCAAGGTCTATATCCTCTCCGTCAAAAACAACTCGATTAAATAACGCGAATGCCTCGTCGGGACAACAAATGTTTGCAATTTCCGACAAATAATATTTTTTGAGGTAATCTTCCTCACCTGCGAAGACGTATGCTCCGCTAATATTGTTTGCCTTGATTTTGTTTTTTAGCTCGGTGACGGTCATTTTTGCACCTCGCCGATGTCTATTTTCATATTGACTCGCTTATCCGCGCCGCCGACGCTCATGAAATACAAAATCTCAAGCGTTCCGCCAAATATGGAAAGAGAGTTTTTGACTTTTTCGGTTTTCACCGTCATATCAAATTTGTATGGGGGGAGGGAATATACAGTATTGTATTCTTCACCCTCTTTGAAATACATAGTTGAATCAATAGCACCGGAGCGTCTTACGGTAATGGCTCCGCTTTCGTGAATGAGAATATCCGAGAATACAGATCCGCTTTCTGTATTTTCTCTAAATGAAAGGGAAATCTCATTTCCAAATATTTTCATAGCACCCGTGTGAGTGTCTGCCGAATGCTCGGTGCTGTCACACGCGCTGCCGCTCTCGTCGAGATTGTCTATCTGTGATTCTATTTTAAGCTGTACCTTTTTTAGCATAAAAACTCCGAATTAAATAGGCTGCCCCATCTGCCGAAGAAGACGAGCGCAGCCTGATCTTTTATTTAGATAATTCCTCTTTTTTTCATATTGTAACTGCTTCTCGGGTTGATAAGGTCGCGCCAGTTAAGGCTTCCGTTATCAAGAGCTATTACAAGCGCTTCCGCGGTAGCGATATTTGTTGCGAGCGGAATGTTATGCACGTCGCAAAGACGGAGCAGCGCGTTCTCGTAATCGTGAATTTCCTTTGCGGGATCTGTACTTCTGAAATAGAGAACTATATCGATTTCGTTGAATGAAATTCGAGAAGAGAGCTGCTCTATACCGCCCTCGCTTCCCATAAGGAAGGTTTCGATTTCAAGACCGGTTGCATCGGAAATATAGTTAGCGGTCGAATAGGTCGCGCAAAGATGGTGACGGCTGAGAATGCCGCAATATGCCGTGCAAAATTGAGCCATTAATTCTTTTTTATTGTCATCTGCTATTATTGCAATATCCATACAAACCTCCCATACCTCTGTTAAAAATTGCGCCATGAATAAATATTAGAGAAATTATATCACTTTAAAGTGACTTTGTCAATCGGTATTTGCGCTTTTTTTTGCATATATTCATATTTTTTTGAATCTTTGGGTAATATTGTATAAAAGGAAAAAGAAAAATATATAAAAAATTACAAAATGGGCTTGAAAAAGATGAAGATATAATATATAATATTTGGAGAGAAATTAAATAAACGAACCGTTGAGGTTTGATTTAGGAGATATAAATGGAACAAATTAAGAAAATCGGAGTACTTACATCGGGCGGTGACGCACCCGGTATGAACGCGGCAATTAGGGCCGTGGTAAGAAGCGCTATTGCAAACGGCGTTGAGGTAGTTGGAATAATGCGCGGTTATTCGGGACTTATCAAGGAGGATGTAAGACCTCTTGCGATTCGTGACGTTTCCAATATCATTAACAAGGGTGGTACGATGCTCTATACCGACAGATGCCCCGAAATGCTTACCGAAGAAGGAAAGCAGAAGGCTATTGCAACCTGCAAAAAGCTTGGTATTCAGGGCCTTGTAACTATCGGTGGCGACGGAACGTTCCAGGGCGCAACCGAGCTTTCTATCCGCGGTATTCCCTGTGTAGGTATTCCCGGAACTATTGATAATGACGTTTCTTCTACCGATAATACGATTGGTTACGATACGGCGATGAACACGGTAATTGAGCTTGTTGACAAGCTTCGTGACACCTGCGAATCTCACGCAAGATGTAACGTTGTTGAGGTTATGGGTCGTGATGCGGGAGACATTGCTCTTAACACTGCTATTGCTTCGGGTGCAACTGCGGTTGCTATCCCCGAGTTTGAGTTTGACGAGGATGCTCTTTTTGAGAAGATTGCTACCTCAAGAAAGCTTGGTAAGAGAAACTTCATCGTGATTATTTCCGAGGGACTTGGCGTTGATTACGCTCCCACACTTGCAACAAAGATTCAATCCAAGACGGGTGTTGAAACCAAATTCGCAAGATTTGCTCATATCGTAAGAGGTGGAAATCCCACTCTTAAGGATAGAGTTCTTGCAACCTCAATGGGCTCTTACGCTGTTGATAAGCTTCTTGAAGGTAAGTCCAATATCGTTATTTGCGAGAGAAACGGCGAAATTGTTGAGGGTGACATTGGATATGCTCTTAAGATAGACAGAATGTATAAGGGCAAGCTCAAGCAGGGCGACCTTGATAACTTCTCAAAGGAAACCGTTGAGGCTATGCGGAAGGAGTGCGCTGAAAGACGCGCGGTTATGCAGAATCTTTATGACGTTCAAAGAAAGGTCAACCTTTAATATATTTCAAACGTCGTAAAATATGCGTTTAAAATTAACACGGATATGCTCTTTTGCTTTTTCGTGAAGAGTGTTGCTTAAAGACGTATAACTGTAAGATAAATAGCACGTTTGTGCGTGATAAAAGCGAGGATGATGCCTTTGATGTGGCTTAGTCCTCGCTTTTTGTTATTTAATGCTTGAAAATTCTTTCGCGAGCTCTAAAAATTTTTGAGCCGCCGGAGATAAATTTGCGTTTTTTAGTGTGATTATGTAAAGAGTTCTTTTCAAAAAGTCGGATTTTGGTATGAAATATAGTATATTATTGTCATCAAATTCGTTGGTAGAAACGTGGTAATCGGTAGTCATAATAGCTCCGATTTTTTGTTTCATAAGCTTGTTATGCATATTTACTTGACGCGCGTTTTCAACAACGTATCCAATCGTTTCGAACGACGGCAGTATTTGCTTCATTTTGTAAAGAGTGTTTGAAAAAGCCGAATACTTAAAGAATTTGATTTTTTTAAAAACAGACATGTCCGAAACCATATCACTTTCTGCGATATTCCCGGAAAGTATCTTTTCTCTTGACACTGATAGGTGGGAAATTTCTTTAACTCCCTCGAAATCCTTGTGTGCGGCAATAATCATATACTCCTCTAAGACCGGGATTCCAACGCAATTCGTGTTGTCAAAATCATAACTTACCATCATATCAAGCGCGTGGCTTTTCATTTTCTCGCTTAAGTTTTCTATTTGCCCGATGCTTCCCATATCCAATCTGACTTTGATGTTTGGATGACGCTTGTAAAATTCTCCGCAAATGTTTGCAAGAACTTCGGTTGCGCTATACGAATATGCTCCGATTGAAATAGAACCGTACGATACGTCGGAGAGCATTTTTATTCGAGTACGCATGAAGTTTTCGTTTTTCTCTTTTTCCTCAAGATACTCAACGTAAATTCTGCCCTCGGGCGTGAGCGAGATTGGAATAACGCTTCTATCGAAGATAGAAAATCCGAGATTTTTTTCGTGCCTTGCGATAGCTGCGCTTAAGGCAGGCTGGGAAATGAAAAGCTCCTTTGCTGCGGCGGAAAATGAGCCGAGAGTATATACATAGTAAGAATATTTTTCTAAAAGCTCCATAAAACACCTCGCTATATAACATATTTGTTATAATATATATAGAAATATTGATAATTGATTATAACACAAAATAATGATATAATCAATACATAAAAATAATTATTTAAAGGAGAAAATGTATGGAAAAGTACGTTAACCCCGAAATCGAGGTAGTGGAAGTTAAGTCATCTGACGTTATTACTTCTTCACCGGGTACAGAAACGCCGTGGTACGAGGAAAATGACGGTATTTGGGAAATAGGTCTTTGATAAGCAGATTTAACAAAAATCAATTCAAATAAGAAAGGGAAAAGAAATGAAGAAAATTTTACTTTTGATACTGTCACTTATTATGGTGATAGGAGCTACGGTAATCGTATCGGGCGCAGAGGATGTGCAGATGGGTACTGCGACAATATCCCATCACCCCGAAACCGTACTTGAAGATGGCTCGGTAAAAACCGTTTACGGAACAATTCCTGCTGACAAGGCAGACGTTGCTACGTATCCAATCGCCGTATTTATGAACGGCGTGTTCAAGGGTGCGGACAGTGTGTTTGCGAAAACGGTTAACAGTGCTAACACAGGAGCTTTTCAGATCGCAAAAAATCTTATGGATAATAACTCTGAAAGAAACAATTGTGTTGAAATCTACTTAAGAAAAGATATTACGATAAACGGCAGAAATTCAAACACCGGTCAAATGAGCGGTACTCTGACGGTTGATCTTAACGGATATACAGCAAACTGCGGCAGCTATATGATATATAACGCTGAAGGCAAGAAGCTTGATGACATATATCCTTTGAAGGTTATAACCAAAAATGGAAATATCGCTACCAAAGCACCGCTTCTTAACTGTACCGCATACGGCACGGGCTACGCAGATCTTACGACGGCCGTGAAAACTATGACTTTTGATTTTGAGAACGTTAAGATAACACGTACTGCGGGAACGCTCGATATTCTCGGTAAATATGCCGAGAGCGGAACTGTAACTACCGGTAAAAAGACCGAAGTACCCGTGAATTTCAGAAATTGCGAGTTTGACCTCACCGGTTGCGTTGAGGGTGTGACGATATTCAACACTCTTGATCCCGATATAACTCAGAGTAACAACGAGCTTAAGGTAACCGTTGAGGGCTGCGTATTCAAGATGAAAGATGCAAACGCATTTACTTGGTATAACGTTACCGAGGGTAACGATTCGTTCGTTACGTTCAAGGCTGACGAGAATGGAAATTATCCTACGATAATTCTTCCGAGTGACGCTCCCGCTCCCACTGCAAAGCTTCCTATGGGAGATGATGAAATGCCCATGGTTAAGGTTGGCGAAACCGCAGATGGTAAGATATATAAGGTTGGCGTGCTTTCTGCGGCAGACTTTGGATTTAAGGTAAAAACAAGTATTACGCTTGACAGTCAGGTTGTTCTTAATATTTACGCAACCGATAACAGTCTTGCTTCATTCGATCTTGATGGTGTAAAATACACCGACCTTACTGCTTTTGAAACGGTAGAGGTAGAAGGTGAAACGTACTATCACGTGGCAGTGCCTTTCGCATCTGACGAAACGCTCAGAAACGTTCTCTTTACCGCAAATCTTGAGAGCGAAAACTTTAAGCAGAGCTTCAATTATAACCTCAGCATACCGAGATACGTTCAACGAATTCTTAAAGATGACGGCGTTAGCGCAAATACCAAGATTCTTGCCGCCGACGTTCTCTCTTACGCTATGGCGGCTTATGACTACTTTGACGGCATCGAGGACGATTACAAAAAGGCTGAATCTATTCTCGATAAAGACCATAATATCATGAGCAGAATTTCCACGAAGGACGTTGCTCCCGGCGAAGTGTTCGGAATACAGTCTGCAACCTTGGTTCTTGCGGATAAGCCCGCAATACGCTTTTATCTTACCGACGGAGCAGACGTATCGGATTACGAATTCTATATTGGTGAAAACAAGATAAAGACCGTCTATAACGCTGACGGAAATTACGTAGATACCGACGTATATGCATACGAGCTTGCAGAAACTATTACCTACGCCGTGAACGGCGAAGTAAAGGGAAGCTATAGCGTTGGCAACTACTATTACTACGCGAAGAACGTTGAAAAGAACGATAAGCTTACCGCTCTCGTTGAGAGATTTATCAAGTATCTTGAAAGCGCAAAAATCTATAGACTTGAGGTGCTTGGAGATGCTTCTGCTATGCACACTCACTCGTTCATAGAGCGCAGCTTTGAGATGAGCGCGAATAATCCTACGTATAGCGAGAAGGTATGCGCTTGTACTTATAGTGAGAAAAATCAGACTACGGGTATTGATTTTGGCGACGAAAAGGTTGTGGTTTACTTCCTTGGAAACAGCTATACGAGATATAACGATATGTCAAAGACCTTTGAATATATCGCAGAGTCTATGGGACTTGACGTTGATATTATTTTGAGAACTAAGGGCTCGTGGCATCTTTGGAAATACCAAAATCCCAACGATGAGGGCGGCGTAACCTTCCACGAAGACCTTGCTAATTATGACTTTGATTACGCATTCCTTCAGGACGGAAGTACGCAGACGTTAGCTGCGATAGCCGAATTTTATGACGGAGTTCGTCTTGTAGGTGAGCTTGTTGAAAATGATGGCGCAACACCTATTCTCTATCAGACGTGGGGAAGAAAAGAAGGCCACTCGATTCTTGAGCAGTACAATCTTGATACGGATAGCATGGCTCGTACCGTTGCGGCAGCTTACGAGGCTATCGGAAGAGAAACGGGCTATGCAGTTTCTCCCGCGGGCTCTGCGTTCCTTGACGTTTATTATAACCACCCCGAAATCGAGCTTTATGACCCTGACCTGACTCACCCCTCACCGACAGGAAGTTATCTTGTAGCGCTTTGCCACTATGCAACGCTCTTCGGACGCTCTCCTATAGGTGTTGAGTATAAAGCAGACCTCGATGACGAAACCGCTCTTATTCTTCAAACTGCGGCGCATAATGCTGTATTTGGCGAGTCCATCGTAACCGAAGAATACAGAACATCCTCCGAGGGCATTCACGTTATGAAGGCGGAGAATAACCTTTACGACGTTCCCGCAGGCTCCGAGCTTATTTCTTCAAATATCACCGGTGACAGCGGAGTTCACACCTATACCGCTACCGTTGCAAAGGATGGAACCTTAACGGAAGAGCAAAAGGCAGAGTTCTCGAATATTGCCAACGGAATATCTATCATTGGTAATAAAAATATGGTTACCTCGCTTACAAGACTTGGCAACGGCGCTTGGGAGTCTAACGCTTCAAACAGACTTTCGTTCGACTTTGACGGAAATAATTACGATATTTCGGGCGATATGGATATGCACGAACCCTATAAGGCGCTCATCACCTACAATTTCGGCGGAATAGTAAATATTACCG
Organism: Eubacteriales bacterium; assembly: GCA_045660185.1. GTDB lineage: Bacteria > Bacillota > Clostridia > Oscillospirales > CAG-272 > UBA1740. The sequence continues at coordinate 15,397 of JAZRDI010000018.1, read as the reverse complement.
CAATCGGTTATATGTCGGGTAATATGGACGGCTTCGCGCAGGCGCAGGATGTTTATATTTCAAATGACGGAATAAGCTGGACAGCAGTAAGAACCGGCTCGTACGATGCAATTCTTCTTGGCAAGGAAAACGGATCTCTCCATAGCCTTAATACTCTTCCTACCGATAAAAACGGCAAAACACCGGGAGTTTGCGTTGTGTTCGATATGAATAGCGCAGAGGGCGGTGTTTATGCAAAATACGTTCGCTTTGCAATCAAAGAGGGTGTTGTGGTTTCCGGCAAGTCTTACGATATAAATACTCTCGAGCTTGCGGTTTGGGGTAAGGCACAGAATAGCCTTCTTACCGAAATTCCCGCGGATTCCGAGCTTATATCAAAGGGACTCACCGCTTCCGAGGAATATAACACCACCGAGCTTAGCGATGCGCAGAAGACTGATATTTCGGATATTACAAAGTACGGAATGACGTTTATCGGCGCAAAGAGTATGGCGAGAAGCATTAAGTACGGTTGTGACGGAGTTTGGAGCGGAACAACCAGACTCAACGCGAAGTTCTATGACGAAGGCGATAATGTTGTTAAATATGACATCAACGGTAACGCTGTGGAAAACGGAAAGTATGAGGCTCTTATCACATACAACTTCGGTTCTAAGGTAACTCTTGATGCTATCGGATATATGTCGGGTAATTTTGACGGTATTCCTCAAAGCCAAGAGGTATGGGTTTCCAATGACGGAATTAATTGGATAAAGATAACCACCGCTTGCTACGATAAAACCGCGGGTGATACCTTGGCGAGCGTATCCAACAAGCCTATAGATAAAGACGGTACGGGAAAGGCATCTTCCGAGTGTGTTATGTTTGATATGGGCGGGATAAAAGCGCAGTATGTCAGAGTGGCTATCGTTGACGGAATGGCAGACAGTTATTCGGACGACCTTAACACCTACGAGCTTGCTGTTTACGGCAAGAAAGGATAATGCTCGGCAAAAACTAATGCTGAAAAAACTTTCAAAGAAATGGAAAATTACGCAACGAAAATAAGGCGCGAGCTTCACTCGCGCCCGGGCGTTGGATTTGAACTCGACCAAACGCTTGAAATAATAAAACGCGAGCTTGACTCAATGGGGGTAGAATACACCGAAAAAATGGGAAAAAGCTCAATTGTGGCTACCGTTAATCCCGAGAAAAAGAACTACACGCTTGCCATACGCGCAGATACCGACGCGCTGCCGATAACCGAGAAAAACGAAGTCGCTTATAAATCTAAAAACGAGGGTATAATGCACGCTTGCGGTCACGATGCTCATACCGCTATAGCTCTTGATGCTTTGAGAAGAATAAATGAAATGCGCGAGAAAGTACCGTTCCGTGTCAAGTTTATCTTCCAAAGCGCAGAGGAATACAAAACGAGCGGAGCAAAGCTTCTTTGCAACGATGGTGTTATGAACGGTATTGATACGATAGTAGCATTGCATTGCGACCCAAAAATAGAGGTTGGAAGGGTGGCAGTGTCAGACGGGCCGCAAAACTCTACGAGCTTTGGATTTTACTTAAACTTCTTTGGCAAAAGCGCGCACGCCGCGCAATACGAGCTTGGTGTTGACGCTATCAAAATGGCGCACGAGGCTTATGCTAAAATAACCGAAGTTATCGAAAAAGAGATTGAAGGCGGGGAGCGTGTGATATTTCACGTTGGAAAAATTGAGGGCGGAACTGCTAATAATATAGTTGCCGATTCTTGCTCTATGTTTTCAACACTTCGAACATACAGTGACGAAAAATCCTACGAGCTTCGCGCTAAAATGGAAGAAATTTGCGAAGATATTGCAAAAAAACACGGTGGAAGATTTGAGCTTGTTGAGGTTAAGTTCTATCCCGTGATAATCAATGACAAAAAAGTTACCGATGAAGTAAGACGCGCGATGATAGAAACGCTCGGCTGTGAAAACATTTTGCCAAAAAAACGAGATATGGTTGGCGAGGACTTTGCTTACTACGCGCAAATTGCTCCTGCCTGCTTCTTCCGCCTTGGAACTAAAAACGAGGAAAAGGGAATAACGTCACCGCTTCACAGTGATACTTTTGATATTGACGAACGAGCACTTTCGATAGGTTCTGATATCTTCGTTAAAATCGTTTTAAACAAAGCAAAAGAGTTTTAGGCTTGAACGCTAAGATTTATCAAAACGAAACAAACGTTTAAAACTTAAAATGTAAAATTAAATTTACAAAACAGAAAAAGAGAGAACTAACAGCTTGTAATATATGTTACAAAATCTGTGTTGTTCTCTCTTTTTTTGCAATATCGATATTGATGTTTAAAAAATTATAAATTAAGCCTTGAAGTATCCTTCTGCTTCGAAGCAGTAGAGATTACCGTAGCTCCAGTTATGAACCTTACTCATAAGAGTGCGGTCGAAGGTGAGCCAATAGTACTTCATTCTTGAGCCGTATCTTATAGGCATAATGGTTGCCCAGCCTCTGAAGCCGCCGTCGGGATAGTCGCACTTGAGGTTGGTAAATTTATCGAATTTACCCCACTCGTAAACGCGGTAGTCAGAAACTGCGTGGAAATCGTTTCCGCAGGTGAAGAAGAACTTGCCGTCAAGACGAAGTATAGAACCGCCCGTTTCTTCGCCTACAGGGCCGAGTCCAACAAACTTATAATCCCTGTCGGGTTTGTCGGATTCGAAGAAGAAGTATCTGTATTTACCGTATTCCTCATCAATACGGCAAAGCGTGAAGAGCCATTTTTTACGAACTGCATCGTATGTAAAATCGGGGTCCTCGTCACCCTTTTTACCAAGAAGCACGGTATCATCGAGGTTCTCTTTGGTCATTAAGGGGAGAGGCTCAACGTCAACAATATTAATACCGTATCTAATATCATAGTCGAAGCACCCGTAGGAAAGAACGTGTCCCGCAGAACCGTCACGAACCCAAACATGCCACTTGTTATCCATTCTGTTAAATACGTATGAAGCCGCAACCTCGGAATAAATTTTCTCACTCTTCTCTCCGTGTGAGTAGAAGATAGCGCCTTCCATCTTGAAGTCGGCAGTTCCGGGAAGCCAGGAAAGAACGCTCTGGTAAGAGCCTCTTGCAAGTCGGGAGCTTATGGAAAGGAAAACTCTGCCGTTTTCCATGATGAGATCTCCGTTTTCATACTTGAAGGGGCGTATATCCGCCTGTCCTATTCCGCAGTCGATGCAAGATCTTGCGGAGACGATAGTTGCCGAACCTGCTATTTTAACGTCAACTTTAGCCTTTTCAAAGAAAGCGAATGCGTTAGATTCTGCAAAGGGAGCAGATTCTTCTGTGGTGATGTGGTATATAGCACCGTTTTTGGAAACGTAAACGTCGAAATGCTTGGGACGAAGAGAAACTATAAGCTCAAAACCTTCGCCTATATCCGAGGGGACGTGAGTCTTGTTTGCTCGCTCACCGTCATAGAACGAAATAACGGTTTCCCAATCGTCACTGTCGAGCATAACCTCTGCTTTTGCGCCATTCGGAGCGCGGAATACAAATCCTGCAGCTCCGCTTAATGAGGTTATTTTCATTTTGTAAGTAGCGTAAGGGAAGAATGAAGCGAGAAGGCGCTCAACGTAACCGTTTCCAACAGTTTTGTATCCTGCGGGAGAAACGTTTTCGGTTATATTTCCCGACGAAGCGATAAGGGGATAAAGATCGCCTCTGTCAGTAACTGTAAAATCAGAAGTAAATGTCATCTTTGAGAGCGGAATCTCAAGGTTTTTGCACATGTTCATCGAAAATTTGCGGATAAAGTTCATGTCCGAAAAATTCATAATAGCCTCCGTGGGTTGACGAGATTTTTTGTGGCTTTTTAGCACTACCTATATTTTACTTTAAAAGTAAATAAAAGTCAATAGCAAAAATGCTTTTTCCCCTCATTCTTTTAGTTTTGGCTCTTCGAATGGCGCGGGCTTTATGAGTTAATTTTCGAAATCATCCTTTTTAAATCTTATAAAATGACGGAGCAGTGCCTTTTTGTTAAAAGGGATAAGAGGGTATAGATAGTGTCTTTTTCCGGTAACCGTCGTGTTTGTTGCCACAAAAATACAAAAGAAAATCAAGCCCAAAATCAAACCCGGGAGCTTCAAAAAGTAAACTAAAGTTAGAATAATAATGCGAGTAAACTTGAAAGCATAGCTTAATTCGTGGCTTTGTTGAGCAAAATTCGCTATTGCTACGCATGCCATATAGAAAATAACGTCCTCACAAAACCAGCCTATGCTTACCGCGTAATCTCCGAGAATCAAGGCTCCTACGATGGATAGTGAATTAGAGAGCATATTCGGAGTATTCATTGAGGCGAGAGCAAGACCGTCAAGTGCAAGCTCTGCTAAAATAATTTGAAAAAATATAGGAAGAGCGCCCGGCTTGTCGGGAATCAAAAAGTAAAGCGCTTCGGGAAGTGTGCCTGCGTTTTCAATCGCGAGGTACCAAACCGGAGTAACGACTATCGAAAGAAGGAGTATCGAAATACGTAATAGCCTCAAATAAGTTCCAACGAGGGGCGAAAATGCATAGTCGTCGGCTTCCTCGGTAAAATCGAAAATCGAGGTTGGAAGTATCATTACCTCCGGTGACGTGTCGCAAAATATCAAAACGTTACCCTCTAAAACCTGCGCTGCGGCGGTGTCGGGACGCTCGGTTCGTCTTACCTTTGGAAACGGGTTAAACCATCGCCTTTTGATCAGCGATTCGGTTAAGCTTTGAGTGCCGAGCGTTAGTGTGCTTGGCTTTGCATTTTGAATTTTTTTGCACACGGATTCCACGTAATCGTCATTTGCAACGCCCGCCATGTAGCAAACCACAACGTCGCTGCGCGAGGAACCGCCTATATCAAAATGTCTCATGGTGAGTCTCGGGTCTCTTATTCTTCTGCGCAGAAGCGCAGTGTTCATTATGAGCGTTTCAACGAATCCGTCGCGAGCGCCCTGCATAACTCTATCGGTTTCGGGCTCGGAAATACTTCGCACGGGGTAGGTGCGAAGATCCAAAAGTATTGCTTCGTTCTTGAAACTTTCGCAAAAAAGCACGGTTTGTCCCGAAAGCACAGCGGAGATAATTGAGTCCACGCTGCTTGAGCGCGAGATTTCAACGTATGGAATATTCTTTTCACACGTCTTGGCATCTTTTATACTTTTTTGACCGAGTAGGTGTTGCATTACTCTTTGCAAAGCTCCGTCCTTTACGAAGCCGTCTATGAAGAAAAACGTAAGCTCCGTTCCCGACGCGTCGAGTCTTTTTTCGACGACGTCAAAGCTTTCGCCGTATCGCAATATTTTTTCTGCGAGCGCAACGTTTTCTTTGTAATCCGTGCTTAGGGTCATTTGAGCCTCCGTGATTTGTGTTTTATGAAATTTTTGACACGCATCGGTGCAAATATTCGTTTGTTTGACAAAATAGAGCGAAAGATTTCCTAAAATTCCGCGTTTGTATTGACAAGCGTTTGCGTTTTTGCTAAAATGAATTTAATGTAAATATTTAAGGGCGTAATATTTTATGGAGCATAAATTTGAAAGAGATATGAAAAACGCTTTTTCGAAGGCGTTTACCAACACCGAGATTTTCGTATATGATACCGTAGGCTCAACAAATGATGAGGCGCGTAGCTTTGCGTTGGCGAATAGCGGAAAGGATGCTTTTTTTATCGCAAAAGCGCAGAGCGCGGGTAGGGGCAGACGAGGAAGAAGCTTTATATCGCGTGAGGGCGGTCTTTATATTTCATACCTTCTTCACCCGAAGCTTTCGATAAAGGATTCTATTATGCTCACAGTTTTTTCTGCGGTGGCGCTTTCCGAAACGATAGAAGAATTGACTTGTGCCAAGCCGAAAATAAAATGGGTTAACGATTTGTTTCTCGGCGGTAAAAAGATTGCGGGAATTCTTGCCGAGGGCGGTTTTAAAAGCGACGGAGAAGGGTTCGAATACGCGGTGGTTGGTATCGGAGTAAACCTCGTGGGAAAAGAGATCGATCCTGAAATCGAGGGAATTGCATCTACGCTTGAAAAAGAAATCGGCATAAAGGTTGATATAATCGACTTTGCATTAAAATTTGCAAAAAAGCTTTCATCGTTTGAGGAGGAGCTTGCCGATTCATATATGAGGAGCTACCGCGAGCGCTCTGCCGTGATTGGAAAACGCGTGAAAATGACGAGCGCGGGCGATGAGTTTTACTGCGACGTTTTGCGCATAGAAGACGATGGCGCAATTACGGTTAAGCTTGATGGCGGAGAAGAGAAGAGCTTCTATTCCGCAGAGGTAAGCGTGGCGCTTTGATAGAAAACACAAAGAACACAAATATATAACACAACAGATTCAAACATACTTATAAAGTAAAGAACGGTGCTCGTAGCCTTTGGTGGTTGCGAAAGACACGGATAAGGAGAAAAGCTATGCCGTTTGGACTTCCAAAATATCACGAAAATATAGAAACGCTTCACGTTGGCACGGAGAAGCCGAGGGCGTATTTTATACCGTACGACTCGATTGAATCGGCTACCGAAGGGTTGAGAGATAATTCGCCATACTTTAAAACGCTTATCGGTGAGTGGAGCTTTAAGTTCTTTAAGTCGGTGAGCGAGATAGACGATCCTCTTCTCGTAGCGTTTGGCGAGGGCGATAAGATTGACGTACCGATGAATTGGCAGAACGCACTTGGAAGAGGCTTTGATTCGCCAAACTATACGAACGTAAACTATCCATATCCTTTAGACCCGCCGTACGTTCCCGACGAAAATCCCGCAGGCGTATACGCAAGAGACTTCAGACTCCGCGCGAGCGAGATCGAGAATAAGGACGTAATGCTTAATTTTGAGGGTGTTGATTCTTGCTTCTACCTTTACGTGAACGGCATTTTTGCGGGGTATAGTCAGGTGAGCCACATGACGAGCGAGTTCAACGTTACGAAGCTCGTTCACGAGGGGAAGAATGAAGTTCGCCTCGTTGTGCTTAAATGGTGCGACGGCTCGTACATTGAAGACCAGGATATGTTCCGCGCGTCGGGTATATTCAGAGAAGTGTACCTCCTTATGCGTGACAAAAAGAGAATAGACGATATACACGTTAAATACGGTTTGGCAGAGGATTTCTCGTTTGCAGATTTGGAAATAGATATAAAGGCAAATGCTAAAATCACCGCAAAATACATGCTTACCGACGCGGACGGTAACGAGATTGCAAGCGGTTCGTTTGAGAAAAAAAGCGGCAGCGTGAAAATTGCGAAAATAGAATCGCCAAAGCTTTGGAGCGACGAGATTCCCTATCTTTACACGCTTGCGCTTTACGCGGGCGAGGAAATAATATCAGTTCCCATAGGTATTCGCAAAATTGAGATAAAAGATGCGGTTATTTATATAAACGGTCAGAAGGTCAAGGCGCGCGGAATGAACCGCCACGATAGCCATCCAATGCTTGGCCATGCGACACCGATGGAGCATATGAAGCGAGACCTTTACATTATGAAGTCATTCAATTGTAATATGGTAAGAACGAGTCACTATCCTAATGATCCGAGATTTTACGAGCTTTGCGACAGACTTGGAATTTACGTGGTTGACGAGGCAGACCTCGAGTGCCACGGTGTTGGAATATATAAGGATTTTCCGCTTCTCACAGACGATCCAAGCTGGGAAAAGGCTTATATAGACCGCGCGGAGCGTATGCTTGAGCGCGATAAAAACCACCCGTGCGTGATTATATGGAGCGTTGGAAACGAATCGGGCGCAGGAATAAACCACAGAAAAATGGTGGAATTCTACAAGTCGCGCGATAATTCAAGGCTCGTTCACGTTGAGGACGAATCGCGCAGAGCCGCAGCGGTTGAGAAGGAGATTGAAAAGGGCAAGGAAATGCCGGTTTCTCCCGATACGTACCGCGAGTATATTGATTTTGAAAGCCGTATGTATCCCCCGATAGACGAAATAAAAACGCAATATTTGTCAGAGGGAAAAATCAAATATCCCATCTTCCTTTGCGAATACTGTCACTCGATGGGAAACAGCCCCGGTGACGTGGGCGATTATTGGAAGCTTATAAGAGAAAACGATTCCTTCTTTGGCGGTTGTATATGGGAGTTTACCGACCATTCGGTAGCTATCGGAGATAACGTTTACAAAAATCCGCATTACACGTATGGCGGTGATTTTGGAGATTATCCGAACGATGCAGAGTTCTGCGTTGACGGAGTCGTTTATCCCGACAGACGCGCTCATACGGGATTTTATGAAATAAAACAAGCTCAAGCTCCTATTAAGCTTGAGTACGAAAACGGAAATCTAACCGTTACAAGCTACCGCTACTTTGCGGATATGAAGGATCTTTCGATAGTTTATACTTTTGAGAAAAACGGAAAGGCCATAAGAAGCGGAAGAATAGGGGAGCTTGATATTGAGCCTCTTGCCTCCCGCAAATATGAAATCGACGCGCCTTGCGCAAAAGACGGAGTTGTTACGCTGAACGTAACGGTTAAGCAAAACACTGAAACGGAGTGGGCTCCGATCGGACACGAAATAGCGTCAAAACAGTTTGTACTTTGCGACGCGGTTGAGAAAAAGGAATGCTCGCTTGGCGGCGCGGCTCTTATTGAATCCGAAAAGGAATACAAGGTCTTCTATGGCGAAACGGTAGCAACCGTGTCAAGACAAACCGGACTTATTACATCCTTCATTCACGAGGGCAAGGAAATGCTTTCCTCTGCGATAACGCCCGAAATTTGGCGCGCGCCTACGGATAACGATAGAAAAGTCAAGCATAAGTGGATTAGCAACGGTTATGATAAAGCAGGTGTGAAATGCTACGAAACGTCTGCGGAAAATCTTGGTGACAGAGTGGTTATCAAGTCGGTTATTTCGCTTGGAGCGCCATACCGCGAGCCGTTTATTAAAATGACTCTTTCTTACACGTTCTCAGACGGAGCGGCGGTGAAAATCAAATGCGATGCAGACGTTCGAGAGGGAATTCCCGAGCTTCCTCGCTTTGGATTTAAATTCACACTTCCCGAGGGCTTTGAGGATATTTCATACTTTGGATACGGTCCTTATGAGTCTTATGAGGATAAGCGTCTTGCATCGAGAATTTCTGTATTTAAAACAACTGCAACGGCAAACTTTGAGCCGTACGTAAGACCGCAGGAAAATTCGGCTCATTATGGATGTAAGTGGGCAAGCGTGACGAATATAAGCGGACACGGAATGCTCTTTATGGCGGATAAGTTCTCCTTCTCCGCATCGCATTTCTCACCGAAAACGCTTACCGCGGCAAAGCACGATTACGAGCTTGTACCCGAGAGGGAAACGACCGTTATAGTGGACTACCGCAACGCAGGCATAGGAAGTAATTCCTGTGGACCGGAGCTTATGCAGAAATATAAAATTTCAGAGAAGAAAATTGATTTTGAATTTTCGTTCTCGCCGGAATTTACCGAAAATATCAATCCGTTTGAAAGGTACGCCAAAAACGTTTGATGGCATACGGATTTTATAAAAAACAATTTAATTAAACAATAAATGTAAACAATTATTAGAAACGGAGAGTTTTTATGAATATCAATACCGCGATTTGCGCCCTTCTTAATTATGCAGAAAAGACCGAGCTTATAGATAAGCTTGACAGAGCTTACACCGCAAATAAGCTTCTTGAAACGCTTAAGATGACCGAGTATACCGAGGAAAGCACAGAAGAATACGAGCTTGTTGAAATCCTCGATGCGATCTGCACTTACGCTTACGAAAACAAAATTATTGACGGTGATAGCGTAGTTTACCGCGACCTTTTCGATACAAAGGTTATGGGCGTACTTTGCCCGAGACCATCGGAGGTTATTTCCACCTTTGAAAATCTTTACGAGGAGAATCCCGAGCTTGCAACCGATTATTTTTACAAGCTCTCCATTGATTCAAATTACATAAGAGCAGACAGAATCAAAAAGGACCTCAAGTGGAAAACGGATAGCGAATACGGTGAAATAGATATTACCGTAAACCTCTCCAAGCCCGAAAAAGACCCCAAGGCGATCGCTGCGGCAAAGCTTCTTCCACAATCCGGCTATCCCAAGTGTCTTCTTTGTCACGAAAATGAAGGATACGAGGGCAACCTTTCAAAGCCGGCAAGACAGACTCTGCGTCAGATTCCCTTCGATATGGCGGGAACAGATTGGTATCTTCAGTATTCTCCTTACGTTTACTATAACGAGCATTGCATTGCGCTTTCATCGCTTCATACGCCTATGAAGATAGACCGTTCGAGCTTTGCGAAGCTTCTTTCGTTCGTCAATCATTTCCCACATTACTTTATAGGCTCTAACGCGGACCTTCCCATCGTTGGCGGTTCTATTCTTTCTCACGATCATATGCAGGGAGGAAGATACACATTTGCTATGGCAAACGCTCCCATCGAAAAGGGAGTTTCGTTCGTTGGATTTGATGACGTGAAGGCGGGAATCGTTAAGTGGCCTATGTCGGTTATCAGACTTTCGGGAACAGACCGCGAAAGACTCGTTGAGCTTGCGGATAAAATTCTCGTTGCTTGGAGAAGCTACACCGATGAAGAGGCGTTCGTATATCACGAAACGGACGGCGAGCCTCACAATACCATTACACCCATAGCGAGAAAGCGCGGAGATGATTTCGAGCTTGATCTCGTTCTCAGAAACAATATAGTAACCGAAGAGAATCCTCTCGGTGTATATCATCCTCACGCAGAGCATCATAATATAAAGAAGGAAAACATCGGTCTTATCGAGGTTATGGGACTTGCGGTTCTCCCTGCCCGTCTTAAGGAAGAGATTGCCGATATGAAAAAGGCTATTCTTGGTGGAATTGATTTCGCTACTGTTGAAAGCATCGAAAAGCACAAGGATTGGTATCTTAAGTTTAAGGATAATTACACCTTCGATGAAAATAATACCGAGGACATTATAAAGGCTGAAATAGGAAAGACCTTCGTAAGAGTTCTTAAGGATGCGGGCGTATTTAAGGATACCGAAGAGGGAAGAAAGTATTTCGATAGATTCGTTGATTTTGTAAACGCATAATCGGAGAAACAAAATGGAAGAAAACAAAAACATAAGCGTGGATTCGAGAGAAGCCGTTGAGCTTGAAGCGGTGACCGAAGAGAACGGCGTTGAAGAAAATTTTGACGAGTTCCCCGAAGAAGCCTTCGACGAGGCGGCGGATGACACCGAAAAGGCAAAGAAGCCCGAGTACGTGCCGAAAAACAAATACGAAAATACGCTTTATAGAGTATATTGCGATGATGGACTTTCGGAGATACTTCGCATTTCTTCGCTTGCCATCGTTGCGGTTACGGTTTACGCATTTTTTGCGCATATTCTTAAGCTTATCGAGGTATCACCCATTCTTGCTCTGGAGATTCTTCTCATAACGGGAGTTCCGTTTTTGGCAGTCAGCGTAATGCGCAAGATGATAAACGCGCCCCGTCCTTACGAGCTTCTTGAATTTTACGAGAAAAAGCCGAAGGACAAAAAAGGAAGCTCCTTCCCCTCAAGACACGTCTTCTCTGTGTTCGTTATAGCAACGGTTATCGTTCCGACGAATATCGCTCTCGGTATCGGTCTTTTTGTGCTCGGGGCAGCCCTTGCATCAATTAGAGTTGTTCTTGGCGTTCACTTCATAAGAGAAGTTGTAGCGGGGGCACTTATAGGCGTGGTTTCAGGCGCGGTTGGACTCCTTACACTCACGTTAATATAAACTAAAGTTGTCATTTTGATAAAAAACGCGCATTTTTAACGCTCTATTCGGCGCGATAATAAGGATAAAGCGAAAAAACTTTGTCAAAATTTCTGTATTTTAAATAAAATTCATCATTTGATTAAAATTGACACGCTCCGCGTATAAATAAATTCGCGCGAAGCTAAACACAAAGCATAAGCGAGGTAAAAATATGAACGTTACATGGATAACTCAAGCAGGTCTTGTGTTTGAAAGCGAAAAGCTCACCGTGATGGTTGACCCCTATCTTTCGAACTCGGTTGCAGAAAAAATAGATCCTAAAAAGCAAAGAAGAATTGAGGTTGACGAGAGTGTGTTCGATATACGTCCCGACGTTATAATCGTTACTCACGATCATCTTGACCATCTTGATCCCGAAACGCTTGAAAAATTCTTAAAGCGAGAGGATAAGCGCATTACCGTGTTAGCTCCTTACAACGCTTATTTGAAGCTTCGTGAGTTTGGCGGAATTCATAACTACGTGCTTCTTAACCCTCATTCCGTGTGGAGCGAGGGCGGTATAACATTCTACGCAGTAAAGGCGGAGCATAGTGATCCCACCGCTGCGGGATATATACTTGACGACGGAAGAGAAACTTTCTACGTCAGCGGTGACACTCTTTATAACTATGACGTTATAGACGATGTGCTTGAACTTTGCGAAGACGGTGTTGACTATGCGTTCCTTCCCATAAACGGAGTTGGAAACAATATGAACGCTCGCGACGCGGCAGACTTCGCTTGCGAGATAGGAGCAAGATGTGCAGTACCGTTGCATTACGGACTCTTCGATAATATCGACCCGAAGGACTTCGACTTTGACAACGCTCTTATTCTTGAGCCTTACGTAAAAGGAACGTTGAAATAATTAAGACTCGTTTAAAACGTTTCGGCAAACAAGAAGTATGTAAAAATACGCATATTAAATACAAAAATTCAAATACTCATGGCTTCTTCGGCTCTAACGATGACGGCGTTTAGCCGAGAACCAACAGTGAAGCGGCTACGTTCTCATAAATATAGTTCCCGATAGCGGAACGGTTACGCTCGTTCGCACATAATTGACGTGCGAAATAAAATACTCGTGCAAAGCGGGTTAAAACCGCTATAGAAAATCCCGCTTTGCAGATTCATAAAAAAGGCTTAGCCGAGTTTACATCAGCTAAGCCTTTTTCCTTATTCTATTATAACGCGTACAGTCAAGCTATTACTTAACCAAATGACGCTTGATTTTTCTTGACGTGGTCTTCTCGAAGGGCTCGGTGCGGATTTCGAGGTCCTTGATAATCTTGAACGAGGGGAGTGTGCGGTTGAGGTTGACTATTTTCGCGTGAATGTCATTGTAAGCCTTTTCGGTGTCTATGTTTTCGCCGTAGATGTCAACCTTGGGGTAAACTATAGCTGTGAGCTTAACTGTTTCTCCGTCTTCCGCCTTTCTGCCGACAACAACAACCTCTTCGATTTCCTCGAACTTTTCAAGATATTCTTCAATTTCCTCCGGGAAAACGTTCTTTCCGTTTTCAAGAACGATAACCGACTTAAGACGTCCGGTGATGAAGATGTAGCCGTCTTCGTCCATATATCCGATGTCACCTGTTCTATACCAGCCGTCCTCGGTGAACGCTTTGGCATTTTCTTCTTCGTTCTTGTAGTAGCCGAGCATTACGTTGTCACCCTTGACCTGAATTTCGCCTTCGTCGAAGCCCTTGTCATTCTTTCCGCGAACGTCGATTCTGACGGTACAGCTGGGAACTGCAGGACCAACAGAGCCGCTCTTAAGGTTGTAATAGGGGTTAACCGAAATAAGAGGAGAGCATTCGGTGATACCGTAGCCCTCTGCGATAGTGATACCGAAGCTATCAAAAGCCTTCATCATTTCGGGATTGAGAGGAGCGCCGCCGCTGACGATCTTGGTGATATTTCCACCGAATGCGTTAAGCACCTCTCCGAAGAGCTTGCGGCGAATGTCTATGCCGAGCTTGCGAAGGAAATTCGAAAGCTTTATAGCGAACTGCATCTTTTTGTATTTGCCGCTCTTCTTTGCTTTTTCTATGATTCTGTTATACATAGTGTTAACGAAGAGGGGAACAAGAATAAGACCGGTGGGCTTGAATTCCGCGAAGTTCTTCATAATGTTACGGAGCGAATCGTTGATGCCTATCGTCATACCGTAGTCAAGAGCCGCGAGCATAACCGCAAGCTCGTAGGTATGGTGGAGAGGGAGAACCGAAACTATGGTATCGTCGGGGAAGAATTCAACCGTCGCGCAAGCAGCGTTAACGGTGCTCCAAACGTTTTTCTCGCAGAGCATAACGCATTTGCTCGTACCGGTAGTTCCCGACGTGAAGAGCATAACCGCAAGCTCGTTTGTGGGGCGAGAGGTGACGGTGAATTGCTCGTCCTTTCCGTTGCCAACGAGTGTTTCAAGATTTATTATCTTGTCGGTATTCTCAACCGAAGAGTCTATCGGAATGAGTTTTTTGATTGTGGGGTGAGTATCCGCGAGGGGCGCGAGCTTTGCATTGAAGCTCTTCGAATAAACGATAGCCTCTGCCTCGGCAGTTTCGAGGAAGCCCTCAATAGCGGTAACGTCAAGCTCCTTATCCATAGGAATAACAACACCGCCAACTGCGAGTGTTGCAAGGTAGGACGCTACCCATTCAACAGAGGTTTCGCCGATTATCGCGATACGCTTGCCGGCAAGACCGAGTTTTTGGAAGCCCTTTGCGATGCCGATAATTTTTCCGTGAAATTCGTTGTATGTATTTGAAACGTAGGTTTTGTTTTCAAGCCAACGGTAAAGAGTCTTCTCTCCGTGAGAGCGGACTACCCCAAGAAATTCGGAAATATTGTTTATGGGGGTGAAATTTCTTTCTGTTTTTTTCTTACTCATTTTTAAAGTCCTTTCTTTGAAATGTGCTTGAAATTCGGGAGGATGAAAAAACGATTTGTGCGGCGCAGATTTATTCTGCGCCGCATAGGTAAGAGAAGAAGCTAAAAGCTTATACTCTTATGACAAGCAAGTGAATTAGTTTTCGCTCATCCACTTTTCAGCAGCAGCCTTGGACTTTCTTGCGATGTCCTCAGTAGCGTACTTAGATTCTGCACCACCGTTGGTGTAGAGGAAGTAGAAACCGTCCTCTGTAACGTAGAGAGTCTCTTCGTAGCCTGCGGGATCACCGAAGCAGCCGTTAGTAACCTTTTTTACAACGGTAGCATTCTCGGTGTCATAAACCTTTTTGCAAATGGTCTTTTTCATTTTCGTGATCTCCCTTTCTTAAAAATTATATAAGAAATAGTTCTTATTTGCTAATATTTTAACATTAAAAATACAATTTTTCAATAGGAAAATGCAAAAATAAGTGGAAATTTGTGGATTTTGAACTTTTTCTTTAAAAAAATATTGATTTTTATTTGTTTTAAGCGAATGAAAACAGAAAATCAAAGACTCTTGCTCTGCCTTAAAATCATTGTCAAGTTGCATAAAACTCTTTGTGCAAAACGCTGAAAATAAATTTTTTTCTGAAAATTTGAAACGTTTTTGCTCTTTCAGGGGTATTTATATATGAGAAAAAAATTAAAAACGGCAAATTACGCCTAAAATTTTCAAGAAATGCTTAAAATCAATGTCC
>JAZRDI010000017.1:0-74079 GCA_045660185.1 Eubacteriales bacterium | reverse complement strand
CTTGAGCAGGGAAGATACATAGTTGATGCAAAATCTATAATGGGCATCTTCGCTCTTGATACGCTTTCGCCTATAACACTTGTTGCTCATAGCGATGATACTAAGGAATTCTTTGCGAATATAGAGCGTTTTATTGTAAAGCAATAGATTTCCAAAACCGAACCAAAGCAAAAACAAGGCTTAATGCAACCGAGAGGGAATGCATTAAGCCTTGTTTTTTTCATTATAACATAACGTGTGTTTTTTCGCTTCAAATCAAATGCTTTTCGACCAAAGAGAGAAAAGCTACCTTAATTATTCATCAGCGAAGCGACTTTATTATTCATCAATAATACTTCAAGAAAAGCGTACGCGCTAATTTCCAAATATCTTTTTAATTATTAAATCTGCGATTGCAGCCATACCGCCGTCACCGGGATGCGTTATCCAGGTATCTTTAACGGTGATTTTTTCTCCGTCGGGAGAAATGCTCGTCTGCCCTGAGATTGCTTCGTTTTCTTTCGTACGCGTCGATGAAATATCAAGCGTTTCTATGTTCCATTTCGCACAGGACTCCTTGATGAAATCAACTATTTCGCGTTTCATAAACCAGCCGTACACCCATAGAATTCTCGCCTTTGGCGAGAGCTTTTTAACGCGCCTCAACAGCTCTGGCATATTCTTCTTAAACGCCTCGGTTTTTTCGGGCGTGTTTACGTTGTCCATAAGCTGAAAAACGATTAAGTCGAGGTCCCTGTCAAAGCTTTTGTAACTTTCTTTCTGTGTTGTCGGATTTATGAAATTATAAAACCACTCGTCAAAAGCCTCTCTGCTTTCGCTATGCTCAAACGGGGACGCGTAAAGTCTTGAAAACGTGCAGTCGGGCGAAAGCTCAAGTATTTTTTGTTCCGTCAGATATGCGTAATCGTGGTACTTATCGGTCGCGCACATTCCGTAGCTTGAAAACATTCCGAGAAGTATGGAATTTCCAACGAACAGCACCTTTTTAGGTATGACAGAAACACGGATTTCAGCACCGTTTTCCTGCGCTACTGTGACAAATCCGTTATCCACAAGGCATTCGTTATCTTTTTGGGAAGACTTTTCGTCTTCAACCTTGCTTATTTCCCACCTATCCACAGAGCATTCGCAATCTATCTCTCCGTAAAACTCCGAAATACCGCTATAAATAGCAAGACTTATAGGGTCGAATTCATAGGATATCTCAAAATTTTCCGATATATATTTTTTGTATATCTGCTTTTTGTCCCCATTTTCCGTGATACCGATAAGAGAAAAGCTTCCCGATTCGCTATAACCGCTGATGTTAAGTTTAAGCTTGTCTTCAAGAGAAGAGAATTTTTCTGATTTCCACATAATATGTAATACCTCTTGGTGTGTTATGAGAAAGAAGTGAGGAAATCCTTTAAGACCACCCTCACTTCTCTCAAGTTTATCAGCTATATCAAATAAAATCGGTTAAAAACGCCATTTTATTTAATCTGTTATTGATTTTGTGCCCGTTTTGCGAGCATTTTTTCTTTGTCACGAAGTCTGTAATCGCGGGAGCGCTTCTTTTTGATGTAAGTGGTGTAACCCGCGTATCCGAGAAGTGCGATGACAATCGTAATACTCGTAACGTGAATCCAAGGCTCGGTAGTGCCGTGGCTCTTGAGTTCTTCCCAAAGCTTGTTAACCTGCTTTTGAATTTCGGGAGTAAAGTTTCTGTAGCAAGCAGGCGAGTTTATGCCCGGGAAAAGAGAATTGTAATATGCGTTAACTGTGTCCGGAGTGTTGTTGTATAGAAGATCGTAAGCGTATTCTCCAATTTCTTCAACATAATCTGCGTTGTTTTTAACCGCAGTGTTAGGAGAAGCGTATCCGATATAGGAAGCGTTTGCAACCGCGGCTTCCTCTCCGAGCATAAAGTTTATATATTCTTTAGCCAAATGAGGATTTGCGGAGCAAGTGGGAATGCACATAGCATCTACAAAGTAGTTAGAGCCCTCTTTTGGATAATAGAAATCAAGGTTTTCTTGAATGTCAACCATAGTCAAGAAGTCGCCCGCATAGTAGGTAGCTACGGCTGCGGATTCGTTTTCCATAGTGATGAATATTTCATCGTTAACGTAACGAATTCCGATTTCCTTCTGCTCCTTAAGAATTTCAAGCGCCTCATCCCAAACGTCACTGTCGGTCGAGTTAACGTCAAGACCCTTCCAATACATTGCGGTTGCGAATGCATCGCGGGGATTGTTGAACTGAAGAATATTGCCTGCGAATTTTTCGTCCCAAAGAAGTCCCCAGCCATAGTCGTTTCTTTCAAGGTCCTCTTCAGAAACCATAGTGGTGTTGTAAATTATTCCAACCATACCATAGGTATAGGGAACGGAATAGGAGTTTGTAGGATCGTAGTAAGCGTTTTTAAAACTTTCGTCAATGTTTCCGTAATTCGAAAGGCTCGACGTATCGAATGAAAGAAGCATTCCTTCCTCGCGAAGCTTTTCAATCATATAGTCCGAGGGGATAATAACGTCGTATGCAACCGCGCTGTTTTTGAGCTTGGAATACATAGCCTCGTTGTTATCGTAGTTGGAATACTCGACTTTGATCTGTATTCCCCCGTATTTCTCGGAAAGATTTTCGTTGAAATACTTTTCAAATTCGGCATTTGTATCGTAAGCGTATTCGTCTGCCTCGGGATCGTATTCACCGTCGGAGATATATTCTCCCCAATTGTAAACGTTGAGGGTAACCTTTTGTCCCTTTTTGTAGGAGGGAACGGGAATGTCTTCTACGCTTGTTGACTTGTTCTCGCTCGCATTGCGATTGCTGCAAGCGAAGAGTGAAAGCAAAAGTGACAAAATCAAAAGAAGCGAAAAAATTCTTTTCATCATTTTTTTCTACCGCCTTTCTTTTGAAGCTGCGCCGTGCGTTTTGTGCTTTTAACGTTGGAAGCAATAAGAAGCACGAATACCGAAACGATAATTATCGTCGAAAGCGCATACATATCAGGCTTAACTGTCTTCTTTGTCATCGAATAGATAAGAAGCGGAAGCGTCTGGAAATTGGTAGGACCAACAAAGTAAGAAATAACGAAATCGTCAAGCGACATCGTGAATGCCATAACCATACCCGAAATAACGCCGGGCATAATGTTTGGGAGCTTCACCTTGAAGAAAGCTTGAATGGGAGTACAACCAAGATCAAGCGCCGCTTCGGAAAGAGAATTTCCGAGCTCGTTAATTCTCGGAAGCACCGAAAGAATAACGTAAGGAAGGCAGAATGTAGTGTGTGAGATAAGCATCGCAAGGAAGCCTATAGAGTTGTAATCTGCAATTTTAAAGATAGCCATAACTGCCGCAAAGAAGAGCATCATAGACATACCCGTAACGATATCGGGGTTCATCATCGGTATATTTGTAACAGAAGTTACGGCCGTTTTGTAAACTTTACTTCTCATTTTATATATTCCCTCGGCTGCGGCAGTACCAATAACCGTCGCAATGAGCGATGAACTTACTGCGAGAATAAGGGTGTTTCTTAATGCAATCCAAGCCTCTTCGGATCTGAAAAGCTCGCGGTACCAGCGGAAGCTAAAGCCTGAAAATTCCGCGGTACTTGCAGTAGCGTTGAATGAGAAAAGAATAACCGTTACAAGCGGAATGTAAAGAATTCCGAATATCAAGCAAAGGTATATCGTAGAAACATATTTTTTCATATAATTATACCTCCGTCATCCGAATTTCCGAATTTGTTCATAACGGTCAGAGATATAAGAATCAATGCCATCATAACGAGCGAGATTGCCGCGCCAACGTTGAGAGCACCCGTCAAGAACTGTCTTTCTATAGTATCACCGATAAGCTCGAAGGAACCTGCGCCAAGCTTTTGAGAGATATAGAAGGTGCTTATCGAGGGCACGAGAACCATCGTAACGCCCGAAATAATACCGGAGCGCGAAAGGGGGAGAATAACCTTAGTAAGAGTAGAGAAGGTGTTGCAACCGAGGTCGCTTGCAGCCTCCCACATGTTCTTATCAATTTTCGATACGCAGGTATAAATAGGAAGCACCATATAGGGTAAGAAATCATATACCATACCGAATATAACTGCGCCCTTCGTACCGATAATTTGCATAGAAGTACCGAGAATCTTATTGACAATACCGCCGTGATCGAGAAGCGCCATTATCGAATAGGTTCTTATAAGAAGGTTTGTCCACATAGGGAGCATAAGAAGCATAATAAAAATCTTCTGATTTTTCGGCTTTGCTCTTGCAATAATGTATGCAAGGGGGTAACCGATTATAAGGCATATAGCTGTCGCAATTATCGAAAGCTCAAGCGAAAGCCAGAAAATCGACGCGTAGTTGGGAAGCGAGGCTATATTAGAAAACGAGAAATTACCGTCAGTGTCGGTAAACGCGTAATACAGTACTATCAAAAGCGGCAGTATTATGAATAGCACCGACCAAAAAACGTGCGGCGCCGCAGCGATAGACTGCATAAAGGATTTTTTGTTTTTCATCTATCTTTCGTCCTTTATCAGAATTCCTCTGCAGTATCGGCATCGGAGAGCTGATCTATTTCGTCAGAGAATGACGAATAATCTCCGAACATACCCGAATACTTGGATTTTTTCATAACGTGAATCGCATCGGGCTCTATGTAAAGTCCGATTTTTGCATCGGGAGCAACGTAATCGGTGGACTGAATCATCCACTTGAATCCGCCGATGTCAACGATTATTTCGTAGTGAACGCCCTTAAACGTAACGTTAGTTACGATACCGGTAAGCATACCGTTTTCGGGAGCAACAACGTCTACGTCCTCGGGACGAACGACAACGTCAACCTGCTCGTTTTTAGCATATCCGCCGTCAAGACAGTCAAAAGTGTGACCCGACATGCGAACGCGCTTGTCCTCAAGCATAACGCCGTCAACTATATTACTTTCACCGATGAAGTCGGCAACGAAAGCGTTTTTAGGTTCATTGTATATGTCAGTGGGAGTACCGATCTGCTGTATCTCTCCGTCAGCCATAACCACGATAGTATCAGACATTGAAAGAGCCTCCTCCTGATCGTGCGTTACGTAAATGAAGGTGATACCGATAGCCTTTTGAATAGTTTTAAGCTCGTTTTGCATATCCTTGCGGAGCTTAAGGTCGAGCGCACCGAGAGGCTCGTCAAGAAGAAGCACCTTTGGGTGAGAAATCAATGCTCGTGCGATAGCAACTCTTTGTTGCTGACCGCCCGAAAGCGTACTTACGCTTTTATTTTCAAATCCTGCGAGCGCAACCATTTTAAGCATCTCTGTAACGCGGGTTTTAATTTCCTCCTCGGGAAGTTTTTTCATTCTGAGGGGGAAGGCTATATTTTCATAAACGTTGAGATGAGGGAATAAAGCGTATTTCTGGAAAACTGTGTTTACCTTTCTTTTGTGAGGAGGAACGTCGCTTATCTCTGCGCCGTTAAAGTATAATTCGCCTTCATCTGCGGTTTCGAATCCGCCTATAATACGGAGCATCGTAGTTTTTCCGCATCCCGAAGGACCGAGAAGGGTGATGAACTCCCCGTCTCTAATATATAAATTGATAGAATTTAAAACACATTCACCGTCAAAAGACTTGGTGATTCCTTTCAACTCAATGAGCTTTGCCATTTTCTTAAAATCTCAAATCCTTTCTTCATTAAATTCACCGCAAATAGCGGTGGATAAAACGAGCATCTTTCGCAAGCGCGTGCGTGCGCTGAAAAGAGTCGAAAATTGTATATTATATTTATGAGGGTATTATAGCAAAAAGATATGAGATTTGCAATAGTTTTTTTAAAAGTTTTTTCGAAAAAATCTTAAATTATCTGCGATAAGCCGTGAAAAAACTATGAAGAAGCCTCTTTTTCTAACGTAAAACTCTCAAAATCTCTTAAAATCTCTCGAAATCTCGTTTTTTCTCAAAAAACAGTAGTGAAAAAGACTTTTTAGAAAAAAGAGAAAAAATATTCGTTTTTTTAGCATAATTATCGCTTGCTTCTGACAAAAACGGAGGTGTCAGTTGTGATTGCCTTAAAGACAGATGCAATAAAAATGAAAAATATCCAATATCCTCCGTCAAATGAGCGTATCAAGTAAAGCGCGATAAGAGATAAAATTACGCTTAAGAAGAATGAAATCGCGCGTAGAACGACTTCTAACTCCTTTAAGGAAGAGTACTGATTTATAAAGCACTCTGCTATCCTGTAGCCGTCATAGCCCTCAATCAAAATAAGATTTGATATAGCAGTGAAAAGATTGATTATTCCGAAAACGGCAGCGTATTCTCCTGCGCCAAGCACAATAAAAGGACTCACCGCCAAAAAGAGAATGATATTCGATAGCGGACCGAAGAGCGCTATTATCAACTCTTCCGTGTAAGACAGTTGCTTTTGCGAAGTTAATCTCAAGCCCGAGGCTACACCGAAGAAAATAAAGCGCTTTGACAAAATAAGAAAAGCAAACATATGACCAAGCTCGTGTGCAAAGGCGGAAATTAGTGTCAAAATAGCAACGTAAGGCTCATCAAAAGCAAAAATCAATATGAGCCAAAAGCTTAACGGCAAAACTTTCAGTAATTTTTTTATGACCTTGATAAAACGTTTCTTTTTCATACGTATCCCTTAAAAAAGTATTATAAACGAAGCAGAAGGCAGTCGTTTGAATGAATTATATGAAAATACTCTTGTACGTATGTAATGAAAGTATGCGAATATAACGGTAAAAATATGAAAGGTATTGACAATGTCGGGAAGGTATGCTATAATACATTTAACAATTAGGTTAAATGTTAAAT
Organism: Eubacteriales bacterium; assembly: GCA_045660185.1. Classification (GTDB taxonomy): domain Bacteria; phylum Bacillota; class Clostridia; order Oscillospirales; family CAG-272; genus UBA1740. The sequence continues at coordinate 67,269 of JAZRDI010000017.1, read as the reverse complement.
GAAAGGAGATTTTTATGGGCATACAAAACACGATGCGCGCTCTTGCTGATCCGATAAGAAGAGAAATTTTAGCTCTCCTAAAGAACGGCAGAATGTCAGCAGGTGATATAACTGACCACTTCGACGTAACAGGCGCATCCATCTCAAGGCACCTATCCGTGTTAAAAGAAGCCGACCTTATACGCGATACTCGCGAGGGAAAATTCATCTATTACGAGCTTTGCACGTCGGTGCTTGAGGAAATACTTTTATGGGTAAGTAATCTTAAAGGAGGAGAAAAGAATGATTAAAAGTAATAAAATAAAGGTAGCGCTTTCACTGTTGATAACGCTTCTTCCAATGTTTGTCGGAATTTGCTTTTGGGGTAAAATTTCAGAAGCCCACGAGGCGATAATGCGCTCTGTAAAAATAATGGCGGTATTCGTTATTCCCATGATTATGTGCGTCTTAAATGCCCTTTGTATAGTGGTTACTCATTTTGATATGAAGAGGGTGGAGCAGAGTAAAAAGATAGTTGCGATGGCTCTTTGGATCATGCCAATTATATCGATTTACGTTAGTATGATTTTCTACTCGGTTCTTTTGGGGTGGGATATAAACATTGTATTCTTCACCGCGCTTATTATGGGCGTGTTGTTCATAATTTTGGGTAATTATATGCCAAAAAGCAAACAAAACCGTACATTTGGCTTGAAAATATGCTGGACTTTGGCAAATGAAGATAACTGGAATGCCACTCATCGCTTTGCGGGAAAACTCTGGTTCTTCGCTGGATTTGCAGTCATTTTTGCAGGCTTCTTGCCCATTGTTCCGCTTATTATAACATTCTTTGTAATCGTTGCTGCAGCAACCGTTATTCCGGTAATTTATTCCTACCGTTACTACAAAAATAACGTCGAAAGCGGTAAGCAGTCTAAAGAGGATTACGTATTCAAAAGAACGTCTCAAGACAAAGCCATTATGATTACCGTATGCATAATTATAGGCGTAATTCTTATCGGTTGCTCTTTCTTGATGTTTACGGGCAATATCAAAGCTTCTATTGAAGAAGAAAGTCTTGAAATAGACGCGTCGTTCCATGCAAACGAGATTATTTCCTATTCGGATATAGTATCTGTTGAATATAGAACCGATGCTGACAGAGGTATGCGTCTTATGGGATTTTCATCAGCAAGACTTCTCATCGGAACGTTTAAAAACGATGAGTTTGGCACTTATACCAGATTTTCGTACACTAAAAACAAGGACGAAATTATCATAACTCTTAAGGATACGGGCGCAAAAATTGCGTTGAATTTTGAGACCAAAACCGAAACGCGCGAATTTTATGAAGCGCTCGAAGGAAAAATCAGCAATTAAGGAGAATTATATGTACGCTATAAAAACTGAAAAACTAACCAAAAGCTACGGAGAATCGCGAGGAATAACCGAAGTAGATTTAGCGGTCGAGAAGGGCGATTTCTATGGTTTTATAGGCCCTAACGGCGCGGGAAAATCAACTACCATAAGAACGCTTCTCGGCTTAATATCAAAAAATTCGGGCGAAGCTTATATATTTGGAAAGGATATAACCAAAAACCGCAAGGAAATTCTTGCCGACGTAGGTTATCTCCCCTCGGATAGCGCCTTTTACAGCGGAATGAAGGTAAAGGAAATGCTTTCTCTTTCCGCAAAGATACGCGGAATTGATTGCTCCGAAGAAGCAAACCGTCTTGCACAAAGGCTTGAGCTTGATTTGGACCGCAGAATCGACGAGCTTTCCTTTGGAAATCGTAAAAAGGTCGGTATAGTTCTTGCTCTTCAGCATAAGCCGAGCCTCTATATTCTCGATGAGCCGACGAGCGGCCTTGACCCCTTGATGCAACGAGAATTCTATAATATACTTAAGGAAAGAAACGAAGAGGGCGCAACGGTTTTCCTCTCATCGCACGTTCTTTCAGAGATAGGAAAGTACTGCAAAAAGGCAGCGGTTATACGCGAAGGAAAGATTCTTGTTTCGGATAGCGTAGAAAAACTCGCGCATACGGGCATAAAGAAGGTTGTTCTTCGCGGAGTAAGCGAAATTCCAAAGTTTGATAGCTCGATAGATATGAAGCTTGAAAACGAATCTTTAACCTTCCTCTACGATAAGAGCGCAGAGGAGCTTATTAAAACTCTTTCGGGGCTTCATTTTACAGACGTAAACATAACCGACCCCGATCTTGAAGAGATATTTATGCACTACTATGCAAGGGAGGAGAAATAAATGACTATTTTTCTTCATGAATTAAGACTCAATAGGCTCGCTCTCATAATTTGGAGCGCCGTAATATCGTTTATGCTCGGTGTATGCATCGTAATCTATCCCGAAATGGCGCCTCAAATGACAGAAATGACCGATATGTTCGCAGATATGGGCGCGTTCACCTCGGCATTTGGAATGGACCAACTCAATTTTGGTGAATTTAAAGGCTATTTCGTTGTAGAATGCGGTAACGTGCTTGGGCTTGGCGGAGCGTTTTTTGCCGCAATACTCGGCATTTCAGCGCTTTCTAAGGAAGAACGTGACCGTACCGCAGAATTTCTTCTTACGCACCCCATAACAAGACGTCGCGTTATATCTGAAAAGCTTCTTTCGGTTGCCGTAGAAATCCTTATTATGAACGCGGCAGTTATGTTGGTAAGCCTTTTGGGTATGGCAGCAATAGGCGAGATTGCAACTTTTGGAAGCATTATACTCGTATTCATCGCTTATATCCTTATGCAGCTTGAAATTGCGGCAATAACGTTTGGAATATCCGCTTTTGTAAAAAGAGGCGCTATGGGAATAGGTATTGGAATTGCGTTTCTTATGTACTTCCTCAATATAGTCTCAAATCTTGCAGAAGAAGCGAAAATTCTTAAATTTATAACTCCGTTCGGTTATACCGAGGGCGGCGATATAATAGCGGATAACACTCTTGCATGGAAATATCTTATAATCGGTGTTATCTTTGCCGTAGCAGCAATTTACCTCGCTTATTTCAAATACGAAAAGAAGGATATTTTGTTATAAAAACCGCTTCTTTTAGATACCTTTTAATAACGAAAAAATCACGCCGAGCTTGAAAAAGTACCAAGCAAAGCGTGATTTTTTTATATAATGGTTTGTTTTTTACCGTAATTTGATTTTTTCCGGAATTATAATGCTCTTCGCGCCGGCAATGTTAATTGTCTCACCCTTTCGGTTTTCAACGATAAGTCTTCCGTCAGCGCTGTTGACACCGACAATTCGGCACTTCTTTTTCTTTGAGCCCTCAAAGTATTTGGTATTCAATCCCGCGAGGATAAAATTGCGCTTGTATATTTCCATAAATTTTTCCGGAGATTTAATTTTTCTCGGATAAAGCTCAAAGAACTTTGAAAGAATTTTCTTCGCAACAATAAGCGAAAGAGAAGTATTCTCGCTTTCAAAAACCTTTTTAATAAGGTCGGAAAGTCTTGGCGGGAAGTCATCTTCGTTAAGCTTAACGAAAAAGCTTACTATAATATGCTCGTACGTTCCAACGCTATCAAGTTTTCCTTCTATAGCGGTCATACCGATTTTTCTTCCCTCGCAGAAAACGTCGCTAACCCAACCTATTCCAAGCTCTTTTTCGGTTTGCTCTTCAAGCGCGCTGAAAAGCGCAACTGCCGACATAGCGCCGAGCAATCCTGCTTGAGAAGGGAATATAGCGGGGCGAAAAATACAGGAGAGAAAAACACCGCTTTCGCTCTCGCCGTCAGCGAGTGGCTTTCCGAGAGTATCGTATGCCGTTTGCTTTTCCGAAAATATAACGTATCCGTCGCTAAATCCAAGACGGGCGTATTTTCTTGCCAATTCGTGCGTCGAAGGAATCTCTTCGTAGCATTCAAGATGCAGAATTTTTCCTTCCGATGTACGCATTATGACGTTTTTCGGCATATATCTCTCCTTTCGCGGTGAATTTAAGACTCTCTTTTAAGATGCTTTAAGTGGATTTAAATTAATATGCTTTGCCCCAATAAACGAGCTTCTTTGCCTCTCTGCCGCAGCAAACACACTTGTCACCGATAGGCTCTGCGCCGAAGGGCATACATCTTGAAGTAACGTCAGCCGTTTCCTTGAGCTTCTCTTCGCATTCAAGGGCACCGCACCACATAGCCTTGATGTAACCGCTCTTCTCATTAGCAATAGCGGTAAGTTCTTCAAGAGTAGATGCAGTATAGGTTCTCGTCTCTCTGTTTGCAAGAGCCTTTTCGTAAATAGCCTTAAGAAGCGCGTCAAGTCCGCCCTTAACCTCGTCTACAATGTTGTCGATAGAAACGAATGCCTTCTCGCGGTTATCACGTCTTACGATAACGCACTTGTTTTCTGCCATATCACGAGGACCGATTTCAATACGGAGCGGAACGCCCTTCATCTCATACTCGGAGAACTTCCATCCGGGGCTTTGATCGGAATCGTCAAGCTTTGCTCTGATTCCCGCAGCCTTAAGTGTTTCATAAATCTTGGTCGCTGCCTCAACAACGCCCTCTTTATGCTGCTGAACGGGGATTACAACTACCTGAATGGGAGCAACCGCAGGGGGAAGAACAAGTCCCGAATCATCGCCGTGAGTCATTATGATACCGCCGATAATTCTCGTAGAAACACCCCAAGATGTTTCGTGGCAATATTTAAGAGTATTGTCATTGTCAAGATACTGAATATTGAACGCCTCGGCAAATCCTGTGCCGAAGTTATGAGACGTACCGCCCTGAAGCGCCTTACCGTCATGCATAAGAGCCTCTACTGTGTAAGTAGCCTTTGCGCCCGCGAACTTTTCTTTATCAGTCTTTTGACCGCGGAGAACGGGCATACCAAGATCGTTTTCAAAGAAGTTAGCGTAAACGTTAAGCATCTGAATAGTTCTTGCTTCAGCCTCTTCAGCTGTTCTGTGAACAGTGTGACCCTCTTGCCAAAGGAATTCTCTGGAACGAAGGAAGGGACGGGTAGTCTTCTCCCATCTTACAACCGAGCACCACTGGTTGTAGTTCTTGGGAAGGTCTCTATACGATTTTACAACGTTAGCAAAATGCTCGCAGAAGAGAGTTTCGGAAGTGGGACGAACGCAAAGACGCTCTGCGAGTCTTTCGCTTCCGCCGTGAGTAACCCAAGCAACCTCGGGCGCGAATCCCTCAACGTGCTCCTTCTCCTTTGTGAGAAGAGTTTCGGGAATGAACATAGGCATATAAACGTTTTCAACGCCGGTTTCCTTGAATCTTCCGTCGAGTATTTTCTGAATATTTTCCCAAATAGCGTATCCGTAGGGACGAATAATCATGCATCCCTTAACGCTTGAATAATCTATGAGGTCTGCCTTTTTAACAATATCGGTGTACCATTTTGCAAAATCCTCATCCATCGAGGTTATAGCCTCAACGAACTTCTTATTATTTCCTGCCATATAATGAGTAGTGTCCTTTCACACAAAATATATAAATAGATTATATATTATTCGTATTGATTTGTCAAGAGCAGTAAGCAAAAATAGATAAAAGTGCTGTATTTTAGCAAAACCAAACGGCAAAAATTGGTTATTTTATTATTTTTGCACTTTTTTTGAAAAACATCTTGCAAAAAATGCAAGAATAATATATACTATATAGGTATTTGCGCATAAAAATGAATTTTTTATCGTCATAAAATTCAAAATAAGGAAGAACAATGAAAAACTACCGCGATTTAACGACTAATGAGGCAAAGATTCTTTATACCGAACTTGCCGAAAGATATGAAAACTACAAGGCAGGCGGGATCAAGCTTGATATATCACGCGGAAAGCCAAACTCGGATCAGCTTGATATTGCAGACGGAATGCTCGCGCTTTCTCTTTCAAGAGAGCAGTGCATAAACAACGGTTTTGATTATAGAAACTACGGTATGCTTGACGGTATTCCCGAAGCGAAAAAGCTTTTTGCAGACCTTTTGGGCCTTAACCAAAATAACATAATAGTTGCGGGTAACTCATCGCTTCAGCTTATGTATGACTCTATTGCGAGAGCTATGATATTTGGAACTTGCGATTCAGAGAAGCCGTGGGCGAAGGAAGAGGGACTCAAATGGATATGCGTAGCTCCCGGCTACGACCGTCACTTTAAGATAACCGAGGATTTCGGATTTGAGCTTCTTACAGTCAAGATGACGCCCACCGGTCCCGATATGGACGAAGTAGAGCGCCTCGCGCTTGACCCTAAAGTAAAGGGAATTTGGTGTGTTCCGAAGTTTTCTAACCCTACGGGTAATACCTACTCGGATGAAACGGTTCGCCGCCTTGCTTCTATGAAAACCGGAGCAAAGGACTTCCGCATAATGTGGGATAATGCGTATGCGGTTCACGCATTCGCTGAGAAGGACGATAATCTTCTCGATATATTCGAAGAGGCAAAGAAATACGGTAACGAAAACAGAGTCCTCTTCTTTGCATCTACGTCAAAGGTAACTCTCCCCGGTAGCGGTGTTGCTATCGTATCGTCATCAGACGCCAATATCGCAGATATCAAGCGACGTATGGGTGTACAGACTATCGGTTACGATAAAATAAATCAGCTTCGCCACGTTGAGTATTTCAAAAATGCGGATTCCGTAAGAGCGCATATGAGAAAGCTTGGCGGAGCAATAAAGACCAAATTTGATATAACTCTTGCTGCCCTTGAAGATTTAAAGGGACTCGGTATTGCCGAGTGGACAGAGCCTTACGGCGGTTACTTTATATCTTTAGATATAACGCTCGGTTCTGCAACCAGAGTTTACGAGCTTATGAAGGAAGCGGGAGTAACCTTAACCCAAGTAGGAGCAACCTATCCTTACGGCAAAGACCCTGAGGATAAAAATTTGAGAATCGCCCCCACTTATCCCACCGATAGCGACTTGAAGCTTGCGTGTGAGATTCTTACGCTTACCGTAAAAATGTCAGCGCTTGAAAAAATAATGGCTTAAATATACGTTTTTCGCAGTTAATAGGTAGATAGCATAAATGCGCTGTATGTAGTAAGTACCCACTGCGGAACATAAATGAATATTTCCACCGAAGAGGTTGTCTGTAAGTGAGACGGCCTCTTTTTTATACTTGTTTTCATTAAAAGTGAAAAAATCCGTTAAAATGTCAAAATTAAGCGTCAGAAGTGTTTTTTGAATAATTTATATGCTCGCATAACCAATATTTCATTGACAAAATCGCATATAGATGATAAAATAGTTGTAGAATAATTTATAATTTGAAAGGGGATTTAAAAATGAAAAAGTACAGAGCTTCGTTTTCGGAATTTATATTTTCGATAATTGCGACGGTTTTGTTTTTGTGGGGCTACTTATATATAGTGCTTCCGCCCATTAATTTAAGAGCGCCCGGATTCTGGCTTATGGTTTCCATTGCCTTCGTAATTTTTGTCGGCACGTACATTATGTGGAACGAAGAGAATTTCTTAAGAAAGCTTGGAAGAGCAATCAGAGCGAAAATGCTCGATGATGACGGCAAAAAGAAAAAACGCGGCAAAAACAGTAACTATGACATCGTATTCCATAAGGATACCTTTGGAATCCCGAAGTGGATAGTAGTGAGCTTTATTTCGTTCATAAGTATTATCGGTATAGTATTGCTTATGACCTTATTCACGTCATCGAAATTGTTCCGTGCAAGAGCGTACCAGGAAATGCTCACCGTAACGGAATCTGATTTTGAGAAGGATATTAAGGAATTGAGCTTTGAGCAGATTCCCATAGTTGATAAGGATACTGCCGAAAGACTCGGTAAGCGTGTTGTCGGTGAGGTAAGAGAGCTTGTTTCTCAGTTTAATGTTGCGGATTACTATTCGCAGATAAACTATCAGTCGAAGCCATTCAGGGTAACACCTCTTGAATATGCTGGACTTTTTAAGTGGATCTCCAATAAAGACGATGGAATTCCATACTATATTTCAATAGATATGGCAAGTCAAAAGACGGAGCTCGTTGAGCTTCCCGACGGTATGAAGTATTCGCCTTCTGAACATTTCAAGCGTGACCTTTTGCGTCACGTAAGATTAAAGCATCCCACGAAGATGTTTGAAAGCACATCGTTCGAGATAGATGATAACGGCGCTCCGTATTGGGTAATGTCCTACTTTAACTACACAATAGGATTATTCGGCGGTAAGGATATAGCGGGTGTTATTTTGGTTGACGCAATAACCGGAGAAACCACCGATTATCCTATTAACGAAGTACCGCAGTGGATAGATTTGGCTTATTCGTCAAACCTCTTGGTAACTCAGGCTGATAACTGGGGAACTTATAAGAACGGATATATGAATTCGCTCTTCGTTCAAAAGGACGTTGTTGTTACAACAGATGGATATAATTTTATCGCTCTTAACGATGACGTTTGGCTATATACGGGTATTACGTCTGTTGTTTCAGACGAATCTAATATCGGCTTCATTCTCATAAATATGAGAACCAAGGAAGCGCGTACTTATATGATAAACGGCGCGGAAGAATATTCCGCTATGGAATCCGCGCAAGGTCAAATACAGGAAAAGAGTTATTCAGCAACATTCCCGATACTCATAAACGTTGCCGATAGACCCACCTACTTTATGAGTCTTAAAGACAATGCGGGACTCGTAAAATCGTACGCGTTCGTTTCGGTTGCAGAGTATCATATAGTCGGTGTCGGAGAAAGCATACAGACTGCAAAGAGTGAATATTTAAGACTTCTCGGAGTCGAAGATAACGGCAATGCAGAGGAAGGCACAGGAATCGTAACGGAGATTAGCGGAATAATAGAAAACGTAGCTTCTGCAGTAGTAAATCAAAATTCCGTTTACTATATCAAGCTTCAAGGAAAAGATGGTATATACAAGGCGAATATTTCTGTATCCGATATACTTCCGTTCTTGAAAAACGGTGATAACGTTACCTTCAGCGCAGATGAAAGCGGAAAAATCCACGCAATAGCGTACGCAACAAATCCATAAAAATAAAAAACGGCGTGAGCCGAGGTAGAAAATAAATGAATATTAAAGATGCTTCAGCAAGAGTTGAGTATTTGAGAAAAACTCTTGAATATAACTCAAAGCTTTATTATGAAAAGGATGCTCCCGAAATCTCTGATTACGAGTACGATGCGCTCTTTCGCGAGCTTGTTACGCTCGAAGAGCAGTATCCAGAGCTTGATTCTCCGATTTCTCCCACCAAAAGAGTCGGAGGAAAAGCGCTCGATAAGTTTGAAAAGTTTACGCATAGCGTAAAAATGGGAAGCTTAACCGACGTTTTTTCGGAAGACGAGCTTTGCGAATTTATTGAAAAAACAAATAAGATTCTTGGTGATGATACTGAATACAGTGTAGAACCAAAGATAGACGGACTCTCGGTGTCGCTTATATACGAAAACGGAGTGTTCGTAAGAGGCGCAACGCGCGGTGACGGTATAACGGGTGAGGATGTTACGGAAAACTTAAGAACTGTAAAATCAATACCGCTTACAATTAAAGAAAAGCTTCCTTACGTTAACGTAAGAGGCGAGGTTTATATGCCGCGCCGTGTGTTTGATGAAATCAATGTCGAGAGGGAAGAACTTGGAATTCAGCTTTTTGCCAATCCAAGAAACGCCGCTGCAGGTTCACTTCGTCAGCTTGACCCGAAAATCGCAGCTTCAAGAAGGCTTGAGATTTTCGTATTCAATCTCCAAGAAGGCTCGCTTTATATGGACGGAAGCGCGTGTAAAACTCACACAGAGTCCCTTGATAGACTCGATGAGCTTGGATTTACCACTCTCCCAAGAAGAGAAAAGCTCGTTGGCAAGGAAGATATTTGCCGCCGCATAAGAGAGCTTGGAGAAGTTCGCCCCGAGTTAGAGTTCGATATGGACGGAGCGGTTGTAAAGGTTAATAATCTTGCCGATAGAGTTACAGTCGGAGAAGGAACTGCAACGCCTAAATGGGCGGTTGCATTCAAATATCCCCCCGAAGAAAAAATAACTACTATCGAATCCATTTCAATCCAGGTTGGCAGAACGGGAGTTCTCACACCTATAGCAAATCTTACCCCCGTAAGACTTGCGGGAAGTACAGTTTCAAGAGCAACTCTTCATAACGGAAACTTTATAAAAGAAAAGGATATTCGCGTTGGAGATAAGGTTGTCGTAAGAAAAGCGGGAGAGATAATTCCCGAAATCGTGGAAAGCATTAAGAGTGAGCGAAAGAGCGATGCTCCGGAGTTCGAAATGCCTACGATTTGCCCCTCTTGCCACCACCCCGTGTCAAAAGATACAGCAGGTGACGGTACTGCAATAAGATGTACCTATCTTGGCTGTCCCGCTCAAAATTCGCGCTCGATAGTTCACTTCGCATCGAAGGGCGCAATGAATATAGACGGTCTTGGACCGCAGGTTGTAGAGCTTCTTTTGGCAAACGGAAAAATATCGGGTATTGCAGATCTTTATTCGCTCACCGTAGAGGATATAGAGCCTCTTGAGAGAATGGGAAGAAAGAGCGCGGAAAATCTTATTTCCGCTATCGAGAAATCAAAATCCGCAGGACTTGAAAGACTTCTTTACGCCCTCGGTATCCGTCAAATAGGCGAGGTTGCCGCAGAGGAAATTGCCGCAAAAATGCAGACTCTTGATAACGTAATTGCTGCATCATTTGAGGACTTTGCATCTATGTCCGATATAGGTGATATAACCGCATCGGCAATAGTTGAATTCTTTGCAGACGAACGCGTGCTTGAGCTTTGCGAAAAGCTTCGTGATGCAGGTGTCAGCTTCAATGCGGTTAAGGAAAAGAAATCCAATATATTTGAAGGACTCACCTTCGTTCTTACGGGAACCTTGCCGACTATGACCAGAGATGAAGCCTCGGCTCTCATTAAAGAGCGTGGCGGAAAAGTTTCGGGCAGTGTTTCAAAGAAAACCTCGTACGTACTCGCGGGCGAAGAGGCAGGCTCAAAGCTTACTAAGGCAAACGAGCTTGGAGTAACAGTAATTGACGAAGAACGCTTTATGGAAATGATAAAGTAAAGTATCGCCATTTGAGTTTTCTAAAATCGTAATTAATAAATTAATTGCGTAAAAAGTAAACAAATATAGTCATTTTACGAAAAAAAGACTGCATATCGGAGTTTGAATTTAAAGCCCGAATTAGCAGTCTTTTTTATTAGTTTTTGTTTGAATTATTGAAGGTTGAAGCTCTGTATTTTAGTGGGGAAGTGCCGACGATATCGTTGAATTGTCTATAAAAGCTTCGTTCACTTCCGAAACCGCATTCGAGCATTATTTCAATTATGGATTTATCGGTTTTACTTAATAGCTCTTTAGCGCTTTCAACTCTTACTGTCGCAAGAAGAGTGTTGAAGCTTAGTCCTGCTTTTTTGTTTAACGCAAATGAAAAATAACTTTGACTGTAACCGAGCGATTTCGCAACGTTTGACATTTTTAACGGCTGCTCTTTGTGTTTTCTCATATATGCAATCGTACTCATAAGAATGTCATCGTCATTTTTTCTTTGAACGAGTTCGTTTTGATTCAAAAAATCTGCAATCATAGAATAAATCAGGCTTTGAATAGTGAATCGCGAAGTTTCGAGGTCGGCAAGTAAATTGTTTTCTAAAATGAAGCTTGTAGTGGAAGAAGCTTTAAACACAGAATTTTTTCCAACGGTATCGTAATTTGGGTTAAAAAAGTCACGAGCCAGAGAGCTATCGAAATTGAGAATCAAAATATCCGCGTTATTCATAAGCTTGTATTTGTGTGGCTGAAAGGGAAATATAAGAGCTATTTCGCCCGCAGCTGCGATTTCGGCATAATCGTTTATGCTAATCTCAATAGTCCCATCGAGTACGAACAGCACCTTTACGCTCGATTGGATGAGCATTTCGGTTAAATCACTTTGTTTTGGGTTCTTATCTGTATGAGTGTATTTTTTTATGTTGAACAACTCGTTTTTAGGCATCAATTCAGCAAAAAAGTTCATATAACGCTCCTAACAGTAATATTTGGCATAAATTATATCAAATTTGGCAGTAAAAGTCAATATATGTATGGTATAATAATGTGTATTAATAGTACAACTGTTAATTATTGGCATTATTCGCTTGAACAAGCGATTCAAAATTGTACAAAATGACATATACGTTGCCGTACAAGGTATTTAAATGTTAGATAATTAGGAAGAAAGGATGGAAAAATGGAAAAGTACATTGCTCCCGAAATAGAAGTTATTGCTCTTAAAAACGTAGATATTATAACGTCTTCCTTATCTCGTCCCGATTCTTTTGGAGAAGAAAGCACCGGTTGGGGAATTGGTGTTGGAATTGAAGATTTAAAGAGCGGATTCTTTAGAAAGCAGTAATCTTTCGTTTGTAAAAGGGTGAGTAAATTCAATGGATTTTGCGTGTAATTTGTAAATCTCCCCCTCGACCTTTTCACCATATAAAAAGTCGTAACGCAAAGGATGGCCAATATGAGCCATGTGAACGCGGATTTGATGCGTTCGACCTGTGTGAAGCGTTATATCTAAGATGCAATCACCGTTTTCGAGTTTTTTTGCAACTCGGTATTCGGTGATTGCTCTTTTTCCGTCTGCTCGCACCTCTCGTTTTATGTTTCCCTCGCAAATTCGCTCGATAGGAGCATCAATGATAGCCTCCTCGGGCGAAGGCACGCCCACAACGAGAGCCGAGTATTTTTTTACGAATCCGCCTCTCTTCATCTCTCGCGAAAGCTTGTCTGCGGTAACCGCATCTTTAGCGATAATAACTATACCGCTCGTATCTCTGTCGAGTCTGTTAACCGCGCGAAATACGAAATTGTTAGGATAGAAATAAGCCATTATACCCTCGGCAAGCGTTGTAAGACTGTTTCCGCGTGACGGATGCGTCGGCATTCCGGAAGGCTTGTTCACCGCAATAATATATTCATCTTCGTAAACAATGTCAAGCGGTATTTCCTTTGGGCGTATATTTTCGCTTTGCTCATCGGGGAGCTTTACCAAAACGGTATCACCCTTATGAACTATAGCTCGCATATGAACGTTTTCTCCGTTTATAAAAACACCGCCGAACTTCACCTTTTTAACGAGCGATACAGATAAAGCGAGCGCCATTTTTAAATAATCAACGATTTTTATTCCGTCGAACTTATCTTCGACGGTTCTTTTTATTTCCTTCATATTTAATTATATTATTCTCCAAAAATTCTTGCGCGCGCAATAAGCGGATAGTGGTCGGAAGAAGCGTAAGCCTCCTCTGACGTATCAACCTCAAAGCTGTCTATCGCAACGCTTTTATGATTGGTAACGAAAACGTGGTCAAGAGTTTGTGTGCTTTCGCTTCGTTCGTTGGCGGTATAAAGTCCGTCGGCATTTCTTTTTGGGCATTCGTGGTGTGTAAAAGTGTCCGCACTTATCGGAGCAACCTCTCGAACGTCAAGAAATTTCTCTTTTAAATAAAGGTAGGGAATTAAGCTTGCGCGCGAATTTGCGCCGCAGTTAAAGTCACCCATAAGAAATACGGGAATATCGTATTTTTCTTTTATCTCGCTTACCTTCTTCGCTAAAACCTGCGCGTTGTAAAAGCGTATTTCGTCTTCCATAGGCTCTCCGACCTTCCACCAAAAGTGCGCGCTGCAAACACCGAATCGCGCGTGGCTTTCCTTGTCCTCAAAAACTGCGTAGGTTATAGACTTTGAGTTCGTCGGCCTCTGTCTTTCGTACAAAATATATCCCGATTCAACAACGTCAAAACGCTCTGACTTATAGAAAATCGGTGTAAAATTATTGCCCTCTGCATCGTGAGGTACTTCTTCATAAATGCCGGAAAGCAATTCACCGATATTTCCGTCATCGATCGCTCTTGCCGCCCTGCTGCATTCCTGAAATGCAATAATATCGGCATCGTGATAATCTACAAGATCGGCAATTAGTGTGCATCTGTTTGCAATAGTATCATCTCCGCGAGTGCATCCCCATATATTCTGGTCATATATAACTACGTCTGTTTCGTTCACCTTATATCTCCGTTCATAAAATCATCAATCAAATTCACCGAGTTGTTTAATTTTTAAGAGTAACCACCCTAATTTTCTCAATCCCGTAATACTTAAACGCTTTTATTGCGTTTTCGTCTACGACTTCGCCTGATACGATTATCGGAACGGCGGGGGGACAGCCTACCGTTATGTTGGCGAGCGTTCTGCCGAGCGCTTTTTCAACGGGGATTTCCTCGCAGGCGGATAGTATAGCCTCGCGTGGAGATAACATTTGATTGGGTATTGTTACCGTAGGCGAAGCTTCGTCTATAGCTTCCCGTTTTTCAATTGATAGAAACGCATCGCGTATCTTTGAAAGCTCGCTATCGGTAGTTTTCGTACTTGGCATAAGAGTAAGAAAATCTCTGTCTGCAAACTCGGGTATAATACCTCTTTTTTCAAGCTCAGCTGCAAGCTCGTATCCAAAATATCCGTAAGTCTTTGCTTTTATCGTAAGCTTCATCGGCTCGTTTCCGTAAAGCGTGTAGCCCATACCGATGAGCTCGGACTTAAGACAGTCGAGCTTATTTGTAATAGACGTAAGCTCGAGTTTAAAGTCGAAAGCAAGATATTCGTTAGCCTTATCAAGAGAAGAAAGAATGAGATACGATGGGCTTGTAGAGCCAAAAAGCGCGAGCGCGTTTTTAGCATTTTCCGAAAGAATGCTCGGCGCGTTTTTTGATATATGCAAGTAAGAAGCACCGGTGAGACAGGGAAGAGTCTTATGAGCCGAGTCGCAGCATATATCTGCTCCAAGATCTATAGGATGCAGTGACTCTTTTAAAAATTTAAGGTATGCTCCGTGTGCATTATCGACCGCAAGAAGAACTCCGTGCTTGTGGCAAACTTCGGCAATTGCCTTAATATCAAGCATATTTCCGAGATAATCGGGAGAGGTAAGATATACCGCCACGGGCTTTTTCGAAGCGTTAAGGATAGCATTTTCAACGTCACTCGCGCTAACGTTAACCGATAGATAGGATTCGCAACCACCGTCAATCCACTGAACGTCGGTATCAAGAAGAGCAACCGCGCTGATAAATACCTTGTGCGCATTTCTCGCAGCAAGAATAACGCTATCGCTGCCGCTTGATTTTGCATAAAGATTTATAAGCATTATCATAGCTCTTATCGAGAGTGAAGAGCCCTCTGCAGAATAAAAGGTATTAGCGCCAAAAAGCAAAGAAGCGTTTTTCTCGCTTTCGGATATAATTCCGTTTGCCTCATAAAGACTGTCCGCTCCCGAAATCTCGGTTATATCGTATTTTTCTATATTTCCCGACCCCTTGTGACCGGGCATATGCATACGAACGTATTCTTTATTTGCATATTCTTTTACAAAATCGTAAATAGGCGTTTTCATATAATTATCTCCGTATAAACTTGAGGCTGTCTTAACAAATAATGCAAGACAGCCTCAGCTTGGATTTTTTGGTCTTGCCAAAGTGGCAGCCTTTTTATGAGTATCAGTTTGCCAATAGGCAAACCTATTTATTCAAATTGTTTTGCTATTTCAAGCATTATAGCGCATTCCATACGCTTCTTAAATAGCTCGCAGCCCTTCTCGTAAATGCCCTTAACCGTGCCTGTCGCATGGTAAGCGTTAGCAGCGCAACCGCCCGAGCAGTAAAGTCTTGCCCAGCAATCACGGCATTCGGGTCTTGAATAAACGTTGCATTCCGCAAATTCGCACTGCGCACATTCGTTGGTAACACCGCTGTAAATATCGCCGAGCTTATACTTGTCCTCACCAACGAACTGATGGCAGGGATAAAGGTCGCCCCAAGGTGTTACCGCCATATATTCCGTTCCCGAGCCGCAACCCGAAATCCTCTTGTAAATGCAAGGTCCGCCGGTCAAATCTATCATATAGTGATAGAAGGTGAAGGGACGTCCTTCCTTGTGCCTTTCGAGCATAAGAGCGGCAAGCTCCTCGTATTGACGCTTAACGATTTCCATATCGCTGTCGGTAAGCTCCGCGGGGTCACCGGGAGCGCAAACAACCGGCTCCATACTGAGCTCATTAAATCCGAGGTCGAGCATTACCTTAATATCCTCAAGGAAATCTGGGTTAGCGTGAGTGAACGTGCCACGCATATAATAATTCTTACCGCCGCGCGCATCAACGAGCTTTTTGAATTTTGGAACTATCTTATCAAAGCTTCCGTTGCCTGCGTAATCAACTCTGAATCTGTCGTGAATTTCCTTACGTCCGTCAAGACTTAAAACAACGTTACTCATTTCCTTGTTGGCAAAATCTATAACGTCATCGTCGATAAGAACGCCGTTTGTGGTAAGAGTAAAGCGGAAGTTCTTGTTATGCTTTTTTTCAACCTCGCGAGCGTAAGCAACGAGCTGTTTAACAACTTCAAAATTCATAAGAGGCTCACCGCCGAAGAAGTCAACCTCAAGGTTGCGTCTTGAACCGGAGTTCTCGATAAGGAAATCAAGAGCGCGCTTACCAACTTCAAAGCTCATCAAAGCTCTGTCACCGTGGTATTTGCCCTGGCTTGCAAAGCAGTAAGAGCAGTTAAGATTGCACGTGTGCGCGATATGTAAGCAAAGAGCTTTAACAACACCCGCAGTCTTTTCTTTAAGCTTTCCTGCCATAGGCTCGAATGTGTCTTCCTTAAAAAGCTTTCCCGAAGCCTTAAGAGCTTCAACTTGAGCGAAGCATTCCTCAATATCCGAGCGTGAAATGTCGCTTCTGTCACCGTATTTCTCGCAAAGAGCGTCTATAATCTCCTCGCGGCTGCTTTTTTCATAGGCTTCAATAATATCATAAGCAACCTCGTCAACGACGTGTATCGCGCCGGAGCAAACGTCAAGCACTATATTATAGCCAGAAAGTTTGTATTGATGTACCATTTTATATCCTATCCGTTACATTTGGTAAAAATCCAAACGATTATACCAAAGAGTTTTTTATCATTTTTTGTCAAAAATAGATTTTGAAGGGAAGAAAGTCAGTATCAATAAAAATGCCGCCAAAGCAGGCGGCATTTTTAAAGCGCAGAAGCGCACTTATCTTACTTGCTTTCCTTATTCTCGCACTGCTGATTAGCTATGCCGCAGCTGGTCTTGCAAGCAGACTGGCAAGAGGTCTGGCATTCGCCGCATCCGCCATTCTTTGCGCTGTCGCAAAGGTTTCTTGTTTCAATGGTCTTGATATGTTCCATAGTAAACGCCTCCCAAAAAATATTGCTTATAAAGTATATCACAATTTATGGTGCTTGTCAAGAGAAAGAAATATCTTTTTGTAAAAATATACGTTTATAGTCAGATAAATGAGCTTTCGATGAGCTTTTTGCAGCCCGGAGGAGAGTAAGTCCAACTATCTATGTGCTTAATTTCGGAGGGGTCTATAAAATATTCAAGCGGTTGGCGGTATATAGGCTCGTCGGTAGTATCTATTATAATGAGCTTTACTTTCATTTTATCAGCAATGATACTCTTTATGTAAACCGCAGCAGTCTGTTCGGGATAAACGTTGTCCTTGTATTCCGCGAGTCCTGCGAGATTCGGAGCAAGCTCAACGAAGATTCCGTAGCTTTCAACGCTTCTGACGATTCCCCTGACGGTCTGCCCCTCGGAAAAACGCGAAACGTTTTCCTCCCAGCTGCCGAGAAGCTCGCGCTCGGTGACGTAAACTCTTCCTCTTTCGTCAATGCTCTTAACCACGGCAAACATAGTATCTCCCACTAAAAGCCTTGCTGAAGGGTGCGCTATTCTTGAAACCGATATGCAGTCAATCGAGAGCAGTGAAACGATACCGCAGCCAATATCCACAAACGCACCGAAATTTTCAATATGCGTCACTCTTGCGGGTATTATATCGCCCGCTATAAGAGTTGATACGTAATTCAGCGCGCATTCCCGTTGCGCCGCTCGACGCGAAAGAATGGCAACGGTCGCTCCGCCTTCGGATTTTTCAAATCCCATTATTTTAAAGCAAACCGGCTTTCCGACTCGGGTTAGTATTGCAATATCCTTAATTTCCTCATCGTTGCGCATAAATTCGCATTCTTCCCTCGGCATAATTCCCGAAACACCACCTCCAAGCGATATATGTAAATTAAAATTGTGGTCGCACAGTATAGCGGGAGCTTCAAGTATGAGTTGCTTTTCGAGCGCCTTTTCAAGCCCCGCTAGCGAGGAAATATATTCTCTGTTTTGCGCTGTCGCAATCCTTGCGCCCTCGGGTTTATATCTGTTTGTCATTTTCGTTTCCTTTCCTGCGGTTTAATTTTCTTACATTCTATTCTATGCCGAAGGTGTAAGGCATATTACAAAAACACTGCCTTCAAAAAAGACTAAAAATGATAATAACGAAATCAAAGAAAGAATAAAGTTAAGGATGCGATAGAGCTAACCGAAAGCTTACCGCACCCCTAACTGTCTGTTAAACTATATCGTTTCCCAAAAGTCCAAAGCTAACGCCTATCGCATCGTTAACGTTTCGCATGGTATCATCGTCAAGATGTCCCATTTTTTCCTTCAATCTTTTTTTATCTATAGTTCTTATCTGTTCAAGAAGGATTACGCTGTCCTTTGCGAGTCCAACCTGATTTCCAACAACGTCAATATGCGTCGGGAGCTTCGTTTTTCCCATTCTTGAGGTTATAGCCGCTGCTATAACGGTGGGGCTGTATTTGTTACCGACATCGTTTTGCACTATAAGAACCGGTCTTAAACCGCCCTGCTCGCTACCGATAACGGGGCTTAAGTCGGCATAATAAATATCTCCGCGTTTTATGTTCATTTCCATTTCCGAAAAGATTTTGCATCTCCTTTAACGTTTCTTTGTTCGGAATAGCTTCCGTTTATTTTATTTTTGCCACAGTTTGGCATATTTAAAACACAATTCACAAAAAAGTTCTTAATAATAGGATATGAAATATAAAAATAAAAGGCACTTCGGCTTTAGTGCCGAAATGCCCCTGATTTAAGCGTTACTGTGACTTTGGCGGTGATTCTCTCGGTGAATTTGATCTCTTTCGTCATCCTCATGGAAGAGCAAAGAGATGCACCAAATACCTGCGAGAGCAACTACAACGTAGATAATTCTCGCCAGAAGAGTTTCGGGACCTCCTGCAATCCATGCAACGAGGTCGAAGGAGAAAAGACCGACAAGACCCCAGTTAAGCGATCCGATTATAGAAATAATCAGCGCGATTTTATTAATAAGCATTCTTGAAACCTCATCGAACGTTTTTTTGGACGAAGGTCCGTAGTTATTTTTAGCGAAAAAAATAAATTTATACGAATTTTATTTATTTTAATTTAATCGTCGAACGAAGGTCTCATATCTCCAAAGCCCTCTTTTAGAATTGCTAAAGCGCGCTTTTCAATTCTTGAAACGTAAGAGCGAGAAATTCCAAGATACGCAGCAACCTCGCGTTGCGTTTTCGGCTGGTAACCGCAAAGACCGTAACGAAGAATAATTATTTCACGGCTTCTTTCATCAAGCACCGTATCAACGAGCCTTCTTACCTTGTCGATATTCATATTCATTTCAATATCCTCCGCGATAGTTTCGGGCATGCTTATAATATCGAGATAAGTAAGCGGATTTCCGTCGCGGTCAACGTCTATCGTATCGTTTAAAGAAACCTCCATATTGTTTTTCTTTTGAGCGCGGAAAAACATAAGTATTTCATTTTGTATGCAACGCGCTCCGTACGTTGCAAATCTCGTTCCTTTTTCAAAGTTGAAGCTATCAACCGCCTTTATAAGTCCAAGGCTGCCTATTGATAAAAGCTCGTCGGGCGATTGATAAGATGAATAATACTTCCTTATGATGTGAGAAATCAAGCGCATATTATGCTCGATGAGCCTTGAGCGCGCCTGCTCGTCACCTTCGCTCATTTTCAGAAAAAGCTCGCGCTCCTCCGCAGCCTTTAGCGGCGGCGGAAACGTATTGTTTTCATTAAGACCGAGAATAAGCGATACGAATTTTAAAAAAACTGAAAATAAATTAAACATAAAAAGCCAACCTCCATAAAAGAATATATGCAAGGTTGGCTTGTATCTATTTCTGTATATTCAAAATTCCCGAAAATCAGTTGGCAAGGATTTTATATCCTGCACCGCGTTCACTTGATATTATATTTCTTGTGGAAATCTCCATAAACTTTTTGTTAATTGCCGAAATATGCGCTCTAATACTTGACGGCTCGGGTGTTTTTCCGCATCGGAAAGCATATTTGAGAATATCTTGCGCCTTGCGGGCGATAGGGTAGGATGCTATAAGATAACGAAGCACCATAGTTTCGGTTTTTGTAAGGCTTATCGGAATATCAAAATAAGTGGTTTTCTGATTGTGAACCGAGGCTTCGATGCCTGCGAGTCTATACGTTCCTATAGCTTCGTTTCCTTTGTTCGTTTGATATGTTAAAATATCGTAAACTATCTTCGAAGAAATAAGTCCGTCGGGAAACACCTTATCAAAGAGCGGTATCAGCTCCGAGTCTAAACTATCGTCAATAATTGCGAAAATAGGCATGTCAAGCGAATAGGTTCTCGCAAGCTCAACGAGGTCCTTTGGACAGGTCATACGTTCGGGGTGAATAAAAAGGATAGCGCGGTGTCTGTTGCGAAATTCGGTGTTTGCGCGTTTTGGAGTCGTACCGTAGGATACAACACCCATAAAGTTAAATATGTCAGCGGCGGTCGTCGCGCCCGATTGAGTGCTATCAATAATGAGTAACAAAGCTATACCTCCAATAGTTCATATAATAAAAATTTTAACATAAAATTGGTAAAAATTCAATATCTAATCATTGACTTAATTAAAAAAAAGATATATAATATAGATAAAATTAAGCTTTGGAGAATAAATATGAGAAGCGTTTTAATTACGGGTGGCTCAAGAGGAATAGGAAAAGCGATGGTTGAGCTCTTTAGAAAAAACGGATATGGCGTCGCGTTTACCTATAAAAATTCAAGAAGCGAAGCGTTAGAGCTTGAAAAAAATACGGGAGCTTTAGCTATAAAGGCGAACTCCGAGAGTGAAGATGAGATAGCCGAAGCAATAAAGGCAGCAGTGGCCCAAAACGGTGATATAGACGTTTTGATAAATAATGCCGCAGTGTCCTCAGTTTCTCTTATAACCGACGTAACCCTCGAAGAATGGAATCGTATAATGAATACCTCCGTCACCGGCGCATTCTTGTATTCTAAAGGCGTTTTACCGAAAATGATTAACAAAAAGCGCGGCAGAATTATAAATATAACGTCAATGTGGGGAATTGTAGGAGCTTCCTGCGAGGTGCATTATTCGACCGCAAAAGCGGCGTTGATAGGCTTTACGAAGGCTCTTGCGAAAGAGGTTGGTCCATCGGGAATCACGGTTAATGCAATAGCTCCGGGGGTTGTCAGAACCGATATGAACAGTGCCTTTTCGGATGAAGACATCAAAGCTCTTTCGGACGAAACTCCGCTTGGTAGAATAGCAGAGCCGGAGGAAATAGCAAAGGCTGCGTTATATCTTGCATCGGATGATGCAAGCTTCATCACGGGGGACGTGTTAAATATAAGCGGAGGTTTCATCACCTAATCTTTTATTCGTATTCGTGCGTAACGCGTTTGAAAACTAACGGAAGTTTTGTGAAAAAATGCCGTTTGCAAAAAAAATATCGAAATCTTAATTTAAAAAAATTCGTGAAAGGTATTGCAATTTGCGAAAAAATTTGCTATACTATTACAAGTAAATATCTTCCGAGTGTCGGATGGAGTCATACTGGCCGGGGTGGTAGCGGTGCCTTATACCTGAAATCCGCTATATGCAGGGGTGATTTCCTCTCTCAAGGTCAGTTCTTGTGTGGACTGCGCCGTCTGTCGCTGTGATGAAGGATGGGTCTTGCGCAATTCGAGGCTGTGAACCATGTCAGGTCGGGAACGGAGCAGCATTAAGCGGTTTATCGGGTGTGCCGCGAGGGTGCCTGTCTGGAGCAGAGAAGGCGGTTAACGCATGTAAGGGCTTTATCGAAGGAGAGGTGTATGGCTCTATCCGACATTCGGAGGTTTTTATTTTACGCGCGTATGCGGTTGTATTTTGCGTACCGCACGCGCTTTTATTTTTGCTTTTTATTATCGGGAAATTCCCGAATATTAAGTTCGTATTTTATTCGTCTGCGAAAGGAGCTTTTATGTCGGATTACCGCGCTTTATACAGAAAGTGGCGTCCCGTTGATTTTGATGACGTTTCGGGACAAAAAGCAACAACCGATATACTTAAGTATGAGGTTGCCAACAACAAAATATCGCACGCATATCTCTTCTGTGGCTCTCGCGGAACGGGAAAGACGAGCTGCGCGAAAATACTTGCCAAGGCGGTGAACTGTCTTGAACCGCGCGACGGAAATCCCTGTAACTGCTGTTCTGCTTGTAAGAGCATAGAGGCAGGCGTTGCGACAGACGTTATAGAAATGGATGCCGCAAGTAACAACGGTGTCGGCAACGTTAGAGATATGAAGGATGAAATTGCCTTTACTCCCGCCGAGCTTAAATACCGCGTTTATATCATAGACGAGGTTCATATGATGTCCGGATCTGCGTTTAACGCGCTTTTGAAAACGCTCGAAGAACCGCCGTCATACGTAGTATTTATACTTGCAACGACCGAGTTTAACAAATTACCCACGACCATAGTTTCAAGATGCCAGCGATTTGATTTCCGCAGAATGACTACGGAGGTCATCGTTGAAAGACTTACGAAAATATCCAAAGCGGAAGGCATTGATATTACCGAAGAGGGCGCTGAAATCATAGCGCGCGCTGCCGAGGGCGGTATGCGAGATGCGGTAAGCCTTCTTGAACTTTGCGCGGGCTCGCGCAGAACCATTGATGCAGAGCTTGTCTATGAAACAGTCGGCAGAGGAAATCGCTCGTCTGCATATTCGCTTATAGAAAGTATAGTTGACGCAGATTATTCGAGCGTTTACCGTGCGGTTGCAAATACCGTTATGATAGGCTCGGATCTCACTGTGTTCTGGCAGGAGCTTCTTGACGCTTACCGCGACCTGATGGTTGTAAAAAGCACGCAAGATGCTAAAAATTATCTTGACCTTACAGACGTAGAATACGCGCAGCTTTCAGCGCTCGCATCTAAAGCGACTATGTCAAAACTCATATATCACTCGTCCGTGCTTGAAGCAACTCTTGCAGACCTTCAGCGTGCGAGAGAATCAAAAAGAAGTGTAGCGGAAATAGCGCTCACGCGTATGTGCGATGCAAGACTCGGCGCAGGTGTTGAAGCTATGATGCAAAGAATAGAGGACCTTGAGCAAACCGTTTCAAGACTCAAATTCGGAGCTATACCTCAAGAGGTTAAAGCGTCCGAAAAGGCACAAACTGCTCCCCCCATGCAAAAGGTTCAGCCGCAGCAGCCTAAAGAGGCAACCAATACTGCGCCCACTGTTTCCGAATCGAAGCATTATACGAAATGGGGAAGAGTAGTGTCGGGAATAGAAGGCATTAAGCCCTCAATTTGCTCACCTCTTTCAAAAGCGGTGGCTCTTCAGAATTCCGACGGTAGCTTCCTCATAAAAATAGACGCATTTTTCGTAAAAATTATCGGAGAAAGCAGAGAAAACACTTCGATTATAAAAGGGCTTATCGCGGAGTGCGAAAATAAGCAACCCGAGGAAATCAACGTTTCCTTTGCGCCTAAAACTGCAACCGATACTGCAACTCTTGCAGATGAAATTGAGCAGGCGCTCAACTGATTAAAATAATAAATTAACAGGAGATATAAAAATGAAAGTAAGATTACCTCAAGGCATGGGCGGCGGCCCTCAAAATATGCAGGCTATGCTTAAGCAGGCGCAGAAAATGCAGGGGGATATGGCTGCAAAGCAGGAGGAGCTTGAAGCTCGTGAGTATGATATAAGTGCAGGCGGAGGAGTTGTTAACGTTAAAATTAACGGTAAAAAGGAAATCCTCTCGGTTAAGCTTGCTCCCGAAATCGTAGATCCCGACGATATTGAAACTCTCGAGGATCTCGTTGTTGCCGCAGTTAACGAGGCTATAAAGAAGGTTGAAAACACCGCATCCACCGAAATGCAGGCCATTACAGGTAACGTTGGACTCGGCGGTATGGGACTTGGCGGATTGTTCTGATAACCATGGCAGAATATATAACCCCAATAAAAAGACTTATCGAGGAGTTTCGTAAGCTTCCCGGAGTCGGCGCAAAAACTGCAGTGCGCTATGCATTTGCGGTACTTGCGCTCGAAGAGGCTGATACGGAACGCTTTGCCGATGCTATAATCGGAGCGAAACGAGATATTCGTATTTGTCCCATTTGCTGCGGACTTACCGCATCTGAAGGAAAGTGCGAAATCTGTGTTGATGAAAACAGAGATACGTCGGTTATTTGCGTGGTTGAAAGCGCGAAGGATATAATGGTTATGGAAAAGGTGAGAAGTTATCGCGGAACGTATCACGTTCTTGGCGGAGTCTTATCTCCCATAGACAATATTTCTCCCGAAGATCTTAACGTTGCCGAACTTGTCGAAAGAGTAAAGGCGGGCGGTATAAAAGAGGTTATCGTCGCTACCAACCCAACCCCCTCGGGAGATACGACCGCTGCGTATATCGCGAGAATTCTTGAGCCGTACGGAACGGAGGTTTCGCGCCTTGCATACGGAATCCCCGTAGGCGGAGATATCGAATATGCCGATGAAATAACGCTTTTCAGAGCTATGGAAGGCAGAAAGTATTTCGGAAATTAAATAAAGCTTAATTAAAGGCTGTCTCATTTTGAGTCAGCCTTTTTGCTATTATGCTTAACTGTAGTCGAAGCTTTTTTAAAACGGTATTTCAATAAAAACGTTCTACTCGAAATCCAATCTTATGTACAGATTGTGTTATTGATTTGTTAAGCCATGCTGAATTTGTATTTAAGTCTTAAATTATCTGCTATCATAGCGATAAATTCGGAATTAGTGGGCTTTCCGCGTGTGTTTTGAATGGTATAACCGAAATATGAATTGAGAGTATCCACGTCGCCTCTGTCCCAAGCAACCTCTATAGCATGGCGAATAGCTCTTTCCACGCGTGAGGTAGTAGTCTTATACTTCTTTGCAACGGTGGGATAAAGAACCTTTGTAACAGAATTTATAATATCGTTATCATCAATAGTCATAAGTATCGCAGTACGCAAATATTGATAACCCTTTATATGAGCGGGAACACCTATTTGGTGAATAATCTTTGTGACTTGAGATTCAATATCGGGGCGTGTTGTAGATAAATCTCCGTTACTCAAATCGGAGCTTTTTGTGAGCGACTCTGCGTGAGAAATGAGAGAAGCTTCGGAAAAGGGCTTAAGAATACAAATATCAGCTCCAACCTCGCTTGCCTCCATAAGAATATGATGCTTGTTGATAGGGGAGAGCAGGATAAAGGATACGCTCGGCGAGAGCGCCTTAACCGTCTTAATAACACCGATCCCATCAACGCCGGAAAGCCATAAGTCAACGATAATCAAATCGTATTTTATACTTCGTGCCATCTTTATGGCAACGTCACCGCTTTCGGCTTCATCGGGAGTTCTTACCCCGTTTTTGATAAAGCACTCGGCAATTTTCTTCCTTTCCTCACCGTTTTCGTCACAAATAAGAATTTTAATTGATTTTTCCATGTTTGTATTTCTCCTTGTTTTGATTTTTATATGGAATATTATGGAAACAAAAACATTTTACCACAAATTTCCAAAAAATTCAAGACTGAAAATTACAAAATTTGGTAAATATTGCGACTTAAAATTGGTAAAATTTTCCAATTTAGACAAAATTCGACACGAAATGCAAAAAAACTCAATCGGCAAACGCAAAAAATTCGCGAAATAAGTGCTAAATGAAGCTAATATCAAAAAGCTTGAAATTCTTTCACTGTTTATTCGACCGAGACTGCTATTTTTTATGTTTAATATAATTTAAGTAAAAAGATGCAATAAAATCTCAATAAAAACATTAAATAAAATCTAAATAAAAACATTAAATACGCTTGAAAAAGCATTATATATATGTTATAATATAATCATCATAGACTTATAGAAAAGGAACAGATATGGAAAAGCAAAATAAGACTAAAATGTCCGAGGACAAAAAAAGACTAATTATCGTAATTTCTTTGATAGCATCTATTCTGGTTGTTACCTTGGTAATTATGCTTGCAGCAGGAGTTTTCAGCGGCAATAATAACAACTCAAACGATGGAACGTCAAATAGCGGTACTACCAATAACGGCGGCAGCTCATCAAATTCCGGAACGTCGGGTGGAAATAACTCCTCGAATAGCGGAATAATAGGCAGCGATAGTCCCATAGAAGGTCCTCTCGTTGACATCGAGCCCGACTAATTAGCGTGATAATCCAAGCGGAGCATCACGAAGTAAAATCCGTATTCGAATGGTGAAATCCACCTTGTGCGGACGAAATCGCTTTTGCGATGAAATCCTGCTTCGCAGGGGCGTATTTAGACGGATTTTATTTCATTCAAAGCTTGTTTTTGAATTTCATATGAACAAAGTGAAGATTTCATCGTTGCATTGCAACGATTTCATGCAAGCAACATAAAAAGAGAGAACTCGACATGACCGATTGTTCTCTCTTTTTAATTAAATATAAACAAAAGATTAAGTAAAAATATCTAAAACTTTGATAAAATCAGAGAAGCACCTATAGCGAGATTTTTTCTGCTCCGTAGGTGTCCTTTTTATTTGAAAAAGCACCTGCCAAGAGAAATTCTCAAAGCAGGTGCTTCGTTATTTAGTTATCAGTATCTTTTTGATTGTTAGTTATCATCGTTGGGGGTAGATACCTGACCCTGCCAGATACGAATAACGTCGTTTTCATCATAGTACCAGAAGTTACCGAGTGTGGTAGGCTCTGTAGCACTGAAGAAGTAAACAGTTGCATTATTGGTATCGACACCGTTCGAAAGCGAATTCCACTTGGTTTCAGTTCCGCCGTAGTAGATGTTTGTAAGACTTGCGCAATCCTTGAACGCTTCCTTACCAATCGACGTAACCGAAGCGGGAATATGAACGGAAAGAAGATTTTCGCAACCTGCAAACGTGTAGTTCTTAACTGCTGTAATCGAAGCAGGAATATCACGGAGAGCAATGTGAGTAAGAAGCTTTCCGCCTACGTAGAGGTTGTTCGCGTAGTAGAGCGGGTTAGCATCTATGTTGTTGAACGTAATCTTCATCCATTTTTCAAGGCTATCGGTATAAACCTTATAAAGCATATCGCATCCGTAGAATGCATCAGTGCCTACGCTTGTAAGAGAATTGGGAATTCTTACAACGTGCAAGCTCTCGCAGTTATAGAATGCGTAATTGCTTATCTTGGTAACGCCCTCGGGAATGGTCATATCATTTACGAGAGTATCGCCAACGTAAAGGTTCTTAGCGAAGTGAAGAGGATTGGAGTAAGCGTTTGCGAAGTTTATTGCAACCCACTGTGCCACGTCGGAAATAACTACCTTACCGCTCTTTTCATCAACCGCGCAACCCTTGAACGCATCGGCTTCGATTGTCTTAAGAGCCGTTCCGATTGTTACGTTTTCAAGCTCGGCACAACCGTTGAATGCATTTGCTTTAATTGTTTCAACATTGTTTCCGATAACTACAGACTTAAGAGAAGTGCAGCCAATGAAGTCTTTTGAGTAAGACTTTGTAGTAGAATAATCGTATGCAATGGTGAGTGTACATCCGGTGAACGCTTCAGTACCAATAGTGGGAATACCGTTTCCGGTTGTGAAGTTTTCAAGAGATGAACATCCGTTGAACGTATGATCTTCCATAGTCTTTATGTTATCGCCGAGCTGAATATCAACGATATTAGAGCAGTTGGAGAATGCGCCGTAAAGAATGCTGTTGGAATCCTTCGAAGCTCCATTAACACCGCTTACAGTAACGTTCTTAAGCGATTTAGGAATGTAATACGTTGTTGAATCGGTGTAACGATGATAAACAACAGTAATAAGACCTTCCAAAGTTGTGTAATAGTTATAATGGAACTGCTCGGTAGCTTCGGTATTAACGAAGGCTGTAGTTCCGAATATATAACCGAACGGAGATTGAGCGTCATGGTTAAGGCCGCAATCGCTTAAAGCATGCTTACAGGTCTCTGCGTGAGAGTAATTATTGTTATACGAGCCTCCGATATAAGGAATCGTAAGCGTTTCAATACTATAGCATCCGTAGAGCAATGCGGAAGGAATAGACTTGACACCCGTACCGATGTAAAGGTTCTTAAGACTTGAGCAGTTGTTGAGTGCGTTATCACCGATGTTAGTAACGTTATCGTGAATGTTAAGTTCGGTCATATTAACACATCCGTAGAATGCAGAAGCGCCGATAGTCTTAAGACCGCTACCCAAGGTTACGCCGTCAAGCGTTGCGCAGTTTTCGAATGCGGATTCGCCGATTGAGGTAACGCTATTGGGAACTGCAATTGTAGTAAGAGCAGAGCAGTTTTTGAATGCCAAAGCTCCTATAGATCCAATATTATTGCCGTTGAAGGTAACAGTTCTCAAGGATGAGCATCCGTAGAAGGTTTCATTGTTGATTGCGTTAACGTTTTCACCGATAAGAGCGAGAGTCATAGAAGAGCATCCGGAGAATGCCGCATTACCTATTGACTTAACGCTTTCGGGAACAACGAGTGCCGTCATGCTTGAGCAAGCAAAGAATGCCTTTGTTCCGATAGTTTCTACGTTGCTTCCCAAGCTCAAGGTTGCCATATTAGAGCAGGATGCGAATGCGAAGTCTTCGATTGTCTTAACGCTATCGGGAAGAACTACTCTTTCAAGAATTGAACAACCGTAGAACGCGGAATTGCCAATTGTGACTATATTTGTACCGAAAATAACGTTTTTCATAGAAGAGCATCCGTAGAACGCAGAGTTGCCTATAATAGTTACGTCATTACCGATAAACGTGTTAACGAGCTTTGTACAACCGTCAAACGCGCTTGTTCCAATAGAAGAAACATTGGGGTCGATAATAAGCTGTGTAAGACCCTCGTATCCAACGAAAGCGTAATTCTTTATTTCGGGAACATTGCCGGGAATTACGAGTTCGGCAACGATAGCATTGTTAAGATAGAAGTTAGTTGCGTAATAAATCGGGTTAGCAAGCTTATTTGCAAAGACTACGTTAGACCAGCTTGCTATATCGGAAGCATAGAGATTATTTATTGCTTCACAACCTTCAAATGCATTCGAGCCGATTGAAGTTACAGTTGCGGGAAGTGTTACAGTTGCAATTTTCTTACAACCTTTAAATGCAGAGCTGCCGATTGTTTTAACGTTAACAGGAACGTCAATTGCAGTAAGATCCGCGCATCCCTCAAAAGCAGAGTCACCGATGGATGCAACGTTAGTACCTTTAAAGGTTACGTTTGTCATCGCTATGCATCCGCTGAATGCAGAAGAACTAATCTTTGTAACAGGGGCGGGAATTACGATGCTCGTAAGAGAAGAGCAGTTCATAAATGCCGAAGTTCCAATAGTGTTAAGCTTGCTTACGCCATCAAACGTTACCGTCGTGATTGCGGAGCAGCCCTTGAATGCCGAAGCATCAATGCTTGTAAGAGTTTCGGGAAGAGTAATGCTTGTGATAGCAACGCAGTTTTCGAATGCATTGTTAGAAATAGCGATTATCTTCTTGCCGAAGGTGATGCTTTCAATTTCGTTACATGCGTAGAACGCGTAAGAACCGATATGCGTGCAAACGCAGTCATCCTTAAAGGTTACGCTCGTAACGTTGGGGGAACAAGCTGCATCGTTTGCAGGATTGAATAAGTAGTTAGGAACTTTCAATACGTTTGTATCAACGGTAAGAGAAATTCCGTTACCTTTTGTACCTACGTTATAGAATACACCGTTATATTCTTTCAAGTTCTGCATAACTGTTGCATTGAATACGATAGATTCAACGTAGTAGCAGTTCTTGAATGCTTCATTGCCGATAGTATTCAAATAAGGATTGGTTACAAGGCTTGTAATGCTTTCGCAACCATACATTGCATACGCGGAAATTGCAGTAACGTCGGTAGGAATAGTAAGAGCTGAAAGCTTTTCGCCGTTAACGAAGAGATTTGCTCCACTGTTCATCGGGTTAGCTGCAGCGTTTCCAAAATTCGTTGTAAGCCAAGCGGATATGTTTGAAATATACACTTTATCCATGGCTGCGCATCCGCTAAAAGCGCTCTTTCCTATAGATTTGAGCGTTGCATTGTTAGCAAAATCTACAGATGTAAGTTCTCCGCACGATGCAAACGCATTATCACCGATAGTTTCGCAAATACTGCCATTTTCAAAGGTTATCGTTGTCATTTTGGAACACTTGTTGAAAGCGGAAGCGTATATAGTTTTAACGCTTGCGGGAACAGTCAAGCTTGCAAGCTTTGAGCAGTTCATAAATGCCTTCTCACCAATGGTAGCAAGTCCGTTACCGAGAGCAACGCTCGTTATACCGGAGCAGTTATAGAATGCCTTCTCACCAATGGTTTCGCAAGAATGATTTTTAGCAAATTTAACGTTTGTTATTGCAGTACAACCGTTGAATGCGGAAGTACCAATACGAGTTACCTTTGCGGGAATCTTCAACGAGGTTATAGCGGAGCATCCGGAGAAGGAGTAATTTCCTATAGAGTTTACTAATTTACCGAAGTCTACACTTTGAATATTAGAGCAATTTTGGAATGCGGATATACCTATCTCTCTTTCGGTGTTATAATCCACAAATTCAACCTTTGTGATGTTAGGTGCAGAGTTGAATAAGTAATCTGGAACGTATGTAACAGTTTTTCCGATAGTAACGGTAATTTCTGTTTCTACTCGCTCATTATTTTCATCGTAGTAGAAATAGGTACCTGCTTTGTGGAATGCATAGTTATCCTCATTCAGCTCCATCTTTTTTGCATTAAGATTTATTCCTTCAATTTTAATGCAGTTATAGAATGCATAGTTTCCAACAGAAGTCATATCCTCATGGAATGTGAGATTCATAAGGCTTTCGCAGCCATACATAGCGTATTTTGCTACCGAAGTAACGTCATCAGGAATAACGAGAACATTGAGAAGCTTTCCGCCAACGTAAAGGTCTGCGCCGCTGTTCATCGGGTTAGAGCTACCGTGGATTGGAAGTATTTCGTCAACAGCAAACGTTGTTTTAAGCCAAGTGGAAATATCGGAAATGTAAACTTCCTTCATTGCGCTGCAGTATCTGAATGCGTCAGTTCCGATCTTTTTGAGTCCGGAGTTGTCACCGAGCTTCAATGTTTCGAGCGACGAGCAGTTGTAGAATGCCTCGGTATCAATTAATGAAAGCTTGGAATCTTGACCGAGTACTACTTCTGTAAGCGCTTTACAGTCGTAGAACGCTCCGGAGCCTATTGTTGTAAGCTCTGTATTGTTATAAATGTTGAATTTGGTAAGACTTGCGCAGTTATAGAATGCGTTGTTACCTACAGATTTGAGGCTTGCGTTGTTATTGAAGCTTACAGTTGCAAGCTTTGAACAACCATAGAATGCAGCATCACCAATAGTCTCAAGCTGCGAATTGTTCTCAAACGTTACTGTTTCAAGCGCGTTGCATTTGTAGAACACGTTTTGTCCAATACTTTCGCACTTACTGTTTTCTTTAAACGTAACGTCTTTTATAGCGCTACAATACTGGAATGCGTTATTTCCAATGCTTGTTACATTATTATGGAAGAGAATAGTTTCGATATTCTTGCAACCATAAAGAGCATTTACCTTTATTTCTGTAATATCTGCAGGGATAACGAGAGTTGTAAGAGACTCGTCGTTAACGTAGAGTTCTACGCCTTTCGTGTTCTGATATGGACTCTTTGTGAGATTAGCAAAATCAAGTTTAAGCCACGCGGAAACGTCTGTGATAAATACTTTATCTATAGCCTTGCAGTTATAGAATGCGTTATCACCAATTGTGGTAAGACTTGAGTTGTTACCAAGATCCAACGTAGCAAGTGCAGAGCAATTATAGAAAGCTTTTGCGCTAATAGTTTTAAGGTACGCGTCATCATTATCACCTATTGCAAAGCTCTTGAGGTTGCTGCAGTTATAGAACGCAGAGTCGCCTATAGTTGCAAGCGCGGAGTTGTCGCCAATGGTTACGCTTGTGAGCGCTGCACAGCCATCGAATGCGTTATTTTCGATTGTTGCGAGCTTTGATGTATGACCTATAGTCACAGTCTTAAGCGCGGAACACGATTTGAAAGCATTTGCTCCGATAGTTACGCATTCGTTCTCATCAGCGATTACTACGGTTGCAATCTTGGGCGAATAGTCCGTATTAGAGGAGCTTTTGATATAGAAGAGGTCTTTGGGAATTTTAGTAACGTCTTTACCGAACGTAACGTCAATTCCGTTAGTCGATTTTCCTGCGTTGTAGAATACCTCGTTCTCATAGTTAAAATCTTTCATTGCAGTTGCATTGAATTCGATAGTTGACAATTCAAGGCAATTATAGAACGCTGCTTTACCGATAGACTCTACGTCGGCATGGATAGTAAGATTCATAATGCTGTTGCAGTTGTAGAGCGTGTATTGTCCAATTTCAGTAACCGAATCGGGAATAATGAGATCGGTCATTAATTTGCCGTTAAGGAAGAAATCAACGGTGGCGTTGGATTTTGTCAAGGGGCTGTTATCAAACGTGAAACCAAATGTAAGCCAAGCTGCAATATCGGTGAAGTAAACCTTTGAGATGTTGAGACAGTTTTTAAATGCGGTATCATCGATAGTCTTAAGGTAAGTGTTGTTACCGATGTTCAACTCCATGAGTATTTTGCAATTCAAGAATGCGTTTTCTGAGATGGTTTTGAGCTTCGAGTTATCACCGAGGATAACGGTAGTGAGCTTTCCGCATTCTGCAAATGCGCTTACGCCAACCGTTTCAAGATTCGAGTAATTACCAAAATCTGCAGTCTTAAGAGCGGTACAGGAGTAGAATGCTTCCATTCCTATTGTCTTAAGCGAAGAATTTTCACCGAATTCAACGCTGGCAAGATCAAGGCAGTACTTGAAGGCGCAAAGTCCGATTGTGTTACAAACAGTATAGTTTTCGAACGTAACTGAAGTAACTCTCGGGTAGTTGGTAGGAGTTTTGTTAGGTGCTGTGACGTAATATACGTAGAAGAGATAGTCGGGAATTACTGTAACGTTGCTTCCAACTGTAACTGCAATTCCGCCGCTCTTTGAACCTGCATCGTAGAAGACTTTGTTTGAATTGTCAAAATCATCCATAGCGGTTGCATTGAACGCGATAGACTTCAAGCCAACGCATCCGTAGAATGCAGAATCACCGATAGACGTCATATCCGCGTGGAATACGATGCTTTCAAGATTGTTGCAGCCGTAGAA
Source organism: Eubacteriales bacterium (assembly GCA_045660185.1). GTDB lineage: Bacteria > Bacillota > Clostridia > Oscillospirales > CAG-272 > UBA1740. Next base: position 33,839 of record JAZRDI010000017.1, on the reverse strand, counting down.
TGCATAGTTCGATACGGTAGTCTTGTCAGTGGGTATGTCAAGGTCGGTGAGCGCCTTATCGTTAAGATAAAGGTCAGCTCCTTTCAAGATATAAACTTTGTTATTATTAACTGTTTTAATTTCGGTGTTGCTCAAGGGGTTAGAATAATTGTTCTCAAATTCTGTTGAAATCCAAGCAGAAACATCGGAGATATAAACCTTCGTAACACAGCACTTTTCAAATGCATTCCATCCAATTTGAGTAAGCGATGTGTTAGAACCAAATTTAACTTCGGCAAGCGTGGAGCATTTGCTAAATGCATAAGCGCCAATGGTCTTGCAAGTGCTGTCTTCAGCAAACTCAATAGAAGTAAGCTTGGGAACGTATTCATCGGTGTTTATGTAGAACAAACCTGTGGGAATAACTGTAACTTCAGCGCCAACAGAGAGCGTGAATCCTTTTGTCGAAGAAGTACCGACACCGTAGAAGACGTTTTCGGAAATGTATTTGCTATTATTACTATTGTTGCTATCGTAAAGATAAAGATCATTCATCTTTATAGCGTTGAAGTTGATTATTTGAACGCCCGTACAATTTTTGAATGCAGAGTTTCCAAGACTTTCAACCGACTTGCCGATAGTGATTTCGGTAAGAGCGGTACATCCGTAGAATGCGGAATTTCCAACGGTAGTTAACAATTCGGGAAGGTGAACTGCGGTAAGCTTAGATGCATTATAGAATGCATAGTTACCGATAGTCACGCATCTGCTCTTGTCTTCGAACACAACGCTTTTGATTTTAGGAAGCTCGGTTCCTGTTGTAGAAGAATAGAACATATTGTCGGGAATCCACTGAACGTTCGATGCAATTTTAACAGTGATACCCGTTCCGGCTCCGGAGCCGGAGAATACGCCGTTGGTATTGTCCGATTTGGGAGCGTCAAATGCGGAAAGATTGGTAGAATTTAAGAGAATCGTTGTAAGCGCATTGCAATTAGCAAATGCAAATTTTCCGATAGTCTTAAGATTTTCGCCCAACATTATCGATTGAAGTGATGTACATCCTTTGAATGCATATTCGCCAATGTGCTTGCAAACGCTTTCCTTTGCAAAGCGCAACTCTTTAACCTTGGGAGCAGTTCCGCTGGGAGAGAAGAGATAAGAGGGAACGTATTGAACTTTTTCACCGATAACTACGGTTATACCGTTGCCCTTTGTACCTGCGCTAACGAATACTGTGTTATCTTTTTCGAGATTCAATGCCGCAACAGCGTTGAAGTAAACCGACGTCAAAGCGGTACAGTCGGAGAATGCGCCTGCAGAAAGAGCACTTACGGATTCACCGAGAGTCAAGGATGTCATTGCGGTACATCCTTTGAATGCATTTTCGTCTATGGAAAGAACGCTGTTAGCAATAACAAGATCGGTAATAGACGTACAATTCTTAAACGCTTCGCTGCCAATGTAGGTTACGCCGCTTATAGTGCCGTCAGTGCCGTCAGCGGTATTAAAATCAACGCTCTTAAGCGAGGTACAAGCAAGGAATGCTTTTGTGTAAATCTTTTCTACGGTGTGAGGAATAACCAATGCCTGAAGCGAAGAGCAATTCTCAAACGCGCTCTCTTCAATCTTATTCAAAGAAGTATAGGGATTATCAACACCGAGTTTCAACGTTGTAAGAGCAGTACAACCCTTAAATGCAGCTTTTCCAATGCTTTCGAGATCTTCGCCGATTGTCATAGACTTCAAAGAAGTACAGTTTTCAAACGCGCTCTCATTAAGTACGGAAACGTGGTTGGTAAGAGTGAGCTCCTTAAGAGAAGAACAACCCTTAAATGCAGCCGTATCTATAGTTTCAAGAATATTGCCGAATGTGATAGCGATAATACCTGTGCAGTTTTCAAATGCACTCTCACCGATTGTTTTAACGCTATGAGGGAAGACAACCTTATTAATCGAGGCGCAGCCCTTAAACGCAGCCTTGTCAACCTCTTCAGTCTGTACTCCAAGCGTTACATTGGTGAGCTTGATACAGTTTTCAAATGCAGATTCGCTGATATTGTTAAGGGAATCTCCGATAGAGAGCGAAACAAGGTTTTTGCAGTTATAGAATGCTGATGTGCCAAGGTAAGTTACGCTGTTTCCAATCGAAATGCTCGTGAAGGCATCGCAGTCTTCAAATGCATTGTCACCAATTGTTTTAACGCTGTTACCTATAGCGATATTGGAAAGTGAATCACAATTGTAGAATGCATATTTTCCGATTTCGGTTACCTTGTCACCTATCGTTACATTCAAAAGCTTAACGCATTCGTTAAACGCGCGTTCGTTTATGACCTCGACTACCTTTCCGAGATCGGCAACAGTAAGATTCTTACACTCGGAGAACGCATAACTGCCTACAACAGATACGCAGCTTCCCATCGTCACCTCTTCAAGCTCGGGACAAGCATAGAAAGCATAGCTGTTTATTGCAGAAACGTTTGTTCCTATTACCACGTCGTTAAGCTTAAACGCTTTTGAAAAAGCATATTCATCAATAGTTGTTACCGTATTGCCGAGTGTTACCATCTCAAGACCTTTACACTCTGCAAATGCATATTTGCCGATTGTTAAAACAACTCCGTCAATAACAAGCTCGTTTACTCCGTTCTTATTGGGAGTGAGATTGATAGTGGATTTATAGAAAGCGTAATCAGCAATGTTAGCAAGAGAATTACCGAAATCTATTTTAGCGGCAATGGTGCTTTCCGCAAACGCATAAGTTCCGGTAGAAGTTACGGTGTTTCCAAACTTCAACGAAGGAATGGAGGAAGCACGGAAAGCGGAATCCTCGATGACGAACGTAACGTTATCGTTCGCAATCTCAAGACCGGTCTTGAAATTGGAATCTGCAAACGCATATTGACCAATCGTAATATCATTCGCAGCGTCAGCGAAAGACAACTTTTGAATAGCGGGAGCGGTATATCCGTCTTTAGTGAAGTGGAAGATATGGTTGGAAATTCGTTTAACGTCTTTTCCGATGTTTATGGTAAGACCGCCGGACGCAGAGGCAGAATTGCCGAAGATGTTGTGCGCCTTATCCATATCGTTTATTTTTATTGCATTATAGTTAATCTCGCTCAAGGAAGGACAATTGGAGAATGCAAGATCATCAATAGCTACAACCTTGTTACCGATAGTGATTTTCTGAAGGTTATCACAACTGGAGAACGCGCTTTTTCCTATAGATTGTATAGAGGTTCCCAAATCCACGTTTACAAAACAATCATAATCGTAATCGTAGAATGCATAATCGTTGATCTTTGTTATAGTGGCAGGGAATGTGTACACGGGTTCTTCTTGATTATTTGGCGCAACTGACGCAACAAGTTTGTTGTCTGCGTAAAGTTTAGCATTAAGAGCAATGGGGTTAGAGTATTCGTTTTTGAATACAATATTGGTCCAATCCTCTATGCTGTCGGTATAAACCTCGGGGATACTGTCGCAGTGCAAGAATGCAAATTCTCCGATAGTGCGTTCGGACTTATCGTTAAACTTTTCGAAGGTTATCGTTTGAATTTTGGGAGCAGAATCATCCGATGAAGCGAAGAGATACGCAGGCAACGAATCAACGGTAGCGCCGATGCTAACGTTGACACCCGTACCGGTAGAGCCAACGTAAGAGAAAATTCTGTTATCAATCTTAAAATCGTTGATAGCCGTAGAACCGATAACGAGTTGTTCTACCTTTGAGCAACGCTCAAATGCACCGAAGGAAATATCCTTAACGCCCTTACCAAGTCTGATAGCAGTAGCGTTTGCGCAGTTGAAGAATGCGTTGTTTCCTATGTAAGTAACGCTATCGGGAATATTGATTTCTCTAAGGCTCGTGCAACCCGAAAAGGCATTTGCGCTGATGTAATAGAGGGTGTTGCCGAAGTTAATCGTATCAAGCGTTCTGATACCCTCGAATGCAGCCGTACCAATCGTGGTAACGTGAGCGGGAACGTTGAAGGTACCCTCGCTCTTACCGGGAGCGTATATCAAAAGGGTAGATCCGTCTTTCGTATAAAGGTTTCCGTCGATAGAGCCGTAAGTCTTGTTGCCGGCATCTACGCTTATCGTCTTAAGCTTAACGCAACCTTCAAACGCACCGACCTCAATGCGAGTAATGGTAGCAGGTATTGTTACAGACTCAAGATTGACGCAATCCTTAAAAGCGGATGCTTCAATTGCAGTAACCTTTTTGCCGCCATAAGATGACGGAATGACGAGATCCTTAACGTCCTTTCCGAACATATTGGCAGCATTACCAATACTGGTAACTGCATAGTTTCCATCCAAGGTATCGTTTGAGAAATCAAGACCCTCGGTTGGCTTTTTCCCACACGCCGCAAGCGAAAGCGCCATGACGAGTAAGAGAACAAAAATCAAAATCTTTTTCATTTTTGTTTGTCCTTTCTTTGAGAAATATATATTTTTTTATTAACTTAAATAAAGTTTAACTTCATTATACCACACTCGCTCGGAAAATGCAACAAAAAAATAAATATTTTTCCAATTATTTTAACAATTTGAATAAAAATGGTCTAAAATAACTTCAAATCAAAACCGAGTAAAGCAAAAACGTGAGCATAAATGACAAAATGCCTTGAGCAAGCTTCATAAAAACGTACCGCTTGATGCGAATGTCCGTACCTATAAGAAATGAAATTGCTTGCAAATGAACCGATAAACCCGAAAATCCAACAGCAAATGAGGATAACGCAAGCGAAAGGTGCGGAGTAAGAAGCTTCGTCTTTGATAAAATGCTCGTAGCGCTACCGACTTCGAGAAAGGAAATTAAGGAAAGATAAACGTAATTTTCTCCGATTGCTCCGCGTAGCAGTCCAACGATGCACGCGAAAAACGTGAGATAAGAGCAGACGTTCAAAGTGTTAATTCCGGCGTTTTTTATTGAAGCGGTGAGAGAAAACGTCTTCTCCGTTCCAATGCTAACCGTAGGACTTTTAACCGCTCCCCTTGGAGAGAAAAGATAACCTACGATGATTGATGATACCACCATAACAAAGTAAAGTAAAAATCCGTCTTTGACGCTGCCTCGAAGTCCAAGTCCTATTCCTGACACCAAAAAGGCAGGCCCCGTGTTATTTGAAAAGCCTATTATTCGCTCTGCTTCTTCTCGCGAAAGTTTGCCGTTTTTATATAGCTCCGAAGCGCATTTAACGCCGAGCGGAAATCCGCAAAGTAACCCTAATATATAAGGATAAAGACCCACTCGCGAAACACCGAAAATTCGCTCGAACGATCCACCTGTTCGATTAAAGTTAGAAAAATCGGTATAAACGTATAAGAGGTCGGACATCACCATAAACGGAAAGACCGAAGGAATTATCACCGACGAGCAAAGCGAAAGCGCGCTCCTTACCGAATGCGCAATTTTATCCGAAAATAAAAGCGAAACAATAAAAACCGAAAAGCATGAGGCCAAGGTAAATAAAGCTGATATTCCGCTTCTTTTTGATATGCATTTTGAATTGTCGCTCTTTGAATTTGTATTCGTCATTTTTTTCTTCTCCGTACATACACTTTATTAAGAAAATATGAAAGGAAAGCAAAATTAATGACGAAAAAATCGCTATTTAATATAAAGAAGGATTCAAGTGTGAATATCGCTCCAAGCTTTCACGCAGAGCTTTTCGGAAATGGAAAAAGTATATCACTGTCAATTTCGGGAGTAAGGTCGATAAACGAATTTTCGCAAACGTCAATATTGCTTTCATCAAGAAGAGAGCTAATATCGGTAACGGGCTCGCTACTTGAAATTTCGGTTCTTGAATCGCGCAACGTCAGAATAAACGGAAAAATCGACAATCTTAGCTTTTGCAGAGGAAGGGGTGGGAAAAAATGAGAATAGATCACTATGTTCTTGGCTATAAAATATTCACGGTAAGTGAAGAGGATAGAGCCGCAGCGCTCTCGGCACTTCTTAAGAGAAACTTAAGCGCAAAAATGAATTCCTCGGGGCAAATTTGCGTTTCGCTAATCAAAACTAAAAAATATGAAAAAGCATTATCAAACGTAAAACACGAATCATCAAGCGTTAAAGGATTGCCATCGTCACTCTTGGAATATCGTTACAGATATGGTATAATTTTAGGCATAATGTTATCTATAGTTTACATATTACTCGCTTTTTCGTTTGTTTGGGATATCAGAATAGACGGTGATGGCGATGTGTATGGTGCTAAAGTCGAAGAAGAACTTTCACAAAATGGCTTTTCGATAGGCAAGTCTTGGCGGTCGTTTTCTCTTTCGAGTCTTGAAACAGAAATCCTCGAAAAAACCGATAACATCGGTTGGATAAATATCAGTAGGCGAGGGGCGGTTGCTTACGTAAGCGTAAGAGCAAAAAACGTTCCGGAAAGCGAAACGGAGGATAGTGGCGGCTACTCGAATATAGTAGCTTCAAGAGATTGTATTATAGAAGAAATAACCGTCAAAAGCGGCATAGCTTGCGTTAAGGCTGGTGACACCGTAAAGCGAGGCCAGCTTCTTATTTCAGGTGTAATACCGAGCGAGCTTGGCGGTGGATTCGTACGTGCCGAGGGCGAGATTTTTGGAGTGCTGAGCGAGAGTGTTGAGGTTAACATTCCCAAAGAAGAAGCAAAAAAGACCTATTCGAAGAACGAAATTGCCGAAATCAGCATAAATATTTTTAAATTTTCTCTAATTTTTTTAAAAAAGTATGGAAATACGCCAAACGATTGTGTTATAATAGAGGATAAAGAAAAATGTTTGCTTTTCGGCAAATACAGAATTCCTTTCGAAATTCGAAAGGTGTACGTTCAAAAAGCAGAGGAAGTAAATGCTACTTATACGGAAAAAGAGATGATAAGCATTGCTTCTTCGCGTCTTAACGCTTTGATGAAATATAGCTTTAGCTCCTCGGAGGTGCTGAAAATGAAAACCGTCGGTGAATTTACCGCCGAAGGATACAAGCTGGTGACGTACGCTACAGTTTCTAAGGATATAGGAGAAGAGCGATTCTTTTCCGATGAAGGCTCGTAATTCCAAGCTTTTGAAGCTTGAGGGCGAGAGAAAATGCAACTCAAGGAGAAAATATGGCAGAAAAAATAGTGATGACTCAGTCGAGTGAGGCAACGATGGCATTGTTCGGAGCGTTCGATGCTAATGCAAGACTTATTGAGAAATCCTTCGACGTAAAGCTTTCCAACAGGAATTCAAACGGTGACTCGGGAGATGCCGTAGTAATCAGCGGTGAAGCGAAGGATACCGAGCTTGCAGTGAAAACGATGGAATATCTAAAGAGAATGATAGGCGATGGAGAAACGATAAGCCGCGAAACTTTGGAGTACGTCATAGGGCTTGTAAAAGACGGAATAGAAACAGAAGGTGAAAGTCATACCGGAAGTGTTATATGCGTAACCAACAGAGGAAAGCCCATAAAGGCAAAAACGATAGGCCAGAAGCATTATATAGATGCTATCAAAAATAACACAGTTATTCTCGGAGTAGGTCCTGCGGGTACGGGTAAGACCTTTCTTGCGGTAGCAATGGCAGTAGAAGCACTCCGCAATAAAACCGTCGCAAGAATTATTTTGACAAGACCTGCAGTTGAAGCAGGCGAGAGGCTCGGATTTTTGCCGGGAGATCTCCAAAGTAAAATAGACCCATATTTAAGACCGCTGTACGATGCGCTCTTTGAAATGCTCGGCGCGGAAAATTATCAAAAATATCTTGAGCGCGGAGTGATAGAAATTGCCCCTCTTGCTTATATGAGAGGAAGAACTCTTGACGATTCGTTTATAATTCTTGATGAAGCGCAGAATACGACTCCCGAGCAGATGAAAATGTTCTTGACGCGACTTGGATATAACTCAAAAGCGGTTGTAACGGGAGATTTGTCGCAGACCGACCTTCCCTTCGGTAAAAAGAGCGGACTTGCAATAGCGACCAACGTTCTTGACGGAATAGAGGGAATTTCGATATTTAAATTCAGTGAGCGTGACGTTGTGCGTCACCACTTGGTGCGTAAGATCATCAGCGCTTATGAGAAATACGAAAAAAATCAAACGGCTAAAAAATTCAAGGCAAAGACGAAGCAGGATGGAGAATAGTATGAAAAGAGAGCTTTATATCAATTTTTCGGCAACGGATAAGTTTGATGATGTAAATTATGAGCTTAAGCTTGCTGTAAGAAGCGCGATTTGTGCCACCCTAGAGCGCGAGAGCTTTAAATATCCCGCAGAGGTTTCGGTAACGTTCTGCTCTGCCGAATATATTCATTCGCTTAATAGTAAATACAGAGGGGTTGACAGACCCACCGACGTGCTTTCGTTCCCGATGTACGAAAACGGTGAGTTTGACGATGCCGAATGTCAACTCGGCGCTCCGCTCGGGGATATAGTAATTTCCGTTCCGAGAGCAAAGGAGCAGGCAGAAGAGCTTGGAAACAGCTTTGTCCGTGAGGTTGCATTCCTTGCTATTCATTCAACTCTTCATCTTCTCGGATATGATCACGAAAGAAGCGAAGAGGACGATGAGCTTCAGTGCAGACTTCAAAGAGAAATAATCGAAACGCTTGAAATTAAATGATGCGTAAGGCATAATTAGGAGAATAAAAATGACGAAAACAGGATTTATAGCAATAGTAGGACGTCCCAACGTAGGTAAGTCCACTCTTTTAAACTCAATAATAGGCGAAAAGGTCGCTATAGTATCAAAGAAGCCTCAAACTACTCGTAACAGAATTACGGGCATACATACGGTTGGCGAGGAGCAGTTTGTGTTCCTTGATACACCCGGCTTACATAAGCCGAGAACGAAGCTCGGAGATTTCATGGTAAAGACCACGACGGACACCATAGGCGGTGTTGACGGAGCGATTCTCGTCGTAGAAGCAAGAGAAGAGGTTGGCGACATTGAGGCAGAAATCATAAGAGGTATCAAGTCAAAGGGAATCGGCGCTATTCTTGTAATCAATAAAATAGACACAGTACGCCCCGAAAATATAGTAAAAACCATTAAGGCTTATTCCGAAGCGTTCGACTTTGACAGTGTAATTCCGATTAGCGCGAAAAACGGAAAGGGCGTAGAAATAGTAGTAGAGGAATGCAGACGTTATCTCAACGATAGCGTATGGTTCTTCTCGGATGAAATAGTTACCGATCAGCCTGAAAGACAGATGGTTGCGGAAATCATCCGCGAAAAGCTTCTCAGAACGCTTGACGAGGAGATTCCTCATGGTACCGCTGTTGTTATAGAGGAATGGAAGGAAAAAAAGGGAACTGTTTCAATAAGAGCTGAAATTTACTGTGAAAAGGCTACGCACAAGGGAATTATCATAGGTAAAAACGGTGCTTCTATTAAGAGAATAGGAAGCTATGCAAGAGAGGATATAGAAAACCTTCTCGATACCAAGGTGTTCCTTGATCTTTACGTAAGAGTAAAGGAAAATTGGAGAGAGAGCGATTTCAATATCGCAAATCTCGGATATAAAGAGGACTAATATGTTAAGCGAGGTTACAGGACTCGTATTGAGAAGCGTAAATATCGGTGAGTCGGACAGGCTTATAAGCATATTCACCAAGGAATGCGGAACGGTCAGCGCCATGGTTAAGGGTGCTCGCTCGCTTAAAAATAGAAATATGTCGGCTTCTCAACAGTTTTGTTATTCTACGTTCGTTTTGTATAAGAAATCGGATAGATACTGGGTGCGAGAAAGCAGTCTAATCGAGAGCTTTTTCGGCATCAGAGATTCTATTGAGGGGTTAAGCCTCGCGGGATATATCGTCGAGGTTCTTTCTGACGTTACTACTGCAGAAGCGGAAAGCAGTCTTTTAAGACTTGCCTTAAATTCGCTTTACGCAATATCCGAGAAAAAGTATTCGCTTGACAAAATAAAAGCGGCATTCGAAATACGCGCTACATCTATAATAGGCTTCATGCCCGAGGTGCGTTCTTGCTCCGAATGCGGAGAAACGAGCGGTGACTTTTTCTTCGATATAATGGGCGGAAGTATTAAATGCTTTTCCTGTAAGGAAAAGGCGGATAGGCAAAGCGAGCTTTACGATGACGGAACAAGGGAAATTATAATGATTCTCACCGAGGGAGCAAAAACGGCTCTTGCGTATCTTATACATTGCCCTATAGAGCGAATTTTTGCATTCAATATATCTGACGAGGATATGGAAATTCTTTCGTCAGCCACCGAAAAATACATAAAAAATCAGCTTGAGCGAAGCTTTAAATCGCTTGAATTTTACAAGGAGGTAAAACGCTGATGCATTTTACGTCTAAAGCACTTTCTGCGCTTGAATACGACAAAATAATAGATATGCTTGCATCGATGGCGGCTACCGAGGGTGCAGCGTCAAAGGCGAGAGCACTTTCACCCACGGATGATTATGATACAGTTCTTTTGCGCCAAAAAAGAACCGATGATGCAAAGCGATTGATAAACGCGAAGGGATACCCATCGTTTTCCGCGCCCGAAACCACTGTTTCTTCTGCAGAAAGGGCGTATAAAGGTGCAGTTTTATCTCCGAGGGAGCTTCTTGATATAGCGTCGCTTCTTTACAGTGCAAGAAATCTGCAGGATTATATAAAAACGGACAAGCTTTTTGATACCTCGATAGACGAGCTTTTTGACAGAATTCTTGTATCGAGAACGCTTGAAGATAAGATTAAAAAAGCAATCATTTCAGAGGATATGATTGCAGACGAAGCAAGCCCCGAGCTTGCCGAAATCAGAAGAAAAATACGCAATACCAACAATAAAATCAAGGATACCCTTCAGAGCTACGTTGGCGGAAATAAGCTTAAATATCTTCAGGAAAACATAGTTACTATGCGTAACGGAAGATACGTTGTACCCGTAAAAGCGGAGTATAGAAACGAACTCAAGGGACTTGTTCACGATACGTCATCAACAGGAGCAACTCTTTTCGTTGAGCCAATGGCGGTTGTCGAAGCCAACAATGAATTGAAAAGTCTCTCCGCAGCCGAAAAATATGAGATAGAGAGAATACTCGCATCGCTTTCGCAGGACTGCGCGGACGCGTCTTCGGTTATAACGCTTAATTACCACAACATAACGGAAATAGCGTTTATTTACGCTTGCGCGTCTCTTGCGATTTCCATGAAAGCGGAAATGCCCGTAATAACAAAAAAGCGCCTTGTGAATCTTAGAAAAGCAAGACATCCTCTTCTTGACAAAAACAAGGTTGTGCCGATAGACGTTGCCGTTGGTGATGATTACGATACGCTTGTTATCACAGGACCAAATACGGGTGGTAAAACAGTATCGCTCAAAACAGTTGGATTACTTACCGTTATGGCAGCATCAGGCCTTCAAATACCCGCGCTTGAAAATTCCGAGGTAGGAGTTTTTGACGGAGTTCTCGTTGATATAGGTGACGAGCAGAGTATAGAAGCATCACTTTCCACGTTCTCCTCACACATGGTGAACGTAGTTGGAATACTTAACACGATTGGACCTCGCACGATGGTTCTTTTTGACGAACTTGGCTCGGGAACCGATCCCATAGAGGGAGCTGCGCTCGCTACGGCGATACTCGAAAAAACGCAGAGCCTTGGAGGACTCACTCTTGCAACAACGCACTATGCAGAGCTTAAAGCATATGCGTTAGATACACCCCGTGTGCAAAATGCAAGCTGTGAGTTTGACGTCGATACGCTTCGTCCAACTTATAAATTGGTAGTTGGTACACCCGGTAAATCACACGCCTTTGCAATTTCCGAAAAGCTTGGTATTCCAAAAGACGTTTTAAGTCGTGCGGACGAGCTAATAGCGCGTGATAATAAACGCTTTGAGGACGTAATCGAGCGTCTTGATACCGATAGAATGAAAATGGAGGCGGCTCGCGAAAAAGCAGAAGCGCTCCGCACCGAATACGAAAGATTTAAAACCGCATCTGAGGAGGAGTTAAAGAAAAAAATCTCCAAAACCGAGGATGAAACTCAAAAAACACTCCTTAAAGCAAAACAGATTTTGGATAGCGCAAGAGCATCGAGCGAGTTCATATTCAAGCAGCTTGAGGCTATAAAGAAGGCGGAAGATAAAGAAACGCGTGACAGACTTATGCACGAGGCGCGAGACGCTGTAAGAGAAAGCCTTCGCAAAAACGACGATATGCTTTCGGGAATTACCGTCAAGGAATATTCGCTTGACGAGGATTATAAGCTTCCAAGGGCTCTTAAAGTCGGAGATAAGGTTTACGTTATCACCGTCGGAACAGAGGGCGAGGTTACTGCTCTTGCCGATAAAAAAGGACTTATATCCGTAACCGCAGGCGTTTTAAAAACAAAGGTAACCGAGGACAAATTAAGACTTGTTGAAGCTAACACCAAGTACAGAGAGAAAAAAGCACCTAAACCTGTATCCGAGGGGAAGGTTAAGCGTTCGGTAGTCACCGATTTCAAATTAGAGGTTGACGTTCGCGGAATGATAGGCGATGATGCTTGGTTTGTTGTTGATAAGCACCTTGACGATGCTATACTTGCAAACGTGCCGTTTGTAAGAATCATTCACGGTAAGGGAACCGGTGCGCTCCGAGCTGCGCTTTGGAAGTATTTCAAGTCGGATAAGAGAATCAGAACTTACAAGCACGCGGAATACGGTGACGGTGATGCAGGCGTTACCGTTATAGAGTTGAAGCATTGATTTATGAATAAATTTTCGTGGATTTGAAAGGAACTTTAGAGATGAATTTTGAACCGTTAAAGGATTTTCTTGATAATTGCTTGCCGACGCTTGGAATTCCGGGCTCGGACACTGTAGTGTACAAAGGAAGAAAGGAAGTCTTCCGTTATCAAAGCGGATATGATAATATCGAAAAGAAAACTCCCGTAAATCCGAATGCGCTTTATCACATGTATTCGATAACGAAGGTTTCACTTGCCGTTGCGGCAGCCCAGCTTATAGAGCGCGGAGAAATAATGATAACCGATCCCGTAAGCGCGTATTTTCCGGAATATAAAAATCTTACCGTAAAGGTGAAAAATCCCGACGGAAAGGAAGAGTTGCGCGAAGCAAAAAATCCCCTTCTGATAAAGCACCTTCTTTCGATGAGTGGAGGACTTAACTACAACACCAACAGTGAAAGCATAAAGCGCGTAAAAGAGGAAACCGAAGGAAGATGTCCTACTCTCGATATAGTTCGCGCTATTGCAAACGAACCGCTTGAATTTGAGCCGGGGACGGACTATAGATACAGTCTTTGTCTTGACGTTGTCGGAGGTATCGTTGAGCTTGTTTCGGGCAAAAAACTTTCCGAATATATGAGGGATAATATTTTCATTCCACTTGGAATGAAAAACACCTCGTTTGGACTTACGGACAGTAAGCTTGAAAGACTTGCAACGCAGTATATTTACGATGACGCTCTTCGTGGACCTCGTGAGGTTGAAAAAAATTACAATCCCTTCGTCTTTGGAACAGACTACGACAGCGCAGGCGCAGGACTTATATCTTGCGTAGAGGACCAAATACTTTTGGCAGACGCTCTCACTCACATGGGACTTGGAAAGAGCGGAAACAGAATACTTTCGCCCTACACCGTAAATCTTATGCGCTCGAATATTCTTGGAGATAAACACCTCGTGTCCTTCCATAAGCACGGAAATCATATACTCGGTTACGGATACGGCTGGGGCGTGAGAACGAATATGGAGCCCGAAACTGTAGGAAACCTTATGCCGAAGGGCGAGTTTGGATGGGACGGTGCGCGTCTTTCTTATCTTTCCGCTTGCCCCGAGTCGGGAATATCGATATTCCACGCAGAGCATATGGGAAAGCATCATTCAATGGTTATTCCAAGACTCAGAAACGTTATATATTCCTGCATAGACTATTAAACGGAGAAGGTATGAAATTTATCAAATTGGAAAGCTCGGCAACAAAGGAAGAGCTTCTCACGATGCTTAATGACAATGACCGAGTAAATAAAAACGTCGTATTTGAAGATAAAAAGGGAACACCTCGTATGCACGTTAAGGAATCTTGCGGAAAGCTCAAGATTAAATGCGAATACATAGGCGGAGCAACGAAGGATAACGCGTTTATTGACGGCACGAGTTTTGTCGGCAAAATATCCGAGAAAAACGGAAAAACCGAGATAAAAGGCGTAATAACTACCGCGCTTATATTCCACTTAATATTGGCTACGATGTTTATCGCGTTTGTCGCAGTCTGTATATCAAAGCAAGGATTCAGCATAGTACCGCTTTGTCTGATTGTATTTGACGTTTTTATGTATAAAGACGAATTTAAAAAGCAGGGACTTATTGAGCGATATATAGCAAGAGCAGTAAAGCGCCTTGAAAAAGATGGTTTTAATAAAATTGAAGTAAGAAGTAAGCAATAAAAATGAGGGAGAAAACTATGAAAAACACCGAATTTAAGCGAAAAGGCACAATTTACGTATTGCTTGTATGCATGCTTATCGTAATTCTTTCCGCTGTTACCGTTTCGGTATTTGCCGCTGACGGTACTACTGACGGATGGACGTTTTCAAAAGCAAGCGTAGGCGACCCTATGTACGTAAAGGATTATTATGATGAGTTACCCAGAGCATACGAGGCAGAGGTAAATTTCCCCTCGGGAACGTATAGCAATGCATCGCCTATTATCAGCAACTACAGAAATAACGATACCAAGGATTGCTTCGGCTTTGAAATCCACGCATCAGGAAAGCCCGCAATGTATTTCTATCAAACAGAGTACGAGCCATCCAATAACAAGGTATGGAGAATTAAAACGTATATTAAGTTTGATAATTACAACGTAATCGGAAAAGGATGGGTTCGTCTTGCAGTTGCCAATGAAATCGACGAATCAACAGGCAAATCCATTTATAAGCTTTACGTAAACGGAGACCTCGTTCAAACCGTTGATAACTATACGGTAAACGTTTACGAAGGTAATGATCAGCGTGACGGATACAAGAATTACGCTCACGATATTGACGCGATTTATTCTCAAAGCACAAGCAGAGAGATTTCTATAGGTAATGACGGAGTTAACTATTTTAAGGGACAGCTTCGTAGCGTAGCCGTCTATGAAAACGCGCTTACCACCGCTGAAGCGAAAAATACCGCTAAAGCAAATATGCAGTTGGGTGACACCAATCTTATGGCATACTATGACAGTACCATGAGTGGAAATGCCGACGGATTCATAAAAGATCATACCGGTAACGGTCACGATGCTTCAAAGGCGTTCTTTACAAGAAAAGATGCTCTTAACGATTATGCTTATTCTTTTGCATTCGTAGGAGATACGCAGTTCCTTATGTACCGCGATGCAAGCCAGAATACAACGAGCTATACCAAGCCCATTTATGATTGGATAGTGAAGAATAAGGACGAAAAGAACATTCAGTTTGTATTCGGACTCGGAGATATAACCGATAGAAACGAGTATATCGAATGGGAAAAGGCACTTGATTATCACGAAATGCTTGAAGATGCTGATATTCCTTATGCAATAATCCCCGGTAACCACGATGATTATACAAATCACGTAAAATACAACGCTTATTTCGGTGAGGTCGATTATTTCACCGATAGAATTACCGGTTATTACAAAGACGGAAGAGTAGAGAATTACTATATGAACTTTGATGTCGGCGAGCATAAGTATATGGTAATCGGTCTCCAGTACGGCGCGCCCGACGAAATTCTTGCTTGGGCGAATAAGGTGGTAGCCGAAAATTCCGATAGAAAGGTTATCGTTATCACTCACGCTCTATTCGGATATGAGGGTGATTGGAGTGAGGCGGATACCAGAGAGCAGGCAAGTACCTCTGTAAAAACCTTGAATAACGGCATTGATATGTGGAATGAGTTCATCTCGCTCCATGAGAACATTATAATTACCGCAGCAGGTCACATTGATCCCTTTGATATTAAGCATAGAACAGACGTAGGCGTTAACGGAAACACAGTTAATTCATTCCTCATCGACCCTCAAGGACTTGATAAAGGTACCGATTTCAAAACGGGAATGGTAGCAATGTTCTACTTCTCCGAGGACGGAAGTGAGGTTCAGATTGAATACGTTTCCGCAACGAAAACTCTTGCAGCGCAGAAGAACGATCCCGACGCTGAAGATATTCTTTACAACGAGAGAAATCAGTTTAAGGTTAACCTCTATCCCACCGACACCGTATCACAATATACCGAGTACGGAATCCTTCCCGAAAGCTGTGTATCTGCAGGCAATAGCTTTGCTATTTTCTCGGGCGGCGAATATCTCGGCGGATATAAAACCTGGAACGCTGCAACTTCCGCTATAGATTCCATTTTGAGCATAGATGCCAAAAAGGAAATTCAGATTCTTCTCTTAAAGAATTATAATAATACGGGAGATTCTCTTTCTGTAGGCGCGCTGAATACCTCAAGCGCAACTCTCACGATAGATCTCGGCGGTTATGCATTTGAAAGAGGCAGTACCTTCTTAAATCTTAACTACAGCGACGTATCAAATACCGCTTCGGTAAATATCGTTGTTAAAAACGGCACTGTAAAGAGTTTTGACGGACCCGTAATCGACAACCAAATATCCAATAAAGCCTATACCGCTAACAAGGTATGGAATCTTACTTTTGAAAATGTAACCTTTGGTTATTCGGAAAATCTTGCATCCACTAAAGGCGTATTCTACCAGGCATGGACTAACGATGCCACCGCAGATGGATACGGAACAACTACAAATATCACCCTTAATAACTGTACCCTTGACCTTAAAACGAACGCTCCCGAAGCTGTAACACTCTTCAATATGGCGGATGACAGAGCTATAAACAAGATAAATGTTAATCTTAGGGTTAACGGAGGTGCTGTTTTGGCAGACGTTTCCGCACTTGCCAACGTGACGTTCTATAAGCTTGATTCGGGTGATAGCGTTCTCTTTGGTGCTTACGAAGGGGAATACACCAAGCTTATCACTCATACCACCGCGATGAACTACGCTCACTATAGCGCATCATTCCCGGCAAGTGACGGAGATAGATATTTCGTTGAAATTGCCGATGACGGTGTTAATTCAACCTACGAGCTCCAAAGTCTTAAAATAGTCGGCGAGGACGTAACGGGAACTATCACACTCGGCTCTAATATTAAGTATCTTTCGGCTATCGACTATCCTTTCGCGGTGTTTGATCAGAAAGGGAAATTCTACGGCGCATACGATTATCTTTTAGGTAAGCAGAACGGTGCTGTAGACCGCGCTATTTACGGAGTTTTGCGCGACAAGAACGATTTTAATACAGCAACCGGAAAATATAATGACGATGCAAACACTGCGTACGTTCTTATGCGTGCAGACTACACTATGCGCACATATATGGACGGTGCTACCGCAAAGCAGGAATATCACAACAATATTTCTCACGCTCAGGGTAACCTCGTTATTGATATGTGCGGATACACCATCACAGCGGATAAAACGAGAACCAATTACATATTTGACGCAACCATAAAGCAGTGGACCGGCTCTGATGACGGAGTTTATTGCTTCCCATCATACTATACCGTTAAAAACGGAGCGTTTGAGGTTTATAACGTATCGGTGCTTCGACTCTATGCAAATAATAAGAATTCTACTACCGGTGAGCATATAGACATTTCGAATAAGCTTATGAGTTGGACGTTTGATAACGTTAGATTCGGACTTTGCGAGGGCGCGACCGAAAACTATTTCTTCCATATTTCCAATTCTGCCGGAGGAACGTCTGTAGCTCCCGTAGAGCTTGTTCTCAATGATTGCGTATTCGACTTTGAAACAAACGTTCCTACAAAAGATTTTATGATTTTCTGCTCTAACTTCATTAAAACCACTAACTTGAAGTGCGATTTGAAAATCAACGGCGGTAAGATTCTTGCAAAGGATCTCGGTAAGCTCACATTCACCAACTTCAGCGATGCAAACGGCTCAACGATGACGTTTGGAAAGGGAAGTGACGGAAAGTATCTTACGGTTGTTTTACCGAGAACCGCTTCATTCTCGAAATTCGCAAGCGTTAAGGTTAAGACCGAAAGCGGAACGGAGCTTGTTCTCTCAAGGGCAACCGAGGGAGCGAAAAGCACTTATACCCTTTGCATAGACACTCTCTACGGCAAGGTTTCGGCAGAATACGAGGATGCCGAAAAATATCCCTTCTTCGTATTCAAGAGTGACGGAACGTTTGTAGGCGCGTATGCCGACTGGGCTATCGACGCTAAAGCGAGCGCGCTTAACAACTCAAAGACTGCAGGCTCTGTGATTCTATTAAGACGTGATTATACGTATAGCTCAGGTCAGTATAATAATTTAAGCCAGACAAATAGCGTAACGATTGACCTTAACGGCTTCGAGCTTAAAACAACGAACTCTACGTTATTTATGGCACAAAAGAAGAACGAATGGGAAACCGCAATCAAGATTATAAACGGAGATATAGTTATCGCAGGTCAAAGACCTCTCGTAAGAATTGATACCTCTGCAAGCTTCTCGGGTAAATACGGATTCGTATTTGAATGCGAAAACGTTACCTTTAAGCTTCCTGAAAGCGATCCTAAAACCGATACGCTTATTTGCTATAGCAGCTTCGTAGACGGCGACCCCTCGGAGTACTGTAATTTCACCTTCACAAATTGTATCTTCGATCTTTCTAATGCAACAAAGGCGTTTAATATCTTTGACGTAAGCGATAACCGTGCAAACGTTAAGGCTACAATCAACGGCGGTGAGATAATCACCTCTGTGAACGTAGTAACTGTTTGGAAAAACTTCACGGCAGATCCCGCTACGGTTACCGCAAATGTAAACTCATCTCTTACGTTTGGAAAAGCAAACGGCAAGGATTACACAAAGATTACTCTTCCCACCGGAACGGCACTTCCTATCGAAAGCGTTAACAACGGTGCTCTCGTCTTTGTAAAAACAGCGGTAAACGCAGAAACTACAACCTATCAGCTTGCATCTGCAACCTTTAAGGATTATACTCCCAAAATGAGCATTACTCTCGATAATGAGCTTGTAATGAACGTTTACGTTCCCGTAAGTTACACCGAGAAGATGATGTTTAACGGCGAGCTTTACGATAACCTCGCGGCTATTGCGGATAGCGTTGTAACGCTTGATGACGGAAATTCATACTATCGCTTGACAGTAGCCCTCGGCTCCTCTGAATCCGCAAAGGATATAATTCTTGCATCCGAGGTTTCTATAGGCGGAGTTAGCGCAGTAGTGAACTTCACCTTCTCGATTCCCAAGTATGCAGAAAAGGTTCTTGCAGATAATGATGCAACCAACCTTGAAAAGACTCTCGTAAAGGATGTTTTGGCTTACGTTAAATCAGCGTACGAGTACTTCACCGAGCATAACGATGAAGCTGAAATCGCAAGAGTAACAACTCTTATTGAGTCAATTATTGGTAATTACAACGCTATTCCCACATCAAGCGGTATAACCGCCGATGATGTCAACGGAGTAGTTACTGCAGTAACGCTCAATCTTGATGCAAGGCCCACTATTCGCTTCTACGTTACCGATACGAGCGTTAGCTTCTACGCAGACGGCAAAAAGCTTGCAACGGTAAGCGGCAGCGACGAAAAAGGCGCGTACGTCGAGCTTGACGTTTACGCATACGTTCTTGCGGGCACGATCACCTACGGCGAAGGCGGCAGCTACCATATCTCCGACTTCCTTGCAAAGTCCGAAGGCGAAGCTCAAGAAAGCCTCGTAGAGTGCTTCATCAAGTACGTAGAAAGCTCTGCGGAATACAGAAATTCGGTAATATCCAATTAAACTATAATCTCATAAAAGAATAACTTCAATAATGACAATTGTTCGAAAACAAAGCATTTCGACGTCATATCGAAGTTATTCTCAAACAAAAATATCATCATAAAGAAAAGCTCGAGTAGCCGAAATAAAGCTACTCGAGTCTTTTTTAACCCCACTTTTTTATAAATAATGATAATGCATAAAACCTTACCGATTACGCTTACTTTGATTAAACGTCTGTATCATATTTCTTTCTAAACTCGCTCGGCGAAACTCCGACCTTTTTCTTGAATGTATTGGAAAAGTGAAATTCGGAGGAAAAGCAGAAATGATTTGCAATTTCCGCGAGCGATTTTTTACTGTTGACAAGCATATTTTTCGCTTTTCCGATTCGAAGGTCGATAAGATAGTTATGCGGAGTTGTGTTGTATTTCTTTTTAAACTGTCTTGTTATATCGTTTTTTGAGCGATAAAATTTTTTCGCAATATCGTCGATACTGATACGCGTGGACGTAGACTTGTTTAACAAAACGCGCACCTTATACGCAATATCCTTGCTCGTTGACGTGGTATTATCCTCTCTGTGCAGAGCAATGTCCATTATTGCGTTAAATATGAGTCTGCTCGCGTGTATATAAATTTCATCGTTTGAAACGAATTTTTCCTCAAGCTTAAAAAGCTCTTCAAAAAATCCGGAAAGATTCATACCGCGAAAAACCCTTTCGTTGATGTTGTACGATTTTAGCATTTCCGTAAAGAAAAACGCAAAGCTGAAGTTTACCCAGTATTTTTTGTAAGGCTCGTCCTTGTCTGCGTAATAAGTGCAGAAGTCGCCCGGGTGAATTATATAAGAGTCACCCGCATTGAGCTTATATTTCTCATCGTTTATCTCAAGATATCCATGTCCCGATACGATGTATTCGATAATAAAGCACGGTGATGGATCGCGTTTTATATAGTAATCCTTGTTTGGATATGTGATGCCGAATTTACTTATTCGAATAGGTCTTATTTCAATTGCTTGGTCAGGCGTGAAGGTAACTTCGTTTTCAAGTCCGTGAAATTCGAGTATTTCCTGTTTTCGTATTCGGCTAAAGTCCTTATATTTTTCCATATTATGTTGTTTTTCTGTATGTTTTGTTGTTTTTTTGTGTAAAATGAGTATTCTATTTTGTATGCATACTTTGTTATAATTATAATGTAAAGAAGTAAAAATGTCAATAGCAAAATTCTTTTTTGATTTTATTACTTCAAATACAAAAAACAAAAAGGAGAAAAAACATGGAAAAAACAAATTTTAAAAGCAAAAAACTTTTAGTTTTGTCGTTAGTATTGGTACTTACCTTGCTTTCGATAGTCTTTACTTTGTCGGCGTCTGCAGATGATGCTTCGAACAATGTTTGGACATTTACGGAAAACAGTGTAAAAGATCCTTTGTACATACAGGATTATTTTACAGAGCTTCCGAGAGCCTTTGAGGCAGAGGTGAATTTCGCCTCGGGAAGCTACAGTGCGGCTTCTCCCATCATCGCAAACTGGATGAACAATGATACAAGAGATGCGTTAGGATTCCAGATAAACAAAGACGGAACCCCCGCAATTTATTACTATTCGAACGCTTACGATGCGGCAAACGCAAAAACCGTTACTACAAAGTCTATGGCTTCGTTCACAGACTATAACGTGTACGGGAAAGGTTGGGTTCGTCTTTCTGTAGTTAATGAGATCGTTAGCGGAAAACCGATATACAAGCTTTATGTCAACGGTGTGCTTACGCAGACTATCACCTCCTTCACAACAGTACACGATATTGATCCTTTCAATTCTCAAAACGCAACCAGAGAGTTTTCAATCGGAAATGACGGTAAGCACTACTTCAAAGGTGAGCTTCGCAACGTAGCGGTTTACAAGACTCTTACTGCGCTTGAGGTGGCAAACACCGCAAGGGAAAATATGCAGAGCGGCAACGAAAACCTTATGGCTTATTATGATGCTACCATGAGCGGTAACGCTGATAAGTTCATCAAGGATCAGACGGGCAATGGTCACGATGCATATAGCGCTTACTTTGAAAGAAAAGAACCTCTTAAGGACTACGCTTATTCTTTCGCTTTCATTGGCGATACACAGTTCCTCGTTGAAAAGGATGTAAACGAAAACACTACTAAATACACTTCTCCTATATTCGATTGGATAATTGCGAATAAAGAAGAAAAGAATATTCAGCACGTTTTCGGTCTTGGAGATATAACCGATAACAACGCCGATGCTGAATGGGAATACGCAGTTACCCTTTACGAGAAGTTTGGCGATGCAAACGTTGATTATTCCATAGTTCCCGGTAACCACGACGATTACACCACTCCCGCAAAGAAATATAATAACTATTTCGGCAATGTTTCTTCCTTCGTTGATAGCATAGACGGATACTATATCGATGGCAGACTTGAGAACTTCTATACGAAATTCGACGTTGGTGAGCATCAGTATATGGTAATAGGTCTTCAGTACGGCGCTCCGGACGAGGTTCTTGCATGGGCAAACAACGTTGTAGCCGCTAACCCCGAGCGTAGAGTAATCGTTATAACTCACAGCTTGTTTGATGGCGAGGGAAATTGGGCGCATAAAGATACCGCTTATCAGACCACTACGAGCGTTAAGACTCTTAACAACGGTATTGACATCTGGAACGAGTTTATTTCGCTTCACGAAAATATTATTTTGGCAACTGCAGGACATATTACCGATAATATTTATTCGCCTAAACAATGCGTTGGTGTTAACGGTAACATAGTAAACACACTTCTTATCGACCCGCAGGGCGTTGATATGGCAACCGGATATGATACCGGATTGGTTGCGATGTTCTACTTCTCCGAGGATGGAAGCGATGTTCATGTAGAGTGCGTTTCAACCACAAAGACTGTTAGAGCACAGAGTATAGACCCTTCTTCCGACGATATTCTTTTCCACGAAAAGAATCAGTACGATTTCACTATCGACTTTGAGAATGGCGAATACAAGGTTACCGCTTACGGTAAGCTTCCTTTGAGTTGCTACGATGCGGGAAACAAGTTTGCTGTCTTCACAGACGGTGAGTTTGTTGGCGGATATAACACATGGGAGACAGCAACACAGGCTGCTGCTGATATTTTCACTGCAGATAAAAATAAGGATGTTGCAATTCTTCTCCTTGACGATTATACCAATACCTCCGATCCGCTCGTAGGATTGGCTGCAAATTATGCAAACGGCTCTCTTACTATAGACCTTGGAAAGAACACCTTCACAAGAAGTGATACGTTCTTGAATCTTTCAAGTTCTTCCGATCTTACAAACGTTGCTCCCTCTAACATTATCGTTAAAAACGGTACTGTAAGAAGTGATGCAGGCAAGCCTATTATCAATAACCAGATAACCGATAAGGAATATCCTGCCGAGAAGGTATGGAATGTAACCTTTGACGGTGTTACTGTTGGATATGGCGCAAATGTTTCCAGCTATAAGGGACTCTTCTATCAGGCTTGGACAAATAGCGCAACCGCAGATGAAACCCAGCTTGGTACTCAAACCAATATAGTATTTAATAACTGTACTATCGACCTTAAAACGAATGTGCCTGCAAGTGCAGTAAAGCTCTTCGCTCTTAAGGATGATCATACTGTAAACAAGATAGACGTTAACGTAACAGTTAACGGCGGAACCATTCTCGCTAATGCAGATGATCTCAAAAACGTTACCTTCTATACTCTTGACTCCGGAAGCGATAGCTTCACGTTCGGAACGAATAGCAAGGGTGAATATACGAAGCTTAAAACAAATTCTACAGAGGTTAACTACGCTCACTATGCAGAGTCCTTCTCGACGGCTAACGGAACCAAATATTTCGTTGAGGTATCCGATAACGGAACAGAGTCGGTTTACGAGCTTCAAAGCCTCACAATAAACGGTGAGGACGTTTCAATCACCATAAGCCTTGGTACGAGCAATGCCAATGCAAAATATCTCTCTGCGGTGGACTATCCATTCGTTGTTGGAGATCAGAAGGGTAACTTCTCCGGTGCATTCATGTATCTTTTGGGAAGTAACGGTGGCTCAAGCGCAACCGGTAACGCTATTCACAGTGTCGTGCTTAAGAAGCTTAGTAGCGGTAAATATCAAACAACCGGAAAATCCGCATACATACTCATGCGTAGCGATTACACTATGAAAATCATAAACGGTACTCAAGAGTATAATGACAACCTCTCTCAAAATCGCGGAAGTGTGACTCTTGATATGTGTGGACACACTATTACCTCGGATGCTACGAGAACGAGTGAAAGTATTTTTGACTCCACCATCAAGGCTTGGTCGGGAACGGATGACGGCGTGCAGTACTTCCCATCCTCGTTCACCGTTAAAAACGGAGCATTCAAAACTGCTAAATCCTACGTTATACGCTTTAAGGCGAATAACTCAAACGCCGATATCGCAAATAAGGTTATGTCATGGACGTTCGATAACGTTGAATTTGGATTGCTTAAAGGTGCTTCCGTTGGAGGATTCTTCCACGTTAAAAATGCGAGTACTACAGCTCTTACCGCGCCTATGGCTCCTCTTAATTTAACCATTAGCGACTGTACCTTTGACATAAAGACTGCTGCTTCATCCGCTTCGACCTTCTATGTCTTCAAGACGAATTTTGCAGAAACCGGTAGAATCAAAGCAACTGTAAAGGTAAACGGATGCACAGTTTTGGCCAATTCGTTTGACAAGGTAACTTTAAGCAACTTCATCTATGATTACGGAGCAACCTTTACCATTGCTCCCGGTAGTGACGGAAAGTATCTTTCCATTCTTATGCCCAAGACTGCGAGCACGAGTAAGCTTAACGGTCTTAAGCTTCAGAGCGAGAAGGGTACAGAACTTACCTTTGCAAAGGTAACCGATGCTACAACGGCTACCTACTCTTTCTGTATTGATACTAAATACGGATACGTTTCCGCGGAATATGAAGACGTACAGAAATATCCCTTCTTCGTATTCAAGAGCAACGGAACATTCGTAGGAGCGTATAGCGATTGGGCTATCGACGCTAAAGCGAGTGCGCTTAACAACTCAAAGACCGCAGGCTCTGTAGTTCTCTTAAGACGCGATTATACGTATAGTGCTTCACAGTATAACAATTTAAGCCAGACTTATAGCGTAACTATCGACCTTAACGGCTTCGAGCTTAAGACCACAAATGCAGCACTCTTTATGGCTCAGAAGAAGAACGAGTGGGAAACCAAAATTAAGGTTATCAACGGAGACATCGTTATAGCAGGTCAGAGATCAGTTGTAAGAATGGATACGGGAGTAAACTTCTCCGGTAAATACGGATTTGTATTTGAGTTTGAAAACGTTACTTTCAAGCTTCCTGAAACTGCACCCGCAACTGACAATTTTATTTGTTGGTCGAGCTACGCAGATTCTGATCCCGCGCAGTATTGTAACTTCACGTTCACCGACTGCATCTTTGATCTTTCAAATGCAACAAAGGCATTCAATATCTTTGACGTAAGCGAAAATCGTGCTCACGTAAAGGTTGTTATAAACGGTGGTGAGATAATCACTTCTAATAACGCAGTTACCCTTTGGAAGAATTACACAAGCGATCCCACTAACGTTACCGCAAATGCAAGCTCTACTCTTACCTTCGTTAAGGGTACTGACGGATATACGAAGCTCATTGTTCCCACCGGAACGGCTCTTCCTATCGTAACAGTTAACGGCGGTGAGCTTGCATACGTTAAGACCTCGTCTGTTGACGGAAAAGACGTATATCAGCTTGCTTCGGCAGCTCTCAATACTTATGTTCCCAAGATGAGCATAACTCTTTCCAACGATCTCATAATGAACGTATATATCCCCAAGGATATGACGGAATCGTTTATCTTGAACGGTATAGCTTACGAAGTATCTGCCTTCGTTTCCGAGATTGTCACCCTTTCCGACGGTAAGGATTACTATCTTGTAAGCATTCCTCTTGCATCTTCCGATGCAGCTATGGACGTAAAGCTTGTAGCAAAGGTTAGCTCGGCTGACGTAACTGCTACTGCGAACTTCACCTTCTCAATTCCCAAGTATGCGATGAAGGTTCTTAAGAATGAATCTGCAACTGCAGTTGAAAAGACTCTAGTAAAAGACGTTGTTGCATACGTTCAGGCGGCTTATAATTACTTCGTAGAATTCAACACCGAAGAAGAAATCGCAAGAGTTAACGCTATCGCGGATTCGATTCTCGCATTTGGCGGTGACTATGACGGCACACCTGTTTCAAGCGGTGTAACAAATACCACTGCTCCCGTAACCGCAGTTACTCTTAATCTTGACGCAAAACCTTCGATTAGATTCTACGTTACCGATACGAACGTTAAGTTCTACTCGAATGGCAGAAAGCTTTCAACTGTAAGCGGTACAGACGAGAACGGCAATTACGTTGAGCTTGACGTTTACGCATACGCTCTCGCAGGAACAATTACTTACGGCGAAGGCGGAAGCTATCACATTTCAAACTTCCTCGAAAATTCCGCGGGCGCAGACCACGAAAACCTCGTAGCGTGCTTCATTAAGTACGTTGAAAGCGCGGCAAATTACCGCAACGAAGTTGTGGCAAAATAATGCAGAATGGAGGAAAGATTAATGAAAAAATATATTAATCCTAAAATTGAAGTTGTAGAAGTTATGACTTCGGATATAATTACATCTTCCCCGGGAACCGAGACTCCTTGGTATGAGGAATCGGACGGAATATGGGAAGTTAGCATCAATCCTTAACGAATTGATGCAATGAAATCCTTGATTGGTGAAGAGGTTTTGATAGTGCTATTTAAACGTTGGCTTCACCAATCGAGGATTAAATCCGACTTTGTCGGAAGAAATCCAAATGGGATTTGGATGAAATCCTGCTTCGCAGGGTTTTGGGGCAGATTAACGAGTTTGATAGTGATTAACTTGTATAATAGGAAAAAGCTCGAGTGGCGTTGAACTACTCGAGCTTTTTTGATTGAATATTTGATTTTGTGGTTTAATTTTGAATATTAATAGCTTAGCGAAGCTTCATTTCGAAGGTTTTAACGCCGTCTTTAAGCTTGAAGTCTATAAGATAAGCGGTGAACTTTTTGCTTGTCACAACCTCGCTAAAGGTAACGTCGCAAAGCGTATTATCAAAGGTAACCTCTGCCGATTCGATTTTAACGGAGCCTTCTGAAATTTCGGGCTTGATAAGCGAAATTATTCTGTCGGTTATTTTAGAGTCGCAATCAAACGTGTCTGTAACGGTTACGCAATCTTCGGTTGTTTTGAATTCGCGTTTAACGGATTTAACCGCGTCATCACCGTAGGCCTTCGCCATATCGAAAGCGAAATATCCGGGCTCAAACGTATAATTTTCCGCGCGGTAGTCAGAGCCGTGTTTCTGAATTTTAACGTCATCAAAGTAGGGAACAGAGTGACCGAGAGAGGAGCATTCAATAAACTCGTACCTCGTTTCATTTCTGAAGTACTGCTTTGTGTAAGAACCGCGTCCCATATCCGTGATGAGCTGTTTTCCGTCTTTAGCGAAGATAAACGTTCCAACGTCGTTATGGTTATGATGCTCGTTGTTGTTACCGCCCTTTGCAGCAAAGCCGTAGCTATTTGTTCTCTTAACGTACCACTTTGATTCCTCTGCGTAATATTCAGCCTCGGAGGCTACGTTTTCGGGATTATCATAAATTTCCGGGACAAGCCACGATGCAGCGCGAAGGGAAAGACAGGTACGGTGGCAGTTATCCCTAATATAAGAATATTCGGGAGAGTAAACCTTAACGTCATCGGGATATAAATTCTTTAGATAGTGAAGAAGTCCGATGTGATATTTAAGAGTATCACCGCCGTCTGCAAACGAAACCGCAGACATACCGGAGAGGAACATCTTCTGAATGAAGGTTGCGATAACGCGAATTTTATCGCGTACGAAGTAATCTTCCTTACCCTCTGTAAAGGTCTTAAGCATATCGGCGTAAACCGTGAAGAATCCGAAACCGTAATGCCAATATCCCGTACCTTCAAGGCAGTATCCGTCAGCGCCGAAGCCGGAGAGAAATCTCTCCATAATTGCGTCAAGCCTTTCCTTTATTGCAGGGAAGAGATCGGGGCGCATAAGCATAAAGGTGCATCCAACAGAGCCGCCGCAAACAGCCGCCCAGTTATTCGTGCATCTTTCTGCCCACCAGAAGTGTCTGTCACTCATAAACGAGTCTATAATTCTTGATTGAATCTCTATTTTGATTCTGTTACGCACTACTTTGTCGAGTCTATCTCCTAAAATAGTGTATATTTCTGCAAGCGAGAATCCTGTTTCGGATGCAAAAAGATCGATGAAAGTTTTGTCATATACGTCGAGATTTGGATGGTGCGCGGGAACGCTCCAGGTGTATTCGTCGCATATAGCGAAGATTATATCGTTAAGCTTGTCAATGTATTTTTCCTCCTCGGGATAAATGAGAGAGAGGATAGCGGAGGTAACAAGCATACCTCTGCGTCTGAAGTACTGACTTTCATAAATACTTCTGTTACCCGTTGTGAAAAACTGCTTAAAATCGCTGTATTTAAGCTCGGTGATAATCTTGCCCTCACAATATTTATCCCAGTCAGCAAGTCTTTCTTCGAGATAAGTTTTATAATGTTCGTCGTTTCTAACAACCTCAGACCAGAATTTAGGGTCTGCGGCTTTACCGATTAAATTCATAAGCACTCCTTAATAGCTGTAAAAGCAGTATATTATTCAAAAGTAATGGTGATTTCATCCACTCCGTCTTTGAGAACGAAGTCTGCGAAGTAAACTGTAGTACCCTTTGAGGTTTGTTGCTCACTGAATACGACGTCAGCTTTGGAAGCATCGTATTTCATCGTAAGATCTCCCGCGGTGACAGTGTCGCCATCAAGCGTAGGCTTTGCTCTCAAAGAAAGTCTATCCGTTATCTTCTCGTTGCCCGTATACACAAATTTATCGTTAAGAGTTATAGTGGTATCGGTGAACGAGAAGCTTCTCTTTATGCTCTTAACGTCATCGCTTCCGTAAGCGCCCGCTATATCGGAAGAGAATACTCCGTTTTCAAATTTAGTGTCGCAGGACGAGAATTCTTCGCCGAACCTCTGAATCGTGTCGCCAAAGTATGGAACTGCGTGACCGAGAGAGGAGCATTCGATGAAGCCGTATCTTGTTTCTACGTTGAAGTACTGTTGCGAGTACACGCCGGGGCCAAGGTCGGTAACTATCTGCTTTTCGTTTTTCGCGATTATAAATGCGCCAACGTCATTTTGATTATGCTCTTCCTTGTTGTGTCCCGCTTTAGCCGCAAAGCCGTAAGAATTTGTTCTCTTGATGAGCCACTGCGTATCGGGACCGTAATATTCTGCAGAAGCGTTATCATTGGCGGGATTGTTATATATATCCTCGTCAAACCAAGTAGCTCCGCGAACGAGCCAGTTGAAGCGTCCGCAATCGTCGAGTATGTAAGAATACTTGGGAGAGTAAACGACAACGTCGGAGTATTCGTTCTTCAAGAAGTGAAGAAGTCCTATATGGTATTCAAGTGTTTCTGTACCGTCAGAGAAGCTTACGCTATTCTTGCCGGAGAGGAACATTTTCTGTATAAACGTTGCAATGGCGTGAACCTTCGGACGCTTGAAGTAATCTTCTTTTCCGTTTGTGAAGGTGCGGAGCATATCTGCGTAAGCGCAGAAGAATCCGAATCCGTAATGCCAGTAATGCGTACCCTCGCCGCAGAAGCCGTCATCCTTGTATCCGAGAAGGAAGTTTTCCATAGGAAGATCAAGTCTTGGCTTAAATTCGTCGAATTGCTCGGGGAACAGAAGCATAAGCGTGCATCCGACAGAGCCTCCGCAAACTGCCGCCCAGTTAGCCTTGTTTGTAGTTGCCCAGCCAAATGTGGTAGTTCTTCTGAACGAGTCAATAACTCTCCATTGAATTTCAGCTTTAATGCGCTCTTTGATAAGAGTATCAAGTCTGTCTTCAAGAAGCGTATAAATTTCGGCGAGCGTATATGCCGTTTCGCAAGCAAAAAGATCAAGATGGGTTCTGTTTACAACCTCAATAGATCTTGGAATGTGCGCGGGAATTGCCCAAGCGTACTCGTTGCAAATTGCGAATATTTTATCCATAGTATATTCAAGATATTTTTCCTCTTCGGGATAAATGAGCGCAAGCACTGCCGCAACTTCCATCTGCACTCTATGTCTGTAATAGGGCGCTTGGAATACGGTTCTGTTTCCCGTCAATCCGTAAAGGCGGAATTCGGTGTATTTGAGCGCGTCAAAATTATCATTTTCGCAAAGATTCGTCCATTTGTTATGGAGAAATTCTCTGTAATCGTTGAAGCATTCTTTGTTTCTAACGGTTTCCGACCAAAATTTAGGGTCGTTACCCTTGCCGAGTAAATTCATAGTAGTGTACCTCGTTGTAAATTTACATATATTGTTTGAAATTAAATCACGTTAACCGTTGCAGCATTTGCCGCATTGTTGAAATATACCGGTTCTTCAGAAGTCTTGTGAAGCGGAAGAATATCCTCTTCAAGCTCGTCTATCACAGTGAGTCTTCCGTTCAAATATTTCACAAGCCTTTTTTTGCATCCGTCAAGTCTTTGTAAAAGACCGCCGATACGCATTTCTTGAACCTCAAAGCCGTGAGGCTTGTAATCCTTGTACCACATATAAGATAATGCTGTATAAAATTCTTTTATTCTCTTAATTGCCTCGGAGTAATCGTTGACAAGCGCCCGAAGCGCATCGTTGTCACGAGCCTTGTAAGCCTCTCTTGTCTTTACGCCAAGCTCGTATTTTATCGCAAGTGCCGAGCAAAGCTTTGCTTCAGCGTTGAATATGTATCCGAAACGTAGAGATTTTTTTGCAATATCGGAAAGCTTTTTCGCATAACTTTCATATTTCGCTCCCACACCTTTCTTTACGGTGGAGTCTAAAAATCCCGCAAACGGATCGGAGAAGAGCATATATTTCGATGGATTTACGATTTTTTTAATATCTGACACTTGGTTCGGTAAATCTAAAGCAATAAAATCATCGTAATCAAGTCCGAATATTTTTTTGAACTTATTTTTGCTTACATCTTCATCAGTATTGCCCCTGGCGTATTCTATAATTTTATATAGACCGGGTATCTCGGCAAAATGAGAGCATTCTCCGCCGTTATCACCCCAAAGCGTTATAAAAACGTTTTTAATGCCATGCTCACGGCAAGCATCTATCGCGGGTAGCATATTGTTTATTGATAGCTCGTTGAACGGAACGAGTCCGCCCCATCCCCAAACACCGCCCGCAAACCAAGTCTTATTCGAGAACTGCTTGTGATTGTAGAGCATATCGCTGTAAATTTGCTTGTTGGTTTGATAGTAATCCCAATAAACGGGTGTGATGTCGGCGGGAACCGCCTTTATAACCTCTTCGGGAAGCTCTTGTCTTGGAATGACGTACTTTCCTTCGTTCCAGGAACGGAAGAACATATCCGACCAAATCAGAGGCTCGTATCCGTAATTCTTCGCCATATCAACTACGCGCGCAAGATGTCTTCTCATAAGAGTAATCGAGCTTTCATAGCCGTGAATATCCAAATGACGTCCGCGTCCGAGCATGTGCGCCTCGTCCATACCAATGTGAATTTTCTTCGATTTGAAGCACTCGGAAAGGGAAGAGAACATCTTCTCTATAAGCGCGTAAGTTTTCTCATCATCTACGAGAAGTATATCATCGTAATCTATAGGAACCTTTTTCCACTTGAAATAAGCGTTAAGATGAGCGAGCGTCTGTATGCAAGGAATAACCTCGATACCGAGCGAATCTGCAAAAGCATCGATTTCCTTCATTTCATCTTTAGAATAACGGCCTCTCAAGTATCCGAAAAACGGCTCGTCAATTTCATACGTATCCTCGGTATACAATAGAAGAGTATTATATCCGAGTTTTTTTATAATTCGTATGAATTTTTTGAGTGACGGTAAATTCATCACTGAATTGCGTGACATATCTATCATAACACCAAAGGTGTCGAACGAATATTTTTCCATAAATTACCTCTGCAATCCGAGCGTATAAGCACTTAAAAATATTATACAAATATTTTGCGCTTTTGTCAATCAATCCACTAAAATAAACTGCATAAAAATTCACTCAAAAAACTGTACAACTTTACAACTTAAGAGAAAAAACCGAAAATAATGAACATTTTTCGACCTATTTTAGAAAATAAATGTGAAATTGAAAAGAAAATCGAACTCAAAGTATATCGCCAAGCGTGTGATTGTAAATAAAAATGAACCCCAAGCATATCACCGGAGTCCGATAGAAAAGAAAAACGGACTCAAAGCATATCACCAGAGTCCGATAGAAAAGAAAAACGGACTCCAAGCATATGCCAAGAGTCCGTTAAAAGTTGTATTGAGTTTTGTTACCAAATAACTATCTCACCGTTTTCACCATAATGCCAGAAGTTACCTTCGGTTGTAGGAACAGTTTCGGAGTAGTAATAACGAGTGGCATTTGTTAGTTGGTCGTTGTAAGAACCTATGGATATCTCGTTCCATTCTTCTTCATTGCCGGTGTAGTACACGGTGTTAATCTTGGAATAATAGAACGCATAGTCACCAATAGAAGTAACGCTGTCGGGAATTGTTATTTTTGTAAGGCTTGTGCAATTAGAGAACGCGGCATAACCAATAGAAATAACGCTATTTGGAATTGTTACGTTTGTAAGGCTTGTGCAATAAGAGAACGCAAAGTCACCAATAGAGGTAACACTATTTCCGATTGTTAGACTTGTAAGGCCATCGCAATAATAGAATGCTCGCGCACCAATAGAAGTAACGTTATCCGGGATCGTTATACTTGTAAGAGCGTTACAACTATAGAATGCATAATCACCAATATAAGTAACACTGTTTGGGATTCTCACGCTTGTTATACTTGATTGATCATAAAAGGCGTACAGCGGTATAGAAGTAACGCCATTTGGTATAACAAGCTCTGTTATAAGTTCACCGTTTAAATATAGATTATTTGCGTAATAAAGAGGGTTGGAAGAATAAGAACCAAAAGATATATTACACCAAGCGGCAATATCACTTATATTTACGCTTGTAAGTTTGGAGCAATTCTCGAACGCATAAGAACCAATCGAAGTAACGCCATTGCCGATTGTTACGCTTGTAAGGCTGGAGCAACGAGAGAACGCATCATCACCAATATATTTTGTACTATCGGGAATTGTTACACTTGTAAGACTGCAAGCATAGAATGCATCACGACCGATAGAAGTAACGCTATTACCAATTGTTACGCTTGTAAGACTAGAGCACATATAGAACGCATAATCACCAATAGAAGCAACACCATCTGGAATTATTATACTTGTAAGGCTGGAGCAACGATAGAACGCATGACTACCAATAGACTTAACGCTATCGGGGATTGTTATTCTTGTTAAACTAGAGCAATCTTCAAATACACTACCAGCAATCCATTTAGTATTTTCATTAATAATGTACGTACTTAAATGCTTATTGGTAAGCCCTATTAATACCGCATAAGGATTATCTCCGCTACGAACGTATTTACCATATTCATATTCGGTATATAATGCGGAATTGCAACCATAGAACACATCATCACCAATCGAAGTAACACTATCGGGAATTGTTATGCTTGTAAGCCCCTTGCATAAATAGAACGCATCATCACCAATCGAAGTAACACTATCGGGAATTGTTACGCTTGTTATACTTGACTGATTTTTAAAGGCATACTTTGGTATAGAAGTAACACCATCGGGAATAACAAGCTCTGTTATAAGTTCACCGTTTAAATATAGATTCTTTGCGTAATAAAGAGGGTTGGAATCATAATCACCAAAAGATATATTACACCAAGCAGCAATATCGCTTATATTTACGCTTGTAATGCTGGTGCAATTAGAAAACGCATCCTCACCAATAGAAGTAACGCTATCGGGAATTGTTAC
>JAZRDI010000016.1:0-71205 GCA_045660185.1 Eubacteriales bacterium | reverse complement strand
CCGCAATCGTCACCCATGTTACCGAATGCCATTGCCTGTACGTTTACTGCAGTACCCCAAGAATAGGGAATATCGTTGTCACGTCTGTAAATATTTGCTCTGGGGTTGTCCCAAGAACGGAAAACTGCCTTAATAGCGCCGAAGAGCTGCTCCTTGGGATCGGAGGGGAAGTCCTGACCGATCTTTGCCTTGTACTCAGCCTTGAACTGCTCTGCGAGCTCCTTGAGTTCATCAGCGGTAAGCTCAACGTCGAGAGTAACGCCCTTTTCTTCCTTCATCTTGTCGATAAGCTCTTCGAAATACTTCTTACCAACTTCCATAACTACGTCAGAATACATCTGAATGAATCTTCTGTAGCAGTCGTAAGCCCATCTTTCATTGCCGGACTTCTCAGCCATAACCTTAACAACTTCTTCGTTAAGACCAAGGTTAAGAATAGTGTCCATCATACCGGGCATCGAAGCTCTCGCGCCGGAACGAACGGAAACGAGAAGAGGATTCTCAAGATCGCCGAACTTCTTGCCGGTGATAGCTTCCATCTTCACGATGTTCTCCATAATTTCTGCCATAATAGCGTCGTTGATCTGCTTGCCGTCCTCATAGTACTGTGTGCAGGCTTCGGTAGAAATGGTGAAGCCCTGGGGAACGGGAAGACCGATACCTGTCATCTCAGCGAGGTTTGCACCCTTACCGCCGAGGAGGTTACGCATGTCTCTGTTACCTTCAGAGAAAAGGTAAACGTACTTTTTGCTCATTAAAGTTTCCTCCAATAATATAAAAATTTTTTATTTACGCTGTCAGTCGGCTAACCGATACAATCCATAACCAAATCCGCCTAAAAGAGCAAAAACACTCTCAAAAAACAAATTTCATTATCGGGTGCATCAGCTGAAGGCACAACAAAAGTCGACCTCACGCGCCGCATCGTTAATTATATCACAAATGCAGAAATTTTTCTATATTTACGCATAAAAAAATATAGAAAAAACAAATGTTTACAATTTGTTCATAAATTAAAAGTCATAATTTACAAAATGCAAAATATCTTTTTGAAACGTTAGTGTAAAATACACAACCGCAAAAAATAATGATATGCTTTATGCTTAAGTTTTGAGTGGAGAATAAGTATATCTATTTAATTATTTCTATATTTTCGATAAAAAAATACGTAATTTAAAACCGTAAAATCACGTTTCAATATTGATTTTATGAACAAGAAAACTTTAGGCATTCGTTCAAATAATTCAAAACAAATTCTTTTCCCTCGGCGACACTTCCAAGCGGATCGTATTCATGAGCTGCGACAATTCTTTCAATGTCCATATTTTTGAGCTTTTCGATAGATTCACGGTAAAGTGCCGGAAATGCGATTCCGTTTCTGTATTTACCGACCCCTTTTAACTGTAAGCAGTCGGCTGATAAAAGTGTCTTTGTTTCCAAGTCATATAACGCAATACTATTTGAGGTATGACCGGGCAAAGAAACAACCTTTAGTCTCTCTGCTATTATATCTCCGTCGGCTAAATATTCAAACGTAGGATGCTCTACGAAAAATGAGGCTCTGGGTTTAAGATTTGGTAATGCTTCGAGCAAAGCTTTAGCTCCTCCAAAATGGTCTTTATGAGAATGTGTGAGAAGTAAAAACTCCGCCTTCTTTGGATCTGCTCCAATCTCTTTTATCGCAGGGATTATAAACTCCATCGCATCTGTCGGATAGGATGCTGAATCAATTAAAATCACTTTTTTATTACTGTCATGCACCACAATGTAAACAGTTGTTGTTATTTCGCTTTCAAAAGGAATTAAAATTCTATACAATCCTTTATCAATTGGTTCTATTTTCATTTTAGCCTCTTTTCAAACATAACGAAAAATATAGTTAAAATTTTGTAAATGTCTTTGCTTTTTTTTGAAACCTGCTATAAAAATATATTGTAAGTTTTGATTTAAATTTGACTCAAATTAAACGATGGCAGAAGTTAATTTGATTGGTTCTATAATAAATGCCGGAGTAAATGCTCAACAAAAATAGGTTTATATGAATCTCTTGCTCCGAGCGATGATAGAATCCTTAACTTCAAAAACGGCAGAAACACTGTTTGACAATGCCTCTGCCGTTTTCAATTTTGTTCTGTCTAAAAGCGACAGTCTATTTGTTGTTAGTTTTACTGAAGATTAATAACGTTGTTAGTTTCATCTACGTCAACGTTGCTTGGAATACCCCAAACAGCCTCGAACGTAATGCTAACGTTAGAATCAGCAGTATTGATGGTAAACGTGAAGGGAACTTCGGAATTTGCCTTATATACGGCTTGTGTCATATATGTGTCACCTGCAATGGTAACGATGCAGTATCCGCGAGTAACCGTCGTACTGTCGGCAACCTTAAGCGTTACGGCATAAGTGCCGTTTGCCGAAAGCTCATACTCATCGTCTTCGTTTGCCAAAAGCGCGTTCGAAGCACTGTCAGTAACTTTGATATCGAGATCAAAATTACCGGTTTTGAGAGTATTGCTTGTACTTGTTGTTCCAGCCGTGAACCATGCATAAGTTGCACCGCAAAGCATGCAAATGCAAACAAACATTGCCAAAAACGATGTAATCATCAGGCGAGAAAACGCCTGGTCGGTTATTTTGTCCGAAGAAATATTCTGTTTTTCCAAAGCGTTTTCTCCCTAATGTGTCAAGCTTTTTACTTGAAATTGTTTTTAATTTTTAAGCGTAGAGATACTCGTAGATAAGAGTAACGATGCCATCGTAAGTATAGTATCCCTTTTCTACAGAGATCTTGAAGTACTGAACGTTGAATGCAACGAACTGCTCGTAAGTGAGGTACTCTGCGAAATCTTCGTAAGTGTAAAGACCGTATGTTTCAATGTCGGACTGCATCTTTTCTGCATCGAACATCATGTTTTCACCGATTTCGAGATAGTTGAAGAGAGCGTAATCCTTTGTCATAAAGTCTGTAGAAAGCATGTCGTTTACAAAGATGTTGTAATTTAAAGCTGAGATAATACCCCAAGCCTCAACATATTCTTCGGAAACTGCATAATCTACCAACGTAACGGTATCGCAACCATTTCCGTTGTTCTTTGCAAATTCTTGACCAACAAAGTCTGCAACATTTTCAGCGTTGATTGTAACGAACTTGTTGAGATCTTCATTGTAGAACTGGTGCATATTTACAACGTTTACGGAAGTTCCGTCGCTAAACATCAAGTTGATAACCGTGTTATAATCATAACCGTGGTCGAAGATGATTGCAGCGGGTACTGCAGTGTACTCACCGGTGAAGAAGTTCCATGCAAGCAACTGATCTTCATAAGTGATTTGATCAATGCGCTTCTGGGTTCCGTTTGCAAGAGTTACGAGAGTATCTGCAGTAACGCAGCTGCTTCCGCTGGCTTCTTTTAACGTACCGTTAACAAAATCAGAGTAAGAATATTGTGTTCCGTTCTTATAATCTGCATAAGTAAATGTGGTTGCACTGCTGAACTTCAAGGTCTTTCCGTTAGGATCGGTGAACTCGTAAGTGAGAGTAACGCTTCTTGCAGATGTACTTGTAGAAACGTAACCGTTTGTAGAGGAAATTGTGAAGTAAACCTTGTTTCCGCCGTTGTTAATACCTACGGGCATACCGTAAATTTGCTTGGTATCATGGATATATCCACAAGTTATCTTAAGCTTGCATCCGGCAGCATTTGTTGCTTCCCAATAGTTATTAGTATCGTTAAGCTTACCGGTCTTGGTAGGAGCAAACGAGGAAAGGTCGAGAAGAACTTCGCCGTCTACGGTATAGTATTTAACCTGAACGCTGTCAAGCGCGTTAATTGCGCAAGACCAGTCACTGTTCTTGTTCTTAACAACAAGAAGGTGAGTTCCGTCATTCTTGCCATCTACTACAACGGGCTCGGGAATACTTGTCTTTGAAGCGGTGATAGTGAAGTAAAGGGTGTGAGTAGCATTTTCGTCAGCAACGGTAAGAACGTAATCGGTAACACCGGAAGTGGTGAGCGCGATTTCGGTAGATGTGCTTACTGCAGTACCGTCAGCCTTTGCTACAGTATAGGTAAGATTGTTGCCGTACTTCTGAACGAGAAGTTTAGCAAAGTTGAAGTTGTAGTTACCGTTATCAAGATTTACGGTAAGAGTGGATTCCCAACGGTTGTCGCTTGTATCGAATACCGTTGTAAATACGCGATCCGCATTTGTGTCACTGAAGTTTATTGCGGGTACGGTTGATCCCTGCGCAGTGGGAGTGTAATCGCCTTCAACAACGAAGTCGCTTGATGTTCCCTTAGAATTATTATAGGAATAAACTTTAGCGCTTGCGAGTGCAGAACCTACTTCAACTGCAGAATAGGGAATTTCGGATTTGTTGGTTCTGTTATCTGTTGCGTTTGCATTAGTAGAACCGCCGGTGTTTTGAGGTATGTAAGTGAAACCGAGGTTCAAGGATTCTTTGGTTCCGTCTCCGTCAAGGTCGTGAAGATAATCGGTTTTCTTCAAAGCGTTGCTTACAATGGTGCTTGCAGTGCTCAAAGCAATATACTTCGTGTAGCTTTCATTGATCCACGCGTCCTGAATAAGAGTACCTTCGATAATAAGAGGAGTGGAGTTTCCGTCTTCACCGCATTCGAAGAGACCGCAGAAGCCCATAATAGTCTTCGAGGTATCGTGAACGGTTGCCTGGAAGGGTCTCTGAATAAGAGTCGCATCGCGAAGCGTTAAGCTCTGAGCAGCGATAGTATGAATAGTTGCCGCTGCACCGCCCGAAATGGTAGAATTATCAACGAGGAGGTTACCGGATCTCAAGAAGATTGCAGCGCGTCCGCCGTGAACGTAAGAGTTGATAATCTTGCTGTTTCCGTCAACCATAACTGCGCTTCTAACGTTTCCGCGAGCATCATTTGAGGAGTCGCTGGGAACTGCAGTGTTTGCATTATCTTTAATCTGGTTGTTGTAAATGATAGAGTAAGAGAAGTTGGGGCAAATGATCTGAACGTTATCAAGAGTACCGTTCTTAAGAACAACGAATCCTGCATTCATCGTATCATACATATAGTCACTTGATGCGGTCATCTTGAATCCGTTTCCGTAAAGGGTGTAACCACCGGAAACTTCGATAGTAGAGAATCCAACGTTATTAAGAAGAACAACGTTATTTGCCTTTGCGCTTGTCGCGCCGGTTGCGTTCATAGCATCAACAACCTCAACTACAAGCTCGCATCCGTTGACAGTAATCTTTGCAAGACCTGTTCCGGAGAACTTGATAGTACTCTTGGACCAGTCGCTGTTTGCGGTGTAAACACCGGAAACGCTGCTATTATCAATAGCATTGATAGTTACGTTAAACTTAGCGTTAGATGAGATTGTATTAACAACATTGAAGAGTGAGCCAAGAGCTACGGTGTTCATATTACCAACGCGGTAAGTGTACTTATCCGTATTCTCGAACTTAATTTCTACGATAGGATCGTCTGTCTGAACTTGATACCAGTTCTTGTATCCTGCAACCGCAGTACCAAGAGTAACGCTTGCAACAGAGCAGCCCTCTGCAAGCTTAACGGTAGCGTCATCCTTACCGGTAGATTGTTTGTAATACTGGTTGATAAGCATTACACCGTCATGAACGGTCAAGCAAGGATTCTCTTCGGGAATGTAGTTATCCATTACGTTGAACGCGCCGTTGTTCGTGTTTGTAGCATCATCGGGAGTGTTGTTGTAGAGGTAATAACCGCCGTAAACGTTGATATTACCGCCCTCACCTGCATAAACGATTGCTCTGCCGTACTTCGAAGTATCGGTAACACCCGCATAACTGTCGGTTACGAAGATACCGTTGTAAATATCGCAGAATGAAGGAGTATCATAAGGAGCCCAAATAACGTAGCAAAGATCCTTTGCAGTAACTGTACCGCCACCAACGGTGTCGGTGATATTCAAGCTCGAATTAGGTGTAACGAAGAAGATTGCGCCGGTGTCACCGGAGGAAGTGATATTGTGGCCGTTAAGGTCGATAGCAATATTCTTACCTACGATGTTAACGCCGTTGTAGTAAGTGTAAGTAGAGCTCTTTGCCATGTGCTTGTTAGAGCCGTTAAAACCGTCCATTGTGGGATCGCAGATGAATTCGATGTCGCCTGTCAATCTGATATAAACGTCATCGTCACCCGTGATAACGTCACGAAGCTCCTCGGCTGTGCTTGCAGTTCTTTCCTTCCAGGTTACTGCATAAGGGCTGAAGCTATCGGTCTTGAAGGTGATAGTACCTGCAACCTCATCGTAAACTGCATTGTTAACAAGCTCGCCCTTGTGATATACCTTTGCAGAGGGAAGAGCGTTGGGCATATTCAATGTAACTGTAATCAACTCGTCATCAGCAAGAGTAGATTTAAGGTTGGTTACTTCAATATCGTAAGCGAAAGCCTTTGTGTTCTCGCCAACGATGATGGTTTCGGAAGGATCAA
This sequence comes from Eubacteriales bacterium, assembly GCA_045660185.1. GTDB lineage: Bacteria > Bacillota > Clostridia > Oscillospirales > CAG-272 > UBA1740. Next base: position 64,735 of record JAZRDI010000016.1, on the reverse strand, counting down.
TATCAGTGATTGTAACGGTAACGGGATATGTAGGATCTGCAACTGCTGCTGCAGGAACGTTCATCGTTGCAATGATATTACCGTTGTTAGAAAGATCAAAGTAGATGTAATCGGTATCGTTTGTGAGATATTTAATCTGAGTTGCGAGAGTAGGATACTGCGCGCCTTCGTCATAGCTATCGCCGTTTCCGCTGAAGGAGTCACCCTCGTAACCGTACTGAGTAGCAAGAATCTTAATGTCGAACGAACCGCCGTTAAGCGTCATATTCTGATAATCGTTTCCAACGCTCTCCTGCATCTTCAAAGCAACGCCGAGGTAGGACTCGCTAACGCCTGCAGTCGATCCCTCGGGGTAGAGAACACCGTCATTGGTAACGTTAAGTCCGTTAACGAACTCCTTGATAGTACCTATCTTGGTGTAGCCGGTAAGATCGTTGTTAGTGGGATAATCAATTTCTGTATCGCTTGTAATAGTGTAAACGTCGATTACGTCTGCAAGCTTTGTGAGAGCTTCTTCGGTAACGAATCTTGCGATCCATTTGAGAGCAACGCTTCCTTCGTTTTCAACCTTCAAAACTGTAACGTCGGTATAACCGGGTGCCCAGTTTTCATAGTGGAAGAGAGGCTCTTTGGATTCCTTGATGGAATACCACTGCTTTGTAGTTTCGTCTAAAACCTCGAGATCAAACTCCAAGTTTCCCGAAACTATTTTGTTTCCTTTGCTCGATGATACATCGGTGAACCACGCAAACGTAGTTCCGAGCAACATAGCAAAGCAAAGCAAAAGTGACGTAAGACTCGTCAAAAGTGAACGCTTTGTGTTTTTCATATCATATTCTCCTTTTACCATTTAGTTGGCAATATTTTGATTAACTTGATCTGTGGTATAAGTGATTCCGTCAATCACGAACTGCATAAGAACGTTATTGTTATTTCCATGGAAATAGCAAATATCCTTTACGCTTTCGCCGCCGTTGACAGTGCAGTTGTTAAGAGTAATAATAACGTCTACTGCTGCGTATGAAGCAGGACCGATTACACAGCTTTCGTCGAAGTTACAATTTTCAAAAAGAACTTTTCCAAATACAACGAAGCTTAAACCATTTACGAAACTACAATTATTGATAGAAACGTTCATGGATTTACCAAAGGCAATATGCGAATTGCTAAATTCGCAACTTTCTACGATAACCTTTCCGGCTTTACCGTCGAACCAAAGAGCGCCAATGTCGCTTGTAGCATCATAGAACTTGCAGTTTACAACTGTGAGAGTTGCGGTGTCTTGTACCTTTGACTGTCTTGTAATACCGGAAGAAAGGAACGTGCATCCGTCAAATACGCAGTTTGACGAGAATACAGCTTTAACGTCTCCCGTAAACGTAATGTTTTTGAAGGTAAAACCGTAGAAGTTGTTTGTCTTATACACATCCATACCGCTAACAGTTGCATATTTAGTACCGATAATCGTAACGTTTTTAACGTTGGTGTTTGAGAGTTGGGGAAGAGTATATTCTCCCGCCGCAAGAACGATAGTTTTTCCGTTGTTAGCCTTTACAAGCGCCGATTTCAATTCCGCGCTGCTTCTTACGGTGATAGTGTTTGCATCAACGATTTCGGAATAAATATCTCCGTCTTGGTAAATACCGTTTGACTTACCGGTTTGTGCCAATTCGTCTTTAACAGTACCTTCAACCGTGCAGTTGTTGATGAATACGAAGCATTCAGCCTCGTTAGTTACACTTGAAGCTTCAAGCAAAATAGCGTGTCCCTCGGTTTCACCAGTGGGATCGTTCCAAAAGCTTGTAATTGTGCAATCGTCTGCATATACGGTAACGTTAACCGCATCTTCGCCAACCGCCTCGCTTGAACGAACGCGAACAGCGCAGAAGTAACTCAAAATAGTTACGCCGTTAAGATTGATTACGCTCTCCTTTGCAGAGCTTGTATTAGATAATAATGAGAATGTAGAAACGTTATAGGTTGCAGAGTAATCGGGATCGACGTCAATAACAAATCCGTTTGTAAGAACGCCTTCCTTATTTTGAACGGTTATGCCGTCGTTAAGCGTGAGGTTACCGCCGCGAACGAGGAACAAGCAAGACATATACTCATCGCTAATGTCGATTCCCGTTGTAGTCATAGTGATTTTTCCGTTGCCTTGTACTGTAAGAGTTGCGTTCTCTGCAATATCAAAGCCGATTTGGTTTACCAATTCATTGTTCGAAATATGCGCCTTGAAATCAATATCGTATCCGTTCAAATCAAGAACGGCATTAACACCTGCGGGTACTGCAAGGTAGTTAGCGTCGGTTACAATATCGTCACCGAGTGTGATAAGACCGCCGTTAGCAAGCGCCTCGCGCAAATCGTATGTATTTGTAACGAGGTGGCTCGCGTCATCATCATAAAGATTGTCAAAGCTATCATCCTCATAAGCGAGCTGAGTAGCAACAAGCTCAATTTCGAATCCTTCACCAATAGACATATTCTGATACTTCGTATCTACGAAATCGTTCATTTTAAGCGCGATTGCGATAACCGTTTCGTAAGTATCGTAACCATCGGTCACAACGCCCTCGGGAAGAAGAGTTCCGGAAGTTGTTTCTCTGTTTTCAACAACGCTTGAAAGCGTACCTGCGCTCGTCATTCCGTCAAGCGAGGTAATAGCCTCCGTTACGGGATTTACATAATACACGTCGATAATGTTAGCAAGCTCCGTCAATTCATTCTTCGCATCAATGCTAATGCGCCATTTGATCGAAAGGCTTCCTGCGTTTCTTATCTTGACGTACTTTACGTCAGTATAGCCGGGCTCCCAACTATCGTGAGCAAACATTGCTCTTCCATTCGCAAGCTCCCAATTGTTTAAATCATCTGACCAATACATTTCAGCCTTTAGGTTTCCGCTCTGCACGACGTTACCCGAACTTGTCTCGAGGTCCGTGAGCCATGCGAAAGTAGTGCTGAGAAGTGTTGAGATGCAAAGGAGCAGCGAAAATACGCTCATAATTAAAGCGTTTCGTGTCTTTTTCATAACATTCTCCTGTTTATGTTTTTTCTTTTTTAACTGTTTAATTTACCGAGATTTCGGCAATAAAAGAATACGAAATCTTCCTTATTAATATAAATAGTCGTTAATTTGTCGGGAAGAAAGCTTTTCATCTTCTTTTATTGCCGCCACACTCCGAAGAGTGTGGTCGGCGCCTTTAGTAATTTAAAAATTAGTTAAAGGTGTAGGTGTAGGTGCATACAGTGTAGTATTTACCTGTTTCAGTATTGGCAGTGTTGTTAACCTCATAGGGCTCGGTCTCGTAAAGACGAAGCTCTACAGTGATGGTAGTGCCGGCTGCGCTGTCGTCAAGCATAGTAGCGCCGCAGTGGAATGCTCTTACCCACTCGCCAAGCTCCTCGTAGTTGATAGAGCCGTTGGTGCTCTGAAGAAGAAGGTTAACAAGACGGATTTCTTCGCCTGCCTCGATGTCTGCATCGGGAATCAAAGCAACCCAGTTGTCATTGTTGAAGTCCTTGCAGTAAGACTCATAGTAACCAAGAAGAGCGATAGCGCCTGCCTTAACGTCCTTGTCAGCCTTAACTACGAAGTCAGCGTGATACTTAGCGTACTCGCTGTTAGCAGCCTCTTCAGCGGTCTGAAGCATCTCGAAGAGGTAGGAAACATCTAAGGTGTACTCATCGGTGTTGTACTTGTTATTGATGCCCAAGCTTGCAGTGAGGGTCTCGGTAAGGTTAGTCTGAGTAACCTTAGCAAGAGTAGCAGACTTGTAAACTACTTCGAAGGGAGAGAAGCTGTTAGTTGTGAAGGATACAGTACCATCAAAGGGATTGTAAGTAGAATCGATAAGAGTACCGTTGTGGTAAACCTGAACGCCCTGAAGGCCGGTACCAATGAAGAGGGTAACGTTAACGTTAGCCTTAACGTCATTGCCGTTAGCATCAGTACCAACAACAGCCTGACCTTCAACCTTGATGTCATAAGAAACAGAGGTAAGAGCATCGTCGTTTGCGATCAAGTTGGTAACAGTGTTAGAAACCTCGGTAGTGGGAGTGATAGTAGCCTTTACAGTACCGTTAGTACCTACGGTTGTAGTAACAGTGAAGGTCTTGTCTGTGTTCTCTACAGTAACCTCTTCGCCTGCGGTACCGTTAACGGTAAGCTCGGTGTCGGGAATAACTGCGATATCGCCGTAGATAGCATCGTCAGCGGTCTGAGCTGCAAGAACGGTGATGTCGAACTTAATCTGAGCCTCCTCGTAAGCGTTACCTGCATTCTCGTCCATATGTACAGAGAGTGCGAAGTAGTTGGTCTGACCTGCAGGAAGAGTTACACCGTTAGCCTCGGTAGCATTTCTGCCGGGGTTAACAGCAATGCCGTTTGTCCACTCATCAACAGGAGCGGAGGGAGTTGCATCGGGAGTGATAGCGTATTCCATAACCTCATGAAGGTTCTTGGAAATGCCGTAAACGTCAAGAGCTACCTTGTACTTAAGATCAAGGCTACCCTTGTTAGCGATTGCGAGGTAAACTACCTCAGTTGCACCGGGCTCCCAGTTATCGGAATCGATAACAGCGCCGTTAACAGCCTCGTAAGAGGTGCCGTTCCAAGCCATGAGCTCTACGTCGAGAGTTCCGGTCTTGATGATGTTGCCCTTGCTTGTTGCACTGTCGGTGAACCAAGCGAAGGTTGTGCCGAGAAGCATTGTGAAGCAGAGTACAAGTGCAAGAACGCTGCTTATCAAAGCTCTCTTTGTGCTTTTGTTTGTCATTTTAAAATGACCTCCTTAAATTATTTTGCCGATATTAGTTTTTATCGCGCTTTGACATATCGGCTTAAGTCAAATGCGATTGCCAACTGGTTTATCTTAACGCTTTCGCGCAAAGATCAAAATAATTATTTAACAAGCACGGTTTGCGCGTTGTATCTGTTTTGTCTTTAGATGCTTACACAGCAAAAAGCATCGAAAAATATAACAAAACAACGCGCGTGAACCTAAAATCATATGATCTACATATGCTTGTTTTTCACCAAGAAAATGTTTTCTCGGCGATTAAAAGCCTTAATTTGCCCGAATTTACATCCAAAATAAATTAAGTCCTTTAATCGCCGCCTAACTCCGCGAGGGAGTTAGGACGGACTTTTTAAAGATTTGATAGTAAAAAACTGTAAAATTCAGTAATTAATTAGCGGGATTTACCAAGGTATCGTTAAGATCTACGTTGTCAAGCGCTATAACGTTGTATCCGTTAAAGATGGCATAATTGAAAGCTTCAGCAAAGTCTTCGAAGAATCTTACGATATTGCCGTTAGCATCATAAACTGCAGCTGTAAGCTTGTTGAGATCATCTGGACCGTTGAACTGGATCTTGCTTTCGCCAACCTTAACACCATCGATAAAGAGTGCAGCGGTTGTAGGAAGCATTTCTGTGCTGGGAGCGATTTCCCACTCCTGGATCCAATACTCATCGTTATCGTTAGCGGAATCAAGCGAAATGTGCCATGATACGTTTACGTCGCCATCGATGATACCGCCGATGTTATTAAGACTAGTGCTTCCAAGATAGGTCTCGCCCGAGTAAATCTTAATAACGAAGCTCTCTATAGCGTTTCCGCTCCATTCACCCCAAATAGTAGTCGCCGATGTGTATGCGGAATTTGCATTACCGGTGGGAATTCTAACCGGAGTGTAAGGAATCATTTTGATTTCGCAGAAATGAGCGGCTTCGTATGTAACTGTTTTTTCGGCACTTACTATAGAGGTAGCAACGCTAACGTTGTCGTGATAAATTTCAACGCTGCTTCCTACTGCGAAAGCATCGCCAACGGGAAGGGTAACAGTCATCTTGGTGGTGTTAGCATCAAGATCGATAACTGCACCGTTCTGGTCAACGAAGTCAACTGCATCGAAAGTTACGGTGTTAGTTGCAGTGTTAACGTTTGGTGCGGTGTGAACCATCTTAATGGAGGTAACACCCTCTGCAGCGAGGTTAGAAACGAGTTCCTTGGGAACATCTACAGCGATTACGTCTGTAGCTATTTCAACGTCTTCTTTAACTTCTGCGGGAATGTAGTAAACGGGAGACATTTCGGGATATACAGCGTTTGCTGCATTTTGTCCTGCAAGAACAACGAGATCAAACATGATCTGTGCATCATCGTATGCATTGCCTGCGTTTTCATCCATGTGAACTGCAACAGCGAAATCAAATGTTGCTCCTTTCGCAAGAACTACGTCGTTAAATGCGGTAACGTTAGTACCTACAGCTACGTCGGTTCCGTTCTCGAAAGCGGTAACGGGATTTGTGGGAGTTTTATCCTTAACGATGGCATACTGCATAACTTCGTTTAAGTTTTCTGTTACGCCGTAAACGTCAAGAGCAATCTTGAACTTGAGGGGAATTGTGCCTGTGTTTTTAATCGTGAAATACTTCACAACCATTGTGTCGGGCGCCCAAATTGTGGTTTCATCAAAAATGGGTGCGGAGCTTTCCGTAATTTCTACGGAGTTGCCTGCATCGTCATACTGGAGGAGTTGAATGCCAAAGCTGCCGGTTTTAACGGTATTGCCCTGGCTTGTTGCGCTGTCAGTAAACCATGCAAACGTTGTTCCGAGAAGCATTGCAAAGCAGAGTGCAATTGCAAGAACACTGCTTATAAAAGCTCTCTTTGTGCTTTTGTTTGTCATATCTAAATGACCTCCTTAAATTATTTTGCCGATAGTTTTTTTCGCGGTTGGCTGATCGGCTGCGGTCAATCGTGAGTTGAAATAGAATATCTAAACGCTTTCGCAAAAAGATCGTGAATAATATCCGTACAAAAAAAGCTAAACACTTGTAACGCAACTGCCAACAAAGCACTCATATAATATATTGAAGGAAACTTTTCTTAACTTGGCATGTTGGGCTTGTTTTCGTCGAAAGCTTTTTTAAGAAGTGGATTCTTCGGAGCTTACATTAGAAAGAGAAGTCTCAAAGTCTGCGTCTATATCAACCGCCTCGCTACTTGAAACTGAAACTTCAGGCTCTGTCTTTGGCTCTGCTTCCGCGGGAGTATCTAGGGGAGCTGAGGTTGAATTTGCTTCAAGCTTTGCCTTGAGCGCCATAAGCTCTGCCATCATACGCTGATTTTCCTCGCGATCCTTCTCAATCTGCTCTTTTTCGGCATTAATAGCAGCGGTCTGCTCGCTCTTATACTTTCTAAAGAGAATGACAACGTTCGCCCCGTTATACATTATGATGAGGAGGAAGGGGATGAGAATGCAGCAAATATAACCGGGGGTGGTTTTCATAAAGGCGAAAAATTTACCTATTGCAGGGAGCTTACCGCTGTAAGTTCCGAGAATAAATTCCGGCTCAACGATCTTATCGTCAACCGTACCGGTATAAGTACCAAACGTGCGGTAGCCGATAAGATTGCCTGATTTATCCCTTTCAACGCTGTGAATCATGTGCGTGATGGTTTCGCCCCAGCTATCGGGGTTAGCAGAGATGAAAGAAATAATATCGCCGGGCTCGAGCTCAAATACGTCACTGTCTTTTTTGGGGGTTTTAACGAGAATGATGTCACCGGCATTGAAATGCACGTCCATATCCTTGTTGTTCTCGGATAAGCTCATCGAGTCGGTACGTACGATATAGAATCTCGTACCGAATATACTTCTCTCATTCTTGTTGAACATGGCAACGCTAAACATGGTGAAAATCATAACGAACACCGTGAAAGCGATAATTGCCCACGTTCCTACCTTGAGCGCGATGTTAAGAGCCTTCTTGGTCTTAGCATTCATTATCATTATTCCTCAATGCGAAGTTGCGATGCAATAACGTGAACGCCGAGTCCTTCAAATACTCTGTTTTGGTATGCGTTATCAGCATCGGGCTTCATTGAAACAACTATGTAGAGCATTTCGCTCGACTGACCGGGAGCAAGAATACCGGTGTATTCAGTAAGCTTTTCGGTGGGTTGAAGTTCGGAAAGATTCGTGATTACATAGTAATTAAAGCCTTGATGGAATTCTTCAGTAGCAGCGTCTGCGCTTTTCGTTATGTTCATCTTGAAAGTAGCGGAAACGTCACTGTTGTTCTTGATCTTGAAGCCCTGGGTGTAAACCAAAGTGCCGGGCTGGAAGAGAATTTCACCGTCAGTAAGCTCGCCTTCGAAAAGGAGAGTCTGACCCTTCAAGGAATTGCCTTCACCGTCAACTATGTCGATGGCAATTGTAGAAGTGGTGATGTTAACGTCAGAATCAGCTGTGCCGTCCTGGATAGGTGGATTTTGATTCTCATCACCGGGTTCTTCGATAACGTCTTCGGCGAACCACGAATCGGGCATCATGTAAACTGCTCCGAAAACGAGGGCGAGAATGATTAGGATTGAAATTAATGCTTGCATAAAAACCTCCAGTTTTTTGTTTTTCTTTGCACTCACGCGTACATTATTAAAAAACACGCGTTCAACAAAAAATATTTATAAAAGAAATGTAATCCTTTACTAATATAGTATATCACAGGCAACGCAGAAAATCAATAGGTAAATTGCGCAAAAAAATACTAAATTAACTCGAATTTCATGGCGAATTTTGTGCCAAATTGATAAACAAATGCGATATAATGAACAAAAGTCGATAAATGTTACGCATACACTTGACTGTAGGTAAAGAAAAAAGTTACGATTTTTCATTTAGACGCTTGTGCGGTTGCCTGTTTTTTGAGCTTTCGCAAAACAAGCCGCCGAGAGTGTTGTTTTTTTGTGTCTTTGTAACTAAAAAAGCAGACTCTCTCCATTTTTGGAAAAAAGTCTGCTTGTAAGCAAAAAAAGATTATACTCCGGGGGCGTGTTGAGTTTTGCAAGTAATTAGCAGTGTTTCAAAAGGCGTTTTTCGAATTCATCGTGGTGTGGATGGTTGCACTCGCTACAATGCTTGAGATGAAATTCTCGATCCTGGTGAAGCTTATAAAGCTCTTCTGTGGCAAGGCGTGCTTTTGCAACGGGAACGCCATTTTCGGGAAAACAGTAGTAAAGCACCTTATTATCACCAATGGAAATTATATCTCCGAGCTCATACCAGAAGAAATCGGCGTTGAGCGTGTAAGAAGAAAGCGCTTTTTGGGAGTAATCAAGCTTGCCTTCGCAACCGGTGAGGTGGAACCCTTCAAGTGTGTGGCTGAGGCGACCTGTGCCTATAGTATAAAGTGCCTTGAAATCATTCATTATACCGATTTTGACCGGTATATCAAGAGAGTAACTTCCGTCGATAAGATCCTCGCGAACCTGCTCGCGCTGCCATCTGTACCAATCGGGAATGTGGGAAAATTCTGTCTCTCCATCGTCTGCGTGAAGCTCGCCGAATTCGTTCATTGAGTATGATTTTTGGCAGGCATCGCAACGCAGCTTTACACCCTCACCATGCATGAATCCTTCTGCTCCGCAATGGGGACAGAGATACAACATTCTCTCAAGTCCATCAGCTATAAAAGTCTCGTTTGTTGCAATTTTGTTCTCTTTTTGCCAACTAAAGTTGTCAAAAGTAAAGGATAAATCGAGTTTTGCATCTAATTCTTCAGGCGTAAAACGCTCAATATCTTCTTTGGTAAAGAGTGTAGAAACCGATGCGCTTACAGGAACTTTTCTGATCTTAAGCTCATTGTAAAGCGGATCTCTTGTATAAGCGCCCTCGGTCTTTATAAACACAACCGGAACGCCGAGCATCTTAACGAGCTTGCCGAGTTTTGGCATAACCGTTGCGGTTCCATCGAACGAGTAACCTGCCTCGGGGTACATCAAAACGTTAACGCCGCGCGAAAGTGCATATTTTATATCGTGGATAAGATTTAAATCTGTAACGAACTTTCTTGTGGGAATGCAGCCGAGCCTTCTCATAAGCCATCTTTTTCCTATGAGCGCATCGTAAGTACAAACGATGCTTACCGGTCTTGGAAACATAATGCGCTGCGCAATTGGAAGATCAATGAAGCTTGAGTGATTCATAAGAACAAGGCAGGGACCTTCCGATTTTGGAGGAAGCTTTCCGTTAGTCTTGTATTTTGCCTTCCACAAATCCTTTAACGAAACGAGATTGGCTACCGTTCTTAATATAAGGGAAGGGCGGAGCGGCTTTTTATGCTTTGGTGGGCACATCGCAATCGCTTCTTCATAAGTTTTTTTCTTTACTTTTAATTTCATAGAGTTTTTACCTCTTTTATTTTTTTTAACAAACTGTGTACATTGTATCACAAATAGTCATAAAAAGCAAGAGAAAATCAATAAAAAATGTCATTTGTTATTTGTGGTTACAAAATATTTTAAATATTGTAAGGTCTATCGGTTAAAATGCGAACAAAAAGGACTGAGCCGCACCCAGTCCTTAAAGATTAATTATTTTGTAGTTTTGAAACGTTTTACTTAATAAAGATTAGTCATCCTTCTCATCGTCGTCACTTTCTTCACCATCAGCGGGAGCAAGCTTAACGATTTTGAGATTTCCTATACGCTTTCCGTTCATATTAAGAACCTTTGCAAAAAGTCCGTCGGCTTCGAATTCATCGCCAACTGCGGGGATTCTTGAAAGAACGTCCATAGCCCAACCGTTAACGGTAAGAGCCTCGGGCTCAACGTCAACACCGATTTCATCAAACACCTTGCTGATGTTTGCTTTTCCCGAAACTATATATTCGTCCTCACCGATTTCCTTAACGTCGATTTCAACGTCGTCGTGCTCATCCCAAATGTCTCCAACGATTTCTTCGAGAATGTCCTCGAGCGTAACGATACCTGCGGTAGAGCCGTATTCGTCTGCAACAACTGCGAGGTGAAGCTTTTCCTGCTGAAGCTCGTTCATAAGCTCGTTTACGTTCTTGTTCTTGGTAACAAAAATAACCGGCTTGATAATGCTTGAAATATCATCGAAATCTTTGGTAAAGAAGTCTTTATAGTAAAGAATACCGGTTATGTTGTCAAGATCGTCTGTATATACGGGCAAGCGCGAATAACCTGATGTCTTGAATATGTTATGTATTTCCTCGTGGGTAGCTTCCATTTTAACAGCGGTAATATCAATACGGGGAGTGAATATATCACCAACCTCAAGCTCGTTGAATTCTATCGCGCTTTTGATAAGATCGGTTTCGCTCTTTTCGAGATTTCCGTCTTCCTCAGCTTCTTCAATGATAGAAATAAGCTCTTCTTCTGTAATTCCCATATCTTCATCGGATTTAAAAATCTTGTTAAGAATCTTTTTCCACTGCCTGAACGCCCAGTTGAGAGGTCTAAAAATCACCATAAATATACAAATTATAGGAGTAGAGAACATAGCGAATTTTTCAGGAGCTTCCTTTGCTATGCTCTTTGGAGAGATTTCGCCGAAAATCAGTATTACTATTGTAAGGCAGACTGTAGAAAGCGTGGTTGCCAAGCTCTCGTTGTTTGCGAGAAGCTCGATGAACATAATCGTGCAAAGAGAAGAAGCAAGAATGTTAACAATGTTGTTGCCGATCAGAATAGTGGAGAGCAGACCGTCGTAGTCTTCGGCAAGCTTGAGTGTTCTTGCAGCCTTTTTGTTGCCGTCCTCCGACATTGTTTTAAGACGTATCTTGTTTAAAGATGAAAACGCAGTTTCCGTTGCCGAAAAATACGCGCTCATAAGGACACAGAATGCTATCGTTATGAGCAAGAAAATACTGTGTGAGTCCATGATTGGATTGTGAAAATTCCTTTCTTAAAATATGATTTTATTTGTTTTATAAGCTTAACGAGTGGAGTTTTACTGAAAATAGCAAAAAAAGACCTAACCGAACGATACCTCTTTGATATCCCTGTACGGCTAAGCCTACCTATTCAGTGTATGTAACGTGTTGGGATTACAACAATCCGCGTCGTCGTCCATATTTCCTCCAAAAAAATCACCAAAATAATATTGAAAATGGTGTCAACGCTATTTATTATATCATAAATGCAGTAATTTGTCAAGCAAAAAACATAAAAAAATACATTTACAAAATAAAAGACTTGAAAAAATCAAATATAGCTCGGCAAATGAGCCTAACATTGAAGTTTTTTGCTTCTCACCGTGAAAAATACAGCTTGATACAATCTCGTTGGCAAACTCCTTATTCAAGTTACGTTAAAAATGTTAAATAACTGTCAAAAAAGACTTGACAATAAAATATTTTTGTTATAAAATTAATAAGATAAAATTACGGCGTATGTTCGCCTTGAAAAATTGATTTGGAGGAAGGAACAGAATGTTCAAAAGAATTCTTGCTTCCGTCAGAGAGTTTAAAGTGCCGACGATTCTAACGGTATTTCTGATGGTAGGCGAAGCGGCTATAGAAACGTGCATACCCTTTATAACTGCTAACTTGGTTAATAAGCTGCGAGTTGGAGCAGAGATGAGCGATGTTATCTCAACCGGCGTTCTTCTTATAATTCTCGCTATGCTTTCGTTGACGTGCGGAGGTTTTGCCGCAGTAACGAGTGCAAAAGCATCAGCGGGATTTGCGAAAAATCTGCGCGGTGACGTTTTTGCAAAAATCCAGACCTATTCGTTTGAAAACATAGATAAGTTTTCATCGTCTTCGCTTGTGACGAGAATAACAACGGATATAAACAATGTCCAGATGTCATATATGATGGTAATAAGAACGGCGATAAGAAGCCCTCTTATGCTCATATTCTCGGTTGTGATGGCAGCTATAATGGGCGGAGCTCTTGCACTCACGTTCGTAGTAATAATTCCCGTTCTTGCATTCGGTCTTATTATGATAGCGAAACGCGCGATGCCGGCGTTCAGAAGAGTGTTTAAAAAGTACGATAAGCTCAATGAATCGGTCGAAGAAAACGTACGCGCAGCCCGCGTGGTTAAGGGCTTTGCAAGAGAGGATTATGAGAAGGAAAAGTTCACTGTTGCATCGGAAAACATCAAGGACGATTTTACGAAAGCTGAACGCATAGTGGTCTTAAATACCCCTATAATGCAAATATGTCTTTACTTTAATATGCTTTTCGTGCTTATAATCGGTTCGAGAATAGCTATAGAAAGTCAGGGTTCAACTGTTGACGTAGGACACATTTCCGCTATGCTTACATACGGTATGCAGGTGCTTATGTCGCTTATGATGCTCTCTATGATATATGTAATTCTTACGATGTCCGCAGAGTCCTTCAAGCGTATCAACGAGGTGCTCTCTGAGGAAAGCACAATGAAAATTTCCGAGAACCCGAAAACCGAAGTAAAAGATGGTTCGGTAACCTTTGAAAACGTAAGCTTCAAGTATGCAAAGACTGCAGAAAGATATACAATCGAGGACGTTAACCTCACAATACCGAGCGGTTCGACCGTAGGTATAATCGGCGGAACGGGCTCGAGTAAATCTACTCTGATAAGCCTTATTCCGCGTCTTTATGACGTTAGCGTAGGCTCGGTTAAGGTCGGCGGTGTTGACGTCAGAGATTACGATCTCGATACGCTTCGCGGCGCGGTTTCCGTAGTTCTTCAAAAAAATCTTTTGTTCTCCGGAACTATCAAGGAAAATCTCCGCTGGGGTAACGAGAATGCGACCGATGAAGAGCTTATCGAAGCCTGCAAGCTTGCCGCGGCGCACGATTTCGTAACCGCGTTTCCCGACGGATACGATACTCACATAGAGCAGGGTGGCGCAAACGTTTCGGGCGGTCAAAAGCAAAGACTTTGTATTGCCAGAGCCCTTCTTAAAAATCCAAAGGTTCTTATCCTTGATGACTCAACGAGCGCTGTTGATACCGCAACCGACGCGGCTATAAGACTCGGATTTGAGCGATTTGTTCCCGAAACCACTAAAATAATAATTGCGCAAAGAATATCGTCTGTTATGCACGCTGATATGATAATAGTTCTCGACGGCGGAAGAATAAGCGCCGTAGGAAATCACTCGGAGCTTCTTGAATCGTGCGAAATTTACCGCGACGTCTATATTCAGCAAACCGAAAGCGCGAGAGGAGGTAACGAAAGTGAATAAGCTTCCAAAGGGCGCGCCCATGCAGATGAAAAGAGATAAGGGCGTTATTTTAAGAGTAATTAAGCTTCTTTACAGTGATTACCCGAAACTCGTGCCGATAACGGTATCATGCATATTGTTTGCGGCTCTCGTTTCCGCAATACCCGCAATATTTATTCAAAAAATCACGGCTGTAATAGAAATCTACGTTAAAACGGGGGATTATGCGACGGCTTCAAAGGAAATAATGCCGAGTATAATTTTTCTCGCGTGTCTTTACGTCATTTCCATTACTGCGATAACTATCGATACGCAGATAACCGCCAGAGTAACCCAGGGATTCTTGTCAAAAATGCGTATAAGAATGTTCCGAGGGATGCAGAATCTGCCTATCAAGTATTTTGACACACATAAGCATGGCGATATAATGAGCTACTATACCAACGATATAGATACGCTGCGCGAGCTTATCTCTCGCTCGTTGCCGACTCTTCTTCGCTCGGGAATAGTTGTTTTGACCGTTTTCTTCATTATGATATATTATTCCGTATGGCTCACGCTCATCTTGGTTTTAGGAGTGTTCTTGATGCTCCTCGTCTCCAAGAAAGCGGGCGGCGGTTCTGCAAAACATTTTAGAGGATTGCAGAAATCTGTAGCAGGTCTTGAGGGATACGTTCAGGAAATGATGAACGGTCAAAAAGTAGTAAAAGTCTTCTCAAGAGAGGATAAATGTAAAGAAGAGTTTGCAAAAGTTAACGAAAAACTCTATCAGGAGAGCTTTAAGGCTCACGCTTACTCTAACGCTTTAGCACCAATAATTATGAATATCGGTAATGTTATCTACGTTGTTATAGCTACCGTTGGTGGTATATTCCTTTTGATTCCCAACTTCTATAATTTGAGTCTTTCGTCTATTCCTTTTGGTATAAGTATCGTTATTCCTTTCCTCAATATGACGAAGCAGTTTACGGGAAACATAAATCAGCTTTCCCAGCAAATCAACTCCATAGTTATGGCTATGGCGGGCGCGCAAAGAGTATTTGAGCTTATAGACGAAGCCCCCGAGGTTGACGATGGATACGTAACTCTCGTTAACGCAAACGTTGACGAAAACGGTAACATAACAGAATCGAAAGAAAGAACGGGAGTTTGGGCGTGGCGTCATCCTCACGGTGACGGAACGGTTACCTATACTCTCCTTCGCGGTGACGTTAGAATGAACGAGGTTGACTTTGAGTACGAGCCCGGAAAGCCGGTTCTCAAAAACGTCAGCGTTTACGCAGAGCCCGGACAAAAGGTAGCCTTCGTTGGCGCGACGGGCGCAGGAAAAACAACAATAACCAACCTTATAAACAGATATTACGACATTGCCGACGGAAAGATACGCTACGATGGAATCAATGTAAACAAAATCAAAAAATCCGATCTTCGTAGGTCTCTCGGAATAGTTCTCCAAGAAACAAATCTCTTCACGGGCAGCGTAATTGATAACATTCGCTATGGAAAGCTTGAAGCTACCGATGAAGAATGTATCGCGGCAGCCAAGCTTGCAGGTGCTCACGATTTTATCACAAGACTTCCCGAAGGATATAAAACCGAGCTTTCGGGTAACGGAGCGAATCTTTCTCAAGGTCAGCGTCAGCTTATTGCAATTGCGCGAGCAGCCGTTGCAGATCCCCCCGTTATGATACTTGACGAGGCTACCTCGTCTATTGATACGAGAACCGAAGCGATAGTTCAAGCGGGAATGGATAAGCTTATGGAGGGTAGAACTGTATTTGTAATAGCGCACAGACTCTCGACGGTTCGTAATTCCGACGTAATAATGGTACTCGATCACGGTGAAATTATAGAGCGTGGTTCTCATGAAAAGCTCATTGAAGAGAAGGGAACTTACTACCGTCTCTATACCGGCGCGTTTGAGCTTGAATAATATTCGAGATTTTTGATTTAAGAACTAACGCTTGAAAATCGTTAACCTCAAATCCCCATTCATATCGAAAAAATAGTTTCAAGGAGCTTTTAAAATGAGGAGCTGTTCTTTTACGGGTCACCGTATAATTCCGGAAAATCATATAGAAAAGCTTGAAGCGCTTCTTCGCCGCGCGATTGATTTTGCGTATGCCGAAGGATGCCGAAATTTCTATACGGGCGGTGCTCTTGGCTTTGATACGATGGCTGCAAAACAGCTTATCAATTACAGAATGCGATTTAGCGATGTGAGAATTATAGTCGCAGTTCCTTGCCGTACCCAGTCGGAGCGTTGGTCGTATTCCGAGCGCGAGATGTACGACTATATACTTTCAAATGCCGATGAAGTGATTTTTTGCTCTGATGAATATACGAAGGATTGCATGAAGAAGCGCAACGAGTATCTTGCGGAAGTATGCGATTTGTTGATAGCCTACTCGTATAAATACACGAGCGGTTCGGCGCAAACGGTGAGAATGGCGACCGTTCTTGGTAAAGAAGTGTATAATCTTTACACGGCAATCGCGGATAAAAACGAATAGATTTTGATTTTTGATTATACAAAAAACGAGAAAAATCCCGTTTTTTTGAAAGTTAAGTTTGAAATTCTGCCACAAAACGCTCAAATGGAGAGTTGTTTTGCGGCAGAATTTTTTTAGAAACAACGCGAAATTATTTTGTTTTTTTTACCAAGAATACTTGATTTTTTTGGCAATATATGATATAATACCTATGATTAAAAATTATGATGGGGGACACTATGCAAGAAGTACTTGATTTAGTGAATAGCCTCAGAGCGGGAGAGATGGGTTCGGAAGAATTTATCGGCAATCTCGGTCAGTGGTTTAATGACATCGGCGTAGGCGGACCGGTTACTTCATTTTTCGAAGCTTCGTGGTTTCCGTATGTAGCGTTGATTGTAGGAGCTATTTTCCTCTTTTACGGAAGAAAATGGTTCGGTCTTATAAAATTCCTTTCGTTTGGCGCGATAGGATTCGTTGCGGGACTCGTTGTTAGCCCGATGCTTGAAACAACGCTTCCTTTCCTCGCAGGAAAGGCTTGGATAACAGGCGCGCTTTGCGCTTTGATATTGGCAGTGCTCAATAAGCTTATCTTCGGTTTGATATTCTTCGGTGGACCTGCAGCAGGCGCATTTGCTGTTTGCTATTTCCCCGATGTACTTCCGATAGAGCTTCCCACGGTCGGAGACGTTCCGATGTGCGCAGGAGCAGCTGCAGTAGCCGCGCTCTTGATGTTGGCTTTGCGTAAGGATATTGAGAGAATTGTCACCGCTGCTATGGGTGGCGTCTTGCTCAATATGGGCGTTAGAAAGCTTTACGATTATACAACCTTGATTCCGGAAGCATATTCGAAGTACGTCTCGTATCTCGACATCGGTGTAGTAATAGCCCTCGCCGTTATCGGTTATATGTATCAGTACAGACGTAGAAGAAGATATTATTAAGAGCTTCTCAAATGTAATAACGGTAAATGAAATTTAAATAATAAGTATTTATATGTCCCGAGCGCAACGATGAGCGTTCGGGGCAGTTTTTTTAAAAAACGAAACTGTAGAAACGCACTCGCTTTATGACATTACACCAAAAAAACATATATTTTTCGCGAAAAATCCCGCGCTCGCGACAAAATTATTTTTATGCGCGCGTTTTTGTTGACTTTTTAGAAAAAATATAGTACAATGTAAATGTTAAAAAACATATAAGGAGAGCAAAATGGATATTCTTGAAAAAAACAACCTTAAGCGTATCGCAAATGACGTTCGTGTTAACATCATTGAGGCGGTTTATGCAGCAGGCTGCGGCCATCCGGGTGGTTCGCTTTCGATAGCGGATATCGTTACTTATCTTTACTTTAAGGAGCTTAACGTAGATCCCAAGAATCCTCAAATGGAAGAAAGAGACAGATTCGTTCTCTCTAAGGGACACACAGCGCCCGCGCTTTACGCAGTTCTTGCAGAAAAAGGATTTTTTGAAAAAGAGGAGCTTAAGACGCTTCGTAAAACCGCTTCAAGACTCCAGGGACACCCCGATATGAAGGGAATTCCCGGAGTAGATATGTCCACGGGCTCTCTTGGTCTCGGAATATCCGCTGCTTGCGGTATGGCGCTTTCCGCCAAAGTGTACGGCAAGGGCAACCGAGTATATACAATCCTTGGAGACGGTGAGAGTGAGGAAGGTCAGGTATGGGAAGCAGCAATGTTTGCCGCTCACTATAAGCTTGATAACCTCGTTGCAGTTCTCGATTGGAACGGACTTCAGATTGACGGAGCTATTACCGAGGTTATGAATCCCACGCCTCACGATGAAAAGTTCCGCGCTTTCGGTTGGCACGTTATAAGTATCGACGCTCATAACTTTGATGAAATAGAAGCGGCTTTCCTTGAAGCAAAAACCGTAAAGGGTAAGCCCACTGTGATAATTGCCAAATCCGTAAAGGGTAAGGGCGTTTCCTATATGGAGAATGCGTGCGAGTGGCACGGTCAGGCCCCCAAGGAAGATCTTTATAAAGTAGCAATAGAGGATCTCGGAAAAATTGCCGAGAGTCTTAAGTAATAAAGGAGGAAGTCGAAATGGCAGATAAGAAGGCAACAAGAGAAAGCTATGGCGCAGCTCTTGCAGAGCTTGGTGAAAAGTATGATTTCCTCGTTCTTGATGCAGACCTTGCGGCAGCAACCAAAACGGGTATGTTCAAGAAAAAGTTCCCGGAACGCTTCTTCGATTGCGGCATTGCAGAGGGAAATATGATGAGCGTTGCGGCAGGTATCGCTGCTACGGGTAAAGTAGTGTTTGCATCTACTTTTGCAATGTTTGCAGCGGGCAGAGCGTTTGAGCAGGTAAGAAACTCGATAGGTTATCCCCACCTCAACGTTAAAATAGGCGCAACTCACGCAGGCATCACCGTAGGTGAAGACGGTGCAACCCACCAGTGCAACGAGGATATAGCTCTTATGAGAACTATCCCCGGAATGACTATTATTTCTCCCGCAGATGCAGATGAAGCATACGCAGCGGTTGAAGCAGCTATTAATTTCTACGGCCCCGTATATATGCGCTTTGGCAGATTTGCAGTTCCGAATCTCACGAGCGAAATGAAGAACTACAAGTTCGAGCTCGGTAAGGGCGTTACCTATAGAGAGGGAAGCGACGTTACTATCATAGCCAACGGATATATGGTTCACCTCGCAGTTGAAGCAGCCGAAATGCTCGCTAAAGAGGGTATTGAAGCAGAGGTTATCAACATTCATACTATCAAGCCTCTTGATACGGAGCTTGTGGTTGCATCTGCAAAGAAAACAGGCGCTGTAGTAACCGCAGAGGAGCATAGCGTAATCGGCGGTCTCGGTTCGGCAGTATGTGACGCGCTCTCCGAAAATTGCCCCGTTCCCGTAGTAAAGGTTGGAGTTAACGATGAATTCGGCAGAAGCGGTCAGGTTCCCGAGCTTCTCGAAATCTACGGACTCACCGCAAAGAATATCTACGAAAAAGCAAAGCTCGCGATTTCAAAGAAGTAATTTTTGCTTAAAATTAAACATAGAAAAGCACCGCCGTCGGCAAAATCCTCGGCGGTGCTTTTTAGTTTGCTTACGAAAACAAACGCTAAAAACAGTTAGGCTGCTTAATTAACGCACGATATATAACGATTAAAATTTATTTGTCCTCTTTTCAAATGATTTTGTTTGTGATATAATTAATCAGCAGGGAATATATCGAGAAATAAAAGAGTGAAAAGAAGGGATAATATCGACTATGAAAAAAATCTCATTTCTATTCGGTGTGATAGCTATCCTATGTATCGGTATAGCGTTTTTAGCAGTAATTTTAAATTTAATAATAGGCTTTGCTTCTTTGATTTTTAAAGGTATAAATATGACCAAAATAGACTCTCTTACGTGGCCAACGGTTTATGTATGTCTTTTTGCGTTTTTTGTGTTCTTGGCCATATCAATTTTGATAGACAGAAAAATCTTCAAGAGAGGAAGAAGCGTAAAAAAAACAACTTATGCACTTGAAACGATTCAAATTATATTGTTATTACTGCTTGGAACAGTTGTATTGTTTGGATACGTTTTGGAAGTATCGGATTATAGAGAAATTTTACTAAAAGTAGGCATTAAGAACGACAGTATATTTTATGGTGTTGTATGCGGTTTGCTCGTCGTTATTACGTTGTTTGTCGGTTATATATTAGAAAAGATTGACAAGGACTCTTAATCCCTTAATCAATTTTGAAAATATGATTTAATGATCAATAAAAAACAGAATATTTGATAATATATTTTAAAAAATATGCGTTTGCGCAAAAATATTTTTAAAAAGGTGTTTACAAACGCGCAAAAATAATGTAAAATATATAAGAAACATATTATGGGAGAGTGTGCTCAAATGTCAGACAACAAGAAAAAACGAATTTTACTTAAGCTTTCGGGCGAGGCTTTGAAGCGCGGCGGTGCTGATATCTACGATATGGAGTTTGTAGATGAGGTTGCGGGTGCTTTGGTTCAGTGTGTAAATGAAGGATACGAAATAGCCGTTGTTCTCGGCGCAGGAAATATTTGGCGTGGAAGACAAGGCGGAGAAATGGACCGTACAGAAGCAGACCGTATGGGTATGCTTGCGACTGTAATAAATGCAGTGTGCATGAAGGACGCGATAGTAAGAGCGGGCGGCTCGGCGCACGTTATGACGGCAGTACCCATGTCACCCTTCGCAGAAAACTACAGAGCTGAAGACGCTGTAAAGCATCTTGAAGACGGAAGTATCGTCGTATTTGGCGCAGGACTTGGAATTCCGTTCCTCTCCACCGATACCACGGGTGCGGTAAGAGCAGCTGAAATCGGAGCAGATGCAATGCTTATGGCGAAAAATATTGATTACATATATACCGCAGATCCAAGAATAGACAAAACCGCAAAGAAGCTTGAGAAGATTGCGGCATCCGAGGTACTTGCAATGAACCTTAAGGCTCTCGATGCAACTGCAACCGCATTCTGCCTTTCAAACGGAATGCCCATTAAGGTCTTTGGACTTACAGACGCTTCCGATATAGTGAAAGCTGTTAAGGGTGAGGTTGTCGGAACTGTGGTAACCCCCGATTAATTTCGGATTGAAAGAAATTATAAAAATAAAAACATACATTCATTTTACGAAGGAGAAACAATTATGAAGCTTGAAACTAAAGAATACGAATCCAAAATGACTAAAACAGTCGCATCCTATAAGGATAACCTTTCCACCATCAGAGCGGGCAGAGCAAATCCCGACGTTCTTAAGAAAATCGAAGTAGATTACTACGGCTCTCCCACAGCTATTTCTTCCATCGCAGAAATCAAGGTTACCGATGCAAGAACCATCGTTATCACTGCTTGGGATAAGAGCGCTATGAAGGGAATTGAGAAGGGCATTCTTACCTCCGACCTCGGAATCCATCCCCAGAATGACGGTCAGTGCATTCGCCTTACCTTCCCCCCTATGACAGAGGAGAGAAGAAAAGAGCTTTCCAAGCAGGTTGCAAAGATGGGCGAGGATGCAAAGGTTGCAGTTCGTAACATCCGCCGCGATGCAAACGATAAGACAAAGGCAATGAAGAAGAACTCCGAGATGACCGAGGATGAGGCAAAGACTAGCGATAAGCAGATTCAGGACCTCACCGATAAGTACATTAAGGATATTGACAGCATTACCGCAGCAAAGACAAAGGAAATAATGGAGATTTAATTTTCGCCGTACATATTTAGCGAAATATTAAATCCGTAAGAATGTGGCAGCGAATTATGTTCGTTTGCCGTATTCTTATTTTAGCAAACAAAGATAAGGAATTTGCCAATGTTAAAGAAGGAAAATGAAATTATCAAGGCTGACGAGCGTCTCCGGTCAGTAGCCATTATTATGGATGGTAACGGCAGATGGGCAAAGCGCCGTTTGCTCCCGCGAACGAAGGGGCACGAAAAGGGCGCAGCTATAATTGAGGACGTGCTTAAGGTCTTTCGTGACATAGGTGTAAAGTATCTTACCCTTTACGCGTTTTCCACTGAAAATTGGAAGCGCCCAAAGGAAGAGGTTGACGCTATAATGAATCTTGCTTATAAGTACGTTGACAAAATATATACCGACAGACTTAAAAGCGAGAGCGACCTTGCAGTAAGATTTATAGGTGATAAAAACGGACTTCCCGAAAAGCTTCGCGAGAAGTGCATCGAGATAGAAAATATGAATAAAAACGCGAAATTCGTATGTAATATTGCCTTAAACTACGGTGGAAGAGCCGAAATCGTTAATGCCGCAAAAACGCTTAACGAGAAGGGACTTCCAATAACCGAGGAGAATCTTTCTCGCGAAATGTACACTGCAGGAACGCCCGACCCCGACCTTATTATAAGAACGGGCGGTGATTTCAGAGTTTCAAACTTCCTTATTTGGCAAGGCGCGTATTCCGAATATATGATACTCGATACTCTCTGGCCCGATTTCGGACGTAGTGATATAGAAAAATGCGTAAAAGAATTCTATACGAGAAACAGACGTTTCGGAGGGCTCGATAAGGAGGATTCAAAGAAATGAAAACAAGAGTTATAACCTCTGTTTTTATAACGATAGTACTTGTTGCAATGCTTTTGCTTTCGAATACTATCGCCTATTCCTTAGCGCTTTCTGTGCTTGCGCTTATAGCGGCAAACGAAGTGCTTAAGGTATTCGATTTAGATAAAAAATATTTAATAGCGATACCTGCGTATATCGCAACCTTTGCAATGCCAACCGCATCATTCGTAATGACGGAGATTATGGAAAAGTCGGCGTCGGACTTCATAATAGCCCTTGCGCTCATTATGTTCGTTTTGATGTTATATCTTTTCGTAGTTGCGGTATTTGCTAAAGGCAAGATAGAGTTTGCATCGCTTTCCGCGGGATTTGTGCTTGTTATGTACATTACCGCTTGTTTCTCGGCTCTTTCTGTTATAAGATACGTAGGCGAAGCTGGTATAATAAATCTCGGTATGGTATTTATAGGCGCTTGGATAAGCGATATATTTGCATACTTCACGGGCAGACTTTTCGGTAAGCATAAACTTATTCCCGAGGTTAGCCCCAAGAAAACCGTTGAAGGCTCTATCGGAGCGATTGTGTTTACAACGCTTCTTATGCTCCTTTACGGCTGGATAGTTTCACTCGTAACAGATTTTGAACCGAAATATCTCGTGCTCGGACTTTCAGCTCCGATTCTTTCAGTTGTCGGTCAAATAGGCGACCTCTTTGCATCACTTGTGAAAAGAGAAAGAGGCGTTAAGGATTACGGCAAGCTTCTTCCCGGTCACGGCGGAATAATGGATAGATTTGATTCCATACTTACCGTTTCCGGCGCTACGATGGTAATAACGCTACTCTTTACACCATTCGCGTAAATAATTAGAAATTACATCATCGGGCTGTTGCATAAGTGACAGCCCGAAAGAATATGTTCTCTGCGCGGAAAAGCAAAATATTGCTTTATAATTTTCGTGCAACGATAAAAACACTTTAAGGTATAATATGAAAAAAACTATTGCAATCCTCGGAGCAACGGGCTCCGTCGGCACTCAAGCGCTTGACGTGGCGAGAGCGAGAGGATATAGCGTTGATTTTATGAGCGCGGGCGCAAATACAGAAATGGCGGAAAGCGTAGCAAGGGAATTTAATCCCAGAGCAGTAGCTATGGCAGACGAGCGCGCCGCAAAGGATTTAAAGCTTCGCCTTTCCGATACGAATATAAAGGTGCTTTCGGGCAGTGATGGAATAATTTCGGGAATTTCCGAGAGCGAAGCTGATACGGTAGTAAACTCCATTCTCGGTGAGGCGGGACTTTTGCCCTCACTCGCAGTAATTGAAAATAAAAAAAGACTTGCGCTTGCAAACAAGGAATCTCTTGTTATCGCAGGCGATATAGTTATGAAAAAAGCAAGAGAAAACGGTGTCGAGATTCTTCCTGTTGACAGTGAGCATTCGGCAATTTTTCAGTCGCTTAAATCGGGAAAGTCAAGCGAAGTCAAAAGACTTCTTCTCACCGCTTCGGGCGGACCGTTCTTTGGAAAGAAGAAGGATGAGCTGTCACGCGTAACTCTCCGTGATACTCTCGCTCACCCAACATGGAAAATGGGTAAAAAAATAACCGTGGACTCTGCAACTCTTATGAATAAGGGCTTTGAAATAGTCGAAGCCGCTCATCTTTTCGGAATAAGCTCTGATAGAATTAAGGTTCTTGTTCACAAAGAGAGCATATTGCATTCGGCAGTAGAATATGTTGATAACAGTGTAATAGGCGAGTTTTCCGTTCCGGATATGAGAATGTGCGTTCAGTACGCGGTAGATTATCCCGAAAGATGCGAGAGCGCATCCGATGAGCTTGACCTCGTAAAGCTTGGAAAGCTTACATTTGCCGATCCTGATACAGAAGCTTTTCCGCTTCTTGCACTTGCAAAAAGAGCATATCTTGAAGGTGGTGGAATGTGTGCCGTTATGAACGCGGCTGACGAGGTTGCCACAGAAGCCTTCTTGCATGAGAAAATAAGCTTTACTGCTATTTCGGATACCGTTCTTTATACTTTCGAAAAAATGCTTTCGGCAAAAAGCGCGACCGCGCTTGACGATATAATAGCGGCAGACAGAGCCGCAAGAGCGGTAGCAAGCGAGTACGTTGACAGCTTGAAGTAAAATATGAAGCTCGTAATATGAGCAAAAAACTTAACTTATCGCAAATTTAAGGAGAAAAAACTTTGACAACAGCAATAATTTCAATTTTGGTGTTCGGCTTTTTGATATTCATTCACGAGTTCGGCCACTATATAACCGCAAGAATATTCAACGTAACTATAGAGGAATTTTCCATAGGTATGGGACCTCGCCTCGTTACTTGGGTATCTAAAAAAACAGGAATAAGATATAGCATATCCCTCTTGCCCATAGGTGGATTCGTAGCTATGCCCGGTGAAAACGGAGAGTACAATAATACCGCCCCAAGCTCTTCTGAGCAAACGGAAAAAACGGAAAACGACGGTGAAGAGCCCGATTATAACGGAGAAGAGTCCAAAGCGGATAAATACGCGCTCGACCCCAACACCTTCGGCAAAAAGCCCGCTTGGCAGAGATTTATAATCACCGCCGCAGGCGCAACAGTCAATATCGTAGCGGGATTTTTAGCTATGATAGTTCTCACGTCGTTTATAAACATCGGAAATACAAGAGTTGCGCAGTATTACACCGAGGAAGAGCTTGGAATGAGCACCATAAGCTCCCAAAAGCTTCTAGAAGGTGACGTAATTCTTAAAATAGACGGAAAACGCGTTAAAATTCTCGACGAGCTTTCTTACGAAATAATGCGTAAGGGCAACGAACCCGTGGACGTTCTCGTTCTTCGTGACGGCAGCGAAGTCCTCGTAGAAGACGTAGAATTTCCTGTGGAAGAGGAGCAAGGTCAGAGCTTTGGCGTGATGGATTTCAAGGTAAATAAAGTTGATAAAACCTTCGGCTCCGTTATGCGCTACTCGTTCAGAAAATCAGCTCTTATCGTAAGAATGTGCTGGGAATCCATTTATGATTTGATAACGGGAAGATATACATTCGCTGCCGTTTCGGGCCCCGTTGGAATATCCTCGGCAATTGGATCTGCAGTAAAATCGGGATTCCTTTCATTATTATATATAACCGTTCTTATCAGCATCAACCTCGGAGTAATGAACCTTCTTCCTATTCCCGCGCTTGACGGAGGAAGAATATTCACTATTCTTATAGAAATGATAACGGGCAAAAAACTTCCTGCAAAGGTTGAGGGAATGATAAACGCGATAGGACTCTCGCTCTTGCTCGGCTTGTCCTTCATAGTTTTAATTAAGGATATAATTCAGCTCGTATAAGCTAAAAGAACGCATAACGCGTCAAACAAAGGAAAAAGCTTATGAATTACAATGAAATAAGACGAAAAAGCCAAAAAATATACGTTGGAGCAACCGCGATAGGCGGAGATGCTAACGTTACCATACAGTCGATGACGAACACCGATACGCACGATATAGATGCAACATACGCTCAAATCAAAAGGCTTGAAGCTATAGGATGCGATATAGTTCGTCTAACCGCGCCCGACGTTGAAGCCTGTAAAACCTTCTTGGCTTTAAAGCAAATGGGAGTGAAAATACCTCTCGTTGCGGATATTCACTTTGATTATAAAATTGCCGTTGAAGCCGCGCGTATGGGCGCAGATAAAATAAGAATAAATCCCGGAAATATCGGCAGTAAAGAAAAGATTGCCGAGGTTGTAAAGGCGTGTAAGTATTACGGATTGCCTATAAGAATAGGCGTTAATTCGGGCTCGCTCGAAAAGCATATACTTGAAAAATATACCTCTCCAACCGCAGAAGCACTTGCCGAAAGTGCCATCTATCACGCATCACTTTTAGAGGAGCTTGATTTCGTGGATATAGCTATATCTGTAAAAGCGTCAAACGTTACGAATATGCTTGGAGCAAACCGTATTCTTGCCAATAAGACTACTTATCCCTTGCACCTCGGTGTTACCGAAGCGGGCGCAAGAGAAAGAGCGGTGGTTAAAAGCTCAATAGGAGTCGGAACGCTTCTTGCAGAGGGTATCGGAGATACTGTCAGAATATCGTTAACCGATGACCCGTGTGAAGAAATAAAGATTGCAAAGCATATTCTATCCGCGCTCGATATATATGAAAAGCGGGGGCTTGATATAGTTTCCTGTCCCACTTGCGGAAGAACTAAAATTAATTTAATTCCTATGCTTCGCGAGTTCGAAGAGCTTGCCGAAAAGGAAGGAATTTTGGATAAAAATATAAAGGTAGCTCTTATGGGATGTGTGGTTAACGGCCCGGGTGAAGCTCGCGAAGCAGATATAGGAATAGCGGGCGGAATCGGTGAAGGACTTCTCTTTAAAAAGGGACAAACCGTAAGAAAAATTAAAGAAGAAAATTTAGTGCGCGAGCTTATCGAAGAAATAAAGAAAATGTAACTCGCCAAAAGGAAAGGATAGCAAAATGGCGGAAAAGAAATTTTTAGAGGTCTTTTCAAGATATAAGCCGACAAAGGATAAAAAAGAGCTTCTCGAATCGGCAGAAAAAGCCGTATTTAGATATACAAAAGAGCCCATGCGTGTAGAAATAGAGCTATCTTTTTCCGAGCATAAGGACGCATATCTTATATATGAAATTGAGGACGATTGCCGTACTCTTTATGGCGCGGAATCATTTAAAATACTTCCTCATTTTGCACCGGCAACCTTCAATATCGCCTATTTTTCGGAAATAGCTGCCGAGGCAGCTCTCTGCGGAGCGGTAACCAACGGTTTTTTCTCGGGAGCAGAGTATGCAGATGACGGAGAAACGATAACAGTAGGAATTCCATACTTTATGAGTGGAGTCAATTTTGTTAAAGGTGCTAATACCGAGGCCGTTCTTTCAAACATTTTGAGAAGCAGATACGGTATCGAGCGTAAAATCCTAATAACCGAGGGCGGTGGCGCAGAAGCGCGTATGAGGCTTATTGAAGAAAGAAAGCAGAATACGATTAAACGCGTTGAAATCGAGAACCGTGAAAAAGTATTTGAGGAAATCCGCGCTCAAAAGGAACGTGAGGAAGCTATTGCCAGAGAAAAAGACCCCCATTACGATTTCGATAAAAAAGACGGAATTTCTGCCGCAACGGGAGTCAGTCTCGATATATCCGATACCGTTTTCCAAAGAGGAGGCACTATCTATTCCACCGAGGGCGCAGAGGTAATTTACGGAGAGCCCTTTGAGATAACAGAACCGTCACTTATATCCGATGCCAAGGATATAAAAGGGCAGGGAATATTCCTCGGAACTGTATTTTTTGCCGAAATTAAAGAAAGTCGAGCGGGCGATAGAGTTACTGTCAATATAGGCATATCTGACGGCGCATCGGGTATTTATGTAAAGAAAAGTTTACCTCCCGAGGAATCAGGTTTTATGAAAGGCGTAAAACCCGGTACTAACGTTGCTGTTTGTGCTCGCCCGATGAACGATAAATTTACGAACGAGCTTTTCCTCTCGCTTAAATCTATGATGAAAATTAAGCGTAAATACAGAGAGGATAAATCAGAGAAAAAGAGAGTAGAGCTTCACTTACATACCAATATGTCGCAGATGGACGGACTTATAAATCCCGCCGACCTTATTAACACTGCAATAAGATGGGGGCATAAAGCGGTTGCCGTCACCGACCACGGAAACGTGCAGGGCTTCCCCGAAGTAATGCTTGCGCTTGAGAAGAGCGGAAACAGCGACCTAAAGGTACTTTACGGTATGGAGGCTTACTTCGTTAACGATACTGCAAGATGTATTTTCGGCTCGCGCTATCCCGCGTTTGAAGACGAAATGATAGTTTTCGACCTTGAAACTACAGGACTTTCCAACCGTACCTGCAAAATAATAGAAATAGGTGCGGTCAAAATAAAGAACGGTGAAATACTCGAAGTATTTAATATATTCGTAGATCCCGAGGAGCATATATCTGAGGAAATAACTAAGCTTACTTCAATTACTGACGAAATGGTAAAGGGCGCTCCTAAAGAAGAGGAAGCTCTTAAAAAATTCCTCGACTTTGCGGGCGATAGAATGCTCATTGCGCATAATGCGAACTTCGACGTTGGATTTATAAGAGTAGCTGCAGAGAGAGTCGGTGTTCCTTTCACGAATTCCTATCTCGATACTGTCGGACTTTCGAAATATCTCAACACCGATATAAAGAATCACAAGCTTGATACCATCGCTAAATACTATAAGCTTGAAGATTTCCATCACCACAGAGCGTCAGACGATGCCGAAACACTCGCTAAAATATTCTTTGAAATGCAGAAAAGACTTAAGAGTGAGGGCGTTGTAACCTTTAAGCATCTTCTTGGCTTGATGAGTGAAAGATCCGACCCGTTGCAGCTTCCGATGTATCATATGATAATACTTGCGAAGAACAAGGAAGGACTTAAAAATCTCTATAAGCTTGTTTCATTCAGTTATCTTAACTACTATAAAAAGAAGCCCAGAATTCCTAAATCGGTTCTTGAACAGTATAGGGAAGGACTCATAATAGGCTCTGCCTGCGAAGCGGGCGAGCTTTACCGCGCTATACTTGACGGACGAAGCGAGCAGGAAATAGAGGATATTGCCTCATTCTACGATTATCTTGAAATTCAGCCCACATGCAACAACAGATTCCTCGTAGATGAAGGCAAAATTGCCGACGATGACGGAATAAGAGAAATAAACAGAAAAATATACGAGCTTGGAAAGAAGCTTGGAAAACCCACCTGTGCCACTTGCGACGCGCACTTTATGAATGCGGAGGACGAAATATACAGAAGAATCATTCTTGCGGGAATGAAGTTCTCCGATGCGGATAAGCCTCTTCCCATCTTTATGAGAACTACCGAAGAAATGCTTGAAGAATTCTCATATCTCGGCGAGGATATAGCCGAAGAGGTTGTAATCACAAATCCGAATAAGATAGCGGATATGTGTGAAAAAATAAGACCCATTCCCGAGGGTAGATACGAGCCCGATATTCCGGGAGCAGCAGAAGAACTTACCGAGTCTTGCTGGTCAAGAGCGCACGCTTGGTATGGCGACGTTTTGCCCGAGGTTGTTGAAAAAAGACTTTCAAGAGAGCTTGATTCGATAATCAAAAACGGATTCGCCGTGCTTTATATGATTGCCGTAAAGCTCGTTGCATATTCCGAGAGCCTTGGTTATCTCGTAGGCTCAAGAGGCTCGGTTGGCTCATCGTTCGTTGCGACGATGTCGGGAATTTCCGAGGTTAACCCACTTCCGCCTCATTACAGATGCCCAAAGTGCCGTCATACAGAGTTCTTTACCGATGGTAGCGTCGGCTCGGGATTTGACCTTCCCGATAAGAATTGCCCCGAATGCGGAGAGCCTCTTATAATGGACGGCCACGATATTCCCTTTGAAACGTTCCTTGGATTCTACGGAGATAAATCCCCCGATATAGACCTTAACTTCTCGGGTGACGTTCAGGGTAAAGTACATAAATATACCGAAGAGCTTTTCGGTGAAGGACACGTGTTCCGCGCAGGAACAATCGGTACTCTTGCGGATAAAACCGCTTGGGGATACGTAAATAAATACCTCGAAGAGAAGAGAATTGCGATTCCTCGCGCCCAAGTTGATTATATGGTAACGCAGATGGTAGGAATTAAGAGAACCACCTCGCAGCACCCCGGCGGAATCATAGTTGTGCCGACCGAATATGAAATATACGATTTCTCTCCCGTTCAGCACCCCGCGGATGACCCAAATTCCGATATAATAACAACGCACTATCAGTTCTCATATCTTCACGATACGATACTGAAGCTTGACGAGCTTGGCCACGATATGCCTACCAAGTATAAGATGCTCGAAAAATACACGAATACGAACGTTCTTGACGTTAAAATGAACGACCGCGCAGTGTATGAGCTATTCCATTCCACAGCTCCCCTTAAAATAACCCCCGAGGATATAGGCGGAGTTCAAATAGGTACGTTTGGAATTCCCGAGATGGGAACGAGCTTCTTGCAAAAGGTACTTATAGATGCGCAACCGAAGAATTTTGCTGACCTTCTTCAGATTTCGGGACTTACTCACGGAACGGGATGCTGGCTCGGCAATGCAGACGAGCTTATAAAGAACGGTATTTGTGATATATCGAACGTTATAGGATGCCGTGACGATATAATGAACACCCTTATCAGATACGGTCTTGACAACTCTTCCGCCTTCAAAATTATGGAGAGCGTAAGAAAGGGAAAAGGACTTACTCCCGATTGGGAAGCAATGATGAGAGAGCATGGCGTTCCCGATTGGTATATGGACTCGTGCAAAAAGATAAAATACATGTTCCCGAAGGCTCACGCTGCAGCTTACGTAATGTCTGCAATTCGTCTTTGTTGGTACAAAATATACTATCCTATGGAATTCTACGCAGCCTTTCTTACAGTTGCTCCGGGCGGATTTAACGCTGAAATAGTAGGCGGAGGATACCGCGCCGTAAGCGATTGCATAAACGAGCTTGAAAAGAAGAAGCAGGAAGGTCAGTCAACGCAGAAGGACAACGAAATGCTCTCAACTATGCAGCTTGTAAGAGAAGCACTCGCAAGAGGCGTTCAGTTCCTCGGCGTAAATCTTCATAAATCTGATGCGAAGGCATTTCTTCCAGAAAACGGCAGAATCAGAATGCCGTTTAACTCTCTGCCCGGACTTGGAGATACCGCTGCAGAAAAAATAGTTGAAACCATGCAAAACAATCCCGATATATTCTCGATACAGCAGCTTCGAGAAGGCGCGGGAATATCTAAAACCATAGTAGAGCTTCTTCGCAGAAACCACGTGCTTGACGGCTTGACCGAAACCAACCAGCTCTCTCTGTTTTAGAAAATTCTCTCGCTTGAGAATTTGTTTAGTATAACAAAAACTTTAATTAAAAAACGGTGAAGAGTCTAAAAATAGGTCTTCACCGTTTACAAATGTAAATAATAATTGACAAATAGCGCTATTTTATGAAAAACAACGCCAAAAGCAGCAGTGCGCATTCTATGTCTCGCTCGGGTGAAAAAAGCAAAAACAAAGCAATTCCTATTATCAGAATTTCCTCAATTCCGAAGTCTTTCGGAATAAAAGACGATAACTTGCTTCCCGAGAATAGCGAGCCGAATATACCCTTAAAATCTATACCTAAAAATCCGCCTCGCTCGCCTTCGCTTTTTGACAAGCACTCTTCGTATTTTTCATTCTCGCATTCGCACTTGTATTCGCCCTCATCGTTTTGAGGCGAAAATTTAATTTCGTTTTTTACGCTTTCAATTTTTTGCATTCTTGCCTCGCTTTGAGGCGTGTTTTCGGAAAACGCAGTGCCGTCGTAGTTGTCTGGTAAAGAGATGTCTCTGCCGTTAGGAAAGTAACTTTGTGAGTACATGTTTACCTCTCTTTCATAACGTCAATAACGTCTATAACCGAAAGCATAGTGTCTATTGCTTTCGCTCTGTCACTTTTAACGTAAGGCTTTAGAGCAGAAAGTAATTCGCGCCGTCTTTTCTTGTTCTGTGTTTTTTGCATAGCAACCACTTCCGCGGTGGACGTTGTGCTTTCAGCTGAGCTCGAATTTGCATTTACAACGATGCTTTCATCGTTTTTTAAATTGTCTGCATTTTGACTGTCATTTTGTGCAAGACTTTTGATTTTTTCAATTATATCCGGATTTTCCATAATTATTCCGATAATTTTAGAAATATCTTGGTTTTCTCCCATTATTTATCGCCTCTTTTCAAATCGTTTATAAGTCGCATCGCAGAAGGAAGGCTCAATTTATCTGCATCCTTCAGTGCGCTTCGTACCTTACAAAGCTCTGAACTGCTTGGTGTTTTTTCGGGCATATTTATGCCCTTTGCGCATGCAACCGCGCGTATTTCTGCCCATAACTGTTCATCTGAAAGCGTAAGCATGGCATCGAGCTTATTTTTGTCAATTTTCATATATTTCCCCCGAGAAGTATATTTTTGGGCTATCTTCTATCGCATATAACCCGCCTTCTTTAAAATTTTATTCGCAAGGGTGAAAAAAGGTGACAATTTAGCTCGTCAATATACCATTGTAAATAAAAACATTCTCACATATCGTGAAACAACACAACTATCTAAATTAGCAGTAAAGGATAACACAATGAAGTGCTTGATTTTTTCGGATTCTCATAATTACTCATATAATATAACCCGCGCCCTTCACTTGCATAAGGATGCCGAGATAGTATTTTTTCTCGGTGACGGACTTTCGGATATAGACGAGGTTAGATATGCATTTCCAAACGTTAAATTTTTGGCTGTAAGAGGCAATTGCGATATGCGTATGTTTGCACTCGACTATATAGTTCAAAAGACCGCAGAAATTGAAATTTCGGGCAAGAGAATAGTATATACTCACGGTGACCTCTACGGAGCAAAGTACGGCACCGCAGGACTTGAAAAGCTCGCTCGCGATAAGAATGCGGATATAGTTCTTTACGGTCACACCCATATTCCCGCCACAGAGTATTTCAGCGAAGAAGAAAAGCCGTTCTATTTATTCAATCCGGGGAGTGTAGGCGCAAGAGAAGGGAGTTACGGCATAATGACGCTCGCTGAAGGCAAAGAGCCTCTCTTTTCCCACGGCAATTTTCTATAAATCGTATTCAGATAAAAACTAATACCCAAAGCATTAGCGACGTTGCGATAATCGTGAGAAAGACAATCTAAAGTCTCAGTCTTAGATCCTAACTGTTAAAACTAAGTAAATCAGCAGCCGCAATCCGACCGCTGAGTAGCCGAAATCCGACTGCTATAATGGAAATATAATTAATAACACGGTAAACTTTGTATTTAAATTTGTAATATCGACGGCAGAGCCGTAAAGAGAGAAAAAATATTAAAAAGTTTTTCAGTAGTTGATTGAGCAATCAAGCAGTCGGAATTCGCCCCCGAGCAGTCGGAATTCGCCCCCGAGCAGTCGGAATCCGACCGATGAGCAGTCGGAATCCGACCGATGAGCAGTCAGAATCCGACCGATGAGCAGTCGGAATCCGACCACTATAATAAAAATATAATTAATAATATAATTAATAATATAATAAACTTTATGTTTAACTCTATAATACGTACGGCAAAGCCGTAAAGAGAGAAACATTTAAAAAAAGAACCCCTTAACGAGAAGCGGCATATTAACGCTAACTTCCTCATTAAGGGGACTTTCTTATTATTTTATTTTTTGCAATTAGTCCGCTTCAATATCAATCAAAGGTCCCTCGATAGGACCGTCATTCGAGTTGATATTGTTTCCCGAGTTGTTTGTATCGGCTTTGTAACGCTTTGCGGATATCTGAACGTCTATTTTAATCTTACCGTCATAGT
The DNA here is from genome assembly GCA_045660185.1 of Eubacteriales bacterium. Taxonomy (GTDB): domain Bacteria; phylum Bacillota; class Clostridia; order Oscillospirales; family CAG-272; genus UBA1740. The sequence continues at coordinate 30,820 of JAZRDI010000016.1, read as the reverse complement.
ATTGGTTTCCTGAATTTGTGTCCATGTGAAGGAGAATTGCAAAGAAAAGCTCCTCTCCGGATTTAAGCGTCATATTTGACAAGTCTGTACAGGTTGTACCTTCGAGAATATAATGATAGTTTTCGAGATCCTTGCTATTTGGCGGCGAATTGATTTCACCGTATGTAGTTCCGGGTAATATCGTGTAAAGTATAGTCTCGTGAATATTATTTGTGATATCATAAGCGTTGAGAGCAATCGAGTGTTTTAAATCGAAAGCGCCGGTATTTTTTACAGAAAGGTAGTAAACGGACGTCCTACCGGGCTCCCAGAACTCATTTTTTGAGATACAGTAAGAGTCACCTTGGGCTGTTATATATGTTGTTTCGCTTGTCCAAAGCTTAAGTTGAATTACAGAGCTTTCCTTATCATCGTCTTTTTTGATACCTATTTTCTCTTTTAAATCGTCCAAGCTGAAGTCACAAGCGGTTAAAGAAAAAGTAAGAGTAAGAATAAGTAAAATAGATATTAGTTTTTTCATTTTTTATGGTCCTTTCTAAATCTGGTAAGAACGGTATAGCACCGTTTTATAAAAAAGTAAACGCATTATAAAAATAAATTTTGATAAAATCAAATAAACCGATTTAACGTTTCGATTATAAAATGACTTTACATTCTCTTTCCCGAGCGGCGCTGATAGAAAATTTTTGCTAAAAGTCTTTCGCTCAAAGGGAAGCTTGCCGTGAAAACTGCGCCAACGCCTTCTCTGTTTTCCGCCCGAATAGTACCGCCCATACTTTCGGTGAGATTTTTCGCGATAGCAAGACCGAGCCCGAATCCGTCACCGCCGCCGCGCGCCTTGTCACCTCTGTAAAATCTTTCGAAAAGATGGGGAATGTCTTCGTTTTTAATGTACGTGCCGTTGTTTATTACGGAAAGCCTTGCAAATCTTCTTCCGCGTTCAAGAGTAACGAAAAGCGCGGAATTTGGAAGTGAATATTTTATGCCGTTATCAATAAGAATGTGCAAAAGTCTTGAAAGCTTGTCCTCGTTTCCTTTGATGAAAATTCCGTTTTCAAAATGGCTTTTGATTTCCACGCTCTTTTCAAAGGCAACCGCCTCCATCTGCAAAGCAGTACGCTCGCATATTTCGCTTAAATTCGTATCGTAAAGAATGATTTTAACGTCGGATACCTCAGTGCTTGAAAGCTCGAGCATACTGTCAACGAGCCTTTTCATTCTTTCCGCTTCCGATTTAGTTGATGATAGCCATTTATTTGCATCTTCAATGTTGACGCCGTGAGATTTAATTATCTCGGTGTTGGCGAGAATAACGGTGAGCGGCGTTTTCATATCGTGAGAAGCATCTGCGATAAATTGCTTTTGCCCGTCCCAAGTATCTTTAACCGGCTTAATTGCAACGCTTGCCAAAAAATAACTGAGCGCAAGGAAAAGCACAAGGCAAGAGAATAGAATAATACCGGATATTCTCGTTATAGTTTGAACGTTATCCGTAAGTATTTCAAGTGACGTAATCGAAGCGTAGCTTTTTCCGCCAATCTGCCCTTTCACGAAAACGAGCGAATAATCGAAAAGAATACCTTCGCTTTTATCGCTTTCGGTAATTCTTTTTGCGACGTCAGAGAGTACGGGCTTGGGCTCGCTCGGTGTTGTGTCCGTGTACGTTTCGATTATAGTCCCCGAGTTATCCGTGAAAAACGTAAGGGTAGGGAATGATGGCTCATCGTTGCCAAAAAGTATATCCGCGCTGTCATCTCGATTTTCGGAAAAGACGATTTTTTCAGTCGCAAGATGAAGCTCTCTTATAACGTTTTCTCTCTCCGTTCGGTATGTAACTATACATATAGCCGCAAAAACAAGAGCAAGTATGATAGTAACGCAAACGATATTGAGAGCTATGAATTTTCGTTTGAGTTTGTTAAGCATTGTATTTCCTCAATTCTGTATCCGAGTTTTTTAACGGACGATATTTGGCATAACGAGCCGATAAACAAAAGCTTTTTGCGAAGGAATGATATGTATGCCTCAACGTTGTTATCCGTAGCATCGGAATCGTATCCCCAAACCTTGACGATAAATTCATCTTTGGGAATTATCTTTTTCGGGGACGACATAAAGATTTTCATTATTTCCGCTTCCTTGAAGCTAAGTCTTATGCTCTTTCCGGTGAGCGCGGATTTAAGCTCCGATTCATCGGTTACAAGCACAGTGTCCGAGAAGCAAAGTTCGTTTGGAATTATTTCTCCGCGGCGTCTTGCGAGCGTTCTTATTCTTGCCAGAAGCTCTTCGGTAGAAAAGGGCTTCGTCATATAATCGTCTGCCCCCGCATCAAGTCCCAAAACCTTGTCGCTTATCGAATTTTTTGCGGTTAAAAGAAGAATAGGCGTTGAAATTTTTTCTCTGCGAAGTCTTTTTAAAACTTCAATTCCGCTAATTTTCGGGAGCATTATGTCAAGTATAATGCAATCGTATATTCCGCTCGAAGCGTAATGATAAGCCTCTTCTCCGTCATAAACAGTATCGAAAAGGTATTTTTCTCTTTTTATTATCTCCGATATGGCATCTGCAAGATGTCTCTCGTCTTCAACTATAAGTATTCGCATAGTAAACTCCTTTTCGTATATTGTATAACAAATTAAAAAAAAATTCAATATAAAAAGGAAAAGAAATAAAATAAACAGCGCAAAATGAAAAATGACAACGCGCATCAAAAGAATAACGTTGTCATTTTATCTATTAAAATTAGATTGAAGCTAAAATTTCTTTAATCTTATTTGCAACGTCCTCGCAAAGAGAAACGGTCATATCCGCATCCATGCTTTCAACCATGATACGAACTACAGGCTCTGTTCCCGAAGGACGAACGAGAATTCTTCCCGTTGCGCCGAGTGTCTTTTCCGCATTGGCGATGATGCCCTTTATCTCTTCGTTTTCACGGAACGCGCGTTTTCCGTCAGCATCGGCGGTAACGTTAACCATGTGTTGAGGATACTTCTGCATGACCGAAGCAAGCTCCGAAAGAGATTTTTTGGTTTCTGCGAGTCTTGAAAGAAGATATATTGCGGTAAGCTGTCCGTCACCGGTTGTAGCAGCCTCTCTTATAATAACGTGTCCGGATTGCTCGCCGCCGAGGGAATAGCCCATTTTCTCCATTTCCTCAAGCACGTATCTGTCGCCAACCTTCGTAGCTACGAAATTAAGTGAATTGTCCTTTGCGAATTTCGAGAAGCCGTAGTTAGACATAACAGTTCCAACAACAGTATCCGAATTGAGCTTGCCCTTTTCTCTTAACGAAAGAGCGAGTATTGCCATAACGAAATCGCCGTCAACCTCGTTGCCCTTTTCATCGATAGCAAGGAATCTGTCCGCATCTCCGTCGAATGCAAGACCAATGTCAGCTCCGTTTGCAAGAACCTTTTCCTTAAGAAGCGAAAGATGAGTTGAGCCGCAGCCGCGGTTGATGTTAACGCCATCGGGCTCGCATCCTATGTATTCTGCCTTAAGTCCCGCGCTTTCGAAAATTTCCTTTGCGGTAGAGTAAGCGGAGCCGTGCGCGCAGTCTACAACTGCCTTAATATCGGATAAATCAACGCCTATATAAGACTTAAGATAGTCTGCGTATTTGTTCTTTAATTCATCGGAAGAAATAAGATTTATTTCGCACTCTGTGTCGGGAGTAGGTTCTGAGAAAATAAGCTCCTCAATACGCTCCTCCTCTTCATCGGTGAGCTTGAATCCGTCAGGGCCAAAAATTTTAATTCCATTGTATTCGTAAGAGTTATGCGAAGCGGAAATCATAACACCCGCATCGAAATTCTCGGTTCTCGTAACGTAAGCAACGGCAGGGGTTGAAACAACACCCGCATCGTAGCATATCGAGGACATTCTTGAAAGTCCCTTTGCAATAGCCTCTTTCAAGAATATACGCGATTCTCGCGTGTCCGTTCCTATTAAGACACGCGGATTTTCTTTTCCTTCCTCACAAAGTATTTTTCCAAGCGCAAATCCTATTGATTCAGCGAGATTGTAGGATAAGAATTCTCCTGCGATACCGCGTACGCCATCCGTGCCGAAAAGTTTTCTCATATAAAGCCCTTTCTGTTGCAAAACAGTAAAATTAAACGAAATAATATTTTTATTGAATTAGTGTTTTTTAACAATTGTTCCATCGTTGTGAACAATTGAATTTTCGGGAATTACTCCGCGAAGAGGGGTTAAGGGATAAATGATAGTGTTTCTTCCGATAATAGTACCGGGATTGATAACGCTGTTGCATCCCGACTCGGCAAAATCACCCATCAAAGCGCCAAACTTACGAAGTCCGGTGTTCATTTTTTCCTCACCCATTTTAACGTTTACGCTCGAATGGTCGAGCTTGAAATTGGAGATAATCGCGCCTGCTCCAAGGTGAGATTTGTAGCCGAGGATAGAATCGCCAACGTAATTGTAATGAGGGAGTTGCGCGCCGTCAAAGATAATAGCGTTCTTGATTTCGGTACTGTTTCCGATAACAGCTCCGTCACCGATAAGCGCCGAACCGCGAATAAATGCACCGGGGCGCACTTCAGTGCCGTGACCTATAATGGTAGGGGGAAGTATAGTAGCCTTATCCGAAATTTTCGCATCGTTTGCAACGAAAACTCCTTCTGATATTTCGGTGTACTCATCTTTGGGAAGAGTTTGTGAGATTTTAACAATGAAATCTTTAATTTTAGGAAGCGCCTCAAAGGGATATTCGCATCCCTCGAAAATCTCCTTTGCAATAGTATGTGAGAAATCAAAAAGCTCGCTCGCCTTTGGTAAATTCATAAGCTTACTCCAATCAAAAATGTAGCCGCTGCATTAGATAGTATATTCATGCAACAAAAGTTGGTTAATTTAAGTGCTTTTTCTTTAAAAGTCCCAAAAATACCCTTTATGAGCAATTAATCCGTTATGTTACGCTGCATAAAGGGTTAAAATTTTAACGTATTTTATTTTAACATAAATATTACATAAAAATCCATTGACAAAACTAACAAAGTTGAAAAAGTTTTTTGTTGAGGTTTCATAAAAAATCACCATTATATTTTGATTTTAATGTAGGCTTTGCGAAAAAATCAAAAAACTTACGGAATAAATTCATAAACAAAATACTATTTTACAAAGAGGTCAAACTTTTTTCGCTATCTATTGAAATTATGCGATAAATGTGATATACTTTATGCAGTTGAAAATTTGAACAAATAAAGTATTGTAAAAAGGAATAATTTATGTCTGGAAATAAAGACAACAGAGCCTCGGCAGAAACTGTAAAAAGACCTATGCCAAAAGGACTCATAAATAGAATGAAAGCATTTTTCTCAAGGCTTTTCTACATAATCGCAATAGTGTGGAAAGCCTCTCCGAAGGTGCTTGTTGCAATGTGCGCGCTCTGCGTTCTTGACGGATTGCTTCCCGTAGTCGGCGCATACATAAGCCGTGATCTTTTAAACGGAGTAGCCGATTTGATTTCGTCGAACGTCGTTAAGGGCACGCAGATTATATCAAACGTATTCGATACCTTAAGTCCCATAATTTTTCTTTTCGTAGCGCAAATAATATATCTGTTCTTGAAAAGAGTGCTTGGTAAGGTTAACACTTGCGTTACCGCGATTGCGGGAGAGCTTGTTGTAAATTACATTCGCCTCAAAATTATGGCAAAAGCCAAAGAGGTCGATCAGCGCTCGTTTGACGATCCCGCGTTTTATGAAAGACTTGAAAACGCAACTCGCGAGGCGGGAATGCGACCAATACATATCCTTTCGGCAACATTCCACGTTATCAGCGGATTTATAAGCGTTATTTCGTTTATCGTAGTTCTCGCAACGCTCAGCCCAATCGCTCCGATAATCATAATTTTAGCATCTATCCCCGGAGCCGTGGTAAATTATTACTATAGAAATCGCAATTTCAAGTATATCCGCCGCCACTCTAAAGAGAGAAGAGAAATGAACTATTATTCATCTCTTGTGACGAATAAGGATATGGTTAAAGAGATCAAGATGCTCGGACTTTCGGACACTCTTGAAGATAAATACAGAAGCTCCTTCAAAAAATACTATAGCGGTTTGAGAAAAATGATACTCCGCGAGTGTGTTATGCAGGTTCTCGTGAGCCTTGTCTATGTTATTGCGTCGGGCTTGCTCTTCGTATGGGTTGCATATAACGTAGTATTTGATGGCGGTGTGATAGGTGACTGGTCGCTTTACACTAACGCCCTAACTTCAATAACGACCTATGTTGGAACGATAGTAGCCTCAACCGCAACGATTTACGAGGGAACTCTCTTTATCGAAAATATGCTCGATTTTATGAAAGAAAAGGTTACTATCAAGCCCACCAAAACCGAACCTCGCATACCAAACCGTCATACCAACCACGTTATAGAATTTAAGGACGTTACCTTTAAATATCCCGGTTCGAAGAGAGAAATAATCAAAAATGTAAACTTAACGTTGCAAACAGACGAGTCTGTAGTCCTTGTTGGACTTAACGGTGCGGGAAAAACAACTCTTCTTAAATTGCTTATGCGACTTTACGATCCAACGAGCGGCGTGATTTTGCTCGACGGATACGATATACGCGAATATGACGTTAGAGCTCTTTACGATATGTACGGAATCATATTCCAAGACTTTGGAAAGTATGCAGATACGGTAAGCGAAAACATCCGCTTCGGTGACGTAAGAAGAGAAGTTAACATTGAGGATATTAAAAAGTCCGCTTCGGATGCTAATGCTGAAGGCTTTATAAATGCGCTTCCCGTTGGCTATGAAACTCCCTTAACGAGAATGTTCGACGAAAAGGGAATAGAGCTTTCAGGAGGTCAGTGGCAGAAGCTTTCAATTGCTCGCGCGTTCTATAAAAATTCTGATATTCTCATAATGGATGAGCCCACAGCATCCCTCGACCCCCTCGCCGAGCAAGATGTATTCAACCGCTTTGCAGAGCTTTCAAAGGGCAAAATCAGTGTCTTCGTTTCCCATAGACTCGGCAGCGCGGTTACCGCAGGAAAAATCATCGTGCTTAACGGCGGAGAAATAAAGGAAATGGGAACTCACGAGGAACTTATGGCGCTCGACGGTGTGTATAAGCATCTGTTCACAACCCAGCGTGACCGCTATTTGCTTGAGAAAAACAAAACGCTTTAAGCCTCCAAAAGCTTTCGACCTCGCTACGTGAAACCTCAAAATTAACGCTTAACGCAAAGCGTATGAGAATTGTATCCAGAAGAAAAAATAAATAACAAACAACGAATAACAATATATCGAAGAATAAAATGAATAATAAAAACGGTTGCCCAACTATTATCGGTGAGCAACCGTTTGTTTTTTGCACAAAATAAATTAGATATAATCTAATGTGATATAAATGAATCAGATTTACAAATCTATATACTTACGCAACTCCCTCAAGGCCGTCGTCATTCTTCTCGGGAAGCGTACCCGTATTAACGTAGGAGAGGATTTTGCCTGCAAGCTCAAGGATGATGCCATCCTTAAAGGGAGAGGCAATTCCGGCATCCTCAAGAGCTTCTTCAAGCGTGAAGTCTTCGCCGTTTCTGTCAATAAGCTCCTTGTAAGCCTCAAAACCTGCGCCCTTGTTTTCGATTTCCATAAAGTAGATTTCAAGCGAGGGAATGAGCGAGGTGCAGTATGACTGAACGTAGAAGGGGTAGAGGAACGTGTGCGTAATAAATATTGCCGAAATATCGTTCATATATTTTGTATTAAGACTGAAGGCTTCGGCGGCTTTTACAACCGCAGCGTCAAGATTTTCCTTGGTAATCTCTTCGTAAGGAAGAGCATAGATAAGCTCTTCTGCCTTCGCGTAAAATCCTTGGAATATAAGCGTCATAAGAGCATTGAGCATCTGCACCTCCGAAAGATAGCGCATATCACTCTCGGATAAAATCTTATCCATTCGAGTCAAAGAAAGATACTCAAACGCTTGTGATGAAATTTCCTTTTGATCAATAGACGCATCCGAATTGTAATTTATATACGCGTCTATGAAATGACCGAATTCATGAATAAGTGTCGCATAATCTGTTATATCCTTGCTTGCGCTAACGAAAAGATAAGGTGAATCCTGATCTTCAAGATATGTCACGAAAGCACCATCGTTTCTGTTCGGCTTCTTTTCGTTAATGTCGAATAGATTGTGCTGGAGCATATAGCAGAAAATATCTCTGTAGCTCTCGTCAAATAACGTAACGATTTCAAGAGAGTTGTTCACGAGCGATGAAATTGCAAGATAGCTCGGTGTTACGCTTCCGTCTTGGTAAACGTATTTTGCAAGAGTTGTATAGCTGAGTATTTGGTAGGTAGGAAGTATATATTCGCAAATATCGTCAAGCAGCTTTGAAGCCTTATCCGCCGAATAATCTCTGCCGAGAGTTTCGTACGCGTGTTCTGCGTACGTCTTGTAGCCAAGCTCATCGGCTATTTTTCTTCGTACCTTTACGAGTTCTATAAAAATCTCCGTTTTTTTACTTTTGAGCTCTTCTGCGCTATATTCATCGGAGGTTGAAATAGCGGTGTATTCAGCTTCAAGTGCCTCTTCCTTTTCAAATAGCGCAACAAGCTCGTCTGTGTATTTTCCTCCACCCTTGTATTCTTCTATTAGTCCGTCGCCGAAATACTCGTCCTCAAAGTTTTCTGCATGCACGGAGTTTGCCGCCGCAACGTACATATCCTCGATAATGCTCGTCAAAAGCGGGAAGCTTCCGTTTATATATTCGAATTCACTCATCCAGTATTCGGATGCCGAATTCTTTGCAACGTTAATATCCGCAAGCGTTCTCATCGTAAGAATGTTACTGTAATCCTTTTCAAGATCAACTATCATTGCGATTTGGTCATCGAAGGATATTTCGTTTTTCTCAATAGCGTCAATTACCTCGCGAAGCTTTGCAATAATAGCATCAAAATCCGGCTTGACATATTCGATTTTATCAAAATCAGTGGCTTCTCTTCCGTAGTCCTTGTCGCTTGGAATGGTAATGCTGCCCGTGTCGGCATTTGAGCCGTTATCACTTCCGCTATTAAGAGAGTTATCCGGTTCAAAAGGATTCGGCTTGGCGCTATCACTTCCCGCGTTGCAAGCGACGAGTGTTATGCAAAGCGAAAAAAGTACCGTTAATGCAAGGAAAAGCGCAATAAAACGTTTGAAAATTCCTATTTTCATTCGACCTCCGAGTTGACAGTAAAATTTTATATAGACATATTATATAATATTTTCCGCTCGCTTTTGCTAATAAATAATAATAAAAATGAAAAGATTTTGTAAATTTACAAAAAAGCTATAGCAAAGCCAAGCCTCGTTTGATATAATGGATAGGAAAAAGCCTCTTAAAAAGGAGAAAATATGAAAAGCATAATTAAGAAAATGCTTCTCGCTGTTTCGTTTTTAGCGCTTTTGTTCGTTTCGTCTTGCGCCAATACGAGTGTGGGCGAGAGTGTAAACTTGGAATATAAAGTAACGTGCGTTTTTGGCGACGGGCGAGATGATGAGGTTTTCACCGTTTCTTCGGGCGGAACGCTTACGTTAAAAGAGCCCACCAGAGAAGGATTTGAGTTCGTTGGCTGGTGTACCGACCGTGATTGCACTAATTTTTATGATTTCAGCAAAGGGTTTTCGAATAGCGTAACCCTTTATGCAAAATGGGATTTTGACTATAAATACTTTCTTTCCGATGTTTCGGAAAAAGCCTCTACAAGTTGTGTTAAGGTAATGAGCTATTCAAGCCTTAGCTCATCAAACCAGGGAAGCGGCGTTGTTTACAGAAGCGATGAAACATACTATTACGCGCTTACAAACAGTCACGTTGTCAGCTACCAAAGCGGAAACTTAAAGCCCCATCACTACGTTTATGACGTGTACGGCAATCAGTACACCGCTGCGGTTATTAAAAACGATCCGAAATACGACCTGGCGGTACTTAAAATTAAGCGTATAAAGGACGTTGAGTTAGGAGTTGCTGAATTTGATGTAAGAATTCCAAACGAAAACGAGAGAGTAGTTATGGTAAGCGCTCCTAACGGAAAGTATAATACTGTAGCTCTTGGTGACGTTGCTTGGTATTCAAACGTTGATACGAGCAATGGAAGCGGTGATAAAAGCGCTGTGGAGTTTGAGGTTCTCTGGATAGACGGAGACGCAGACCACGGTTCTTCGGGCGGAGCTGTTTTTGATGAGAATTTAAAGCTCATAGGAATAATATACGCAACTGTAAATCTCAACGCAGAAAATAAGGACTTCGTTTTAGCAATTCCTGCGCTGAAAATAGATGATTTCTTGTCGGATATTGAATATTAAACTGTTACCGAAAAATAAGAATTTGTATAAGTAAACAAATTAAAGATGACGAACACCGATCAGCATTCGCCATCTTTTTGTTTTAAACGAAATAAACGTAATAAAAAAACTGATTGTTTGTAAAAATCTTATGAAAAAACGCTTGACAGTAAGCAGAAAATATGATAAAATACAATTGAATGATTGTTCAAATGTTCAAATGAAAAGGAGTTAAAAATGAATCAAAACAAGCTATCTTGCAGTGCTTGCGGTGAGAAGTGCGCACAGAAGATAACCGCGCTTTCAAATTGCTCGTCAGTGTTTTTGCTTGCGGATTTTTTTAAAAACTTTGCAGATCCAACGAGATTGAAAATTCTCACTGCTCTCGACGATAATCCTCTTTGCGTATGCGAAATTTCCGAAGCGTTATCAATGACCGATTCGGCGGTATCGCATCAGCTTAAGATTTTGAGAGATGCCGACCTCGTTCGTTCTCAAAGACAAGGCAAGCACATATTTTATTCGCTTGCCGATGCGCACGTTAAAGACATAATCGAAAAAGCGATAGAGCATATACAGGAATAAAAAATAGTTAAATGTAAATTAAAGTTATAATTTTGGAGGTAAAATATGAAAATTAAGTACACAATAACAGGCCTTGATTGCCCAAATTGCGCAGCGAAACTTTCCGCTATAATGGAAAAATGCGAAGGAGTAGATTTAGCAAAAATCAACTTCCTTTCCGAAAAGCTCACAGTTGAATCAACTCTTTCCGAAAATGAGCTTTACGAGATTCTTTCGGCAAAAGCAAAGGCGTTTGATAAAAACGTGAAGATAGAAAAATGAACCCATTAAAGCTTTTTGAAAACTCAAAATTCAAGATAACGGGCGGTGCGGTTTTATTTTCCACCGCGCTTCTTTTCGGAGCTCTTGATTTCTCGCTTCTATCCGCGGCTTTTTATGTCACGGCTCTTTTAGTGTGTGGCTTAGAGGTATTTATTGACGCAGTGAAGGGAATTGCCAGAGCAGATTTTCTTGATGAAAAATTCTTGATGTCAATAGCCTCACTCGGCGCTCTCGTTCTCGGAGAAATGAGCGAGGCGGTTGCCGTTATGCTCTTTTTTGCTATAGGCGAAGCGTTTGAGCATAAAGCCGTTCGCGCGTCAAGAAATAAAATCCGAGCGTTAATGGATATATGTCCCGACGTTGCAACAGTTCTCGTGAACGGTGAAGAAAAAGAGATTGATGCCGAGGACGTAGAAGCAGGAGATATTCTGGTAATAAAAAGCGGAGAACGCGTACCTGCCGATGCTATTATCACTCTTGGTACGGCAGACGTGGATACGTCAGCCTTAACGGGCGAGTCAATTCCGCGAAGCGTAAGCGTTGGCGATAAGATAGAAAGTGGCTCGATAGTTATAGGTGGAGTCCTTCAGTGCGAGGCAATCCGCCCCGCATCCGAATCGTCTGCCGCGCGAATACTTGAGCTGGTAGAAAATGCCGATGAAAGAAAATCTCGCGAGGAAAGCTTTATAACCTCGTTTGCAAGAGTTTATACACCGATTGTGGTATCTCTTGCGCTTCTTCTTGCCGTTTTACCATCTGTATTTGGATTGACCGAATGGAGCAATTCGGTCTATAGAGCTTTGGTGTTCCTCGTCGTATCCTGTCCGTGCGCCCTCGTTATTTCCGTACCTCTTGCATTTTTCAGCGGAATAGGTGCTATGGCATCGCGAGGAATACTCTTCAAGGGCGGAAGCTTCTTTTCTCCTTTAGCAAAGGCTAAAAATGCAGTGTTTGATAAAACGGGAACGCTTACTACGGGTAAGTTTGAAGTTTCGGGCATATTTTGCAATGCGGTAAGCGAAGATGAGTTGATTTCGCTTGCTTCAAGCGTGGAATACGCATCTAACCACCCGATAGCATTAGCGATTCGCGAACGTTCAAAGAAGACATATACTGCATATAATATAACTGAATTTGCGGGAATGGGTACTGTCGGAGAAGTGAACGGCAGTATTATTTCGGTAGGAAACGAACGCCTGATGCGTAAGATTTCAATAGAGTTTACAGATATCAAATATCCGAAAAACGAAGCAGTAGTATTCGTCGGTTGCGACGGAAAGCTTATAGGAGTTATCGCAATTTCAGACGAAATTAAGCAAGAAGCACCGATAGCCCTCAAAAGACTTTCCGAATGCGGAATTGAGAGAACGGTTATGCTCACGGGCGACAAGCGTGAGCGCGCCGAGGAAATAGCAAGCGCTCTCTCGTTCGATGAAGTTAAATCGGAGTTACTACCCGAAAACAAGCTCTCGGAGCTTGAAAAAATAATATCGAAATCAAGCGCAAAAACTATTTACGTAGGCGACGGAATCAACGACGCCCCGTCAATAACCTTGGCAGACGTCGGCATTTCTATGGGGGCAATCGGAAGTGATAGCGCGGTTGAATGCGCTGACGTAGTTATAATGTCCGATAACCTTGAAAGAATCCCCGATGCAATAGTTTGCGCGAGAAAAACGCTTCGAATAGCAAGAGAAAATATAGCACTCGCGCTCGGCATAAAAATAGGAGTTTTGCTATTATCTTCGTTTGGGCTTGCAAATATGTGGCTTGCGGTTTTTGCCGACGTAGGTGTTGCGGTTTTGGCTATACTGAATTCAATGAGAATGTTGTTATTCAAAGGCAATTTAACGAGAAAAGCCAACTAACGTTTACAAATATGCATAAATATTGCGAACTTTGCGAGGTTCGGCTACTCTGTATTTAATGAAAATAACGGTGAAGAAAATGAGATATTATATGTTCAATAAACCTCGCGGTTGCATAACCGCCTGCTCTGACGAGAGGCACAAAACCGTAATGGATTATTTTCCCGATGAGGAAAGGGAAGGACTTTTTCCTGTCGGCAGGCTTGATAAGGACACCGAAGGATTTTTGATAATAACCGACGACGGTCAGTTTTCATATCACATCACAACCCCCGAGCGCGAGGTAGAGAAGACCTACTTCTTTTACGCTAAAGGAAAGCTCGACGGCGAGAAGATAAAAAGGCTTGAAGACGGAGTTGATATTATGACGTCTGTCGTGCATAAAACTGCTCCGGCCAAAGCAGAAAAAATCGGCGAGGCAACGCTACGAGATATAGGTCATCTTCTTGATTGCGACCCCGCAAGGCTTAAATATACAAGGCACGGTGAAGTTCCGGTTACTGCGGTGAAGATAACCATCACCGAGGGGAAAAAGCATCAGGTTAAAAAAATGGCGATGGCTGTGGGTATGCGAATCGTATATCTTGAAAGGATAGCAATATCCGGAGTTGCTCTCGATACGTCACTAAAAAGAGGAGAATACCGAGTGATGACGGAAGAAGAGATTGCTATGATAAGAAACAACGGAAAAGCCGTTTTAAGCGCTGAATTCTCCTAATATACCGCACACCCTATGGCGAAAATATTAAAAATATTACAAAAAGCCTTGAAAAACGAGCTATCTCGTGTTAAAATATATTGTTAAAATTAAGCTCGAAAAGGAGATAACACGATGCGAAAAACTAAAATAGTGTGTACTATAGGACCAGCGAGTGAAAGCGAAGAAGTTCTTCGCGGATTATGCAAAGCGGGAATGAACGTGGCAAGACTTAATTTTTCTCACGGCACGCACGAAGAGCATTTGAATAGAATAAATTTGATTAAAAAGGTGCGCTCAGAGCTTGAGCTTCCGATTGCCATAATGCTCGATACCAAAGGTCCCGAGTATAGAATCAAAACCTTTGAAAACGGCAAAATCCACTTGAATGAAGGCGATAAATTCGCATTTACCGCAGATGAGATTATAGGAAACGAAAAGCGCGTTTCCGTAAGCTATCGCGAGCTTCCGAAAGAGCTTTCTGTCGGCGATACGATACTTTTAAATAACGGTCTTTTGTCATTCAAGGTTGAAAATATCGATAGAAACGATATAAATTGCTCTGTTGAGATCGGCGGTGAGCTTTCTGACAGAAAGAGTATGAGTTTCCCCGGCAAGGTTATGAAGCAGCAATATCTCTCCGAGCAAGATAAAGCGGATATAGCCTTCGGTATAGCAAACGAGGTAGATTATATCGCTTGCTCCTTCGTGTCCTGTAAGCAGGATATGATAGACGTTCACGAATATCTTAAGTCCATTGACGCGTATAATGTTGAGCTTATTGCGAAGATTGAGAACCAATCAGGATTTGATAATATCGAAGAGATATGCGAATATTGCGACGGTATAATGGTAGCGCGCGGAGATATGGGCGTTGAAGTTCCTTTTGATAGACTTCCCGGCATCCAGAAGAAGCTTATCACCAAATGCCGTATGCTTGGAAAGCGAGTTATAACAGCAACAGAAATGCTTGAGTCTATGATACACAATCCACGTCCCACGAGAGCAGAAATATCCGACGTTGCAAACGCTGTTTATGACGGAACGAGTGCGATAATGCTTTCGGGCGGAACCGCCGCCGGCAAATATCCTACGCGCTCCGTAGAAATAATGGCTCGAATCGCGGAAACAACCGAGGAAAACATCCATTACGACAAGCGATTCCATAACGCAGAATTTAAAATCAAAAATGCTACAGACGCTATTTCTCACTCAACCTGCGGAATGGCAATAGATATAGAGGCGAAAGCGATAGTAGCCTGCACGCTTTCGGGAGCAACCGCAAGAATGGTATCGAGATTCCGTCCTGCAGTTCCTATTATTGGACTTACCACAGATGAAAGAACATGGCGCCGCCTTTCTCTTTCATGGGGCGTTATACCCGCAATGAGCGAGAAATTCTCGTCAACAGACGTGCTTTTCTACACCGCGAAGAAAATGGCAAAGACAACTCTTTCACTCAAATCGGGCGACAGAATAATAATAACCGGCGGAGATAATGCAGGAAAATCCGGAAATACGAATATTCTTAAGGTTGAAGAAATTTAAGCGCAGAAGAACCACAATCGAAAGGTATTTTACCTTTTCCAGGCTGGGGATTCAGCCGAGCAAAAACTTTCAGAACTTTTTGTTGCTATAACCGCATAGATTTCTAAAACCTAATTTAGTGGAGATTAAAATGACAAAAATAAAGCAATGGCTTAAAAGCGAGAGAGAAAAGACCGCTTTGTTGCTTCGCAGCATACCCGTTGCAGTGGTAACACTTTTCGTTGTCAGCGTAATTTGTATGAATCTTCTCGCGAATAAAACCCTCCTCAAACTCGATTGGATTGCGCTTGACGGAGGAATACTTATCTCTTGGCTTTCATTTATGTGCATGGATATTATAACCAAGCACTTCGGGCCGGGCGCATCGAACAGAATATCGGTTCTTGCATCGCTCGTCAATCTTTTGACCTGCCTTATATTCTTCACTGCAAGCATAATTCCGTCTAACGCAAGCGACTACAGTGAGTTTGACCGAATATTCGGCGGAACGTGGTTTATACTTTTGGGTAGTACGGTGGCGTTTCTCTTGTCGGCAGTGATAAATAACTTCTTAAATTTCGCCATTGGCGGCGTTTTTAAGAAAAATCCCGACGGAAAGTTTGCTTATGCAATGCGCTCGTACGTTTCAACGTTTATAGGCCAGTTCCTCGATAATTTTATATTCTCACTCATAGTTTTCGTTGGCTTTGCTCCTATATTCTGGGACGGATTCTCGTGGACGCCGATACAGTGTATGTTCTGCGCGCTTACAGGAGCTGTAGCCGAGCTTATAATGGAAATTATTTTCTCGCCTATAGGCTATAGAATAACGAAAAAATGGCGTGAAAACGGCATAGGACGCGAATACTTTGAATATGAAAGCGGAAAGGAAATATAAGATGAAGGTTCTTATAACGGGAAGCTCGCAGGGAATAGGACTCGCTATAGCCGAATTGTTCTTAAAGCGTGGCCACGAGGTAATAGGAATAGATAGGCAGAGCGCATCATTGAGCGATGCTAAATATACTCATTTTACGGTTGATATTCGTGATAAAGAAAAAATGCCCGACGTTTCGGGAGTAGAGATTCTTATCAACAACGCGGGAACTCAAAACGAGGACGATATAGAAATAAACCTTAAATCTCTCATATACGTAACAGAGCGCTACGGAATAACCGACAGTATAAAATCAATACTTAATATAGGTTCTGCCAGCGGTCACACGGGCTCGGAATTTCCCGAATACTGCGCGAGCAAGGGCGGAGTCATAGCGTACACGAAAAATACCGCGCTTCGTGTAGCAAAATTCGGCGCTACATGCAATAGCCTTGACCCGGGCGGTGTAATAACCCCACTCAACGAATGCGTAATCAACGACGAGGAACTTTGGGCGCAAATAATGAACGAAACACCCTTGAAAAGATGGGCAACAGCGGAAGAAATTGCCGCGTGGGCGTATTTCCTTACAGTCGAAAACAAATTTTGCACAGGTCAAAGCATAGTTGTCGATGGCGGTGAATCCATAAATTTCAACTTCGTTTGGCGCGATTAAAATAAGAAAGAAAATAAAATTATGAATTTAACACACAAAAAAATATCCGCAATTTCGGTCTTGCATTACATAAAGCTAACCTTGCGTTTGCTACTCTTTTTAGGAGTACTTGTATATTATATACTCGGAAAAACCGAGGTTTTGAAAAACTTCTATCCGCTCCCTATCGTAGTATGGATATTCTTTACAATTGATATGGCGTTTCGCTTCTTCCCCTCAAGGATGGAAAGTATGGGCTGTCAAAAGCAGTTTAAAAGAAATTATGAGCCGGTAGGAGAGAATATTGCTCCCACCAACCAGCCTTGGTATATAACCGCTTCGGTTGCAGGCGCATGGCTTGGACTTAACGCGATTATCGGACTTTTATATTTCACAAGCATAATTGATAGAGGAATATTGCTTCTTATCGCAATTGCATTTTCTGTTTGCGATATAATTTGTATTCTTTTCTTCTGCCCGTTCCAAACTTGGTTTATGAAAAACCGTTGTTGCGGTAGCTGTAGAATTTACAATTGGGATTTCGCAATGATGTTCACGCCCCTGATTTTCATTCCATCTTGGTACACTTATTCTCTCGTTGGAATGTCCTTACTCCTTCTTTTAAGATGGGAAATTACTTACAAAATCCACCCCGAAAGATTTTCAACAAGCACGAATATGTGTCTCGATTGCTCACGTTGCAAAGAAAAGCTTTGCAGCCATAAAAAGCAGCTTCAAAGCTTCTTGAAAAAATATAAAACAAGATTTTTTGCAATAAAAAACGAAGGTAAAAAGAAGTAAGCCATAGAAGTAATTCCAATTCTCAAAAAATTGACAAAATGATGAAAAAGGACAAAAAACTCGCTTAGCGTTAATTACTTCTCCAAATGAGACGGTCCTATCAATGCTTTTACGGAGGAAAAAATATGATTTTTGAAAAGCAGATTGTATCAATGTATAAAGGAATGATGCATTCGCGATGCGATGATACCGAAACTGTATTCTATTTTTCGCATAAGGATTTTTTAGGATTAAATGCCGAAGCGTATTCGTTCAAATCCTCGCTCGGTCACACTCTTTGCGGATATATTTACTCCTATGAGGGCGCAGATGATAAAAAGCTTGTAGTTTTTGATCACGGTATGGGCAGCGGTCATCGTGCGTATATGAAAGAAATTGAAATGCTTTGTCGTCGCGGATATGTAGTTCTTTCCTATGACCATACGGGATGTATGGAATCGGGAGCAAATAGCACAAATGGACTCTCACAGTCGCTTTGTGACCTTAACGATTGCATCACAAGTATTAAGGCAACCGATAGATTTGTAAATTCCGAAATTTCCGTTATTGGACATAGCTGGGGCGCGTTTGCTACCTTGAATATAACTGCTCTTCATACTGACATTACGCATATAGTTGCGATAAGTGGCTTTGTTTCCGTAACAGAGATGATAGGAACGTTATTTGCAGGACTTTTAAAAGGGTACAGAAAACCTATTTTGGAGCTTGAAAAAAATGCAAATCCTAAATTCTTTGAATTTAACGCTGTAAAAACGCTTTCAAAATCGAAAACCAAAGCGCTTCTCATCTATTCTGACAACGATAAATTATGCAAGAAAAAGCACTATGATATTTTGAAGTCGAATCTTCCAGAAAATGAAAATATTCGCTTTATTTTAACAATCGGAAAAGGACATAATCCAAACTATACTGATGACGCGGTTAAATATATCGCCCGCTTTGCGAAAGCAAGAGCGAAGCTTTGCCGCAAGAAAAATCTCACAGCCGAAGAAAAAGCAGCATTCGTCGCATCTTATGACTTCAACAAAATGACCGAGCAAGACGAATCACTTTGGGAAAAGATTTTCGAGCACCTTGAAGCGTAAATGATTTTGAAAGGGAAGAGTAACGCAATTTTATTCTACACATGTATTCACCGAAGTAGTAAAGTATTACCATGAATTTATCGTGAACGTTTGCTTGTTTTTAATATATGAAAATCAAAAAAGCAGTTCTCCAATCTAAAAGAACTGCTTTTTGTCTTAAAATGCCAGTGTAAAAAAGTAAATTGTTAAAAGTAAGTACCGAGAAAACCAAAAAACAAAAGTCAATTCAAGAAATTAATCTTAAAAATCTACTCAAAATACAAAATAAAAAACAAAAAGTAAAATATTTTTTAAATCCATTGACTTTTGCGCATAGTTTTGATATAATATCATTTGTTCAGCTTGTTACTATTCGCTTTTCGTGTGACGAAAGTAGATAGGGCGGACAAAGCGAAATAGATTAAAAGTAAATAAATTCGGGATGTAGCGCAGATGGTAGCGCGCTTGCTTTGGGAGCAGGACACCGCTTACGCTCCCCGAAGAAGCAAAAACCGCTAAAAGTCCTTGATAACACTGACTTTTTCGGCACTCTATCTCTTCCCAAAAGTGTGCTAATTTGAGGTTTGACCACAGATTTGACCACTTACAGAAAACCACTAAAAATTGAATAATCGGGATGTAGCGCAGTTGGTAGCGCGCTTGCTTTGGGAGCAAGATGTCGCAGGTTCAAATCCTGTCATTCCGACCAAAAGGCCTCTGGAATCATATAATCCAGAGGCTGTTTTTATTGAAAATCAAAATACGTAACTGAAATTAAAAATGTTTGAATTATATTTTCTTTTATTTTTTTGTCATGTTCACTAAATCGAATTATTAAAACTTTCATTTCTTTTGACCATATTTATTCATAAAGAAATCGTGATAATATTCGCAGTCCTCTTTTGAAATCTCAACCGCACCGCCGAGTGACTGAACATCTATCCATATTTGCGCAGTTTTTTCAATAATGGTTACACCAACTAGCGCCTCTTTCAGTGTTCTACCGATTGCTATTGAGCCATGGTTTGCAATGAGCGCTCCGTTTCTTTCTTCAAGTGCTTCAAGAACTGTTTCTGCCATCTCGGGTGTTCCGGGATATGTATATGCTGCACATCTGATATCTCCACCGAGGATTTGTACTTGATCGTCACAAATAGGAGGAATACCCCTTCTTGTTGCAGCAACTGCGAGAGCCTTAGACGAATGAACATGTACTATTCCGTTAATATTAGGCTTTGAAAGAAGTATCTTTGAATGAATTGGTACTTCTATTGATGGTTTAAGATCTCCTTCATATTCACTTGTTTTCATGTTTACTATAACCATCTGATCAGGGACAAGTCTCGAGTAATCCATTCCCGAAGGAGTAATCGCCATATACGTATCGTCTATTCGACCAGAAATATTACCCCATGTACCTGCAGTAAGTCCCGCGTCAGCCATAGCCTTTGCAGTTTTGCAAACCTCAGCCTGTACTTCTCTTGCTTTTTCAATATTCATATAAGTATCTCCAAAAAATATTATTAAATTATGTAGAATTTATCAAATCTACGTTTTATTTTCTCTAGCAATACCTGTAAAGCAAATGTTCACCGCGAATAAAACGTCTCACTTCTCCAACTATCATCTTGGTATGATTGGTCAGCACTTCCATACTTGCACCGGCAATATGGGGAGTTACTACAACATTATCAAGTTCTGTAAGATAAGCATGATTTGAAGGAATTGGCTCTTTCTCGTAAACATCAAGCGCAGCTCCTGCAATTTTTCTTTCTCGAAGAGCTTCAATAAGAGCTTTTTCATCAACTACTGCACTTCTGGAAGCGTTTATGAAGTATGACGTGGGCTTCATAAGTGAAATCATCTCACGATTGATACATCCTTGTGTTTCAGGTGTGACCTTTAGGTGACAGGTAACAAAATCAGACTCCTCCATAGTTTCGGCAAGAGTTAACGCTTTTCTCACTCCGATTTCCTCAACGTCGATCTCTCCTATATAAGGATCATAAATAAGAAGCTCCATGCCAAAAGCTCTCGCAATTTTTCCAACTCTTTTACCAATGCTTCCGTAACCTACAATACCAAGAGTTTTATTCTTTAACTCGCAGCCTTTAAACACCGAGTACGGAGCATCCTCACCCACTCCCCAAAAAACGTCTTTTCTAAGTCCATTTTTTGTTTTTTTCTCATCATCGGGAGCAGCCGTGTACATCCCCGCCTTCAAAGCCAAATGAGCCATAGGAATCTTTCTTGCTATAGAAATCATAAGTCCTATGGTAAGCTCTGCTGTTGCATCCGAGTTTCTGCCTGGTGTATAAAGAACCGGAATTCCACGTTCCTTCGCTGCTGTTACGTCAATATTTACAGGCGTTGCTCTCGTACAAGCAATAAGCTTAAGTTTTTTTGCGTTTTCTATTACAGCTCTGGTGATCTCATCAAACGTTGTAATAATAATATCCGCGTCTGCCGAACGATCAAGAAGTTCTTCCTGTGTTAAATTCGGAAGTCCCTTTGCCCAACCATCTATAACCACTTCACCGAATTCACAAAGAGGTTCAAGCTCTTTTGGATCATATTCAGCTGTGAAGAAGATTTTCATTTTTTCTCTCCCTTTATCTTTTAATATATCATCTTTTAATATATCATCTAGATTTTTTATATTACATATCATTAAGGTCACGTGTCAATTTGTTGCCAACTTGGAGATATGGGCTATGATATTCAAAGCTATATCAGATATAACCAAGTCAATCCCCAAGTGGCAAATAAGCAAATTGGTAGTATTTTATACACTGATGTTTAAATCCCATATACCATCAGATTCCTCATACCAAGGAGTCTCGGTTCCCGGGGAGGTCGTAAGAATGTCATTTACATTAAACTCCACAACCTCAATTTCGGGGTTTATGTAATTTTTCAAGTGTTTACCTCCTTATTTACCTATTACAAAATCTCTGTATGCTTTTGCAGAAGCAGAGTATTTCATAAGTCCCTCAACAACATTAACAAGGCTTGCATCTTCAAGAGTCTTTGCAAATTCGTAGTAAGCATAGAGATTATAGCTCTGCGTTACGTCCGTTCCTTTCACAGTAAACGTTACATCATCAAGCATCATATATGCATACATTACGATTTCTACGTATCCATCGCCCTCAATAACGGTGGCATTTTTGTTTCCAACCTTAAACGTAAAATCATCAGCTGTATAATTTTCTGCAAGATAGAATCTAAACGAAGGTACTTCGCCTAAATACACCGCTACACTTGTAAAGTAGGTGTCATTGTCAGGCTTTTTTGATTCACCTGTAGGCAACTCTTGCTTATATTCGTCAAGGATACTCTCTATCTCTGCAAGTTTATCTGCTACGTCCGCTATATTCTTGAAATAGGTATGAGCTGCAGAAGCATATGCAAGCATATCTTTCATAAGAGTCTTTTCGGTTTGATCAAAACCTCCTCCTATTACCGACTTAGCATACTTAAAAACGCTGAGAGTCCAGTTAGCATTAACCGTTGTGCTACCGGAGTTAAGTGTTACGGTAAGATTAATATCTGCGAGTGAGTTAGGTGCAGGAATATTAACAATAGCGTGATAGTAGTTAGCCCCGTCGATAGTAACGAGAGTTACCTCTACATCATTGCCGTTAATCATTGCCTTATTGAAGTTAGTTTCGGGGATATAGATGTTGTATACGAAGTTAGAGTAAAGAGTTACACTGGTCTTTATTTTGTAACCAAGCATAACCTTGGGATAAAGAACATAGTTAGCATTATTATCTTCCTCTGACGCCTTAACGAATACACATTCAACTCCATCTGCAGTGGCATATACTGTACCTGTTGAAGGCGCAACTACGTCTTTATTAAGTATAAGCTTAACATATTCACCTTTTTTGTTTTTCGCAATCTTAAGAGTATCATCGAACGGACTTACATAATAAGTAAGAGCATATGTTGGCTTATTAGTTCCATCATAATTCAAAGCCAAATTATTATTTGCTCCACCAATTATTTCACATCCTTCTAATGTAGCATCAATTACTCTCTTATTTCCTGATGCAAACAAGTAAAGCTGCGCAGCATTGGTGTAATCAAATACACAATCGGTACAAACCACTTTTATGGTGTTTATATGTTTGCTTGTAGTAATACCGGCAGTACTTGCGATTGCAAAGCGGACTTTGCTTCCGGAAGGTACAGTAAACTTAACGTTTTCGAAATCAACCGAATATATTATAGAAACCGTGGGATTAGCACGTCCGTCTAATCTTACGGCAGAAACATTATTGTTACTACCGCCAAGTATAATATCACCATTAAGCACAGTAATTTTTCCATATTCTGCAGATTCCTTTGGCGTTACAGGACTATAAAGCGCAAGGAAATGCTGAGCATTAAGTGTAACTGTATTACCACCCAAATCTATCAAAACATTGTTATAGAAATCTGCTATAGTCGATGTTCCTGTGCCGTGAGTGTAATCCTTTCGGAAGAAAATTACAGCGTCTGCACCGTCGACCTTGGAATTCGTTCCGGAATTCAGACCCGCAGCTGCGACTGCCTCACCATAAGTTGCATATCCACCGACAAAAGTTTTATCTGCTTTGAAGACTACAATAGGATATTTATCAACATCGAGATAATCCTTATCGATAGTTCCATATTTAGTTTCGGGATTTGTAAGCTCACTGTTGTAGCATATTTCGACCTCAGAAAGCTGGAGTCTGTAATGAGGCGAGGATGCACTGCCTTCATCGTATGCTGCAAGACCAAGCTTCGTAACCGTAATTTTAACGTATCTGGCATTAACATCATCAAAACTATAGCACTGCTGCTTAAATCTCGGATTTTCTCCGTCTTTTACAGTTACAACAGTAGTGTAAACGCTTCCATCAGCGCTTACCGAAATCGTAAAGTCGATAGGATAGTTACAGCTTAGCGAGGGATCACCCATTGCATAAGACGTGCTTCTCGGGAATATGGATACCTGGTTTATTGTTTGGATACTTCCGAGATCAAACGTAAGAATGAAAGCATTAGATCCAAGATTCTGAGTGCCTTTCCAGTCAGATGTATAACCAAGTGCTCCAACAGAAACTCTATTGCCATCGACAAGGAAGTCCTTCGACCAACTTGAATTGGTTGGACCGTTATTTGCCGTAACTCCGGATACCGGTCTTTTGTTTACGTTTTCCTTCTCGGTAATACCAATAACAAGATCGGTATTCTCCGAAAGGGTGAGATTAAACTCATTCACTACGCTTCCGTTCATAGTCACAGTATAATTATTACCGGAAGTTTTTGCGACAATTTTGATCACAGAACCACTCGGGAACGTTCCTGAGTAAGGCAAGGATATAATCTGACCGTCAACGTAAACGGTAAGTGCATATTTTGCCATATCTGAGTTATCGGTGCTTATATTAAGTGCCTTATCCTCAACAACGGCAAGCTCCTCGTTATAATAAACTTCAACCTCTGCGAGCTGAACTCTGTAACGTGTTGAGTTTTCTTCGTTTGAAGCAAGCTTACCTACTTTTGTAATAGTTATTCTAACATACTGTGCATTAGTGTCAGCAAAGCTATAACAATACTGTTTTGGGAACACGGGGGCTGTTTCCCCTGTTACTGTACGAACGGTTACGTATTCGGATCCGTTTTCGCTTACCGAAATAGTAAAATCTACAGGGTAGTTACAGCTAAGCAAGCCCCCTGTTGCTGATGTATCACTTCTTGGGAATATGGCAATTTGATTTATCTTCTGAACAGTTCCAAGATCAAACGTAAGCACTACCGGACTTGATAAGCTCTGAGTATTCAAAGCACCGGTTGAATAACCAAATGAAGTACCACCGGAAACTCTGTTACCATCTATAAGATTACCAACAGCCCAAGACGTACTGTTCGCAGACGAATGACTTGAGGTTACGTTAGAAACATTAATTTTATTAACGGTAGATTTTTCAACTATGCCTACGGAAATAGCGGTATCTTCAGAAAGCGTAAACTTTAATTCTCCTAAGGATTTTCCATCAATTGTAACATCATAATTGCTTTCACCCGCTCCGATTGCCACAATAGTTACTTCTGTGCCTGAAACCAATTCAGCACTATACGGAAGCGAAACAAGATTACCGTTTACGTATACGAAGAGTGCGTAATTTGCCATAGCCGACATTGAAGAATCCGCAAGTCCAATGGAAAGCTTATGGGTAGATGCTTCGGAAAGCTCGTAAATATCGTTTCCACTCACAGTTTGGGAATAAACAAAGCTCATTGCTCCGTCATTGTATTTTGCTGTGTGAGGTGCTGTTCCCGACGTCATGGAAAGAGTCGTGTAATTTCCCGTTTCGTTCTTTCCTAACGTTACGTTATCCAAGGAGTCCGCTTCAATGAAATTGAAAGCGTTATTAGAGCCTGCTATGATCTCTCCGCCGTTAATGGTTACATTAAATACGGTCGTGGTCTTTGAGTTATAAGAGAGTCCGAACATTCCGGCATTTGTATTCGAACCGGTATAATCGAAGCAACAGTCGGTATACGTAGCATTGAGCGTGATATTTTTAGCAGCATCACCCCACGTGCGTATAGCTCCGTAAATAGTGCTCGAATAATTTCTTACGGTGAATTTCACGTTTTCATAATTGACTGTATAAACAATATTATTACCGACGTTTCCACCGCCGTTGAAGCATATGGGAGCGGTATTGTTCCACATATTCTTAAACGTTCCGTTTTTAACCGTTATAGTTCCAAACGTTCCGTTTGCGGGAGCGCTGTTAGGATAAAGAACGAGGAAGTTTTTCTTCACCGTATCCGTACCGAGCTGCACGGTAAATCCTCCGAGGTCTATCGTGACGTCATTATAATAGCAATTCATGTTACCGGATTCACCTACGTGCTCATGGTCGCGTCTGAACAGAATAATAGCGTCTGCTCCGCCAACCTGAGATCCTGCTCCTCCGTTTACAAGTCCTGCTGCGATTGCTGCCTCGGCAAAGCTTGCATACCCACGAACAAACGTCTTATCAGCCTTAAAGAGAAGAACGGGATAATCGTCAGATGCTGCATAATTCGCAGGAATATCACCATAAACGTGCTTTTCAACAAGTCCGTATGCGTCCTTTTCACCGACTTTGCCGGTCTTGATAAAATCAAAGTTTCCTATCTTGTTGGTAGGTGCTCCGGCTTCTGCGTTAAGCAAGAAATTAGTGGTCGCACCGTTAGAATTAGCCTTGAAGTATACGGTATCTGCGTTATCTACGTTAATAAATTTAAATGCATTGTTTGAATTGGCAATGACACTTCCGCCGACAAGGTTGATGTTGACAACTCTCTGAGAAGCTCCGGCATTTATCATAACCGTATTTGAAGGAGCATCCGTATAATCAAACGTGCAGTTAGTGAGAGTACAATTCAAGGTTAATTTTGCAGTTCCTTTATTATCGGACATACTGATTGCGCCGTTTGCGGATTTACTTCCGGCGGCAACCTTGAAGGTTACATTTTCGGCATCAACGTTATAGGTTAAGTTGTTTGTCAACGTTCCGCTATCAACTCTGATTGCAGATATCGTGCCGTTAGATGGTGAATTATTAAGAATTGTTCCGTTCTTAATAGTAATTTTTCCGTAAGTCGTTGCCGATCCCGGATTTCCAAGATAAAGAGGGAGGAAATGCTGAGTTGTCAGCGTAATTAAATTGCCACCAAGATCTATAACAACGTTGTTATAGAAATTCTGCATATTATCAACGCCTTCGGTCTGAGTGAAAGATGTTCTTACAAGAATGACAAAATCCACACCGCTTACAACGGGCGCGCCCTTAAGTCCGGCGGCTTTACACGCATCGCCAAACGTCGTATAGCCTGCAACGAAGGTATACCCTGTATAAGAAGAGGAATCCGTCTTGAAAAGGGCAAATTTATACGTCTGGCTATCCTTGAAGGATTCTCCTATGGCTCCGTATTTTGTATTCAATGACTGCTCGCCCATAGTATAAACGGTATTTTCACCGGATACTATGCCGCTATCTGCCGCAATACCGTAAATCTTTCCGTCCTCGGCAGTGTAAGTATATGTGGGAGGAACTACGCCTGTAGGAAGCGTTACGGTAGGATATTTTCCATAAGCTTCGGCTATAGTAACGCTATCCTCTGCGGTTGCAGAATAAAGAGCGTAGCTCGCGGTTTTTGAAACTATTGAGCCTCCGGCAATTTCCGCAGTTACAACAGTCTTCGCAGCGCTACCGTTAGAAAACTTCATCATAGTTCCGGAAGTTTCACCAAAATCAAACGTACAACCGTCAAACGAAATGATTGCAGTAAGTCCTGCCGAATCGGTTGTTGCTGCTCCGTCAAGAGTGTCAAAAATAACAGCTGAGCCTCTGCCTCTGTAGTTGGTGCTAAACACAACGTTCATAAAGTTAAAGCAATAAGTCTTTGAAACGTTGGATAAGCTATCGTAGTTTAAGCTAATAAGTGAAAAATCGCCTGAAGAATACATACTTCCGTTTTTAACTGTGATGGAAGTAGAATATGTGGAATTATTATTAGAATTAATTTCAAATATATAAGCTCTGTTTCCTCTTACCATGGTATTTGTACCAAGATCAAGAGTGAACGTACCGCCAAAATATGTAGGTGCTGTTGTAGCATCTGCGGTTACAGTTGTATAATCTCGTCTTAAAAGAAGATTATAGTTGTCTGCTCCGCTCACCGCCGGAACATCTGCAAGAGCTTTTCCGTAGTACTCATATGCACCTATAAAACTGCCGTTTTTAAAGAGTGCAAAGGGATATTTCTCAGGGTTGTTATATACTGCGGGAATTGTTCCATACTCGGTATTCGCATCAGTAGCAGAATACGTAGTGATAACGTTAATATTAACGTCATTTTCATTCATTACAAAGGAAATAGAACCGCTTTCATCAAGAGTTTCTACAGTACCGTTCAAAGTTACACCGTTGATCGTATAACCTGCTTTTGGAGTTATCGTTACGGTAACACTTTCATTTTGACCCTTGATACCTGCACCACAAACCGTTATTCCATCTCCGGTTACGCTTACTATGTTTTCTTTTGCCATATCAAGCGCCATTTCAACAAATCTCTTACCCATGTAGTTATAGGTATCAACGTTGAAATGCCAACCGTCATGATAACCGAAGAAGCTCTTCGAAGAATAATCCTCTTTTGTAAGTACAGCAACGTTACCAATATCTTCGTTGGCAGCGACTGATGCCTGCGCTGCATTTACAGTGGCAAGAGCAGGATACTGAGTTGCATCTAGGGGATTTCTCATAACGTTACCGCAAATGAAAGGCATATTCGAATGATCTTTACCGGTTATGCTTTTAAGTTCAGCTCTTACATCTTTAACAAGGCACTCAAGAAGTTCACGGTAAGCTGATGCATAGGTTTCATTCATACCCTCGTTTTCGCCCTGCATCCACCACATTCCTTTAATAACAGGAGTATATCCTTTCGCTTCAAGCTTTGCAAGTCCTTCGGTTACAGTGCTCACGAAAACGTCATACAGTGCGCCAATGTTTGCACCTGTATCCATTTCCGGATGAGCCTTAAGATACGAAGGAGATGTCCATGTTTTCGCATTGTCATTAACACTTGCGCTCGCTTTGGGATAAAGATAAGTTCCTCCGTACGCAAACTTAATTATTGCATTCATTTCACCGGTATCCGCCAGAGCCTTGGCAATACCTATTTCAGAACCGGATGAAGTATAGCGAACATCATTATTATCTGCAGTTCTTCCGAGTCCGATTGTAGTAGGAACAAAGTCATCCTCGTTATACTTCCACTGCTCGTGATTGCCGTAATAAAGCACGTTATCAAAGCCGGTGTAAAATCTGGTGTCTGTTTCAGCTTCTGCAGGCGCACCCTTACCGTAGCCTACAGCGTTTGACTGTCCACCAATGAGCCATACATTTATGGTGTTATCACCTTTTGATTCACCGCTTTCTGCGGCTACCGGAGCAAGAGAGAAACAAAGCATAAGAACTGACAGTAAAATAGTTAATACTAAAGCTCCTCCTATAGATTTTCTAAGAGTTTTCATTAATTTGTCTCCTTTCGTCACCAACATTTTAATAATCGGTGTATATTATTTTGAAATTATGGATGGTCTACAGCTATTTCACCATAGCCATCCATCAATTTCGATCTTAAATTGCAGGTGTCTTATACATCAATGTTTAAATCCCATATACCGTCAGATTCCTCGTACCAAGGAGTTTCGGTTCCGGGTGAGCGCACAAAAAACGGTTAATAAGCGTTTTTTGAAGCGAAGTCCCACGCACGCGAGTGAGCTGAGCCGAGACTTGCGCAGGCGACAGTTCACGACACGGTAGTGGTCAGGGGAGGTCGTAATATTACAAACCTATGCCCATTTCCCATATTCCGTCATTTTCCTCATACCAAGGAGTTTCGGTTCCGGGTGAGGTAGTTATAATATCTTTAGCATTAACTTCAACAACCTCAATTTCGGGGTTTATGTACTTTTTCATTTTTCTGACCTCCTTAATTATTTACAACAGAATCTCTGTATGCCTTTGCGCTGACCGAATACTTCATAAGCGCTTCTACTATTTCTACAAGCTCTGCTGTAGAATCTGCGTTATCGGAATCGGTTACAAAATCGTAGTATGAATAAAGATTGTAACTTTCGGATATTTCAGTTCCTTTAACTGTAAAAGTAACATCCTCAAGCATCATATATGCATACATTACGATTTCTACGTATCCATCGCCCTCAATAACGGTGGCATTTTTGTTTCCAACCTTAAACGTAAAATCATCAGCTGTATAATTTTCTGCAAGGTAGAATCTAAACGAAGGTACTTCGCCTAAATACACCGCCACACTTGTAAAGTAGGTGTCATTGTCAGGCTTTTTTGATTCACCTGTAGGCAACTCTTGCTTATATTCGTCAAGGATGCTCTCTATCTCTGCGAGTTTATCTGCTACGTCCGCTGTGTTCTTGAAATAGGTATGAGCTGCAGAAGCATATGCAAGCATATCCTTCATAAGAGTCTTTGTGGTTCCGTCAAACTCACTACCTATTACCGATTTAGCATACTTAAGAACACTGAGAGTCCAGTTAGCGTTAACCGTAGTATCACCCGAATTAAGCGTTATGGTGAGACTGATATCCGAGAGGGATTTGGATGCGGGAATATTAACAATAGCGTGATAGTAGTTAGCCCCGTCGATAGTAACGAGAGTTACCTCTGCATCCTTACCGTTAACCGTTGCCTTATTGAAGTTAGCTTCGGGGATATAGATGTTATATACGAAGTTAGAGTAAAGTGTTACGCTGGTCTTAATCTTATATCCGATCATCACAACAGGATGCAAAGTATAGTTTGCGTTTTCACCCAATTCTGACGCCTTTATAAACGCGCAATCAACTCCGCTGTCGGTAGTATATACGGTAGCAGTTGAGGGCGCAGAAACGTTTTTACTCAGTGTAAGCTTTGTATATTCGCCATTATCGTTAGTGCTGAATCTTACAGTATCGGACGAATCCTTTACGATAAAGTTGAAATTGCTATTTGAACCGGCAATAATTTCTCCACCTACTATCGTTACGTTAAACAAGGATTTTTCGTCTGAGTTATAGGATAAGCAAAGCATTCCTGCATTCGTATTAGCTCCGCTATAATCGAATATACAATCTGTCATCTTTAAGTCAAGAGTAAGATTTGCTGTTCCTTTTGACTGCCAAGTGCGTGCTGCTCCGTAAATTACTTTGTCCGAATTTATAACAGTAAATCTTACGTTTTCGAAATCAACGCTATACTTTACGGGTTTGGTTACCGATGCGCCTCCGTCAAGACACACGGGGGCTGTGTTTTCAGCCTTATTTATAAATGTTCCGTTCTTAACTGTAATTTTTCCGAACGGTGCAGAAACGCTTCCGCTATTGTAAATATAAAGGCCGAGGAAATTCTGTTTTTCGAGCGTTACGGTATGACCGCCGAGATCAACGGTTACGTTGTTATAAAAGCTGTGAAGATTGCCCGTACCTACGCTGTGAATATAATCATTTCTGAAAAGAATAACACTATCAACGCCTTTTCCGCTATTTGCAGTCTTTTCAATAAATCCTACGCTGTCAAGCGCGTTTTTCCACGAATCAAAAGCACC
>JAZRDI010000015.1:0-9163 GCA_045660185.1 Eubacteriales bacterium | reverse complement strand
ACGCTATCGGGGATAATGAATGTCGTATCACTTTTACCTATAGCGTATTGAATTAACGTTTTACCGTCTTTGCTATAAAGATTTCCATCTATAGATTTATATTTTTCATTTTCTGTGCCTACGTTTATGCTTGTAAGGCTGCCGCACCAAGCGAACGCAGAACCACCAATCGAAGTAACGCTATCGGGGATTGTTATACTTGTTAAACGAGCGCAATCTCTAAATACACCATAAGCAATATATTTAGTATTTTCATTAATAGTGTACGTGGTTAAATTCTTATTGGTAAGCTCTATTAACACCGCATAAGGATTATCTCCGCTACGAACGTATTTTCCATATTCATATTCGGTATATAATGCGGAATTGCAATTAGAGAACGCAGAACTACCAATAGAAGTAACGCTATCGGGGATTGTTATGCTTGTAAGTCTAGAGCAACCATAGAACGCAGAACTACCAATAGAAGTAACGCTATTACCTATGCTCACGCTTGTAAGCTTAGAGCAACTAGAGAACGCGGAACCACCGATCGAAGTAACGCTATCGGGGATTATTACGCTTGTAAGGCTGGAGCAACCATAGAACGCCCACTCACCAATCGAAGTAACGCTATCGGGGATAACAACAGAGGTAATTGAGTTATTGTCATAAAACGCTTCTCTGTATATTCCCGTTACAGGCACGCCTTTATACGTATCTGCTATAACTATCTTCGTTGCAGTTCCGCTATAACCTATTACTTCAGCATAAGTTCCGTCTGCGGAGAGGTCATATAGAATGCCTTCGGTCGCTGCGAGGGGCTGGTCGCAGACTGTGCAGAAGCCGTCATCACCGATTGTATGCTCTGCTTTTGCGGTTACTGCATCGCAGTTTTTGCAATCGTACCAATGGAATGAGTTGTTGCGCGAGTATTCGGTAGCATAATCGTGAGCAACTATGTTAGTATAATTTACCTTTTCTTCATAGTCACATACAGAGCAGATATTGTGGTCATATCCTTCTGCAGTACAAGTGGGAGCAACTGTTGTAGTAGTGAAGGTGTGAGTCGAGCAAGTGCCGAACTTCCATACTATTTCCTTGCAGGTCTTACATACAGTAAAGAGCATTTCGGTCGAACCGCCGTAAGACACCCATTCACCGTAAACGTGCTTGTGAACTTCACTGTCTTCAGGAAGAACTACAGTTTGAGTAGTGCCGTCAGTGTAGGTGATTACAAGATTTCCGTTATCGTCAAACTCAACTTTTTCTATGCCAACGCCGTCTTTACCATCAGTACCGTCAACGCCATCTTTTCCATCGGCTCCGTCTTTACCGTCAGTGCCGTCAACGCCATCTTTTCCATCAGTGCCATCAACTCCGTCTTTGCCGTCAGAGCCTACCGCTTTATATTCGGTCTTAACGCCATTGATTACCCAATAGCCGTCGTTACTGATTTCAACAACTGTGGATTCACCGTTAACTGCAACTGCCTTGTAGATGGTCTTTTCGCCATTGATTATCCAATAACCGTCATCACTGATGTCGATTGTGGGGGTAGCGCCGTCGATGCCTTCGGCTTTAACGCCGGTGTTTACGCCGTCTATGTACCAATATCCGTTTTCGATATAGGGTGTTTTTCCGTCAATTCCGTCTTTGCCGTCTTCGCCGGGCTTGCCGTCTGCTCCGTCTTTGCCGGTTACCTTACCGCAGTTGATAACTTCAGCGTTTGTGAGGAAGACCAAAAGATTGCCGGTGTTGTCAATTAACACACTCGAAATGCCAACGCCGTCTTTGCCGTTGATTCCGTCTGCGCCGTCTTTGCCGTTCGCGCCGTCTTTTCCGCTTATAAGCTCGATGAACTCGTCAAGAGTTCCCTCGAAGCCGAGGCTTTGAGCCTTTGCGTAAGCAGATGCAAACGTCACGTTATTTGTGTCAAAATCATTGTTTGCAGTGTTATCGTTTGAGTTGTTTCCGTTATTGTCGGGCGTATTGCCGTTACAAGCCACGCACGAGAACGCAAGCATCAAACAAAGCGCTAAAATAAGTATTTTTTTCATTTTCTTGCCCTTTCTTTTATTTTGTCTTTTAATATAAGCTAATCTATGGCTAATTTTCATTGTAGCACAATATTTCCAATTTGTAAAGAGAAAAATGCTTTTTTGCAATAAATTTTGTATATCGAGATAGACAGTTTTAAAGTTTTGTCAATTAACGCAAAAAATTATGAAATCAGACTTTTTTACAAATATTTCAAGTTTTTTTAATCTTTTTTCAAAAAAGGTATTGATTTTTTCTGTTTTTTTTGATATACTAAACCGAACTATAGTTTAAGGAGCGAATTTTAATGATTACTCGCAACGTAACGATGGAAAACGGCGTTGGTCTCCACGCCGGCCCTGCTTCTCTCTTTATTCAGAAGGCAAATTCCTATAAGAGCTCTATTTGGGTAGAAAAAGATGATTGCCGTGTGAACGCGAAGAGCCTTCTCGGTATTCTTTCTCTTGGAATTTCAAAGGGAACAACCATCACAATTATCGCTGACGGTAGCGATGAAGCATCTGCAGTAAACGGACTTACCGAGCTTATTTCCGGCGGTTTTGATCGCTAATAAGACCTACGTAATGGGTTATTCCCGCGTGTCAATAGACAGATTGATTCAATATTACGCGTTTTACTGTCAACAGTGACCCATTAGGCGCTGTATTAAAAGGGACGAAGCCCGGTATGGAGCTCGTCCCTTTTGCTTTTAAAAATTCGAATAGCATCGAAGAGGGAATTAAAGTGGCTATAATAGATTCACTTCGGGAAAAAGCAAACTCTCTTCCCGAAACCCCGGGCGTTTACATTATGCGTAACGCCGAAGACAAGATAATATACGTCGGCAAATCCAAGAAGCTCAAAAACCGCGTTACGAGCTATTTTTCGGGAACACACACCTCGCCGAAAACCGCAAGAATGGTCAGTCTCGTTCGCGATTTTGATTACATTCTTTGCAAGACGGAAATCGAGGCTCTGACGCTCGAAAACGTTCTTATCAAAAAGCATTCGCCGAAGTACAATATAAAATTAAAGGATGCAAAATCCTATCCTTATATTAAAATTAGCGCGGAGGAGTATCCGCGCCTCACCGTTACGCGTGACAGAAATAGCGGCAAGGGCAAATATTTCGGGCCGTATAGCAGCGCATCGGGCGCGTACACCGCGCTTGAAACGGTGAAGAAAATTTTCGCTCTTCCGACCTGCCGCCGCTCCTTTCCGAAGGACATAGGCAAGGAACGCCCCTGTCTTTACAAGGATATGGGAAGATGCGTTGCGCCATGCGTCAAGGGCGCGATAAGCGCAGAGGAATACCGCGAGCTTGTTAAAAGCGCATCACACGTGCTTGACGGAAACGTTTCGCAGACGCTGAAGAGTCTAACTGACGATATGCTCGCGGCGGCAGACGAGCTTAACTTCGAGCGCGCGGCAACGCTTCGCGACAGTATTGAAGCCTTGAAGAAGCTCTCGGAGAAGCAGAAGGTTGTTGCCGATGCGAAAATCAACCGCGATATTTTCGCGCTCTTTACCTCGGAAATCGAGAACGTTTTCGCCTCGCTTACCATACGCGAGGGGGCGCTCGTTGGAAAGAACGAGTTCATGCTCGCAAGAGAGGCTATCACCACGGGTGAAGAGGCGCTCAATTTGATTTTAGGCTACTACGAGGGCGGAGTCAGCATTCCACCCGAGGTCATCGTTGGATTTGATGCAAACGAAGATGACGTGTCGCTTTTATCCGAATATTTGACTATGCTTAAGGGCAAGAAGGTTGTTGTTCGTATTCCCGAGCGCGGTGACGTAAAGGCGCTTTGCGATATGGCTTACGAAAACGCGAAGGAAGCCGCAAGGCAGTATCGACTTGAGGGCGAGCGCGAGAATAAAAACCTCGCACGCATTGCCGAGCTTTTGGGACTCGACTACGTGCCGAGCAGAATCGAGGCTTACGATATTTCCAATATAGGTGACGAATGCATCACCGCCTCAATGGTCGTTTCGGTTGACGGAAAATGCAAAAGAAGCGAATACCGTACCTTCAAAATCGGCACTACCGACGGCAGAGATGACTACGCTTCAATGCGCGAGGCGCTAACGCGAAGACTGTCGCACATCGGTGACGGAAGCCCCTCGCTCGGTGAGCGCCCCGACCTTATTTTGCTCGACGGCGGAGATACCCACGTCGGCGCGGTCAAGCCTATTCTAAAGCAGCTTGAAATGGATATTCCCGTCTTCGGAATGGTCAAAGATGACTTCCATAAAACAAGGGCAATCACCGACGGTGAAAAGGAGATTTCTATCGCTTTAGAGATGAATGTGTACGCTTTTGTTTACAATATTCAAGAAGAAGCGCACAGATTTGCATATCTCAACTCGCAAAACGCGAAGCTAAAAACACTTACAAGCTCATCGCTTGAAAAGATAGACGGCATCGGCAAGAAGAAAGCAAAGCTTCTCCTTTCGGCTATGAATATCTCGGATATTAAGATTGCAAGCGAAGACGAGCTTAAGAAAATAAAGGGCATCAGCGAAAAGGATGCCAAAAACATCTATAATTATTACCGTAACGTCGGTAAAGAAAGTTAAGAGGTGCTATATCGTGTTAAAAATTATCACGGGTACTGCCAAAGGAAAGATTTTAAAAACGCTCGAAGGAGAGGCTACAAGACCTACCTCGGAGAGAATAAAAGAGGCGGTTTTCTCTTCCATACAGTTTGATATAGAAAACAGACGCGTGCTTGACCTTTTTGCAGGCTGCGGTCAGCTCGGACTTGAAGCGCTCTCGCGCGGAGCGGAGTCTTGTATGTTCATAGATTCCTCTCGCGAGGCTATGGACATCGTTAAGGCAAACGTCAAGGCTACAGGCTTCGAGGGAAAGTGCAAATACCTCGTCAGCGACTCGCGTAACTACATCAGAAAAGCATCGGGCAGAGAGGTTTTTGACCTCGTATTTATCGACCCGCCCTACGCGCTTTCCTGTTGCGCAGACGTTATTCGTAAGCTCATCGCGGCAGACCTTCTCGCCGACGGAGCAATAGTAGTTTCCGAAAGCGGAGAAGAAACACTCAATCCCGAAGACTTCCCCGAGCTTGAAGTAACCAAGTCCAAGCGCTACGGCAAGAAAACGGAGATAAATATTTTCCTTTATCATAAAAGTTAAAGATAGGCGAAACAGATGGAAAAAATAAAACAAAAAAAGGCTGTTATTTTACCGGGGAGCTATGACCCCGTGACGCTTGGTCACTTAAATCTTATCAAACGCGCCGCGGAAGAATACGAAGAGGTTTACGCGGTGATTTTCGTGAACCCAAATAAGAACTACACGTTCTCCCTCTCCGACCGAATGAATATGCTTATGCTTGCGACAGACGATATTGACAACGTACTCGTCAGCTACTCGAACGGACTCGTTATCGACTATATGCGCGAGCACGAAATCGAGCTTATCATAAAGGGCTACCGCAACGAAGTTGACCTCGCATACGAGCAAACGCAAGCCGATTGGAATCTCAAACACGGCGGCTATGAAACGATAATGCTCAAATCAGACGATGAGCTGACCGCCGTAAGCTCCACCCTCGCCCGCGACAACATAAAAAAAGGAGAAAACCTCGAAGGCATTCTCCCCACCGTAGTTATAGATTATATCAAAAAGCTAAACGAAAGATAACCGATTTCGCAATCGCAGAAATTTTTATAAATGAAAGCAAGAGTATAAGGTTTAGATGATATGCGCCTTGTACTCTTGCTTTTTTGTAGGGCGACGTGGCAAAACGCTTCTTTGCCGTTTAACTTAATGCGATAGCTCATATAAGTCATAACGTAAATTTCGCCAACAATTTACAAAAGCTCCCTTGTTTTTGAAGCGAGATAAAGCGGAATATTGGTTATATTTCCGTCTTTGCGGTATCCTCGCTTGGAATAGCGAATAGCAATTTCGGGAGAATTTTCTTTTGTGTATTTTTTAAATGCAGGCGCGGATTTGTCCTCACCGCCCTTAACTTCAATAGGGATTACGTCAGTTCCGTACTGAATTACGAAATCAATTTCGCCCATCTTATCTGCGAAATAACGAGGCTCTACGTCAAAGCTCTCGCGAATCTGCTGAAGAACGAAGTTTTCCGTAAGCGGTCCTTTGAACTGATAATCGGATTTCAAAATAATCGCACCGTTATCAACGCCCGCCATACACTTTAAGAGTCCCGTATCGAAAACGAAGAGCTTAAAGGCGTCAAGCTTATCAAAGGCAGAGAGAGGATGCTCCGTCTTTGAAACGTTATAGACTCTATTGAGCATTCCCGCGGAAACGAGCCACTCTATAGCCTCTTCAAAATCTCTTGCGCGAGCTCCCGCACGAACTGCGGTGTAAACAAACTTCTCGTTTGGCTTTGCAAGCTGTGAAACGATGCTTCTGAACACCATCAAAATCCTACCGGAATTTACCTTTCCGTTATGCTTCGAGAAATCATTTTCGTAAACCTCGATAAGCTCTTTTTGTATCTTTAAAACTTTCTTCGGGTCTTTATCCCTCTTCCAAGATGCTACGCATTCGGGCATACCGCCGACTATCAAATAAAAATTATACGCATCGAGCAAACGACTATGGAAAAGCTCCTCAATAATCTGTCCTTTTTCGATTGATTTGTAGTAAGCGTATAAGCTCTCATCGGTTGCTTCTAAATATTCATCGAACGTTAAGGGATAGATATTAAGCAAATTCACCATTCCGACGGGGTATGATTTCGGCTTTGCCAAAAGCGTTCCAAGTAAACTTCCTGCCACGATAACGTGATATTCGTTCGCTTTTTCCTTGAAGTATTTAAGCGAGTTGAGAGCTTCGGGACATTCTTGAATCTCGTCGAGCAGAATGAGCGTTTTTTCCGGTTCTATCTTATCTCCCGCAATTATCGATAAAAGCTCTACAATGCGATACGGATTTTTATTCACCTCAAAAATAGACTTTAATTCGTCTTCTTCGTCAAAGTTAAAATACACGAAGTTTTCGTAATAAGAGCGACCGAACTCCTTCATAAGCCAGGTTTTCCCCACCTGACGCGCTCCCCTTAAAACAAGCGGTTTTCTGTCGGCACTGTTTTTCCACTCTTTTAATTTCTCTATAGCATTTCGCTTCATAAAACCACGTCCTTTTCGCTTTTTATATTATAATAACACATTTTTCATAAGTTTTCAATAGTGTTTTTACACATTTTTCCGAGTTTTTTGAAACAAATTTGCACGTTTTTCCGACTTTTTAGAAGAATTTTTGCACGTTTTTCTGATTTTTTCGAGGGCGTTTTCACACGTTTTTCCGAAAAAACATCTCTCTTTTTGCGGTTAACTGTCTTAAAATCACTTGATTTCTTGCTCAAGATTAGCGAAAATTTCGGCAGTGAAAAAGTCAGTTATGGTTATTTCAAGTCCGTCGCAAAGCTTTTTGATAGTTGACACCGTAACGCTATTGTTTCTTCCGCTCACTATATTGTTGAGCGTTGATTGGGTAACACCCGATATAATCGCGAGCTTGTTTATCGTAATGTTTCGCTCTCTGCAAATATCGATGATTCTCGTTCTGCAAGCTTGTCCTATAGTCATAATAACACATCCTTTCAAGTTATATATTAACTCTTTTGAATTAAAAAGATTAACTCAAAAGGGTTGACTTTTGTTTCAAAATGTGTTATCCTTAAATGACAACAAATCAAGACAAGCCCCAAAAAATTACCTTATGTCCATAGGACATACACCTCGATTTTAGCCCTTTTTTACTCATTTTTGTTGTTAAAAATATATAAAAAACAACCCCTTGTAAGTGCGAATCTTTGGAACTAGAGAATACTTACAAGGGGATTTTTTTAATGTATAATGGATTTGCAAGATGGCCAAATTGCAAATTCAATGCAAAAGGAAATAACAAATTAATGACAAGCAAAACCGAAAATGCAAATACGCATTTTCATGCAACCGATACCGCAAACGGACGCACGAACGATATTTCAATCAATAAAACGTTCGGCAATACAAATAATCAGCCAACAGCTAACGTAAGCGAGAAGCCAACCGAAAAACACGATTTCTTTTTCACTATACACACCTTTATGACTCGCGACCTCGGGCTTCGCAGCTCCGCTCTTATAGTCTACGCGATAATTTACGCGTTCTCTTATGACGGTAAGGGTATGTTTTACGGCTCTTTTGATTTTTTAGCGGAAAAAGGCGGAATAGGGCTGACAACCGCAAAAACATCGGTTAAACGATTGGTTGAAGACAATCTGATATCAGCCGTAAGCGGTGAAAAATACAAGCACAAGGAATATGTCATCAATCGCGATAAAATACCCAAACAATCGTGTTTGCAAAAAGATATTTTTCTCGGCAGTCGGATTTTGAACGCCAAGCAGTCGGATTCCGACCGCCAAAACGATTTTTCCACGAACGGCAGTCGGATTTTGAACGCTGAGCAGTCGGATTTTGAACGCACTGCAGTCGGATTTGGTATTCAGGGCAGTCGGATTTTGAACGCTGAGCAGTCGGATTTTGAACGCAATAATAAATATAATAATAAACTTAATAATAATACTATAATTAACTCTTATAATAACAGCGCTGCGGCGCAGGAAAAAGAGGAAGAAAATAATTTTAAAGAGAATAAAGAAATTGTTATTCGAACGAAGGAGAAAAGAGAAAAGCGTATCAAAAGTGT
Source organism: Eubacteriales bacterium (assembly GCA_045660185.1). GTDB lineage: Bacteria > Bacillota > Clostridia > Oscillospirales > CAG-272 > UBA1740. The sequence continues at coordinate 450 of JAZRDI010000015.1, read as the reverse complement.
TCCTCTTGATGTAAACGACCACGAATCACAACACCGTTATTTAGCGAGCTTTATTCCCGAGAATGCTTCTCACAATGGTGTCTTGGGCAAACCGTATGAGCCAAGCAGCGATACAGATAAAAGCAGTACATCGCAAAATCCCGACTCTTTCGGCTGTGAAAACGGAAACGATACATCGCAAAGTTCCGAGCCAAGTATTTGCGAATCAAAAAGCCAAGCATCGCAGGATTTCGCGCCCCGCAGCTATGAGAAAAAGCATTACATATCGCAAAGTTTCGAGCCGAGCGGATACGCGGTCAAAAATCGCTATTCCTACGCCTCAAGCACAGCGCCCGCTCAAACGTGTAAGTATGGCAACTTCGACCCGGAGGAAGCCTTTAGAGCGGCTCTGGCGCGTACTGAAGCGTGGTTTGATGAGTTGAACGCAAATAAGAAGAACGAAGACTAACC
>JAZRDI010000014.1:0-6073 GCA_045660185.1 Eubacteriales bacterium | reverse complement strand
CAATTGTGTGCTTGAGAGCAGAAGCTGCAACTGCAAATTCAATGATATCCTGGCTGGACTTGCCTGTCATCATGGAGTAGATAAGACCGCCGCCGAAGGAGTCGCCGCCGCCAACACGGTCAACGATGTGAAGCATGTACTTGTTGGAGAAGAAGTAGTCAACTCCGTCGTAAAGCATTGCGCCCCAGTTGTTGTCGTTAGCAGAGATGCTTTCTCTGAGTGTGATTGCAACATACTTGAAGCCGAACTTGTCAGCAAGTTGCTTTGCAACAGACTTATATCCCTCGTGGTTAAGCTTACCGCCGTAGATGTCGGTAGCCTCTGCCTCGATACCGAATACGTCCTTTGCGTCTTCCTCGTTGGAGATGCAAACGTCAACGTACTGGCAAAGGTCGGTCATAGCTGCGCGAGCTTCGTCTCTTGTCCAAAGCTTACCGCGGTAGTTGAGGTCGCAGGAAATCTTAACGCCCTTAGCCTTTGCAGCCTTGCAAGCGTCACGGCAGATTTCAACAACGTTTGCGCCAAGCGCGGGAGTGATACCGGTGAAGTGGAACCAATCAACGCCCTCGAAAATCTTTTCCCAGTCGAAGTCCTCGCGGGAAGCCTTTGCGATTGCGGAGTTAGCGCGGTCATAAATGCATACGGAGCCTCTCTGCGAAGCGCCCTTTTCGTTGAAGTAAATACCAACTCTGTCACCGCCGCGAACAATCTTGGTGGTGTCAACGCCGTAACGGCGAAGGCTGTTTACAGCCGCCTGACCGATTGCGTGAGTGGGAAGCTTGGTAACGTAGGATGCGTCCATGCCGTAATTAGCAAGAGAAACCGCTACGTTAGCTTCACCGCCGCCGAAGGTAAACTCAACGTGGTCGCACTGAACGAATCTTTCGTAATTGTAAGGCTGGAGTCTGAGCATAAGCTCACCAAAAGTTACAACTTTCATGGTAATGAATCCTTTCAAAAAATCGTTTTTATTTTTTGTTTTAATTTTGTTGTTTTGTTGTTATGTTGTGCATATATTGTATTATCTTATGCACGGAAACGTCAGTTCGCTTTGATGGCTGCTACGCAGTCCTCGCAGATGAGCTTTTCGCGGAAGACGGTCAAATTATTTACACCGCCACAGAAGTGACAGCTGTTGCAGAATTTGCGGAGACAGATTTTTCCGTCATCCGTGTAAATCTCAACTGCCGAACCCTCGGGCATATCCATCTTCTTTCTTAATTCTTTTGGAATAACGATTCTTCCAAGCTCGTCGATGTTACGAACTATTCCTGTTGCTTTCATTAATGTTTCTCCTTGTGTGTGCGCTTGCCTAAGAGCCCACGGCTCTTTTTGGGATGTGCGTAAAATTTGTTTTTGAGGAATTGGTTTTTCGGCCGAAAGTTCTCTACCGGGTCGAATACGCCAAATCTCACCAAATACAATTTTACCATATTAAAATACAAAAGTCAATAATCTATACAAATAAAGTGTCTAAAAAATCCTACAAAAAACATGAAAAAAGATGAAAGTTCAGAGGTTTTGGAATTGAAAAAAATACATTTTCCATTTTATCCGATAGTGGACACGCTTCTTATGCTCTTTTCGGTACTGCCGCCGAGGCTTTCCGAGGAAATCGTGCGGATAGGAAAGTATAGGCGCGATTTTCCGCTTGGGCTTTCCGAAATAAGAGCGCGGCGCGGTTCATCTTCCATAGTGATTTCGGGAGAAAACGTTCCGCTTTTCACAAGGCTCACCCAAGCCGAAATTGACAGTACCTACGATAGAGCACTCGGCGGCGCGCTTTACGCACATACGGAAGAGTTGAAGCACGGTTTTTTGAGTATGCCGAACGGAGTGCGCGTCGGGATTTCTTCAGCAAGGCGCGAGAGGGGAATGTTGCCGACGGATATAAGCTCGCTCGTCTTCCGTCTGCCGAGCGCTCCCTCGGAATGCGCGGGCGAAATCTTTGAGCTTTGGCGAAGGGAAAAACCTCGCGGCACGCTGATATATTCTGCGCCCGGCGGTGGAAAGACTTCGGCTCTTCGCGCTCTTGCCATGCTTATTTCGCGTGAGCTTGCGCTACGTGTCGCGGTCATAGACGAGAGATGGGAGTTTTTTGCGCTCGACTATTCAGAGTGTATGGTAGATTTGCTCTCGGGCTACGAAAAAATTGAAGGTATCGAGATAGCAATGCGAACTCTCTCGCCTGAGGTAATTATAATTGATGAAATCGGGAGCGAGAGGGAAGCCGAATCCCTAATCAAGCTCGGAAAAGGCGGTGTCCCCGTAATAGCCACCGCACATGCCGAAAGTCTAACCGAAGCCACCTCGCGCCCTGCGATAAAAGCGCTGTGCGATAGCGGATACTTTGATTTGTTTTTTGAATTGCGTAATCATCGCGCTACTGTTATATGATTTATTTAGGATTTATTTTAACACTTATTTCGTTTGGATTTTTTGTTTCTTCCCTGTGTGCTTCAATTCGAAAGTCGGGAAATGAATACGCGGCGGTTTTGGAGCTTTTGGTTTATATCCGCGGGGCGCTTTTGGCAGAAAGACGGACGCCGAGCGAGGCTATTGCTTCGTTTGCGAGGAGCGATAGAGGAAGGGCAGTCCCTTGGCTTTTCGAGCTTCAAGACGGGGATCGTGTAAATTCTTTTTTGAGAGAACGGCGGCTTTTAACAGTCGAAAGCTCGATTTCTCAAGATGACAAAAAAGCCCTTTGCGACTTTTTTGCAGATTTCGGTAAGTTTTGCGCAGACGAGGAAAAACTTCGTCTCGATAGAATAATCACCGCTTTTGAAAAAAACGTCGGTGAAAAATTCGCTTCGATGGAAAATAACATAAAGTCAATTTGGGTTTTATTCATCACGGCAGCACTTGGACTTTTGATTTTGTTGATTTAGCGATAAAGTCACGCGCTTTTGTGGGAAATGAGTCAATCTGTGTTTATTTATCACGGTGGCGCTGAAATCACTCGTTTTATTGGTTTGGAAATAAAGCAATGTGTTTAGGCGTGTGAGCTTTCGCATTGCGAACGGAGAGAAAAATATGGGATTAGATTTAATAATGAAGGTTGCGGGTATGGGAATGGTGGTTTCGGTGGCTTGCCAAATACTGTCAAGGCTTGGCAAGGATGACCAAAGCTCACTCGTTTCGCTTGGTGGAATAATTGCGATTCTTATCGTCTTGTTCGGCGAAATTGCCGTGCTTTTTGACACGGTAAGAGGTATTTTCGGTATTTGATATGATTTATACCGAGTTTTTTGGCGCGGTTGCGCTTGTATCATCGCGCAATAATTTTTTTGCGACTATAGGAGCGCTTCTGCTCGTCGCGGTTTCGGCGCTTCTTTTGAAAAGCTTTGGCTTTCGCGGTGCTTCGGTAGTTGTGGCGGTTGGAATCGTTGCCGCGATTTCTTATTATAGCGATTCGCTTTCCGAGATATTCTCTATCTTCACTTATCTTGACACGGCATCGGATGCAGGCGAATACGTAAGCGTGGCAGTTAAAATTATCGGCATATCCTATATTTCCGGCATTAGCGCGGACGTTTGCCGAGAAATCGGAGAGGGCGGGATTGCTAAATGTATATATGTCATAACGAGACTTGAGCTTATCGCGCTATCTCTGCCGTTTATAAAGGAAATTATTTCTTTGGCGATGTCGCTCGTCGATTCTTAAAGGATGTTTGATATGAAAAGGAAAATTATCTTGCTTGCGTTTTGCATAGGTTTTGCTTTGATGCTTTGCTCATTCACCTTTGTTAAACGCGAAAATGAAAACACATATTTACAAAATGCATATCAAAACGCAGAAATATGCGCCGCGGAAGCAAATCTCTATGGCTTAAAAACGGAAACGCACGCTGCGAAAAACACCGCAGATTCTTACTTTTTTGGCGAATCGGGGGACGAGCTTGAAGAGATTTACGAGTCCTTTTTATCCGCATTGCCCGAAAACGCTCCAAAAAGCCTTGAAGAGATTTCGGGCGCGATTGGTGTCAAGCAAACGTTTCAGTGGCTGTTTTCTGCGGTAACCTCGGAGAAAAACGTCAAAGCTCTCGCGCTTTTTCTTGCAATCGGGATTCTTTTGTCACTTGGCGAAGCCTTTGCCTCGGAGCTTGGTGACACCGCATCCGTGGCGCGTTCTGCCTTGGCAATCGCGTTATCTCTGCCGGTTCTTACTATGATGCGCGAGCTTGTTTTTGAGGTTTATGACGGAATTTGCGAGAGCAGTGCGCTTTTTTCGGGAATGCTGCCGGTCTTGTGCGCTATTCTGGCAGTTGGAAGCGGAGGCGCTGCCGTGGCGGTATCCTCGGCAACGATGAGTGCCTCGCTCGGCTTTGTAACGAACGTTTTGTCCGAAAATCTCTTTCCGCTTTCGGCTATGACCTTTTCTCTTTCGATGGTGTCCGCGCTTGACACGGGCGGCATCACGGACGGTGCAGTAAAGGGAATACGCGGAGTTTTCAACTTCCTTATAGGACTTTGTTCACTCTTTATCGTCGGAATACTCGGAGCGCAAACCTTAATAGCGGTTTCTGCCGATAACCTTGCAATCAAAAGCGCGAAGTACGCTCTCTCGGGAATGATTCCCATGGTTGGCGGTATGGTTTCGGGCGCGCTGACAACGCTCATCTCGGGGGTTAAGCTTTTGTCTTCAACGGTGGGGGCGGTGTCGGTTATCGCGCTTTTTTCGGTGGTTGGAGTACCGCTTATAAGACTTTTGTTTTTCCGCTTTTGTCTGTTTTTATGCATAACGGTGTCATCTTTTTCGGGCGGTGGGTTTGGCGCAAGACTCTTTACCTCAATGCGTGGCGCGCTTGACACGCTGATAGCCGTCTTTGCCTCCTCCACTCTTATCTACACACTCGAAATCATCATTGTCACTGCGAGCGTAAGGGGGGCATTGTAATGGGTAGCGGATACGCTTGTATAATTGTGTCCCTGACGGCGCTTGCTTTTGCATCGTTTGTCATTTACGACGAGGAGCGCTTAAAAAACGCGCGCTTCACACTTGGAATAGTAGTCCTCGCGGCAGTTTTGACACCCTTAATATCGGCAGTCAAGGGCATCGAAAGCATAGATTTTTCTTACACGGATGCCGACTATTCCACCGAAATCGTCACCGAAACCCTGAAAGAAGCCTTTGAGAGCGGAATAGCAAAGGCAATAGAAAACGAGTTTTCTGTGGCAAGCGGCGAAGTTTCGGTTACCGCCGAGGGATTCGATGAAGAAAGAATGCGTGCCGAGCGCATAAACATAACCCTTTCGGGCAAAAGCGTGTTAAAAAACGTTGGCGCAATCGAAAGCTACGTCACCGAGCTTGGACTCGGAAAATGCATCGCGGAGGTGAAAATTGGATAACTTTGATATGAAAAAAGAAATAGCTTTATCGGAAAAGAAGAAAGAAGCGTTTAATGCGGAAAAGCGAAAAGAAATCGTCAACCTTATAATAAATGATAAGAAGAAGCTGACGATGCTGATTTTAGCAATCCTCGGCATTGTCTTAATCCTCCTTTCGTTGCCGAGCGGAAAAAGCGAAGCCGAGAGCGAAAGCACAACGCTCGAAGAATATAAAAGGAAGCTTGAAGATGAGCTTGCGGAGCTTTGCTCGTCGGTTGAGGGGGCGGGGAAGTGTAAGGTGAGCGTGAGCTTCTCCGAGGGCGCAAAATCCGAATACCGCGGAACGAACAAAATCTCCGAAACACCCCCAAGGGTGCAAGGCGTAACCGTAGTAGCCGAGGGCGGAAGCAACCCAAAGGTAAAATCTGCACTAACCGAATGCATAACCGCAATGTTCGATATAAAAGCAAATAGAGTGGCAGTATTGGAAATGAAGTGAAGCGCGAGGCGATGCGCTCGCGCAATGAAATCCAAGCAATGCTTGGATGAAATCCGAATGAATTCGGATGAAATCTGCCGTTCGGCAGATGAAATCCACAAAAGTGGGGCTGTCTCATTAAGAATTCAATAAAATCAATGGCAAAACGAAGAAAATGCAGCAAGAAATGTAGATTTAGCGAATTCTTAATGAGACAGAACCTCGGGGGCGAACGAATTTAGAGCAGAAATCCTTGGCTGACGAGCG
>JAZRDI010000013.1:0-1550 GCA_045660185.1 Eubacteriales bacterium | reverse complement strand
GTATGTAACGCACAGGAAAAAATCGAGCATAGCTTCTACGATTGGATTGCAAAGGACAATAATGACCACGTTCATGAATGTATGGAATGTGACTATGAGTCCGTTCTTCCTCACGATTACGTGAGAGAGGTAACAAAAGAGCCGACGGAAACAGAGGTTGGCGAAGCAACCTATACCTGCTCGCTCTGCTCTCATTCCTATATCGAGGAACTACCTAAGAGAATTGCTCAGATAACCGGTGAGGTAGTCGGTACGGTGCTTAACGTTCCTGCAGGCAGTAACGCTTATATTCCAGAAGGAACGGTATTCGACGTGGTTGAGCAGCCCGCAACCGAAGTTCCCGAGCAGGTGCTTGGTGAAATCGCCGTAACAGCCGAAGGTGCGGCAAAGCCTCTTGGAATATATGACCTTTCGCTTCTTCTTGACGGCGCAAAGATTCAGCCCGACGGTACAGTAGAGGTAACGTTGCCTGCGCCCGATCTTGCAGCAGAGTATGATAACATTATAGTGGTTTACATTGCTTCCGACGGAAGCTACGAGGAATGCGTAACCACCGTCAACGATGACGGCACGATCACCTTTGAAACCGATCACTTCTCAAGGTATGCGGTTATCGGAATAAGCGAAACAGATGCTAACGACGGATTTGGCGTTGGAGCTATCATCGGCATCATCGCAGGCGCGGTTGCGCTTCTCGGCGGTGGCTTTTGCCTTTATTGGTTTGTGATCAAGAAAAAGAGCTTTGCTGACCTCATCGCAGTATTCAAGAAGAAATAAGTTCTAACCCACATAGGCGATAAGCACCGCTTTTCGCCTATCAATATTTTAAGACTTAAGACCAAAACAGCAATTTAACGAATACCAATCTTTTAACGATAGGAAGGCAATACACCTTGACGGGGAGTAGTTCTTTTCTGTATTTTAAGGCATCCGATGTACAAGATATGAGCACCGCGAATACCAAAATGCACTGCCAAAGCAAAAAAGCCCTTCATTTACAAGGACTTTCAGCCAATTTTTAACGATAAAAAGAAAACAGAAGGTCGATACGATTGTATCAATCTACTGTTCCTTATTTGGCGCAGGAAGAGGGGTATGCTGCTCGGGGCAAAATTATAAAAATTGTTCCGCTTGGGTGTGAATTTAAACTAACATCTCCTCGCGACATATATGCCGCGAATACTCTGTGCCTCGTGATATGCTCTGTGCCTGCGGTATGCGAACTCCCGTGGCTTTTGGCCTAACGGTTTTCAAGGCGTAATACACCGTCGGATTTTAGAAGAAAATAACGGACTTTAACGGAACTTAAAAGAGGCTGAAAACCCAGACGTAGCAAGGGTTTTCATCCTTTTCTCTATCTCAAAAAACACTTTTTCCAGACGCATCAAAGGTCTTCACATCCAACACAATATCCAACGAAATTTTTAGATATTGCGTTAGATATTTAACCTCGTCTTGCGACTTTGGATAGCCACATTCAGCCCCAAATCAGCATCTTCAATGAGAAAATAACCCCTCCCTCTCGGGTGTGTTATTGAAGTCGGAGGCCA
>JAZRDI010000012.1:0-13755 GCA_045660185.1 Eubacteriales bacterium | reverse complement strand
GGCTACGATCCGACTTAGCCGTTGGCAAAGGCAATAAGCGAAATAACAGGCGGCGGTGATCTTCATTTCTTTGATGCAGCCGCGCCTATAGTGGATTTTTCGACAGTGGATATGTCAAAGGCGTTTTTCGCTTCAAGATATGGAAAGGGGAATCCCGAGGATTATCTCAATTGTCCTATGACGAAAGAAGAGTACGATGCGTTTTATAAAGAGCTCGTAGGCGCTAAAACTGCACCGCTTAAAGCATTCGACAAGGAGCTTCAAGAGGATTTAACCGTATTCGAAGGATGCATGCCCGTTGAGGTTATGGCTTCAAGGGGATATGATACTCTCAGATTTGGACCTATGAAGCCGGTAGGACTTCCTTTACCGTCAACCGGTGAGGATGCATTTGCAACGGTTCAGCTCCGTCGTGAAAATCGCGAGGGAACTATGTATAATATCGTTGGTTTCCAGACGCATTTAACGTTTGGCGAGCAGAAGCGCGTGTTTGGAATGATACCGGGACTTGAAAACGCGGAATTTTTCAGATACGGCGTTATGCATAGAAATACCTATATAAACTCTCCCGGAAAACTTACGGCAACGTACGCTATGAAGCAGTATCCCAATTTATTCTTTGCAGGACAGATGACGGGCGTTGAAGGATACGTAGAATCGGCATCCTCGGGCTTCGTTGCGGGCATTAACGCAGCAAGAATCGCGCTCGGAAAAGAGGGGATAGTCTTTCCTCGTGAAACCGAAATCGGAGCGCTTGCTAATTACGTGTCGGTTGGTGGCGTTTCTTCTCATTTCCAACCGATGAATGCCAACTTTGGAATTATCGCTCCGTTTGATAAAAAAATTAAAGGAGGTAAGAAATTCAGAAACGAAGCCTATGCTGCGCGTTCTCTTGAAATAATAGAGTCGAATTTTCTGAATTTTAAAGATATATGAAGGTATTAGTAGACGTAATGAGCGGAGATAATGCGCCTCTTGAACTTATTAAGGGCGCAATTGATGCTTCTATTGAATATAAAGACCATGAAATAGTAATTATCGGAGATGAAAACGTAATTTCCGATACCGTGGTACAAAACGAGCTTCAGCTTGGTAATATCACGATTCGCCACGCACCCGACGTAATCAACATGGAAGACAGAGCGCTCGCGGTAGTTCGTGAAAAACGTGAATCATCTATGAGTGTAGGACTTAAGATGCTTTCCGCAGGCGAGGGTGATGCGTTTGTATCGGCAGGAAATACCGGTGCTCTTATTACGGGAGCAACGCTTATCGTAAAAAGAATAATGGGTATTAACAGAGCGGCTATCGCTTCAATTTTGCCGCTTTCAAAGCCCGTTTTGCTTATGGACTCCGGCGCAAACTTGAACGTAACGTCGGATAACATACTCCAGTTTGCGTTTATGGGCGCAAAGTATATGGAGAAAATATATAATGTTGACAGACCAAAGGTTGGTCAGCTTAACAATGGTACGGAGTACAACAAGGGTAACGCGCTCCAAATCGAATCGTATCAGATGCTTACCGAAAGCGGTCTTAACTTCGTAGGAAACGTTGAGTCTAAAGAAGTTCCATTCGGTGTTTGCGACGTTCTCGTTTGTGACGGTTTTACGGGTAACATATTCCTTAAATCCATAGAGGGTATGGGTAAATTCCTTATGGGCACTCTTAAAGACGTTTTGCGTACCAACTTCGTTACCATGGCTTCAACGCTTACCATGAAAACAAAAATCAAGGAGTTAAAAACGCAGTTTGATGCTTCAGAGCACGGCGGAGCTCCTATACTCGGTATTTCAAGGCCAGTCATAAAGGCTCACGGCTCTTCAAACGCGAAGGCTATAAAGAACGCAATAAGACAGGCAATATTCTTCGTTAATACCGGTATAAACGACGATATAGCAAGCTATGCGCTTGATTATGACGAAAAGAAGCTTCTCGCTGATGCGGAAAAACTCTATACCAACAATTAATTATCTGCGATAAAGAGAAAGGGAGGACAGAATGGCGATTGGAAAAAGCTTTGACGAGTTGGAAAGAAAGCTTAAATACGTTTTTTCAAACCCAAAGTATCTTGAAAATGCGCTAACTCATTCTTCCTATTCGAACGAATATAAAAGCAGAGGATTATCCTTGCCCTCAAACGAAAGACTTGAATTTTTGGGTGATGCGGTTTTGCAAATAGCAATATCCGAGTATCTTTACGACAACTTCAAGTCTTACGGCGAGGGAAGACTTACAAGAATGCGTCAGGTTCTTGTTTGCGAAAAGACGCTTGCAAGAATAGCTCGTTCGATTAATCTTGGCGAATATATCCATTTAGGTCGCGGTGAGGAGAACGATTGCAGAACAAGACCGAAGGTTCTTGCGGATACCCTTGAGGCAGTTCTTGGCGCAATTTTCATCGATGACCGAGATAATAACAAAGAAAAATATAAATCTGTCATTGCTTCGCTTTTTGAAAACGAAATATCTAAATCTGAAGCGCTCGGAACTCAAGACTGTAAAACCATGCTTCAGCAATTTATTGAGCAGGACGGTTCTGCAACACTTGAGTATGAGGTTATAGACGAAAGCGGCCCCGAACATCAAAAGGTGTTTACGGTTGTTGCAAAAGTAAATAACAACGTAGTCGGCAAAGGTGTTGCACACAGTAAAAAGGATTCTGAAATGCAGGCGGCAAAGGATGCTCTTTTGCTGTTCGGCTTTAAGTTTTGAAAATGAAGAAAAGACATATTAATATTCCTATTTTTATACCGCATTTGGGTTGTCCGAATAATTGCACGTTCTGCAATCAAAAGACAATATCAGGTGTTAAAAACTTTGAACCCGAGAGTGTTATACCAATAATAGAAGAAGCACTTTCTACGGTAGGTGAGAACGATAGCGTTGAAATTGCATTCTTTGGGGGTTCATTTACGGGTATAGAGCGCGATTTGATGGAAAAGTTGCTTTTCATAGCAAATTCGTATTTAAAACAGGGCAGAATTGAATCTATAAGATGCTCAACGCGCCCTGATTATATAAACGATGAAATTCTTGATATATTAAAAGTTTACGGCGTTGATACCGTAGAGCTTGGTTTGCAGAGTGTTTGCGATGATGTTTTGTGCGCTTGCAACAGAGGTCACACGTCTTACGATGAGTCTGTTGCGTGCAAGAAAATCATAGAAAAAGGCTTTAAACTCGGTGGTCAGATGATGATAGGATTGCCCAAGTCAACACTTGATGATGAAATTAAAACCGCAAAATTCATCGTAGCGTCTGGAGCTTCGGAAGCTCGCATTTACCCAACGATAGTGTTTTACGACACGGAGCTTTATAACAGTGCTCTTCGCGGAGAATACATACCGATAAGCGTTGAAGATGCCGTTGCGCGTTCTGCAGAGGTTTTTGGAATTTTCGTAAAAGCGGGCGTTAAAGTTTTGAGAATCGGTCTTTGCGATTCCGAAAATCTGCATAGCGATGAAACGTATTTTGCAGGTCCTAACGAGGCTGCGCTCGGAGAGCTTGTGGTTAACCGTTATTACGGAAAGCTTTTAGATGAAAAAATCCAAGATTTAAAATTTGAAAAAAATTCGTTACTTTACGTTTACGTTTCCAAAGGACATGTATCTAAAGTAATCGGTCAGCATAAAAAGAATAAAATTCGGCTTCTTAAGGAGTACGGATTTTCCGAAATCAAGATTGTTGAAAGTGATGAGATTTCGGAATACGACGTATTTCTGAGGATAGAAGAGAGGAAATAAAATGTATTTAAAATCACTTGAATTGCACGGCTTCAAGTCGTTCCCGAACAGAACGGTTTTGACCTTCGAAAGAGGTGCAACCGTTATCGTCGGACCTAACGGAAGCGGAAAATCGAATATTTCCGATGCAATGCGTTGGGTTCTCGGAGAGCTTTCAAGCCGTAATATCCGTGGTACGAAGATGGAAGACGTTATTTTCGGCGGTACCGACGAAAGACGTCCTATGGGATTTGCCGAGGTTTCGGTAACCTTCGATAATTCGGATCCCGATCACCGTCTTGACTCGGAGTTTGACGAGGTTGTTGTAACCAGACGTTACTATAGAACCGGAGACAGTGAATATCTTATCAACCGCGAACCTAAGCGTTTGAGAGATATTTACGAGCTGTTTATGAATACCGGTGTAGGACGTGAGGGTTACTCCATAATCGGTCAGGGTAAGGTTGCGGAAATCGTTTCCAAAAAGAGTGACGAAAGACGTAACATATTCGAGGAAGCTGCGGGTATTTCAAAATACCGTCACAGAAAAGAAGAATCGGAAAGAAAGCTTAAAAACACACAGGATAACCTTGATCGTGTTAAGGATATTCTTACAGAGCTTGAAAACCGTGTAGGACCTCTTGAAAAAGAGGCGGAAAAGGCTCGTAAAGGTTTGGCTATTTACGAGGAAAAGAAAAGAGCCGATGTTTCGCTTTGGCTTTATGATACAAAGCAAATAAGAGAGGATATATCAGAGGCTGATAACGCTCTTAAGCTTTCAAAGCACGAGCTTGAAATCGTAGAGCAGATCATCAACGATCTTAATGCGCAGAACGATGATATATTCAATAAGCTCCAGGAAAACAAGGCAAGCTCAGGCCGTGTGTTTGATAAAATCAGAGAAACTACCGAGAATTTACATAAGCTCGATAACGCTCTTCGTGTAGCTGAATCGCAGTTTGCTCATTCTGCAGAGCTTATCGCGCAGTGTAATGAAAGAATTGACGAAATCACCAAGAGTGAGTCAAACGTCAACCAAACAAGAAAAACGTACGATGACAGACGTACTGAGCAGGTTGAAGAGCATAAAAAGCTCATGGATCAAAGACTCGAGTTTCTTTCGCTTCAGCAGGAGGTTGCGCTTAAGGTTCAGGCTATCAAGCGCGAGCTTGAAGAAGCACTTGACGAGCTCACCGTTGAAGAGAACTCTGCCACCGACCTCAAGGTAAGGATCGACGTTCTTAAATCGTCGAAGATTACTGACGGAACGAAGTCCCAAGACCTCGAAGCAGAGATTGAAAAATACGAGCAAGAGGGTATTGAGCTCAAGGAAGAGGCTGACAGATGCGAAGCGAACGCTGCAGGCTTTAAATCGCAGATTGCGGCAAAAGACGAGATTATAAACTATTCGTCGGAAAGAACCGACGAGCTCACCGAGGAGAAGGCGCAAATCACAGATTCTCTTAACGCAGTAAAGCTTCAAAGAGACGAGCTTTTGCAAAGAGCTACCGTTCTTCAAAGAATGGTAGAGCATTTCGAGGGATACAGTGAAAGCATTAAGTTCGTTATGCGCGAGTATAACAACGGCAACATAAAATCCCCGGGAAAGATTCACGGTCCCCTGTCTTCGCTCATTAACGTTGATAAAACTTATATAACGGCAATAGAAACCGCGCTCGGAGGAAGCTTGCAGAACATCGTTGTAGATGATGAAGCAACCGCTAAAGCTGCAATTTACGCGCTTAAAAACGCAAATGCAGGACGCGCGACCTTCTATCCGATAACTGCAATTCGTCCCGCGAGTGAAACCGACGAAATCCGCAAGGCTAAAACCTTCGAAGGCTACGTTGGAAGAGCAGATACTCTTGTTGCAACCGAAAATCAGTACAGATCTATCATAGAATTCTTGCTCTTGAGAACTGTAGTATTTGATAACATTGATAACGCTTCGGTTGCCGCTAAAAAGCTTAACTACAAGGTAAAACTCGTTACGCTTGACGGACAGGTTATCAATGCGGGCGGTGCATTTACCGGTGGTAGCGCAAAGAAGGATAGCGGTATTCTTTCAAGACTTACCGAAATCGCCGCATTGAAGGAAAAGGGAGAAGCTCTCGGCGGAAAAATCAAGGAATACGAAGACGCTCTCGTTGAAATTGCCACCGAATACAAAACAGCTTACGAAAACGGTAAGCAAGCAGAGCAGGAGAAGGAAATACTCCTTACCCTTTCAAGATCGCAGTTTGCTGCCCTTGATAATGCAAACGCTAAATATAACGCAAACAGAAACATAGTAGAAAAATTAAGATATGATTACAACAACCTCATAGGACAGCAGTCAAAGGCAGAGGAAGAGATAATCAATTTGACAGCAGAGCATAGCGCGAACGTTGAGAGAATCGAAGCTCTTAAGGAATTCCGCGCAAAGCGCTCTGAAGAAATGGGTGTGCTTGATGAGAAGTACGATGAGTACGGACAGAAGGCAACCGATATATTCGTAAAAGCTACGGAAGCGCGTAAGGATATAGAAAGCCTTGATGAAATGATAGCTTCTATAGACGAGCGACTTCGCGACCTTAACGAAGAGCGTGAAATTCAAAAGAGAAGAATCGTTGATATAGAAACCAAGAGAGATTCTCTTGATGAAACACGCGAACAAAACGAAACAGAGTCAAAGGCGTTAGAGGAAGAAATCAGAAAGCTTAACGATGAGCGTCGCGCTCTTGAGGCAGGTAACGATGAGTTTGACAGAACTCTTGCCGAAATAAGAGTTAAGCTCAAGGAGCGTTCATCCAGCCGTGACGTTTGTTATCAAGCTGTATTAAACGATGAAAATAATCTTACCAAGCTTAAGGAGCGTCAAGAAAAACTCGGCGCGCAGCTTTGGGATGATTATGAAATATCATATGAGGATGCAGTTGCACTCGCATATCCTCCCGTTACCGCCGAAAACCGTGACGAAATAGCTCAAATCCAGTCCTCAAGCAGAGCAAAGCTTCGTGCGCTTGGTAACTATAATCCTCAAGCTATCGAAGAGTATGCAGAGGTCAAGATTCGTTACGATGCTCTTAATGCGCAGTACGTTGACCTTACCAATTCTTACGAAGAGCTTGTAGGAATCATCGCAAGACTTGAAGATGAAATGAGAACGAGCTTCGTAACCGCGTTTGAAGCAATCAACAAAAACTTCGGTATTACGTTCAAAGAACTATTCGGAGGAGGAAGTGCAGAGCTTAACCTCGTTGATCCCGAGGATGTTCTTACTTCGGGAATCGAGATCAAGGCGGCGCCTCCCGGCAAAATAATTAAGAGCATGTCACTTCTTTCGGGAGGTGAGCAGTCGTTCGTTGCTATCGCATTGCTCTTCGCGATACTTAAGGTTAATCCAACACCTTTCTGTATTCTTGACGAGATTGAGGCAGCACTTGATGAGGTTAACGTATTCAGATTTGGTGAGTACGTAAAGAAACTCGCTTCGGATACTCAGTTCATTCTTATCACGCACCGTCGTGGTACTATGGAGGTAGGTAACCGTCTTTACGGTGTAACTATGCCTCAAAGAGGTATTTCGCAAGCAATAGAGCTTAACGTTGATGAAATTGAAGGAAAACAGAAGGAGTTACTCGGTTAATGGGATTTTTTGATAAATTAAAAAGCGGTCTTGCAAAAACAAAGAACGCGATAGTAGGAAAGATAGATCAGCTTTTCAAAACCTTTAGAAAGGTAGACGAAGAGCTTTTTGAGGAGCTTGAGGAACTTCTTATATCCGCCGATATGGGATTCAATACAACAGAAGAAATTCTCGATGAGCTTCGTGATTTAGTTAAAGAAAACAAGATTAAGGATTCAGATGAGGTTAAAAAAGCGCTTATCGATCTGTTAAGAGGTCAAATAGGCGAGCATGAGCCTCTCGATCTTTCAACCACACCATCGGTTATACTTATCGTAGGTGTTAACGGAGTTGGAAAAACCACTTCGATAGGAAAGATTGCAAAGGAATTGAAATCTCAAAAGAAAAAGGTTGTCGTTGCCGCTGCAGATACGTTCCGCGCGGCTGCGGCAGAGCAGCTTACCGTATGGTGTGAGCGCGCGGGAGTTGATATTATCAAGCAGGCTGCAGGAGCAGATCCCGCATCTGTTGTTTACGATGCAATAGGCGCAGTAAAGAGCAGAAATGCAGACGTTCTTATTATTGATACCGCAGGAAGACTTCACAATAAGAAGAACCTTATGGACGAACTTGCAAAGATTGACAGAGTCATCGCAAGAGAGCTTCCTGACAGTGCGAAGGAAACGCTGCTCGTCCTTGATGCAACAACCGGACAGAATGCAGTTCTTCAGGCAAGAGAATTCAAGGAAGTATCAAAGCTTACCGGACTTATTCTTACAAAACTTGACGGTACTGCAAAGGGTGGTATTATACTTTCTATTAAGAAGGAACTTGGAATTCCCGTTAAGTTCATCGGTGTTGGTGAGCAGATTGACGATATGAAGCCCTTCAATGCGCAGGAATTTTCTGCAGCACTCTTTGAAAACACAGATTTTTAATTTTAGGTAATTAATATGATAACAAGTAAGCAAAGAGCATATCTTCGTTCGCTTTCCCAAAATCTTGATACTATTTTCCAAATAGGCAAGGGCGGTATTACCGATGAGATATGCAAGCAAATAGCAAATGCACTCGAAGCACGTGAATTAATTAAAGCGCGAGTGCTTGAAAATAGCGGATATACTGCTAAAGAAGCGGCATCTGTAATAGCTGAAGCTATTGAGTGTGATGTTGTATCTTGTGTAGGAACAAGATTTGTTCTTTATAAGGAATCCGTAAAAAAGAAGAAAATTGAGCTCTAATACGGAGGTTTACCTTGAGGTTTACCGATAAACAGCTTTTGGAGCTAAAGGAAAAAATTAAACCGCGTATGAGTGAAAAAAGATTTTCCCATACGCTTGGTGTGGAAAGAAGCGCTGCAAGACTCGGAGAATTGATTGCACCCGAAAGGATCTCCGAGCTTCGCGCAGCAGCTCTTTTGCATGATATTTCAAAGGAAATCCCAATTGATGAGCAAATTCGCATACTCGAGGATAACGCCTATCCGCTTGACGAAGAGGATAGACTTACCGTAGGCGTTATTCATTCGTTTTCAGCGCCGTACGTTATAAAGGAATGCTTTTCAGAGTTTGCTGAAGACGATATACTTTCGGCGGTTTATAATCATACGCTTGGATGCAAAAATATGAGTATATTTGATAAGATAATTTTTGTCTCCGATTATACCGAGGATACCAGAACGTTTGATTCTTGTATAAGAGTGCGTGAATTTTTAAATGACGGAATTGAGCTTCTCGATTACAAAAAAAGACTCGAAAGACTTGATGCAGCGGTTCTGGGAGCTATCGACGGAGCAATCGAAGCGCTCGAAAGAATGGGACAGCCGATAAATTCGAAAATTTATATAGCCAAAAAAGACCTTGAAATGAAAAAAGTGTAAATTCTATAACTGTGATTTTTGCATAAACTAACCGAAAGGAATTTCGGAGGATTATGTGAAATGAAAAGTTTTCTTTTATGCTTGAACTTATGTTTTTTGTGCCTTACAGTTGGATGCGCGCCGGTTGCTAAAAAGGCTTCTGCAAGTTTTGAGAAGGATAGATACGTATTTTTGGTTGCCGGTTTTGATGAGGCTGCCGAGAATACCGATGTTCTTTTTACAGTATCCTATGATGCGAAAACATCGGAAGCAAGAGTAGCGCAAATTCCGAGAGATACCTATTTTAATTTCGGAAAGGTGCAAAATAAAATCAATCAAATTTACGCATCGAAAATATCCGAGGGAAGTTCGCAAAGAAAAGCTTTTGAAGAAGCTTCGGGTGAAATAGCTCGCGCTTTCGGCGCAGAATTTGACGGATTTTTTGGAATCACAATTGCAACATTCAAAAAACTCGTTGATGCAATAGGCGGCGTTGATATAACGCTTAACGAAGATAAAATTATAAACCTTGAGGGTGATGAGCAAATCGTCTTAAAACAGGGAAATAATCATATTAACGGGGAACTTGCAGAGCAATTTGTAAGATTTAGAAGTGGTTACGCGATGGGCGACCTCGGTAGAATAGATGCTCAAAAAATCTTTTTGAACGCACTTTTTTCAAAGGCACTTTCGGGAATGAATTTGCCGACTATTATAAAGGTTGCATCGATTGTTGATAAAGAGGTTACAACTGACGTTAAGCTTTATGATTTTGTTAACGTCTTCATTGATATAATTAATTCAAAAGGTGATAAAAAAGCCTTTTACGCAACTGTACCCGGAGAACCGACAGAAAACGCAAACGGATTGTCTTTTTATGTTTTGAATAGAAAAAGCGCGGCAGAAATGGCAAGTAAGTATATGTTTGCAAACAGTGAATTTGATTGCAACAATAAATTTGTCGATTTGTCAAGTGAAGAATTCAAAGACATTTATTATGACGATTCAATCAAAACCAACGAATATACCGGGGACAATATTTCAGATTTAAAAATAGCGAAAAAATAAACACGCTATAAGGGAGAAAATATGACTTACGATGTTGTAAAAACAGACGAGCTTGCAAAGGCGGAAGGTAAAACTCTTGCCGAGGAAGCCGTTAAAGTATTGCTTGAAAAGCTTGCGATTGACGTTACTATGTATAACGTCACGGAGCATACGTCGGTTACCGATTATTACGTAAACGCAACCGGACGCTCTGCAACACACGTCGCTTCGCTTGCTGATGACGTAGCGGATAATTTCGAAATGCGAGGTCAGAGCGCTTTGAGAGTTGAAGGCAAAAAAGGCAACTCTTGGATACTCGTTGATTTCGGCACTTTGATTGTAAATATTTTTGATTCCGAGGGAAGAGCGTTCTATAACTTCGATAGACTTCTGCCCGCGGAATGCAAAGAGAGTATTGACACTCTCGCTGAAGAAGTAGATAAAAAATTTAATATATAAAAAGGAACACTAAAATGCAGTACGATTACAAACAAATCGAGCCTAAATGGCAAAAGATTTGGGATGAGAAGAATCCTTTTGAAGCAAAGCAGGATTATTCGCTTCCCAAGTACTACACACTCGTAGAATTTCCTTATCCTTCCGGACAGGGACTTCACGTAGGACACCCCCGTCCTTACACTGCTCTTGACATCGTATCGAGAAAAAAGAGAATGCAGGGATATAACGTTCTTTTCCCGATGGGATGGGACGCTTTTGGTTTGCCTACCGAGAACTATGCAATCAAAAACAAAATTCACCCCAAAATCGTTACCGAGAAAAACGTAGCAAGATTCAAGTCCCAGCTTAAGGCACTTGGTCTTTCGTTCGACTGGAACAGAGAAATAAATACAACCGATCCTTCTTATTATAAGTGGACTCAGTGGATATTCCTTCAGCTCTTCAAAAAGGGCCTTGCATACAAGAAGGAAATGGCGGTTAACTTCTGCACCTCTTGTAAGGTAGTTCTTGCAAACGAGGAAGTTGTTAACGGTGTTTGTGAAAGATGCGCTTCTGCGGTTATTCGTAAGGTAAAGAGTCAGTGGATGCTTAAAATTACAGAGTATGCCGATAGACTTATATCCGACCTTGACGGTCTTGACTACATAGAAAGAGTTAAGACTCAGCAGATTAACTGGATAGGAAAATCTCACGGTGCTGAAATTGATTTCAATACCACAACAGGTGACAAGCTTCGCGTTTATACCACAAGATGCGATACGCTCTTCGGTGCAACCTATATGGTAATTGCTCCCGAGCATACCAATGTTGAGAAGTGGAAACCTCTCATCAAGAATTACGACGAGGTGGAGAAATACAGATTCGAAGCTTCAAAGAAGTCTGACTTTGAGCGTACAGAGCTTGTCAAGGACAAAACCGGTGTAAAGCTTGAAGGCGTTAACGCTATCAACCCCGCTACCGGAAAGGAAATTCCTATCTTTATTTCCGACTACGTTCTTGCGGGCTACGGAACAGGTGCAATTATGGCAGTTCCCGCGCATGACGAGCGTGACTTTGATTTTGCAAAGAAATTCAACCTTCCCATTATTGAGGTTGTTGCGGGCGGTGACGTTCAAAACGAAGCTTACACCGACGTTGCGGAAGGTAAACTCGTAAACTCCGGATTCCTCAACGGTCTTGAGGTTGCAGATGCAAAGAAGGCTATGGTTAAATTCCTTGAAGAAAACGGCATCGGAGAAGAGAAGATTAACTTCAAGTTAAGAGACTGGGTATTCTCCCGTCAAAGATATTGGGGCGAGCCCATTCCTCTCGTTGAGTGTGAGAAGTGCGGTTGGGTTCCTGTTCCCGAAAACGAGCTTCCTCTTGAGCTTCCCGAGGTTGATTCCTACGAACCTACCGAAACCGGAGAATCTCCTCTTTCACTTATGACAGATTGGGTTAACTGCTCTTGTCCTAATTGCGGCGGCAAGGCAAAGAGAGAAACCGATACTATGCCCCAGTGGGCAGGCTCTTCTTGGTATTTCCTTCGTTATTGCGATCCTCATAACGATAAGGAGCTTGCATCGAAGGAAGCTCTTCAGTACTGGATGCCTGTTAACTGGTATAACGGCGGTATGGAGCATACCACGCTTCACCTTCTTTATTCAAGATTCTGGTCGAAGTTCCTTTACGATATTGATATTCTTGATACAAAAGAGCCCTATGCAAAGCGTACAAGCCACGGTATGATACTTGGTGAAAACGGCGAGAAGATGTCTAAATCTCGCGGAAACGTAGTAAATCCCGATGATATCATTCGTGATTATGGTGCGGATACCATGCGTCTTTACGAGATGTTCATTGGTGATTTCGAGCAGTCTGCTCCTTGGAACACCCAGTCTATTAAGGGCTGTAAGAGATTCCTTGACCGCGTTATGAATCTTGTTGATATTGTAAACGGCGAAGGTGTTACTCCCGAACTTGAAAAGGTAATGCACAAGCTTATCAAGAAGGTAACTTCTGATATAGACAACATGCGCTTCAACACTGCAATCGCTGCAATGATGGGAGCTATAAATTCTATATATGAAGTAGGACATCTTACAAAAGATGAGCTTACTACTTTCGCGAAGCTTCTTTCACCTTTCGCTCCTCACGTTGCAGAAGAAATCAACGAGCTCCTTGGCAGAACCGATTTGATTTCCATTGCAAAGTGGCCCGAGTACGATGAAAGCAAGACTGTAGATGATACGATTCAGCTTCCCGTACAGATAAACGGTAAGGTTCGTACAACCGTTCTTGTTCCAAATAATGCATCTAAAGAAGATATTCTTGCGATTGCAAAGAATGATGATAAGGTTAGCACCGCTATCGAAGGAAAAACGATTGTAAAAGAAATCGTAGTTCCCGGAAAGATTATAAACATCGTTATTAAGTAATTTGAAAAAATTCGTTATAAAACAATCTTAAAAGATTATAAGCGTTTTTATTCATTAATCTCAAATGGATAGAATTACAAACGATATCAATTAAGCAAATAATTGTAGCAAAATACACTAAAAAGGGGTAGGGAATTTCATTTTTTGAAGCACTTTACCCCTTTTTGAAAAAAATTAAAAAAAGTTTCAAAAAAGTATTGACAAATTCTTTCGTTTATGTTATCATATATAAGCTGTCAAGCAAATCTGCGAGTGTAGTTCAATGGTAGAATTCCAGCCTTCCAAGCTGGTCGCGTGGGTTCGATTCCCATCACTCGCTCCAAACATTGCGCCCTTAGCTCAGTGGATAGAGTGCCCGGCTACGAACCGGTAGGTCGAAGGTTCGAATCCTCCAGGGCGCGCCACGAAAAAAGGAAGATTTGTCTGTTTAGGCAAATCTTCCTTTTTTTGACTTCTATAGATTTTAAAATAATTGGATTTATCTTAAAGTATATTTGATTTCTATTGACTTTTTTGATTGTTTTTGATAAAATTGTGTTACAACTTTAGGTAGGTGTGAATATGATTTTGAATTTAATGCCGGATTATCTGTTTAACACGTTTGATGAAGCAACTCCTGAATTCCTTTTAAGTATAGGGGTA
>JAZRDI010000011.1:0-18873 GCA_045660185.1 Eubacteriales bacterium | reverse complement strand
ACTTCCGTCACTCAAACGAAAATGCTTTACGTTCTCTTCGCGAAGCTCATCTACTTCGTAAATCGGGTAGCTTACGCTATTCGAATTCAAACCGCCGTTTTGCACGGAATCCGGCATTGTGACGGATTCTGCGGCTTGCTCTTCCGATGAAAACGCATTCGCAATTTCCGCATATACCACCGTCGGTATAACGTAAAATAGCATAACAAGCGAAAGTGTCATAGACAAAACTCTCGTTCCGACCTTATGACGTGACAAAAATGAGAAAAATCTGCGTAATTTGTTTTTCATGATAAAATCCTTCCTTTCTAATTTCTTTTTGTTGTTTAGCAAACGAATTGTGAAGATTTGAAGCCTTTGTTCAATATCGTTTGCAGCCTATACGAAATACGCAAAAGCGTAGCTTTTATCTGCGTATCTTACCGCGAGTATAGCATATAAAAAGCTCTTTGGCAAGAGGTTTTTTGATGTTTTTTATTACTTTTGTACATTTTTGTGCATTTTACATAAAATGTTTTAGTTCTCTTTAGCAATAAATCGAGAGCTTTTGCTTTAGTTTTTTGAACTTTGTTTGATTTTATTTAATCTTTTTTTAGCTTTGATTTAGAATCATTTAGGGGCGGACTGTCGAGGACTACTGTCCCTACAGTATATTTTTGTCTAAAGCACGATTTGGTTGATAAAGGATTTGTTTTTGTTTTTGTTTTTGTTTTTGTTTTTGGTTTTGTTTTCGTTTTTGGTTTTGTTTTTGGTTTTTGGTTTTGGTTTTTGGTTTTTGGTTTTTGGTTTTATTGGGTTTAACCGTTTAGAAAAAGCCCTTCGGGAGCAGTTGCTTTCCCGAAGGGCTTCGTTTATTTTGTTATGCGGTTTTAAGCTTTTGATTTATTCATTTTACGCTTTTCGTTTTGCGTGTTTTACGCTTTTAGATCCAAGTGCTTCACTCGTTTTGTTTTACGAATTTCACACTTTTCATTTCGTGCGTTTATGCTTTATCAAAAGGCTTTTTTGTAAGAATGCATCAAATTTGCAAACAATTGTTTGTATTTGATTAACCTACAAGTCCCGAACGCTCGATACCTTGTACCAAGTACTTCTGGCAGAAGAGGTAGAGAACGATGATGGGAGAGATGATAAGAATACCTGCGGTGTTCTGGATAACGTTCGAATACATAAGCCAACCTGCAGACATTGAATACTGCTTCAAGGTAATCGGGGGCTCTGCGTAAACGTCATACATAAGATAGTATCCCGAGGTCTTTGACCAGAAGAGTCCGGTATAGAATTCATCGGTCCACTGCCAAGAGAACGAGAAGAGGAATACTGTTATCATCATGGGCACAGAGAGAGGAAGAATAATCTGGAAGAAGGTACGGAACACGCCCGAACCGTCAACGTATGCAGATTCTTCAAGCTCATCGGGAACGCCCTTAAAGAACTGACGCATAAGGTAGATATAAAGTCCGTTCTTAAATGCAAGTCCTGTCAAGGAGAGGAGTATAAGGGGCCACATTGTGTCCTGAAGCTCAAACGTTCTTCCGAAGATGAGCTCGACGGGACCTTTATAATCCCAAGCCTGAACGGTCAAAATATCGAAATAGTTGAAATGCTTTGCAATCGAGAGCTGAAGGGTTCTGTGAGGAATAATCATCGACAAGACAACGACTATCATAACGAATCCGTTACCCTTGAACTTGAACTTTGCAAGACCGTAGCCTATAAGGCAAGCGATAAGAGTCTGCAAAAGCGCGCACGTCAAGGATATAAGAAGCGTATGCCAAACAGCCTCGAAGTAATGGTTTTCAACGATGATGTACTTATACGTTTCAAGCGTAAAGTTCTTGGGAATAAGAGATACGGTTGCGTCAAGAATGTCTGCTCTTGTCATAAACGAACCTGCTATTCTCGCGAAGAACGGATAAAGAATTACGTACGATACACCAAGCATCAAAATAAATCTGAATACAGTGATTACTGCTTTTATCCACGTGTTAGAAGCCTTAAGCTTGCTCATAAGTCTTTCCTTGAAGGAAAGCTTACCCTCGTAGTCAACATGGATTGAATTTTTGGTTTCTTTTTTAACAAATGCTGCCATGCTACTACCTCCTTAATCCCTTCTTTGATAGAATATAAACGTGGATGCTACGGCTGCGAATACTGCTATTATAAGCATAATAACGATGAAGTATATCCATGCCATAGCTGTTGCGGGGAACTTCTCGGGGCTTTCCGAAATGTACTTAATCATCGTGTTTTCACTTCTCGTGAACGCGTCAATGATAGAGTAAACCGAGTTAACCAAGATCATCGGAGAGATCATTGGGAAGGTAACCTTCCAGAAGGTTTCCCAGCCTGTTGCACCGTCTATACGGCACGCCTCATAGATAGAGGGCGAGATAGACTGAAGTCCTGCAAGGAATATAAGCATCTGAACACCGGAATAGTTGATAATATCGTAAATGTTATTAACGATACCTACAACGTAAACCGCAAGCTCTCCACCGACCTTCATATTAGCAAAGAGTCTTTGCATATCAAGGGTGGAAATGATGTCAGTTCCGCCTCCGCCCGAACCGTCATCAATACCGTCTGCCGAGGTTTGCGACATAAGGTCTGCCGCGTTAAGCGTTTCCATGATACCCGTTGAAACTATAACGGGAAGGAAGAATATTGCACGGAATGCCGCACGTCCGAGCATCTTCTGGTTAAGTACAACCGCTATGAAAAGCGAGAAGATAATAACCGCGGGAACCTCGAATATAAGCTGCTGAACACCTGCAATAAGAGTGGTCGTGAAGTCGGGTCTTTCGGTGAATGCTTCTTTGTAATACTGCAATCCAACGTATTCATAAACTACGTTAGTGGGGTCGCTATTGTTCTCTGCACTCATACTGAACCAGATAGAGTCGAGAAGAATAGGAAGGTAGATAAGAATAACGCCGAGTATGAAAGGAAGAACGAACATATAGCCTGCTCTTGCTTTTCTTGAATCAAGAGAAACCTTTTTTCTCTTCTTAAGAAGACCGTTTGAATCAATCTCACCCGCGCTGATAACAGCGGGAGTAACTGTATTTTCTTCAGCAGTCTGAATTAAGTTTTCACTCATTTTTCTCTACCTCCTTATTCAAAAATTGGAATGTAATCGTATTTGCCAAGCTTATAGGTGGTCTCGCCAAGCTTAACCTCTACAGTATAAATGTTGTAGTTAAGCAAGAACTTAACCTGCTTACCGTCCTTTTCGTTGGTGTATGTTACGAGAACTATGTTACCTCTATCGCTGGTATAGTCGGTGTAAACGTAGTTTTCGTCCATAGCGCCGGATTCGGTAATGAAGGAGTACTTCGAGGTATAAAGATACAATGCGGTTGCATCGAGCTTGTTCATTGCCTCGCTGTAAGAATCCTTTTTATCGGGTTCCTTTGCCTTGTAAGCATCGGTGTATCCCTTAATGATATCTGCAACTTGCTCACCGAAGGTAAGAGTCTTACCGCCGTAAACAACACCTTCAAGCTCTTCAAGAGTGTAAAGCTCAAGCTTGAACACGTCTGCCATTGCCTTAAGCAATGCATCGCGGTTGATGGTAAGGTTCAATTCCTTCTCCTTCTTAAGCGCCATTGCCTTCTCTTCCTTTTCTTCCTCGCTCAAGGTTGCATTAAACGCCTCAGCCTCTGCATTATACTTACGTATTTCTTCATTCAAGAGCTCTACGTATGCAATCTGTTCGTCAACGAACGCCTTGATTTCGGAATCGAGAACGTTAAGCATGGATACGAGAAGAGAGTAATTTACGTTGCCTTCGTTATCGTACAAGCCGTAAACGAACTCTGCGGTATTGCCGTTTGTAACGCCTGCGGGAAGCTCGGTGTAACCGAAGCAAACTGTGTAGATCTTATTAACGTCGGCATTATCGGGATGCTGATAACGATCCTCGGTGTACTTCTTGATAAGAGTATCAATTTCAGCGTTGAAGGTCAAAACGAGATTGTCAAGCTTATCCTTGGAATCAGCGTCAATCTTCGAAGCGTCAAGATCAATGTTAAGAATATCTGCAAACTGCTTGATAAGAGCATTCTTATCAATATTAACAGAGAGATACCAACCATCTTCCTTCTTTTCGCTGATGGAATTATAGCCCTGCGCTACTGCAGCATCGAGCTGACCGTCCATCATAACTATGAACTCGTCCATAAGAAGCTTGTAGTTAGTGAGTCTTTCTTCGTACTCGATAACGCGCTCACCGATAATCGTTTTGTGGTCGGTGATGAGATACTTCTGAAGTTCGCCACCGATAGCTTTATTAAGCTCGAAGTAGTTGAGAACAATGTCCTTATACCAAGACTCATAGCTTACACCGAAGTAATCGTTAAGGATTGGATCATTCTTCATATAGCTTTCGTTCTGGTAGCAAAGAATGTAGTAAAGCGCTGCTCCGGACTCGATGGAACGGAGAAGGTCATATTCGGGCATACCGGAATAGTTAAGGGGCTTTCCTGCATAGTTTACAGAACCGTGAAGAATCATTCCAACGAAGGGTACGGAGTAAGAGGAATACTTAACTCGGCTTGAGTCGGTAGCTACGTTAAGAAGATGAGTTGCATATCTCAACGTATAAGCGTTACCCATATCAAGCATTACGCTGTAATTACCCTGGTTAACCATTCTCGAAAGAAGCGATTCAACGTATTCCTGCGCGTCATTTCTGTTGATGGAGTTATCTTTATCGAAGTTCGAGTTAAGGTCAGATCCTATCGTAGATACCGAAATACCGCTGATATTGTATTTGGAATACTTCTTGATAAACTTCGAATAAAGTCCGTCAAGAGAAGAGGGGTTGATTACGAGAGTGAAATAGCTGACGTACTGACGGGAGATAGAGTCGTAAACCTGCTTTGATGCGTAACGGTTGTCAATCATCTTCGCGAGGTCGTTCTTCTTTGAAACACCGTCATTAGCAGCGGAATAGCTCAAATACATAAAATCGTAATCGGGATACAATCCGAATACGTTATTACCGCTTGTTTCGGAGTTTGCCTTGTCAAGAAGCTTCTTGAAGTCGCCCTTTCCGCCGCAAGCCTTTTCCCATCTGAGCTTGGTGGGATAGTTGCTGCTAAGTCCTCCGCTACCGAATCCGGTAAGACGGAAGTTGATGTTATTGATAACAAAGTCAGCGCAGTTTCCGTATTTATCAGCCAAAGCCTGATACTCTGCCTTCTTATCTGCATTTGTTTCAGCATCTGCAAGAGCCTGATATTTTTCCTGCTCTGCTACGAGAACGGAAGAAGAGTCACGAAGCTCGGAATACATAGTCGCTACGTTTTCAAATGTGGTAAGAGGAATGCTCTTTTCAACGGGGAAGGTAAGGAATTTATCCATAATATCCATCGAGCCGAGAGCTTCAATGTAAAGAGGAAGGTTTTCCTTTACGTCTTCATCGCCAAACGCATCGAGAGTTCCGTTTTCGCGAAGGTAATCACGGTAGTACGCCGCCATTCCCGAGTAAGAGGAATCGTAGCAAGCGATGCCGTAATTCTCTTCTGTGTACTTACCGATATTCTCATCTGTAAGCATAACGTATCTCGTTACGTACGAGCCGTTAAACTTTGCATCGGATACCATAGTATAGTAATCTGCTCCACCAACCGAGATAGTGTTGGAAAGGTCATACTTATCCGAAGGATAGGGAGAATATGTGCAGTAAGCGCTCGCGGTGTTATATACACCGGTCTGGAATCCGATACTTGCAAGTGAAGCACCGTTTTCAAGTATTGCGAAATATCCGTTGGTTACGCTTGAGGTATTGTAAAGCGTAGAGGTAAGAGAGCTTGCGGTTTCGGTTCCGACGATGCCGAATACGGGCATCGAAACCTGCTCGCGATACGCACCCGTAATCTTCGAGGGGTCAACCTCGGGAGAATACGAGTTATCCGCACCGTAGATCTCTGCAGAAAGAACGGTTGAATCAACCGCGCCTACAACGGGATTGTAGAAGTCCTTATACTCAAGAACCATTCCGCTTCCGTCGGGGAAGAAGATGTAACCGTCTGCGGTAGCGTCTGCTGCGCCGAAGTACTTAAGAACGGTAATGGAATCAAGATTGTAAAGAGTCTTATCAAAGGAGATGGAGTTTGCGGGCAAACGAACCGAAAGGCTTCCGTCTGCATTGAAGGTGTACTCAAGAGAGCACTTGAAAACGGGCTTGGGATCGGTTTCATCTACGTATCCGCAGTAGTCCTCGTCCTCATACATTTCCGTGAAGGAATATCTCGTATAGTCCTCGGTTTCTTGAGCGCGGTACTTGTTAATGTACTTCTCGTAAAGTTTTGAAGCGATGGACTTAACCGAGTTAGTGTTACCGGTGAACTCATAGATGGGCTCAAGGGTATTGATGATTTCGGAATTGGGATTGCTGTAGTAGTTCTTCAAAAGAGTTGCGTAGTTCTTCGAATCCTTGGAGTTGAGGTTAAGGTTACGAAGAGCATATCCGTTCGTACCCGAAACGTAAAGGTCCATAAGGTCCCAGAACATTCTGTCAAGCTCCTTATAAGCCGCACTTCCGAGGTTCTCATTAGCCAAATTGTATTTAGCCTTGATGATCTCGTTCATATCATCAACGTACTTCTGAACACCGAAGATGTTAAGAGCGCCCTTATAATAAACACTGTTCGTCTGCGATGCCTTCTTGGGATTGTACTTTTCAGCCTTGAATATGTCGAACTTATCATCATATACGCCGTCATTACAGTGCTCGATCATAAGGTCGCGGAAATCGTTAAGCATGGGAACGAGCAACTCGCTCTCAAACTTTTCTGCGGTTATGTAACCGGGAAGAAGGTATCTCGATACAGTATCACCGAGAGTGTAATTTACTCTGACACCGCCCGAAATATACTCAACGGAAATCTGACCCTTTTCTGCTGCGTCAAGGCTCGAGTAAAGCTTACTTACGGTGTTCTGCGTGGTTTCGGAATAGGAAATAACGAGCTGGCTCATCATATCAGCGGTGTTAAGGCTGACGTTACCTACAAGCTTAGGATACTTATAGGGGTTAGATGTGAGGATCTGACCGGTAAGTCTATCCTGATAATATACGAAGCCTGTGTATCTGTTAACGTAAAGAGCGTATCTTGATGTGGGAGAGTTGTTGTAGTTAACGGAAACGAGGTAATCCATCTTTTTTCCATTATCGTCAACATATCCCTCAAGCTCGGCTTTGAGCATTTCGTCTGCAGAACCGAAGGAATACGCGTAAATGGTCTCATTAAAGAGCTTTTCAAGATCCTCTGCGGGAATCGTTTCGCCCATTGAACCTGCAAATGAGGCTTGAGCTGCGTTTACCTTAATAGGCATAACACCTATTACTGCACCAAAGAGCAATACGACTACCAAAGCAGACGATAATATTCTTTTCATATTAAATTTCATATCATTTTACCTCCTGCTTTATGCTCTGTTGGCAATTTCTTTTATAATAGCAGTTACGAACGTTACCATCTTAATTACAAGGCTCGAGAAGAGGATGACAACGAACATAATAACTATCATTGCTATGATAGTGCAAATTGTTATTAAAACGTTCTTTTTAAGGTCATAATCGTGAGTTACAAGCATACCGAAGAACAAGAGGAATCCAACCCAAATGTATCCGATAGTTACGAGAAGCGAAACTATCGAGCCCTCGGAGACTGTAAGAACGTTGGTGAGTATAGTAGAGATTACTACGAACAAGGGCAAGGGAGCGAGCGAATATGACGTCGCAATAAAGATGTCACGGAATCCGCCTTCACCCTCGAAGAGCGTAGTAAGACACCAGTTACCCACGCACCAAAGAATAACGGGAACTACAATGGAAATTACCTGAACGATAATAGTCGAATAGGTTTCTCTGGGGTTGAACATATATCCGCGTCCGATAGCCTGATAGAAGAACGCGAGTATGGTTATACCCACGATGGTAAGACCTGCCTTAACAGATCCTCTCTTCTCATGCTTCAAATCGTAGAAGCCGTCGAAGGGATGGAAAGGCACGTGGAATGCGTAGAGCAATTCCTCGACGTAGGTTCTCTTACCGAGTTTAAGCGACGTAGCCTTATTTCTCTTCTTCGCATATCCGAGAAGCTTAAGGAAGAGAACGATAACTACGATGACAATAATTATTATTGCTGCAAGCCATGAGCCGATGATCTCTTTACGGATTTCGGCAAACGCCTTGGAATACTGGGTGGTTTCGTAAGCGTAAGAGAACATCTCCATAGCTTCCTTATATTCACCCTTATTGTAGAGAGCCTTACCTATACCGATGTACGCAAGGTCGAAGTTATTGTTCTTTTTAAGAACGTCCTTCCAGTAGTACATTGAGCCGTCGTAATCGTTATTATTTTCGCACTCGAGAGCGCTCATAATAGTATCGCAATACGCGGTTGCGGCATAAACCACAAGCTTGGATTTTCCGCCTGCGCCGTCTATTGCAAGAAGGTAGCTCTTCTCTTCTCCGTTTTCATCTGTTACGTGATGATAGGTGATAGCTCTGATGTCATCAATATTTCCGAACTGACCGCCTTTGTCTCCGAATGCAAACAAAAGGTTACCGTTTTGGTCATAAGTGAAGACTCTGGAACGCTTGTTATCAATAATTGACCAGGTTCCGTTCTCACCTACCGCAACGTCAACTATCGACGATGCGCCAAGACCGGAGTTCAAAAACGTTTTGGTTATAACCTCTCCGCCGGGATCAAAGAAACCGTTACGCTTCATGATCTCAACACCGGCAGAGTTAAGCTTCTTAACGGGAGAGTAATCTGCCTTACGGGATTTAAGAGCAGCTATCTGACGGGATTCGTCTTCGATTTTAATGGTAACGTAAACGAAGCCGTACTCATCAACTGTGATATTGTTGTATGCAGAGGAAACGTTCGCAGTCTGCGTTCTTCTCTGCTCTTCCGACTGGAATCTTCTCCAAATCGCCTCAAGGATACTGGGAGTAACCTTCTGCGCTCCGATAAGTCCGTTGAAGTCACCGGTAGAGCTCATAACGATAATACCCGAAGTACAAGCCGAGGATACTACGAAGAGTCTTCCATACTTATCTACCGCGATAGCGATCGGAATATAGTCAGCCTTGGATACAAGCTCGGTTGTGGGAGGCTCGATAACGTCGATACACTCATAGTTACTGTCGAGAACTACGATGTCCTTGTTCTCGGTATCGCAAACGTAGAGTCTGAAGCCGTCCTCAAGATCTGCCGCAAAAACGCCCTGGGGCTTTTTGAAGTATCTTTCCTGACCGTTATAATAATAGGAAGTTAAAATTTTGGTTGCAGAATAATATTTATCGAGAATTACTATTCTGTTGTTATCGGGATCGACGATGTAAACGTTACCGCTTTCGTCAGTAACTATATCGCTGACCAATCCCATAGTGTCCTTACTCTTCTCACCTGCAACGTTTTCAACGAGGTTGCTTATACCCATATCGCTTGAGGTGAACTCATCGTAGGGGGTATAAGCAGGGGGAGATTTCAAGGGTTCTCCGTCTATGGAGTAGGTGTACGTGTCGTAAGAGTTGAATGCTGATGCGGTTACAGTGCCGAAGAGCATTACCAAAACCAAGGAAAGAAGTAAAATCTTTGTTATTTTGCTTTTCATTTTCATTCCTCCTTAATCCTTCATACCGGACGAACCCATCGTTCCGATGATCTGGCTCTGGTTCAAAACGAATACCATGATAGGCACGATCATCATAACAACTGTCGCCGCAGCACCTGCGCCCGAACGGGCAATACCGCCCGAAAGAACCTGCTGAATTGCGTAGTTGAACGTCTTAAGCTCCTCGGAGTGAATGTAGATCGAGGAACCGGAGTTCCAAAGGTTCTTAAAGCACTCGATAATAAGCGTCAACCATGCAGGTTTAACCATGGGCATTGCTATAACTAAATAGGTACGGAATTCGCTTGCTCCGTCAAGTCTTGCAGACTCAAGAACGGTATCGGGAACAGACGTTTCCATGAACTGCTTCATAAGGTAAAGTCCTATAGTGGTAGCCATTGAAGGTACGATTATAGAAAGATACGTATCAATCCAACCGAAAGCGGAAAGAATGATGAAGTGAGTTACCTGGTTAACTGTAGAGTGGAACATGAGCGACATAACTATAATTTGGAACATAGCGTTTCTTCCGGGGAAGCGAAGCTTTGCCAAGGAATACGCCGCCATTGACGCAAATATAAGGTTACCGACAGTTCCGCAAATCGTGATAAATACAGTGTTAAATATGTATCTTGAGAAGGGTACCCACGAGTCACCCATAAGTGTGAACAAATCAGAGAAGTTCTCAAGCGTGGGCTTCATAACGATGAACTTCGGTGGGAACATGAAAAGTTCATCAAGGGGCTTAAGAGACTGAATTACAACGTAGTACATAGGAAGGAACATGAATGCTCCGAGAATTGCAAGTACCACTGTTATACCGGTATCACCGCCGGCAGATCTGTTAAGAACGACCTTATGGCCTCTTGTTCTTAATTTTTTACCTTCGCGTTTATTCTTACCAAGCATCTTATCCCTCACCTACCTTCGAAAGCGCCTTCTTAATAATAATATTCGACGAGAACATTATTACGAATAGCACAACTGCTATTGCAGAAGCATAACCAACCTCATAACGCTGGCCGCCGTAGTCATTTAAGTGGTGCATTATCGTGTGCGCCGCGTAATCAACCGAAGGGAATCCGCAAAGCGCATCAACAACCGCTCCGAAACCGAACGAGTTGGTAATCGCAAGAACTGCGCCGAACATCAACTGAGGACGCATCGTGGGAAGAGTAATGTACCAAAGCTCTTGCCAACGGTTCTTGATTCCGTCAACCGCAGCAGCCTCGTACATTGATCTGTCGATAGTCTGGAAGCCTGCGATGAAGGAAAGGAATGCTGTACCGAGAGAGGTCCAAAGAGCAACCACGATACAAAGGGGCATTACGTACTCTGCATTTTCGAACCAAAGAATCGGCTCGGAAATAATGCCGAGGTCTATTAAAGTTGCGTTTACCCATCCGTAAGAGTCGGACGAGAAGAGTGTTTTCCAAATAAGATATACCTGACCCGAGATAGAGGGTGCGTAGAATATGAGAGTAACTACCGCACGAATCTTGGGAGGAAGCTCGTTGATGAACCAAGCGATAAGAAGCGAAAGAAGGTAAGAAACGGGACCTGTTATCGCTGCGAATATCAATGTGTTCTGACAAGCCAAAAGGAATATATCGTCGTCAAGGAAGAGTCGCGTGAAGTTCGAACCGCCTACAATCTCCGGCATTTCAAGCATGTTGAAATTCGTAAGACTTAAGAACATCGAGAGGAATACCGGAAGTACGGTGAATATGAGGAAGAGCAAGAAGAACGGAGCAAGCATAAAGTATGCCGTCTTGTTGTTCTTCATTTCTTCCCAAGTCCACCTAAGCTTCGATACTTCAGAGCGCTTTACCGGGCGCTTTATCTCTGCATTAGTTTCTGACATTGTTTTTTCTCCTTACTTAAATAACTTAGTGCCTTAAGAATTGTTTCCGTTTCTTACGTCATCGGGAGTCTGTCCCGGCTTTAAGATAGGAAGGTCAAACTCAATTCTCTTACGCTCAATCTCTTTATTAATAGTAGAGATGTAGCCAAGCATGGATTCCTTTGCATCCTCACCGTCGTTAACTGCGGCAAGGAATGCAAACTTGGTGTATCTGTTGATGTAGTAAGAACCGGGATAGTTAACTATCGAAGAAAGGTTATGAATCTGTTCCTCAATAGCTTCCTTCTCGCTTGCCGTCCAGGAAAGCTTGTCAAGAGCCTTTACGTTAGCGGACTCGTACTTAGCGGAAGGTCCGATAAGAGCAACCATCTTGTTACCGTAGTTACCCTGAACCTCTGCACTGGTTTCCCACTGAACGAACTGCCATGCAGCTCTCATCTTTTCCTCGGTCTTGATACCGTTAAGGATTACGGTTGCGCCGATACCTGCAAGAGAGTTGTAATTAAGAATGGTTTTGCCGTTCTCATCACGAATCTTATCACCGTTCTCGTCAACCTGCTCCCAACCGGGAAGAGATGTGAACTCCCAAAGTCCCTGAATTTCGGTTGCGTAAACTACGAGCTGGTTGTATATACCTGCGTAGTCACCGATAACGATGGGCATTTCACCGGTTCTGAAACGGTTAGCCGCATCGTAGGATACGGGGAAGGAGTAGTCACTGTAAAGACGGCATACGTAGTCAAATGCATCGAGAGCCTCGGGAGAATCAAGGTCGATCTGCGCGCCCTGATACTCGGGATCGTCGGGATACTTCCACATATTTCCGCCCTTCTGATAAATCATGAAGTCAAGAGCTGAAATGTAGTTAACACCGATAGACATGTTATTCGACTGAAGAACGGGAAGAAGAGCAAGAAGCTGATCCCAGGTTTCGGGAACGGTTTCTCCAAGCTCTGCGAGAACGTCCATTCTGTAGAACATCATTGCAAATCCCATCGTTTGAGGAATTGCATACGTAGTTCCGAGAAGCGTTACGGTATCAACCGCAGCCTCAACGAAGTTGTAGGTCTTATCTATTCTCTCTTGCTCGGTGATACCCTTATCAACGTCGTAGCCGATAACCTCATCAAACGTCTTCGACGTATTAACGAGAGTTCCAAGCGAATCGTCGGGGCTGGTTACGGTTATATATTTATCACCGCTGCGATACGTATAGTAATTTGTAAGGAAAACTTCATTGAATTTTTCTGTGGGGTATTTTTCTTCTAACTTGGTGAGGTTCTTATCGTTACCGCTGACACCGTAAACGGCGTTTCTTATAGCGTAGTTAATAACCTCGGATGCTCCGAGTCCCATATAAACGTCGGGACCCTTACCGGAAAGAATTGAAGGAAGGAGTGTTCCTCCGGTTACGAGCTTAAGTGTTACTGCAACACCGGTAGTATCGGTGAAGCTGCCTCTTGCGTCTATCATAGTACGCCAAATCTGCGACTGGTCACGTCCGGATGCAAGCCATACGTCGATGGACTGAGTATCCTTGGTAGGCTCAACCGTAAGACCCATCTGGTCGTAATCTACGAAGAAGGATGCGAAGAAGGATTTGATTTCAAACCAAGTGGACTTGAAGAAGTTGGGCTTTGCGCGCTTAACTGCTTCCTTTTCACTTGCGTTCGAGGGGCTTACCGTAATGGAGTCAACTATCATCGCACTCGACTTGGAGTTGTTTATCCAAGTACCGAGAGTACCGAGATAGGATTTAAGAGTGGACATATTTGCGGCGATGTAATCACCGTCGTCCTCACTCATTCTCGAAAGAAGAAGCGCGATGGTTTCAAGCGTTGTGGTATGAGAACCGGTTCCGCAAAGAGCCTCGAACTCTTCCTTAATGCTGTTAAGGTTAATTGCCTCGTGACGAAGAGTCCAAAGAACCTCGGGCATTACGTTATGGAAGTTGTAGGTACGGTACTTATCGGGCTCTGTACCTGTGAGCTGAAGTATCTTAAGGTAGCACTCGTTAATTGCTTCAAGCGAATTCTCTACTCTCTTGATAAGGTCGCGGAGCGAACCGAGAGAGCATTCGAGATAGAGTGTGTATTCCTCGCCTGCCTCGAAGTAGAATTCAAACTCCGTTCCGTTGCCGTCCTGAATGTAATCGGACTGCCACTTCTTATCGTAGTTGAACTGCGCCTCTGAAGCTTCCTTGAAGGGAACCTTCGGAACGTCACCGTATATACCGCCGGTAAGCTTTATGCTACGGCAGATGAACATACCTTCAAGAGCGTTCTGCATATAACGCATCGAAATCTTATAAAGTCCGGTTTCCGAAACCTTGAACGTATAAGCAGCCCACTGACCTACGGTACGGTAGCTGTTTTCACCGATTACGTTATAAAGCTGCGCTTTAGAAGAAATGGGGTAGTTCTGCGCGGAAGTATTATCGTTGGTAGCGTAAACCGAAGAGTCCGAAACGTAATCGGGGAACTCTGCCTCAAGAGTGATGATGCTTCCGTTCGTGGGAGCCTTGTAACCCTTGTCCGCATAATCTTTCTTAACCTCTTCGTAGCTCTCGGTTGCGTGAGCCGCGTCCTCTGCGGGAACGAGGGTTACGGAGCCTATAACAACGGGTTCTCTTTCTGCCTCAAGGGTAATGGTATATTCAATACCTGCCTCAAAGTAGAATGCGAAGTAACCGTCGGTATATCCTGTGGAATCCTGGCAGTAGTAGGTATTCCAAGAGGGCTTCTGAACAAGCTCGGGAGCCATCGAGTTACCGTTTATATCCTGCTGGATCTTGTATGTAGTAACGGTCATCATACCGTCTTTTACGTCATAAACGTACTTAAAGCTTCCGGACTTTTCGCGGTCTTTGTCGTTTATTACCTTATATTCAACGTAATAGCCGTCAGCTCTGTCCGCCTTCTTAGGCTCGGAAACGGAAACGATCTTTGCGCTATCCTCTTCACCCTCGTCAACGTACTTGGGCGTCCAATACTTTGTGAGATTGAGATTTCCCGCTTCTGCGAAGGGAATGCTTCCGTTGATGTAAAGCTTTCTCTCAATCGAGCTGATGCTGCTGTCGGGAGTCGAGCAGGTGTAGTAATCAATCTTGATCCAATACATACCGCTCCAGCCGTCTTTGAGCTTAACGCTCCAGCTTACCTTACTCTTATCCGAAAGATAGAGCGACTCCTCAATGGGATTCTGATGTTTTTCATCGACGAAATCGGGCCACTTGTCCGCATCAACGCAGGCTTCCTTCTTCTCTGCGTCGCGGAAATCACTTACGTAGATATCCTCGCTCTCCGATTTTTCGTCTTTGGCAGTTTCGTTGTCGAGCACTATCTCGCCATAGCCCTTATTTTTGCCGGCATGGGAGCTTGCGTACTCCTCGTAGGTTGTAGTTCCAACAACTGCCTGCATTTCTTCAAGCGTTGCCGCAGAGCTTTTATCGCCCTTAAGACGATTCGCCAACTCGGTTTCACTGTCGAGCTCGGTCGCGGCAGACACTGTCAGTACCGCAACGCTGAACAAGGTTGCGACAGAAAGTATTAGACATACAATCTTCTGAAACAATGACTTTTCCATGAATTTTTCCTCCAAGAAATTTTTTATTTTCTCATATTATAAATATAACACGAGTAATCGTAATGAAAATTATAGCACATCACCCGAAAAATGTCAAGAACCCTTTTATATATATCATTTAATAAAACCAAAGATTTTTTTACATAGTTTTCCAACGCGATTTTAAAATTGTTAACTTAAGTTTACGCTCTCGAAGAGGCGTTTTTGCTCGAAAACGCAATAGTAAATTATTTTTACCCTCATAAACCCAACACGTATGCCGTCAGATGAGGTTAAATACGATTTTGGTAAATAAAATTTACCTCTGTTGCAGTGTATTTTTAATTTCTCGGCATATATGAAAACGGGCAAAAAATCATTGTTTAATATGCACAAAAACTTCTTTGATTTTTCTACCGATATTTTTTCATCAATTTTTGGCATTTTTGACATTTGCTCGTATATAGTTTGATTTTTGCTTTTTCCAAAGAAAAATTTAAGCTTTTCGTGAAGTATTTTCGCGCAAAAAAGAAGTCTTATATCATAACTTTCGTTTTAGCCTTACAAAAAGAAAAAGCCCCTTTCGTAAAGCACTTTTAGGTGCTGTGAAAGAAGCTTTTCTATCGTTATTTATTCGGTTTTAATCAAAGCAAAAAATCCATGATAAGCATAAGCGATATTCCGAAAAGGAGCGCGAAGGTTGCTCCGCTTTCTGAGCCGTGCGCGTGGGTCTCGGGAATCATTTCATCGCTTATAACGTAGAGCATCGTGCCGCCCGCGAAGCTTAAGGCAAAGGGCAGAACGGCAGCCGAAACGCTTACCGCGAAGTAGCCTATCATAGTGCCGACAACCTCAATCAAGCCGGTATATGCAGCGTACATAAAGGTTTTCTTCGGGGAGAGTCCCGCAGCGAGCATGGGAGATATGATAACCATTCCCTCGGGAATATTCTGAAGGGCGATTCCTATTGCTATAACTATAGCCTCGGCATCGTTACCCGAGCCGAATCCAACTCCTGCCGCAATTCCCTCGGGGAAGTTGTGTATCGCTATTGCGAGAACGAAAAGAAGCACCTTGTCAAGCGATTTATTCCTCTGGTGCGGCTCTATATCCTTATCCGACATCTTATGTAAGTGCGGTACGAGTTTGTCTATGAGCTTCATACAAACCGCGCCTATCATAATGCCGAGTATCGTTATGATTATTCCGAATTTTCCGCCGTATTCAAGCGACGGAAGTATAAGTCCGATGAACGCAGCCGCAAGCATTATCCCCGCAGCAAACGAAAGGACTATATCACTAAATCTATGCGAAAGATTTTTGAATAAGAATCCAACTATTGCACCGATGACGGTAGCTCCGCCGACACCAAGCGCGGTTAAAAGAACTATCTGCATTTCAGTTACCTTTCACTTTTAATATGTAAGAAACTGCTTATTTTATGACGATTTTAGCCATTGCGCCCGCTTCATGATAGGGGTTGCCTGAAATAACGTACTGCGGAGTGAGAGTTTCAACTACCTTGCCGTCCTTCTCATAAGAGCTTACCACCTCGGAGTAGAATTGGCTATGCCAATGCCCTGTGAAAATCGCTTTAACGACGTCTGAATTTTTAGTGATAAGACTATACATTTCGGGGGTTGCGTCCTCGTTTCTCAAAGAACCGCCAACTATCGTCTGGTTGATGCCTATATCTATCGCCTGTTTTGCTCCGCTGTTACCGATAACCGCTTCAACAAGCTCTTCCTTGGGGTTATTTGAAATAAGTGGCTCGTGCTGGAATACGAGGATTATCTTCCCTTCTCTTCTCGCCTTCTCTATATCCGCCTTGAATGGCTCAACTTCGCAAGCGAGGTATTTCGATTGG
Source organism: Eubacteriales bacterium (assembly GCA_045660185.1). Lineage (GTDB taxonomy): Bacteria > Bacillota > Clostridia > Oscillospirales > CAG-272 > UBA1740. The sequence goes on along the minus strand of JAZRDI010000011.1, from coordinate 1,939 downwards.
CTGTTATCCAAAATCACCGCGATTATCTTGCCGCCAAGCTCACGCGAATAATAATGAATATCGTGAGGCCAAACCGCGCGAAGCATATCGAGTCTTTCTTCCAAAGGAAGAACGTCATTCTTACCCGTCTGCATCTGTTTCGTATAATCGTGACCGCCGAGGGCTACCATAAACTCGGGATATTTTTTGAAAACGTTGTTCTTCGCGAAATTAAGCGCACCGTCTGAAAGATAGTCGATAATATCTCCTATTATTACCGCAGAGTCGCAGTAATCGCAAGCGTCGAGAATTCTTATCGCGGGGGGCGCCCACTTCAAATTTTCAGGCCATATACGGCACTTTTCGGTGAAAACAAGCTCCTCGTCTTCTCTATCCTTTTGATTACAAACGTTAAAGTGAAGGTCTGCCGCAGCACCTATAACGTAAGGCTCGTCAAGGCCGAGTCCAAAATCCAAATTCACCTCGGATATAAGCTGACGGGTGGATTTGAGTCTGTAAATATTGTAATGAGGGTCGGGCTTGTATATCATCGGAGCTTTGGGATTAAACTCTTCTTTAGGTTGAGAGAAAAACCACTGCTTTTCTGCTTTTGTCTTCATTTTATTATCTCCTTTATTCTATGAAAAAATACGATAAACGCTACAGAAATAAAGTATTTTTGTCATCAATTTCATAAACGCATCTGTACGTATCGGATTGGCGATTTCGTAACGCAATAAGCGTGTGTTTTCAGATTCAAATCAAATAAGCGCCATAAAAAGCACCCACTTTGAATCAGTATATCACACCCAAAAAACAAAGTCAACCCACACTCATAAAAAAAACAAATTAAGACAGTAAATCAAACAAAAAAAGTCGCTTATCTCCATAAGAGAAAAATATAATCAAAACATTAAATTTAACAAAAAGACATATAAAAATACATAGTTATCCCCCATTTGAATATAAATACAAACATTCATTTAAAGCATATTTACTTCTCGTATTTCTCAAACCAAAAAAGACCGAACCAAGTTTTGATACAACCAAAATAAACACAAAATGAAAACAAAAGTTTTCAAAAACGCCATAATAGGTATATCAAAAGCTCAGAACAGCCTTTTTTGTTTGTTATTAAATTGAGTAAAATATCTTAATCTGCATGGATTTATTGTTAAAGATTAGTTGAAATTTATCACAGATTAATCTTCCTCGGGAACGTAGTTGTAATGAATGATTGCGTTTGTGAGAGGCGAATTAGATGAGCCAATCGAAATAGATTTCCATTCTTCTTTGCTACCGGTGTAATATACGTTCGTGAGTTTGGAGCAACCATAGAACGCAGAATAACCAATCAAAGTAACGCTATTACCTATGCTCACGCTTGTAAGGCTGGAGCAATAAAAGAACGCATCACCACCAATCGAAGTAACACTATCGGGAATTGTTACGCTTGTAAGGCTGGTACAATAATAGAACGCCCAATCACCAATCGAAGTTACGCTGTCGGGGATAATGAATGTCTTATTGCTTTTACCTACAGCATATTGAACTAATGTTTTACCGTCTTTGCTATAAAGATTTCCATCTATAGATTTATAATTTTTATTTTCTGTGCCTACGTTTATGCTTGTAAGACTGTAGCAATCACGGAACGCAGAATTACCAATCGAAGTAACGCTATCGAGGATTGTTACGCTTGTAAGGCTGGAGCAAAAACGGAACGCATAATTACCAATCGAAGTAACACTATCGGGGATTATTACGCTTGTAAGGCTGGAGCAAGAAAAGAACGCAGAATCACCAATCGAAGTAACACTATCGGGAATTGTTATGCTTGTAAGGCTGGTGCAAGAATGGAACGCAGAATCACCAATCGAAGTAACCCTATCCCCTTCAGGCGAAACGGGTGGGATTACTATATCGGTATCCGTACAAGTTCCAATACCGCTAACGTAAC
>JAZRDI010000010.1:0-15233 GCA_045660185.1 Eubacteriales bacterium | reverse complement strand
TCCTCGATAGCTCAGTCGGTAGAGCGCATGACTGTTAATCATGATGTCACTGGTTCGAGCCCAGTTCGGGGAGCCATAGAGCAGTTCTGAAAAGAACTGCTCTTTTTTTGCTTTTTGCGGTCGAACCTGTGACATCAGCTTAACGGTCATTGTTTCGCCCTGCGAAACGGACTGTTAATTTGCTATTCGTCGGACGACACGACGAATAACGCAAGATACCGCCTCAGGCGGTATGCACGATGTCACTGGTTCCGCTATGCACCGATCGAGTCGCATAGTCGCAATGCGCACAAATCATAGATTTACTCCATTGCTTCTTACTTTGTTGCTTTCCTATAAATGATGTTGCGCTTCGCACAAAGGATGTGATGCTTCGCATAAATGATGTTGCGCTTCGCACAAAGGATATGATACTTCCCATAAATGATGTTGCGCTTCGCACAAAGGATATGATACTTCGCATAAATGATGTTGCGCTTCGCGCAAACAGATTGACAATTTTGCGATTTCGTGATACAATAAAAGCGGTATAAATAAATAGCTAAACTTTGATTTTTTTGAAATGAGGTAAAAACTTGGAGCCAAGAACTTATTATCTACCTATTGAAACATCTGATGGAATTCTTAAACTTAAAATCAATCACACTGTGGAAGAAAGCGATGATGACGTGATAAGCGTTATGCTTTCAACCACGATTTGCGATAAACCGGCTTTGTATCAAGCCGAAACAACCGAAGAAGCTTTGATTTTGCTTGCAAAGGATCTTCCTGAAAATTGGCGTATTAAATCTTGTCTTTCTTGCCGTTACGGTCATTTTTGCCCGGTTGGTAATTCTGATAACGAAATCTTTTGCGTAACCGAATTTGACCCGAAAGAGCCTTCGGATTTATGGCATGTTACGGAAGATGATGATGAGCGCAAACGCAGAAGTCGTACGTTATTTGAATGTTGTGAAAATCATCAGCACCAAGTCGAAGATTACTTTACATATAGCGATTATTATTATAAAATGACAAAAAGCTAACAATAGTTTGCATTTTGCTTTATTTAACAACTAGAATGAAAGCTACCGTTCAATTTGAGCGGTAGCTTTTTATATGTATAAAACTGCGTTAAGTTTGTGAGCTTAAGATTGCTTGCATCAATGTTAAGTTTGCGAGCTTTAGGACTATTTACATGAATATTTAGTTCGAGAGTTTTGCGATTGTTTGTATAAACAAAAAAATACGGCATACCTGTTTTTAGATATACCGTATTCTTGAAAAAATGTTTTTCACCCAGCATTGATAAAGAGCAAAAATATCATTTAGAGTGAACGCACGATTGGTGATGAATTTATATATTACGGAAGTTTTTTATTCTATGGAATGTTGAATAGTTACTGTCATGGTATGAGTGAGCTCCGTTTATTGCGGTGCGGCACAAATATATAATATCATCGTTATCAAACTCGAAATCTACGTATTGGAATCCAATATGCGCGGTGTCTATGCCGCGGTAATCGTGAAGATCGCAGGCAACTTCCCAGTTCTCAAGATCGCTTGATACCAAAAGTGTGAGATAATCACGCGTTGAAAGGTTATTTGGATCATAAGCCATAGTTCCGATAGAATAGTATCTGCGCGAAACTTCGTCATATTTGATCATAAATTTGGAGTAATTTGCAGGGAAGTCTATGCAATGAGAAAAGGTTAACGGCGCATCATGGTTTGCGAGGTTGATCTCGTAAGCGAGTGCAGTATGATATTTTCCAAATCTCATAACGTTAAGAAGCTTTCCATTCGGAGAGAGCGTCAAAGTACCCTCGATTGTCATCGTCGCATTTGGAAGATCTGCGAGAGTGGAATCAAATTGAGAGAACACGCGAGGCTCGGAAAAGCTCCAATTTTCAGGACATAACAAATCGTCGTTTTCGTCGCACGACATCACCATAGCGGCATGGCAGTATTCTTTATTTTTCCACGAACCCCATTCGAGTGTTTCGTAAATGCGTCCGCCGTGGCGGAAGATGTTTTGTGGATTTTTATGTACGCCGCTGTTTCCGTTTTTGCCGTTAGAGCCACGCAAGAGCGTAACAGGCGCGGAGAAGTTTTTTCCACCATCGAGGCTTTTTCCTATAATAAGGTCGCCGTATTCGGTTGAGCAAGCGAGCATATATAGTTCGCCCTTGTGCAAGAACATTTTTCCCCAGAAGCACGGAGTGAGCTCGCTGACGTAGTACCAATTTTCTCCGTTGTCATCAGAACGGAAAATTAGAGTCAAATTTTGCGGGTGATTGTTTGCATAGAGGTCAACCGATGCAAGAAGATAACCGTCAGGATGCTGCAATAATGAGGGCGAGCATAGATAGCGTCCGGAAAAAGCGTAAGCCTCATCGTCGGGATGAAGGTAAGCGACAATACTTCCAATGCTTTCGCCGCAGCGCGCAAGACGCACGCGGCTCTTTTTTTCACCGGAGGTTACAAAAAATTCGTAGTCTGTATCGGGTTCAAGTCCGTTAATCGTATATTCCGAACCTATGGTCGAACCCGCAGTTAAAAATTCTTCACTGCCGCGTGTGCGGTAAAAAACGGTATAGCTTTTAGTGTCGGTACTCAACCATTCGAAATGAATAGATGTTTTTTTTGGAACGATGCGGCAGATATAAATATCTCCAACGTTAGTTAAAAGAGGACGGTATGGCGCGTAGCTCCAAGTGTTGCTTCCTTTCATAAAGTGCTCCTTTTTTCTTTTAAATAGGTCTCCAAAGTATCGGTTGCGAGCTTCATTTGCTTCATACAACTGCGGCTATAGTCGGTAAAATCAGCATTATTGCGGTTGCGCGCAATATTTTCGGTGGGAATTCCACATAAATTCATATGATATTTTGCAGTCAAGGGGTAGGGGAGTCCGGCTTCGGTAAAGCCAAACGTACCGATAACCGATTGCACAAGATCAGCGGTATCGGGATCCTTGTCATAGTTTTCGCCAAGCCAAGCATATAACGCGGGGTGGAAGTTGCACATAATACCGCAGTAACCGTCTGCGCCGCTACGCATCGTTTCAAGAAGCGTCTGGCAATTGGCATTCAGAAGCTTGAAGTGGCTACCTTTGAGCTGACGGCATCTGTCTGCAATCATCGCAGCATCGCAGCAAGCGTCCTTCATATAATAGAATTTTCCCGTAGAAAGACACCATTCGAGAATTTTCGGTGTAACAAGTCGCTTATAGGGGTAGGGGCATTCGTATAGACCGAGCTTGACGTCATCGGGAAGGGCTGCGATAATTTTTTCTGCGTTGGCAATGAATACGTCATCTCCTTCGTTTTTAGGGTCAAGGCGGTTGGTGATTAGTATCAAAGTATCCGTACCCGATTTCCAAACGGCATTCAATTCTTCAATCTGATCCTCGATTTTTTCGCTGATATGACCTGAAGACACTACCGTGAATTTTTTGCCCGAGCGTCTCTCAAGCTCCTTTGCGCGAGCGTAAACGATTTCGTTGAGCTTTACGCGCTCCTCGAGAGAGAGCCAAAAAATTTCGCTCGATTGGCAGACGGCAAAAATACCCGTCAATCCGTTCTCAAAATACCAATCTACATATTTTATTGCAGTATCGTAATCCACCTCACCGTTTTTTGTGTAAGGGGTTATCATTGTAGTAAAAATATCCATGGTTATCTCCTTTTTCGATGTTAAGAAGAGTATATCACGAACGCATGGCAAAAGCAATATACATATAGGACTTGTTTTTATAAAAAATGGACATTTTTGTTGACGAATAGGATAAAAACGTGATATAATATAAAAAACTGAAAAACAAAATCAGGTGATATTATGAATATATTGTTTAAACAACCGGAAAATGACCCCTTGAATAGCGCGTCTATGCTGGAACAATTCGGAATATCGCAATGCTACCTAAAAAGAATAGTAGCAAAGCGGGATAAAACAAATATTACGATAAAGAGACATTATCATAAGTGCATAGAAGTCCATATCATCGAAGATGGGTATCAAATTTACGAGATTGAAGGAAAAAGCATAAAATTGAAAAAAGGCGATTTTTTGATAATTCCTCCTATGCTTTACCACAGAATGACCGAGGAATCGGAGGTGACGGAAAAATATTCCTTCACGTTTGAATTGAAAAATAACAGTATCGCAGAGCAGTTATGCGCGGGAATGCGCTCGTGCTTCACGTCTGCAACGCCTATTGCGGTGCGAGAGTGTATTTCTTATATAGAGGAAGAAAAAAGAGAACTGAAGCCGTATTATACCGCCCTAATCTGCAGCCGTGTTTTTGAATGCATTCTTCGAATATTGCGTCTTTTTCCGTCGGCGCTTGCCGAGACTGCGGTTGAGCATTTCGGGGATATGCGCTTGACGTTAGCAAAGCAGTATATTTCCGACAATATTTGCTATCCCGTATCAGTCGGGGAGCTTGCGACCTATTGCCATATAGGAAAAAAACAGCTAACCCGCATATTTTTATGCGAGGAGGGGTGTACCGTAGCGGAATACGTTCGCCGAGCACGTTGCCGCCACATCGAAAAGCTGCTTGCAGACCCCGCGCAAACGTTGCTTGGAATCAGTGAACAGATGCATTTTTCAAACGAGTACTATTTCAATAGCTTTTTTAAGCGTTGCGCAGGTATGACTCCGGGGGCATATCGTAGGTCAATTCTCGGAACGCAGTAAGAATTTTTAACTATTCTGCGCTAAAAATCTTCTGTTATTAAAAACGCTTTGCAAATTTGGGATTGAAAAGCTTGCTCTATTATGATATAATGTAAGAAAAGACAAACTGAAAATTTTGTTCACAGGTTTTGGTTGGTACGCATTTGTTAAAATCAGAGCGAAAAGCACCGATGATAAAACCGAAATTTTCAGGTGATAAAAAGGAACGATAAAATGAAAAAGAAGATATTGATTGCTTGTGATTTAGAAGGAGTTAATAACGTTGTCGGAGAGCCGTATTTGGGACTTGGAAAGAGTTCGGAGCAGTGGGAGATTGCGCGACGTCAAGCGCCTGTTGAAATAAACGCGGTAGCAGAGGCATTTTTTGAGCTTGGCGCGGAGCGTGTTGACTTGTGGGATAATCACGGTGGCGGCGGTAACATAGATGCCACTGATCTCGATTCTCGCATCAAACTTTTAGAGCCTAATTTAAAATTAAACCGTATGTATTTTGCAGATGAATACGACTGCGTTTGCTATTTTGGTTATCACGCAATGGAGGGAACGCTCGGGGGCGTGTTAGCTCATACAATGAATAGCAAGAAAAATCAGTACTATAAGTTAAACGGAAAATACATTGGTGAGATTGATATGGACGCGTATATCGCAGCGTCTCACGGCGTTCCGTCTTGCCTTTTCGTTGGCGGAGATATTGCTTGCGCGCAAGCGCTTCGAGCGGTTCCGGGAATTGTAACCGTTGTTACAAAAAAGGAAATATCGCGCAATGAAGCCGTATTCCGCGATAACGGCGAGCTTGTAAACGAGATAAAATCCAAGGCTAAAGATGTCTTGGAGAAAGATATTCCAATGCAAAACTTATGCTATCCCGCGACCTTTGAGAAGTCCTTTAAACGAATTGAAGATGCCGCGGAATACATAAAAAAGATACTCTCGCTCGGCATTGATGCAAAGTATCTCGATGACGAAATACTTGGAAAAGATGCTCACAGCGTTGTGTCCGTTATCAATAATATAGATGAGTTTATTAAATGTATTTAATTAGAAAACTCTTGACATTGTAAACTAAAGTTATCATTGTTGCGTAAAAAACTATTGGATATGATAATTTAGAATGGCGGTGCTGCATGGAAAATGATAAATTTGAAGAATGGAAGCGAGGAAATAGCATAGTTGAAGCCTCGGAAGAAACGCGTGAAAAAAACGCAGACCAAAACGTAGATGTGATGCGCGAAAATTGCAAAGAAGAAAACGAGAAGAAGATAGGAGAAACGCTGGAGCTGTTATTATATGCGATAGCAGGTCTTGCGCTTACGGTGGTTAGCTTTCTTTTGTACATTAACTTCCGTTACGTTTGGGTTGCAATTCCGATTTGCGTTGTGGATGTTATTTTTGCCTATTTTAATCTCAACGTATTTTTGGAGTCTAAAGATTGGAATGGCGCGCGAATATTAATGTCATTTTTCTTCATGACGGTATATTGGACAGTTGCTTTTGGCCTTGTTTGTTATTTTGAAATTAGCGTTAGAGAACAGGCATTCTATCCTCAATTGGCAATGTATCCATTTTTCCTAATGCCATCGTTTATGTTGCAAGTTGTGTTAGTAGGCTTTTTAGGTCACGCTTAATCTGTAAAACAAAAGAGAGAATAAAAAGGTATATTTATGAAAAGTAAATACGATTTAGAATATAAAGACGGATTGCAACTAGACTTGCATTTGCCGGAGGGTGAAGCGTTTGATTTGTTCGTGTATTTTCACGGCGGCGGATTGACTCACGGAAAGCGCGGCGGCGTAGAGGTGTTTGCAAAAACGTTAGCCGAGCGAAATATAGGTGTGGCAACCGTTGAATACAGACTTTTCCCCGAGGCGAAATTTCCCGACTTCATAGAGGACGCCGCAGATGCAATTTTGTGGCTGAAGAATAACATTTCCGAGTTTGGAAAATGCAACCGACTTTACGTTGGCGGCAGCAGCGCGGGAGCTTATATTTCGATGATGCTCTGCTTTGATAACAGATTTCTCGCAAGAGTAGGAATGAAGCCGACGGACATTGATGCGTACATACACGATGCCGGTCAACCCACGGCGCACTATAATGTTCTTAAATCTCTCGGAAAGGATAGCAGAAGAGTTATAGTTGACGAAACCGCGCCGATTTATTTCGTCGGAATGGAAGAGAACTATTCTCCGATGCTGTTTATAGTTTCGGATAACGATATGTTTGCGCGATACGAGCAGACGATGCTTATGATAAAAACGCTTAATCATTTCGGGCATACCGAAAACGTGTTCTCTGAAATTATGCGCGGCAAGCATTGCGAATACGTGTATAAGCAAGACGAGACGGGAAACGGAATTTTGGCTAACGTTATACTTTCATTTTTGGATAAATTGTAATTTTCCAGCGCTTACGTTGGGCGTATTTTGATACCGAAGGAGAACTATTATGCATAGAATTGAAGCTATATTATTTGGAATGGTTTTGATACTTTTCGGCATAGCTTCGCTACTTATGGCGGGTTATACCAATTGGGGATTTTGCGAGGTTGTCGGAATAATTTTTCCGTTTTTAGGTCTTGCCGCAGCCGTTATAGGTCTATTTGATAACGGCGGAAAAGACGATGATTCAAATTAACCGTTTGGTTGAAATCTATATGGAAATAGGAAGGGGATTGTTATGAAAAAATGTGTCAGTATAGTGGCTCTTATTTTGCTTTTATCTGTTATTGTTCCCACGCTTTCCGCTTGTACGTTTGATATTAAAAATCCGAAAAGCTTGATTGCCCCCTTGTTTAAATGCGAAACCTGCTTGGATAAGGGTGAAATAGATTGCAGCCATTGCAACGGAAAGGGAGATACAAAATGTATTCTTTGCAATGGCAAAGGTAAAAAAGATTGCACTTTGTGCATGGGACACGGATATAGAATGTGCTATATGTGCGGTGGAGCGGGTGGCTCTTATAAATATGATTATTGGCTTGGATATAGCACGTATCAAACTTGTTATAATTGTATAGGCGGACGCGTAAGCTGTATCAAATCATATCCTTGCGCTTGTAATAACGGTAAAAAAGATTGTTTGTTTTGCCATGGAACCGGTGACGTTGATTGCCCCGATTGTGACAAATAAGACAACTAAAGTTGTCATATTTAGCGATATAAACGAAAAAACTGCAGTTTAGCGAGATGCAAGCTGCAGTTTTTTGTTATGCATTTTGTTTGTGTTGTTAGTTTTTTGCTATGTATTTTTTAAATATGCAGTGTTCGTTTTTGTTGGTTTTCTTTCATAAACGTTTGGAGCTTTTTATCTTATTCCATAGTTTTTGATAACGAAATCCATATCCTTATCGCCTCTGCCGGAAAGGCAGATGAGTATAGATCCACGCTTCATTTCTTGTGCTAATTTACAAGCGTAAGCAACCGCGTGCGCGCTTTCGATTGCGGGGATTATGCCTTCCATTCTCGAGAGCTTGAAGAAAGCATCAATAGTTTCATCGTCTGAAATTGCCGCGTATTTAACCCTTCCTATATCGCGAAGAAACGCATGCTCGGGGCCCGACGAGGGGTAGTCAAGACCGCTTGCAACCGAGTAAACGGGGGCGGGGTCTCCGTTTTCGTCTTTGAGCATTATACTGTTAAATCCGTGCATTATGCCCTCCGTTCCGTAGGTCAAGCTTGCCGCGTGGTCACCGATATTCGTTCCTCTTCCAAGAGGCTCAACGCCGTAAATATCAACGGGGTCATTTAGGAATCCCGAGAAAATTCCCATAGAGTTAGATCCGCCGCCAACGCAGGCAACGAGCGCATCGGGAAGCTCGCCCGTCATAGATACGAACTGTTCGCGTGATTCGATTCCAACAACGCTTTGGAAATCTCTCACCATCATAGGAAATGGGTGCGGGCCGAGAACCGAGCCGATGCAATAAATCGCATTCTTATATTCGTTAGCGTAAGCCTCGAATGCAGCGTCAACCGCCTCTTTGAGCGTTGCTAAACCTTCCTTTACTTCAACAACGTTCGCTCCGAGTATCTTCATTCGCGCAACGTTCGGTGCCTGCTTTTCAATATCGACCGAGCCCATATATATGTCGCATTCAAGTCCGAAATACGCGGCTGCAGTTGCAAGCGCAACGCCGTGCTGACCTGCTCCCGTTTCGGCAATAACCTTCTTTTTGCCCATATATTTTGCCAAAAGAGCCTCGCCCATGCAGTGATTGAGCTTGTGCGCGCCGGTGTGGTTTAGGTCCTCGCGCTTCGCGTAGAGCTGAACGTTTCCGATAGAGGTCGAAAGCCTTTCAAGGTGCGAAATCGGCGTAGGACGGCCTTGGAATTCGCGTCGAATTCTGCGAAGCTCGCCAATGAACTTGGTTGATTTGCATATCGTAAAATACGCGTCGGTTATCTCTTCCATTGCGCCCTTTAGCTCGTCGGAGATAAAAGCGCCACCGTATTTTCCAAAAAATCCATCGTTGTTCGGGTAGTTTTTAAAATAGGTATCAAAGTTCACGTTTCCAAACGTCATTTTCACATTCTCCTTTGCTTTATACTAAATAAAAAAGCCCAAGACAGAATTCGGTTAAGAAGTCTGTCAAGGGCGAAAAAAATCCGCGGTGCCACCTTGATTCGCAGAAAACTGCGCGCTTATGGATACAAGCATATCCATTTCCACTAACGCGGGCTAACGTCGCAGAATACTCCGTGAAAAACACGTTTGACTGCGCCCTCAGCGGTCCATTTGAAAGTATGTACTTATCCGCATTCCAGCTGCGCGGACTCTCTGTGAAGCCACCCACTAACTTTATCTCCGCTTCATCGGTTTAATTAGATGAATTGGATAGATTATATCACAGTGAAAACCGATTGTCAATAGGTAATGGAAAAAAATTTTGAAAGTTAATGAGAATTTTCGCTTAAAGTTTATTTATTTAAAATGGAAATCGCGAGTGTCAAATAGGCTGCGAACGCTACCCATAGCGCGTACGGAATTTGTAAAAGCGCGGCTTTTTTATCTAACTCTGCGTATTCTTTTACTGTTTTCAAAACGAGAAATTCAAGAAGCAAAATCCAAATAAAAGCAATAAAAAATGCTCCGAAATTGAAGAATATAATGCTCCATGCGAAGTTGACAACGAGACTCGAAGCATAGGTCGAGAGCGCGCTTCTTGATTTTTCGGGAAAGGCGGATTTCCTCTCGAAAATCTTTGCAGATGATATTCCCATAAGGATGAAGAGAACGGACCAAACCAAGGGGAAGAGAAATGCGGGCGGGGATAGAGGCGGTTGACGTATGGCAGAGAGATTCATATTTTCCATAGTCAAAAGCGCGGAAAGAAGTCCCACCGAAAGTGCGATAAGCGAAGAAATAATGTAGGTTTTGTATTTGGTTAAGAATGATTTAATCATACTTTTACCTCCGTTTTTTTCAATTATATGTCTTCGTGTATTGAGTTATTCCTGTAGGAACTTAAGGGAATCACAGTGTTTTTTTTGTAAACGCGGAGAAATTTTAATATAAGGCTTGCTTTCATCTTTAATTAGAAGCGTGTGTACGTATTGCATTTTTCTTTTTTGTGTGATAGAATATAGTAAACGAAAGGAGCATTTTATGGATATTAAAAAAGAGCTTTTTAAGCTTCAGGATATAGAATACCGCGACTTTCATTCAAGTCTTATGCCGACGGTTGATAAAGAACAAATCATCGGGGTACGAATACCGCATATTAAGAGCTTGGCTAAAAAAATTCGAGGTACTGCCGAAGCGTGTGAATTTTTGCAGAACTTACCGCACCAATATTACGAAGAAAACAATCTTCATGCATTCCTTATCGCGCAAATCGGAGACTTTGATAAATGCATAGAAGAAACTAACCGCTTTTTGCCTTACGTTGATAACTGGGCGACTTGCGATTCCTTACGCCCGAAATGCTTTAAACTTAACACGGGTAGTCTTATCTGGCATATATACGAGTGGATTAGGTCTGATAAGCCGTACACCGTTCGCTTTGGTATTGAAATGCTTATGCTCTATTATTTAGACGATGAGTTTCTGGAGGAATACCTATATACCGTGTCAAAAATAAGAAGTGATGAGTATTACGTTAATATGATGATTGCCTGGTATTTTGCAACCGCGCTTGCAAAGCAATATGAGCTTACGCTTCCCCATGTAGAAAGCCAAACGCTTCCCTTATGGATACATAATAAAACGATACAGAAAGCGATAGAAAGCAATCGTATATCAGGCGAAAATAAAGAATATTTGAAAACGTTAAAACGAAAAAGTGATGAAGCGTAAAACTTCATCACTTTTTTAAATACATCAGCGAAAACAGTGATAATGACAATAATTGTTTGCGTTTTGGTGTTTTTTTACGAAAATTACTCTTTGTTTTCCGATTTTATATTGATTCCGTTTACAACAACACCCTCGGTTGCGCGTATCATTATGTATTCAACACCGTTGATAATTTGAGTGGAAACAAGCTCCTTGCGTTCGGGGTTGACCTTGATTGTAACGTCGGGAGTTTCTATTTCGAATTTCTTGACGTTGACTATGTTTTTAGGAGTAAGCTCCGCATTAACGCCGAAGCTTTCGTCAAGCGACTCTCCGATTTTATTGACCTTTTCCTCTGCGATGCCGCAGTTTTCAAGCACGGTTTTAACGGTAGCCTTCGTTATAACGAGAGGTTCGGGAATTTTAGATTCCTTGTGAGACTCAACCATTTCCGCAATCTGCGTGTGTACCGAGCGAATAACCTCAAAGCTGCATTCGTCTTCAAGCGCTTCGGCAAGACATTCGTTGAAGGTCGCCTTCTGCACAACGGGGGGCATAGGAGCTTCCTTTCCAAAAACGCTGTCGGTAAATTCCGAATGGTTTTCTGATAGGCTTCTTGTGTAGTAAAGAGCAGAATAAATATTCGTCTTTCTGTCATCAAACGTGGGGAACATGAATCCAAGTTCGGGGGAGGAAAGAAGCGACGATGCGCTCACCGCGTGGAAAAGACTGTCCGCTTCCTTGAACGTCAAAGCCTCGGGCGCGTTCTTAACGGGGCATACCGCGCAGATGATATACGAAAATCTCTCGCTCGACGAGCCCTCCTCGTCTCCGTCGGAGCGTCTTTCAAATACGTCGTATATATCGTTGGCAAGAAGTATAACGTAGTTGCCTTCAATTTTTACGCCCTCGATAACGCTCTTGTAGAAGCTTTCAAGCGCTTCGGTGTCCTTAAGTTCGCTTGCGCGAAGCTGCATCAAAAGGCGGTGCTTTTCGCTTTCCGAAACCTGCTTTGTCGAAAACGGAATATCGCACAAATTCGCCCCAAGCGTACCGGAAAGCGTTTTCTTCATAACCGCAAGCAGTTTCTCGCTGACAACCGAATCCGATGTGCCGATAAACTGCGATATACGCGCGATGATTTCTTTATTATCATTAACGAAACAACCCACGATTTTGGGAATATTGTTCTTCTCCGGGCGGAAACGTCTTTTTATTTCTCGAAGTTCTCTCTCTGTCATAATGGTCTCCATATAAAATTTTATCTACGATATTATAGCACAGCAAGCGAGCTTAGTCAATGGAAAATGCAGAATTAAGCTCTTCTGACTTGAGAAAAAACATGTAAATTTTAGAACATACGCCGTGAATGCATATCTTTGTTTTTTGAAGTAACGTTCAAAATAAAAGTACGTATTGATTAAAAAACAAAGCACCGCTTCCAAAGCAACGAAATAAAATTATTGCAAATCATCGTAAAAAGCCTCGAAATGCTTGAAAAATTCATAAAAATATGATACAATGTTACTATAATATATAAAGTTCCCCGATAAAGTTGTGGGAAATCAATCTATATAAGAATGACATATGCCCATAGCTTTTGATTAAGTTATGGGCGTATTTTGCTTTTTTGAAAGGAGCTATTTCAAAATGAAAAGGATAAGGGCGATTATATTATTGTTCGTTGCTTTGACTTTGAGTATGTGCAGTATCTTGGTTGGATGCGGTGACGAAAGATTTGAATATGCCTATGCGCCAGAAGAACTCTATGCTGTTGCTATCGACAATTATGGAAACGAATACACGATAGATATATCGCGAGAAAAAGGCGAAACCAAAAAAACAATAGATTATAACATAGAATATCTCTCTCGCTTTGATGATGTTCCTGTGGCAATAGAGTTGAAAGGAATTTACGAAAAGGACGGCACACCGCTTTCTGCGGAACTTTACCATTCTCAGTTTAATGATACACAGAGCGCTCCTTTGGATGTCGTTGGAACAAAAGTGATAACAAAGTCTTGTGCTATTCTTTACTCGGTAAAAGGAAATTACGGTAACGGCACAACGGACGTTGATTGCGAGCTGACATTCAATTTTAACATTACAGTAAAAGAAAACAAAATCCTGCACGAATACGTAACGATACCCGACGTAGATATCCCATATGACTATTTTGAATCCAATGTGCTGAACGAATGGTCTGGTGATTATAATTTAAGCGATTTTACCGATATGATCGGCTCAAATAGCAGCACTGATGATTTTGAATTTGGATATCTAACGAAGCATATTGATTCTGACGGAAATGTATTAAGCTATTCGAGCAACCTTATTAAGCGGCAAACCAAAGAAGATGCCGTTTATCAAACGGAAAAATTTCATAGCTATGATCCGTATGCTGAAAATTCTTGGGGAATTTATCAATATAATCAACTAAAAGGATCTAAAGCAAACGACTTAAATCCGGCATATGGCTTGAACGAAACAGACGGTGTTTTTAGTGCGAGCACATATTCTCAAGGCTTCGGCTATTACGGAAGCTTGCCATATGAAGCGGACGTGGTTAAGAATGGAAGCAATGTGCTGTACCTAATTGGAGAAAAGGACGGATATTTTTACTTGTCCATTTCTGGAATCTTAAATAACAACGAATATTGGTCTACAAGGTCTGTGAAAGTAACCTATATAATCAAAGACAACAAGATAGTAGCTTGGTTGTACGAGAGAACGACCACATCGCCTCACGATGATACATATTGGATTGATGTGGAGTACTGCATTCCGTTAGAGGAAGACATAGAAATGATTAACGAAAGCGTTTTGGACGAACTCTGTGCTTTGTATTAAGTTTTAGACAAAAAAACAAAGAGGTCTTACGATGAAAAAGGAAAACATCTATAAATTCTTATACATTGTGGCTGCCTTGTTGGTCGTAGGCTTTGCCATTGCCTTTGGTGTGGATGCTTACAAATACAATACCGGCGGTTATTTGGGTTCGGCGCCTCTGTACGTTTATGCGCTCGTGGATGCCATTGAGTACCTTCTGCCGAGCTTGGCATTCTTCATCGCAGGTCTGATCTGCAAAAAGAAATTTCCCAAAAAGGTGTAACCTTTTCATATAAAATAGCGATTATATAGGTAGAAGAATATTTAAGGAGAATGCTATGGAACAAAAAAATATAGTTAACACGATTGCAATATTTATCGCGCCTTTACTGTTGTTTGCCGTTCTCTTTATTCCTTACAGTTGGCTAAACAGTGCGGTGATTGTTGATGTTTTCGGGTGTGGTTGCCCACAAGTGAACGAAGCCGGAGAGATTGTTCACCCAACATTTAACGCAAATGATTTTACTTTGTTGTTTTGGTTGTTTATCTCTGTTTGTGTAACTGCCATTTCGGTATTTCTCTCAATCAAGAAAATACCAAGTGATAAGAAATGGCTGAGAGCTATTTACGTTGTGGGTATGTTTATCGTATCAATCTTTATTTCGTATAGCTTCTTGCAGCTTATGATGTGGAATTAAACAAAAGGAGGTCAACACAATGAAAAAACTATTAGCTTTAGCATTAGCCGTGGTAGCACTCTTGTGTTGCCTTGTAGGATGCAGCGAGGGCGACAAATACAACCGTGAGAGATTCTACGGTGTGGTACGCTTTTCGGAAGAAAGCAATCAATTGGTCGTATATATTCCAAGCGTTGGTGATGTCGTAATCCCCGAAAGCGAAGGATGTTGCTCGTGCTTTGACGGACATGAGGAAAACGACGATAAAACCTATCAGTTAAAGGTCGGAGATCTTGTATCCATCAACTTCAGATACGAGAAAAGTTGGGATGATAATAGCGTAAAGATTATGCTAACCTATCCCGCTAAATTTGATAGAAAAGCCCATCTTATCGAAGCATTGAATGAGAATATCTCCTTTGGTAAAAACGATGAGGGATATGTGCTGTCTTTCCCATCAACTACCGAAATTGAAAGTGCGAAAATTGGAGATACTTTGTACTTTGTTCAGCACGGCGGTAAAAATGGTCGCGCATACAAAAAGCTGTATGCAGAAGGAAAAATAACCGACAAAAGAGACGGTATTATCACAGTAGCTTTGACGATCCCCGAGGGTGAAACCGAGTTCTTGAATTACTATAACAGTATGACGGTTGAGCTTACATGGCTGGATTAAGGAGGTCTAATTATGAAAAAGAAACTCATAATGCTATGCACAACGCTTATAGCACTTGTATTAGAGATTTTGCCATACGGCGCGGTCTGTAATTTTGC
>JAZRDI010000009.1:0-24458 GCA_045660185.1 Eubacteriales bacterium | reverse complement strand
CCAACAACGGTAGGCTTTCCCGTAGTTCCCGAGGAGGCGTGTATTCTTATAAGCTCCTCGCGCTCAACCGCGAAAAGTCCGTAGGGGTAATTATCTCTCAAATCCTGCTTGGTTACGAAGGGGAGCTTCGCAAGGTCGGAGAGGGACTTAATGTCGTCGGGTGTCACACCCATCTCTTCCATCTTCTTGCGGTAGGGAGCTACCTTCTCGTATACTCTTGCCACCGTTTCCTTAAGGCGTGCAAGCTGGATTTCTTCCATTTCACTTCTTGATAAAGTTTCTGCTTTAGACCAAATCATTTTCTCACCATTATGTATTTTCGTTTCATTTTTCACTGAAGTTTTGGCACATATGCGCGGGGGCGCCCTCGCGAGCGTTCACATCGCGCGCCCGTGTGCATAAAATAACTAATATATATAATAACACACAATTTCTCATTTTTCAAGGTTTTTTTGCCTTATGCACCCCCAAATGTTAAAATAAAGCAAAATTCCACATTAGAGAGTGCAAAAACTTGACACGGGTGGGTATTTGTGTTAAAATAAAATAAAAACTCCGCGGAGGAACGAAATGAAAGTTTTAATTTTGAACGGAAGTCCGAGAAAAGAGGGCAACACCGCCCGCGCCCTTTCGGAAATGATTTCCGTCTTTAACGAGGAGGGTGTCGAGGTCGAATACATCCAGGTCGGTCAGCTTTCCGTGCGCGGATGCACGGGATGCTCCTCTTGCTTCAAGCTCGGTCATTGCGTCATCGACGACGAGGTAAATATGCTCGCCGAAAAGCTCGCAGAATGTGACGGCATGGTAGTCGGCTCTCCCGTATATTACGCGGCGGCAAACTCCACACTCACCGGCATTCTTGACAGACTTTTCTACAGCTCGCGTTTTGACAAGCGCATGAAGGTCGGCGCATCGGTAGCTGTCGCAAGAAGAGGCGGCTGCTCTTCCACCTTCGATCAGCTCAACAAGTATTTCACAATATGCGGTATGCCCCTCGCATCCAGCCAGTACTGGAACAGCGTACACGGCGCAAGGCTCGGCGAGGCAGAGGAGGATAAGGAGGGACTTCAGACAATGAGAACCCTCGCCCGCAATATGACCTTCCTTATGAAGAGCATCGCGCTCGGCAAGGAAAAGTACGGCTTGCCCGAAAAGGAAAAGGGACAGTTCACAAACTTTATAAGATAATAAAGCACCCCCCCTTACACGGTGCCGCACTTCCGGCAAGGCAAATTCCCTCACACGGTGCCGCGCTTCCCCGCTAATTTCACTCTACCTAAAAAGCTTCCCTCGAGCACCTGCGATGTAGCAGGTGCTCGAGCTCTATTTGCCTTTGGCACAAAAACATCCTGCGCTAACTTTTTATTTGTATTCTGTTCTCCGGCAATAGCCTTTTTCGAACCACGCGACTATCGCGTGGTTTTCGTTTTACAAACAAAAAGCTCGAGTAGTTTTGACGCTACCCGAGCTTTTCTATTTCATTGCAACGTATTCAAGCCGAACACATTGCCGCCATTTCATCACGAATTAAAGAGTGATGCCAAATTCCCAAATGCCGTCGCCTTCCTCATACCAAGGAGTTTCAAGTCCAAACGAGGTGGTGATAACGTCATTTTCGTTCATTTCAACAACTTCGATTTCAGGGTTGATGTACTTTTTCATTTTGTTTACCTCCTTAATTGATTATCGGTTGTATTCTGCAACTGCAGCGTTATAGTTTTCGCTGTTTCCGTTCTCTGCGTAGATCTCAATGTCATAGAAGAGCATGTTCATCTGAAGAGCGCCGAGGTTCAAATTCTTGAACGATGCCTTTGTGGGATCGTTAGCATCATAAGTAGGATCGGTCATAGTTGCTTTAAGAACACCGTTGATGTAGAAGTATGCTTTTCCGTCTTCAACAACTACAGCCCACTCGAGAGAAAGATTACCGCCCTTTGCCGCCTGATAAATCTCTCCCGTAGCGGTATCTTTGATAAGTGCTCCGTCTGCATCGTTACGGTAACCGATACCAAAGAGTCCGTCGCTATCGCTATCCCAGAGAAGGAATCTGTAACCGTTACCGAAGCTGAACTGAATATGAGGGTTGCTGAAATTCGTTGTGTAAACCTGAAGCTTACCCTTTGCAACGAAGTTAGATCCTGCAAGGGTATTTCCTGCGGCATCAGTCTCATAAGTTATTCCGGATTTTGCTATTTCTTGGTTGTTACCGAACTTCTCTACGTAAACGCGCTCACCTGTGTACTTGCCAACGTGAGTAGCGTAATCTGCATCGCTGCTTGCACTGAACTTCACATCGAAAACGGTAACGTTAGCATCCATAACGCCTATATTGAACATTTCAATACTGGGCACTTCAAAAGTAGCCTCCTGATTACCGTTAATGTAAAGATATGCAACAGCCTCTTTAACGACTACAGCCCATTCAAGAACAAGACCGTTATTAGCATCGTACTTCTCGGTTGTTTTTGCTGCGCCTTGTGCAAAGAAGATACCGTCTCCGTCGCTATCGTGAAGAAGGAATCTCTTACCCTTTACAAAACGGAACTGAACATGCGAATTGCCTAAGAACATATCCGTAATAGCGAGCTTACCGCTTATTACAAAATCGCCGGTAGCAGACGTAATGGTATTTCCATTATTGTCTTTGAAGAACATACCTTCGTTTGTTATATCGGTAACGTGGTTATCAGCATCCATTACCTGACCGCCAACAACTTCAATGCCTCTTGCCTTATTTAAGGTATATCTGATAAGATCGTAAGCGTACAAGGTGGGGTGAGAGCCGTCACCGGAAGGATACATGTTGGTGTTTACGGTAGTGCCGCCGTTACCGTAGAAGATGTAAGTTGTATCAACGTAAACGAGCCAATCCGTAGTTTCTGCGAGAGCCTTCATGGCTGCGTTAACAGCAGGAGCTTTAACGAACGACGATTCGTGACGCTCGTGAGTAGCAGGCGTAGCAGCCTTCTTAGGATCTACACTGCAATAATAAATCGTTGCATTTGGAAGTCTTCTGTGATACTCATTGAAGAGCGCTGTCAATCTTTCAACGAACTGCTCAGGTGTAAGATCACCGTGGTGCATATCGTTATGTCCGATATGAACAACTATCTCGGAGGGTTCCATAGGATAAACGATACGCTCGGAAGCAATCTCAAGCTGATGAATCTGAGAAGATGACATACCCATAAGGAATGCTTTTTCGCCCGCCCAATCGGTATAGAAATCATTCCAGAAAGGAGGCATACCGGTGGAGCTGTTCAACACACCGTCAAAGTAAGAGTCGCCGACGAAAATCATTCCGCCCTTATTCTCTTCTTTAATTATATTAGCTTCGTAATACTCAAGCTTGGATTCCACTTTGATAGTGCTGTTGTACGTAGAAACATTAACGATAACGCTTGCAGTGTGATGAGCAGTGGTTGCGGTAACGGTTACGTCAACCGCATTTGCAAAATTACCCTTTGCAAAAATCTTGCCGTTTTCAACGAAAACGTTGGGATTATCAGTAGTAAACGTTACCTCTTTATTATACCAATCCTTTGAGAAGGTAACGGTTAAATCCTTACCCGGATAGTCAGAATAAATAGAGGAAGGAGCGGTTAAAGTCATAGTGCCAACATTGGGATCGTCCTTGCCGCATTTAGTACATGTGCCGTTTACATACTGGTGAAAGCAGGAGCTCGCGAGCACATAATCTCTGTAATCCTTAGCGCTTGCAGCGTAAGTCATAAGAGCTTCGACAATCGCGGTGAGGTTGTCATTGTTAAGAGTATTCGCGTATGCATAATAAGCGAAGAGGTTGTAGCTTTCGGTTACTTCGGTGCCAACAACGGTGTAGCTTACGTCTTCGAGCATCATGTACGCGTACATAGTAACTTCGAGGTAGTCGCCCTTATCGTCGTTATCGTTACCGAGGGTAGCGTCAACCTTTCTGTCACCAACGGTGAAGGTGAAACTATCTACGGTATAACCGTCTGCAAGATAGAATCTGAAGGAAGGAACTGCGCCAAGATATACTGCAACGTCAGTGAAGTAGGTGTTGCCTGCGGGCTTCTTTGCTTCACCCGTGGGAAGAGTCGTAGTATAACCGCCAAGGAGAGTTTCGATTTCAGCAAGCTTATCACTTACGGATTCGGTGTTCTCGAAGTAGGTGTGAGCCGCAGAAGCATATGCAAGCATATCCTTCATAAGAGTCTTTGTGGTATCATTGTACTCGCCTGCAAGAACTGCCTTGGTGTACTTGAACACGTCAAGAGTCCAGCTTGCGTCAACGGTAGTTTCACCGGAAACGAGCGCAACCTTAAGAGCAAAGCTTTCAAGAGTTTCGCCTGCAGGGAGATTTACTGCAACGTGGTAGTAAAGAACTCCTTCAATTTCTACCTCTTCATAATCAACGATAGCACCGTTAACAGTGAAGGAAGAAACGTTAGTTACGGGAATATAAATGTTATATACGAAGTTAGACCAAAGAGTTACGCTGGTCTTGATCTTGTAGCCTACCATTACTGCAGGATACAAAGTATAGTTTACATTTTCAGCAGTTTCAGATGTCTTAACGAACGCACATACTACGCCTGTGTCGATGGTAACAGTGTTGCTAACTGCAGGAGCAACAGAGCCCTTGGGCATTGTGAGGGTGATGTACTTATCGTTCTCGCCCTTCTTGAATGTGATGCCAGATCCGTTTCTTGTGGAAGTCTGATAAACTTTTACGTTCTCCATAGAGGAGGCGATAATTTCACATCCGTTGATAACAACGTCACAGTCAACGTCCTTACCATTATCAGCGTTATTGATAAGTGTAACCGCAGTGGTGATTGCGTTGGTCTTAACGTCAAAGGTGCATCCTGTGAAGTTTACGTTAAGCTTTGCTATAGTATCGTTCTTGTTGGTTGCGCCACCGTTTGCAAACGCAAGGCTTGTAGTGGTCGCGCCTTCTGCAAATCCAAAGTTAACGTTCTCAAAGTTAAGGGTGAAGGGAGCGTTTGCAACACTCCAAGCTCCGGTTGTATCGGTGTAAATCTGGTCACTGGTTCCAACGGTTGCAAATGCATACTTAAGAACCTTAACATTACCGTTCTTGAAGGTGTAAGTAGAGGGAGAGGTGTAAACGCCGTCTAAAGAACCGGTCCATCCCTTAATGGTTGCAGTGAACACAGACTTGATTGAGCCTTCAGCTTCGCTGAGGGTATATCCGCCGAGGTCTACTATAAGGTGACCTTGAGCGTGAGCGATATTATCGTGATACTCTGCTCCTGTAGCGCTGTTTTTGTTACCCATAAGTATAGAGTAATCTCTTCTCATTACAACGATAGCAGTAGCAACACCGGTAGCAGAACCTTCTGTACCGTATTCGCCGGTTTCCATGTTGTACTTGTTGTTGTCTTCAAGAGTGTTATAGATAGCGTAACCCATAGCACTCGTACCGGACTGACGTCCGTAGAAGGTGGAGTATGCGCCCTCGAAGGTGTAAACGCCGTTCTGAAGCTTAAGAACGAAGAAGGGATATGTTTTGGTAGATGCATAGCTTTCGGGAATACCAACGATTCCGTAATCGTTTACAACGTATCCGCAGTGGTCGCAAAGTTCGTCATTATTTGCATCAATAAAATCGAACTTCTGAGCGCAGGTATCACATACGTGATCGTTATTGTTATCTATTTCAGCGCAAGTCAAATTCTTGTCGCAAAGATCACATGCGTGATCCTTGTTTTCATCAATGCAATAGCTTACTTCGCCGCAAACGTCACAAATGTGATTCTTGTCTGCATCGGAGCAGTCGCTGTAGAATGCACCGCATACGCACTCGTGATTTGTTGCGGGATCAAGACACTCGGTAAGAGTATATACGCTACCGCTCTTATGGAAGTAGAGGTTCGATTCGCCAATTACGAAGTAATCAGCCGCTGTAGGAACGTTAGGAGTCTTGCCGTCTGCCATCTCAAGTGTAATGTAGTTTCCGTCAGTACCCTTGTTGAAGGTTACAGTGTCATCAGCGTGAGTCTGGCAAAGAGCCTTTGTTTCAAATCTGTTAGCTATGATCTTTCCGCCGTTGAAGGTAACGTTACACTTAACGTAGTCAACGCCCGACTTATTGTTAACGTCGAGATTAAGCGCGGGAGTAGAGCTTATAGCCAACGAGCTTCTCATATCGGTTGTATCGAAGGTACAATCGGTGAAGACTATGTTTGCTGTAATTGCCTTGGTGTAGGTCTGGCTGTGTACAACGAATACCCAACCGTCGGTCTTATCGTTATCGGAAGCGAACTTGAAGGTAACGTTCTCAAAGTTGAAATCAACCTGCTTTTCATTAGCTATCTTATCGTTTCCGCTTAAGTTAATAAGCCACTTTTCAGCTACCAACGTACCATTCTTAAAGTTCACCTTTGCGGTGCCTGCGGTTGTTCCCGCATCCCACCAGTTATCGAAGATATAAGCTCCGCTATATCCTCTGGTATATACATGACCATTAAGGTCTACGGTAAACTCGGTATTAACCGCCTTAAGATTGGTAGAAGAATCCGAACTTGTGTTCTTATAATCTCTGCGCATAACGATTGTAGAACCGTCAATTTTAACAGCGGCAGTAACTGCATTCTTCCAGGTTGTCTGCAAGCTGCTATATGCACCATTTGCATCGAGAACTGCGAAGGGATACTGCTCTTCGCTCTCGTTTGCAAACCAAGTGCCGCCAATCTTTGTTGCATCGCAAAGGTCACAAACGTTATCTGCGTTTTCGTCAACGCAATCGGTGAATATAGCTCCGCAAACGCAAGTGTGTTCACCTGTAACGCACTCGGTGAAAGCGTAGGTGTTACCCTCGGTCTTATGCCAATAGAGCTTCTTACCGTCTAAGGTCATATGAGTAGAGCTTGTAGGAACGTAAGGCTCCGTACCCTCGGGCAAGGTCCAAGTAAGAGCGTTTCCGTTTGCATCGTTTACAAGGGTTACGGATGAGCCGAATACAGATTCAAGCTTATAAATCAAAAGCTTTGAAGTTCTGTTCAAGGGAGCAACAATCTCACAGCCACTAACGGTAACTGTAGTTTTAAGCCATTGAGTAGCAGAAGGAGCTGCATTGAAGAGCGTTATGTTTCCGGAAGGAGCGTTCGTAGAAAGATCGAACGTACAGTTGTTAAAGTTGAAGTAGAAAGGAGCTGCTGCAGTGGTAGGTGTCAAGGCAGTACCCTGAGGTGCGGCATAATTCATCATCATGCTCGTCTCGGTTGCGCCGCTTGCATACTTGAACTTTACGTTATCAAAGTTCCAAATGATATCCTTATCTGCCATGCTGATAACGCTTGAAAGATGAATACCGTTTACGTCTATTTCAACACCGTTAGCATCATAGATTTTTTCGATGACCGCGTTGTTATTCTTTGTATCAATATAATAATACTTACCGTTTTCATCCTGCATAATCTTAGCGCCGTCCAACTTAACCTTTGACGAATTGTAAATTGCCGTTACAGAATTTCCCTTCGCATCATAGTAAAGGCAGTTCCAAACGTTTCCGCTGAAGACGGGGTTATCGTTTATCTCAATGTCACCGTTTATAACGGTAATTTCAGTTTCAAATACACCTCTGTTACCGGTCTCGGGGTTACCCCAAGGCTTGCTTGTTACACGATAGAAGAGAGCTTCGGTTCCGGCGCCCTGTGTCAAGGTGTAGCCGTTAAGGTCCAACACAGTCTCGTTCATAGTTTGAGCATAGTTATCAAACTTATCTGAGGTTGTTGTGGTGTAATCTCTTCTCAAGATGATTTTTGAGGTATAGATGTCACCGGTATATACCTTGTTTTCTCTATCCCAGGTGTTGTCATCCTGATAGCCTCTTGCATTGTTAAGTGCATCTTTCATAGTCTTGTATCCTACGGATGCACCGTTAAGCGCGCCGTTCTTGTACTTAAAGAGTACAAAGGGATACGTTGTTGCATTTGCGTAAGAACTGGGAATGGTACCGTACTTTGTGGTTACGGAACCGTCTGCGTTGGTTACCTCTGTAAAGGGTGTCGTAGCTTCTGCGCCGCTTGCCGATGCGATAACGGCAAAAGAGGCAACGAGCATAACGAAGCACAATACAAAGGTTAAGAGTCTTCTTGTTTTCATTGTTTTTCTCCTTTTATTTTTGTTTTATTTTTATCGGCGCACCGAGGGCTCGGCAAGCACAGACGCCACCAAGCGAACAACAACGTCGGGCAAGTGCTTCGCCCTCTTACGCCATAAAAAACATTAGTGTTGGCTGTTGGAAAGGTATGAACGTTACGTTCGAAGGACTTTTATTTCCCTATTACCGAATTTCTGTAAGCCGCTGCGCTTTCGGTGTACTTAACGAATGCGCGAACGAGAGCTTCGTAATCGGTTCCCATAGCGCCTTCGATAAAGCTTGATACATGGTAGCTGCCACCCTCACCGTAAGTGATGGTCGAAGAGAGCGCGTATGCGTAAACGTCAAGCTCAACGTACGTGCCATTCGCATCTT
This sequence comes from Eubacteriales bacterium, assembly GCA_045660185.1. Lineage (GTDB taxonomy): Bacteria > Bacillota > Clostridia > Oscillospirales > CAG-272 > UBA1740. The sequence continues at coordinate 15,973 of JAZRDI010000009.1, read as the reverse complement.
CACCGCTTACCGTGTTAAGCTTTTTACCGTTCGAATAGAACTCAACGCTCGTATCGGTTACGTAGAATCTAATAGTGGGCTTTGCATCGAGGTTAAGAGTTACGCTCGTCACCGGTGCTACGGTATTGGTTACACCGCTTAACACGGGTGCGCCTGTGTATTCACCGATAATAGATTCGATAAGAGCTACGACTCTTGCGATTTCAGCCGCGGTGTTGTGAGCCTCGCCGAAGTAAACGTATGCCGCCTTAATATAAGCCAAAACGTCATTTGCGAGAGCCTTTTCCTCATCGGTTGCTTCGCCGTTGGCAAGAACCTTTGTTGCATACTTGGGAATAGAGAATGTGAAGGATACTACAGCACTATCCGCCCCGTTAGAAACGAAGGCTTCAAGCTTAATGTCCTTTGCAGCCTCCGAAGAACCGAGAGGAGCAGTTACGAGATAGTAGCTGTTTCCATCGGAAAGAGTTCTGATTTCTCCGCCAAATTCTGCAAGGTTTTCATAGGTTGTGCCATTAAATGTAAACTTATGTGTACCATTCACAGGAATATACACATTCATAATGAGATCATTTGAAAGAGTAATGCTCATCTTGGGCTTGTAGGTTGTTATATCAATATCAGCAAGCTTATAAACGGTATAGCCGTTTTCCTTAGCTGCCATTTCGACGAAGACCTTTTCTCCTTCATCGGTATTGATAACACCTGCATTCACCTTGCCCGACTTAACGTGAACCTCAACGTCGGTAGCGAAGGTTACGCTTGTAGCGGTATTGCTAAATGCGGGAACGAATGTTACCAACGAAATATCGTTACCCTTGATAACCGTATTGCTTACGTTTGCAACGGTATCGATAAGTCCTGACTCATCGTCCAACATAAAGATAGTTGTTTTAGGAGCATTTGAAACGTCGATTACAGAGTTCTTAATTACAAAGTTTGCGTTGGTTTCAACCGCATTCGTCTGATTTTCAACAGTCTTGAATATCGCTTCGGGGGAGTATCCGGGAAGAACGCCTATAGTTACTCCGTCGAAGATAACGTTGAAGTTGCATCCGCCGGTGTACTTGCCACTAGCGTCCCAGCTGTCAAAGAGAACGATTTCGTTCTTTCCTGTAAGAACAGTTCCGTTAATTACGGTTACACTGCTATCGTATTGGGTCTTCTTCTGCGCGTAAATCCAAGGAGTAGCTCCGGTCTGCTTGAGCGAAACGGTAAATCCGTTAAGGTCAATAGTCATTGCGCCTGTAATCTGGCTAAGATTGTTGTATCTTGTTTCCGTGTAGTCAACGTTTCTTCTGAAGAGAACTACCGAGCCGTCAGCCTTCGCCTTGTGAAGCGCACTGTCTGCTCCGTTCTTACCGAAGATGTTCGAAGCGTACACGAACTGTCCGTTCAAGAATACTGCGTAGGGGTAAGCATCTACAGATGCGTATTTTTCGGGAATTACACCGTACTTGGTAATCAATGTTGAAAGCGAATAGAGAGTTGAGCTTTCCTTTGCGAACTTCATTACCTTGCCGCTATCGTTGGGAATTTCGTCGGTAGGAGCTGTGTTCGAAGAATCAAGCTGAAGAGTTGTGTACTTGCCCTCGCTATTCTTTGCAAAGGTTACCGAAGAGCCGTAAACGCTCTCGGTTGCAAGAAGTTTTGCATAGGTCATCGACTTCGCGATAATGTTACCACCCTTGACTGTAACCGTGTTAGTGAGCCAATATCCATCTGCGGGAGCAGCGTTGAAGAGCTTCGCGCCCGAGGGAGCGTTAGTCTTAACGTCGAACGTACAATCCTCAAAGTTCATAAAGAAGGGAGCCGCCTTGCTGAGAGTGCATCCCGAAGATGCGGAAGCAGACTCGTATCTGAAGAGAAGATTGGTTGAGGTTGCGCCGGTAGCGTATCCGATATTAACGTTATTGAAGTTGAAGGTGAATGACTTTCCTGCAAGTGTTCCGTTGCCTACAGTTTCCCAAGACGAGAGACCGAAGAGCGCTTTGTTAAGAACCTTGAAGCTTCCGTTGATAATCGTAACGGTAGAATAGAATATCTTTTCGTCACCGGAACCGCTCCAGCCCTTGCTTTTGGTTCTGCCGAAGATTCCGTAGGTATCGGTAGAGCCCTGGGTTATGGTGTGTCCGTTCATATCAATAACAACCTCGCCCTGAATCTGAGCTATATCCTGGAAGCTGTTATCGGTTGAAGTGGTGGTGTAATCTGCTCTTACGAGTATGTAAGCCTTATAAGGATCTTTTCCATAAGTCTTGTTTACGGGATCCCAAACGTTAGATGAAACGTGAGTCTTCGCGGAGCTGAGCGCTTCTTTCCAGTTCGCCTTTGCGCTTAAGAACACGCCATTCTTATCAAAGATTGCGAAGGGATATTTAGTAGTGTCTGCATAAGTGGAAGGAATTGCATCGTAGAACGCACTGCTGCTCGTTTCAACGAGAGTATAGATTGTGTCAGTGCCAACGGTTGCAGTTGCCTCAAAGCCGAGCTTCGCGGTCTCTGCCTTGTAGCTTCCCGTAGGAGCTGCCGCGCTCGTAGGAGCTTGGTAAACGAGGTAATTTCCGTCACTTCCTTTTCCGAACGTTACCGAAGAACCGTAGTTATCGGTTGCGTTGGATACGAGGGTTACACCCGAGGGGTTATCGGTAATAAGCTTACCGCCGTTAACGAAGTAGGTTGCCTTAATGTACTTACCGCTTGTGTTTGTGTTGAATATAGTTGCGCTGGTGTACATAGACTTGGTAGTTCTCAAGTCAAACGTACAGTCATTGAAGGTGAAGTTGAAGGGGGCAGTGTACGTCTTGGTTGTGGGATTCGAAGCGTGAGCTATAAGTCCAACGCTATCCGCGCCCTGTACAAATCCAAAGGTCACGTTAGTGAAATTAAAGTTGAAGTGCTTATTTACAATGCTTCCGTCACCAACGCTATCCCACGTCTTCATAGAAACGATACCGCTCTTGCCGTGCATAAGCTTACCGTTAAAGAAGTTAATCGTTGTGGGGAATACCTTCTGTCCCGCAGCTCCGCTGTAGCCCTTGGAATCTGCTTGAAGAATAGGCTTTGCATAAGTAGAAGCGGAAAGAGTGTAACCGCCGAGGTCTATGTTAATAGTTCCCTGCGTCTGCGCGAGGTTATCGTAGCCCTCTGCGCTCTGATAGGTGTAATCTCTTCTTAATACTATGTATGCTTCTTTGGGATTATCTCCGTAGGTCGTTCCGTTCCAAGCGTTTACAACGTAGTTTCTGGCTGCAAGAATAACCGAGCCGTCGCCCGCCGTTCCGAGCCAGTAGGAATAAGCGCCCTTGAAGTTTCCATTTTCATCGAACATAACGAAGGGGTAAAGATTTACGTCTGCATATTCCTCAGGAATGATTCCGTATTTAGTTACGTATTCGCTTTCTTTTGCAACGTATTTAGCAGTGCCGTTTTTCGCTCCTTCGAGAGTGTAAGCCATAACGCCGTTACCGATAGATATGGGCATTACGGAAAGCTCAATTCCCTCGGGAAGACTGATAGTTGTGTAATTTCCGTTAGAATCCGCTTCGATATAGGTCTTCTTGAACGTATCGTAAACGGTTACTCCCGAGATTCCGTCAAGAGTAATCTCTCCGCCCTTCAAAACGTACTGAACGTCAAGATTTGCCGCTCCGTTTGAAAGGAGCTTAACGGGAGCCTTTGAGTTATAAGCCTTTCTGTAATCAATGCTTACGCCGTTAAGATTTATCTTTACGTTTGCGCCCGATGCGCTTTCAATAGCAGATTCGCTAATAAGGTCGGTAACCTTTGCGCCCTGCGAGTTAAGAATGGTAAGATTTTCAAGAGTTACGTTAACGTTCTTTCCCTTGCCTGCCGAGGTAGAGCCCGAATATCCTACGAGCGCTCCATCGGAAAGATAAACGCTTCCGTTTTTAACGGTAATATTCGACTTTGCGGTAGAAGTTGCCGCAACGTGAACTACGGGAAGAGAGGATTCGGAATAAAGGTTATATCCGTTAAGGTCAAGAGTGATATTGCCGACAGTACCCCAAGCGGTGGTATCGTCTGCCGCGGTAAACGTGTAATTCTTCTGAAGAACGATGGTATCGCCCGATTTTGCGCCAAGCACTGCGCCCTTCAAGGTAGCATAGCTATCCGCGCCAACCTTAAACGCGTCACCTGCGGTTTCGTTCTTCTTATACGCTTCTCCTCTTTCTCCGAGAACGAGAGATACAGAGTCAAAGCTTACGTCGGTAACCTTTTCAGTTACCGTAATATCGCTGATGTAAATGGGAGATTCGTCTTTACCCGTAGAACCGAGCATTACGGTAAGATTCTTCGAGATAAGTCCAACGTCTCCGTAAAGGGGCTCGTAAACGGTGTAGTCGAAGGAGAATTCCTGCCACTTGCCCGCTTCGGTCATAAAGTTGTAGCTTGCGTTGTCCTTATCGTGAACCATATCGCCCGAAACTCTGTTAAGAGAGAGCTGAACTATTCTCGTATCGGTATCGTAAACTCTCACAGTTATGCGGTAGGTTCTGCCGAGGTCGCTTTCGGAAATCGTGTATCCGAGAATATTCTTCGCCGTTATTGCGGTTGTCGCGTTAGCGTAGAATGGCAACTCGTTGGGATACTGCGCGCTTCCGTTAGACTTGATATTAGTGGTAACGTAAACCTTTGCCGAGCTTGTTCCGTCGGGAGCGTTTGCAACGCTTCCTCTTACGTAAGAGCCGAGAGTTACGCTCGAAAGACTTGATGCAAAGGAAATCGTTTTAGTGGTTTCGCCTGCAGTTTTCTTTGCAGAGAGGAGGAAGGTAACCGTGCTGCCGGCAGTTTTTTCAAGAAGGTATTCGGTTACGTCAATCTCGTAATAGCCCGAGCCGTTAAGACCAATCGAGCTTACAAGCGCACCAACGCTCGATGCACCGGGATTTTCCGCATTATAGTTGTTTACAAGATAAAGCTGTGCAACGTTTGCAGCATCATTAGAAACGTGGAATCTGATTCTCGCGTCAGACGATGCGGGGCTGTTCGGTACTGTAACGGTGAAGTAAGCTCCTGCGCTGCCGTTTGTCTTGGTAACGGCGTAAACGCCCTCGCTCTCGGTGTAGTATGTCGCGGTATAATCCTCGCCCATTGCCTTGCCGTTGTCACCTGCGAGAGTCGCGGGAACGGTAAGCGTATAAGCTGTACCGGGAAGAAGAGCTTCGTGCTCGAAGGTCCACTCTGTGTTTCCTCTTACTGCGCTCCATGTTCCCTTAACGTTAACTCCGCCTGCGGAAAGGGTTATTTTCTCAACTTCGCTCTCGGGAACTGCACCGGAGAATTTGATAGTAATCGGTGCCGTAGTAGACATTGCGCCGGTCTTATCGACAGGGTCGGTATATACAACCTTAACCGCATCACCCTTCAAGTAATAGTTCGCAAAATCGAACATTGCCTGATACGTATCGTAGCCGTGGTAGTATTCGGGGCCGTACGCGAAGGTGTGGCCGAGGTCAACGATAACGTACATAGAGGGAACGTCAAGTCCCTTGGTAACCTCGGAGAAGAGGTTATGCGTAGTTGTGAAATCGTCCTGAAGGTGAAGCGCCGAGAATACGGGAGCATGGCCTTCGGTTATATCCTCGTACTGCGAGCCGTTTGAAGCGTATATCCAGCTTGCGTAGCCGAGAATTTCGTGTACCTCACCGTTTTTGTCGGTGTAAGTAAGCCAAGGCTGAAGCTCACCGCCGTCGATAGTTACGCCGTTCTTGGTGTAAGCCTCGGTGATACCGTTATCATAACGGGTTTCATCTCTGTGGCCCTGGAACTGACGCTTTGAGGTGTAAGCGTTAATTCTGTCGTTGATAAGCTCTTCGAGCTCAGCTTTCGTATAAAGACTTGCGTCAGCTACGGTGTACTCACGAACCTCAGCTTCACCGAGGAATGTAAACCATCCGCCCTTAGAGTTACCGAAAACTCCAATGCTTTCGTCGTCAAAGAAGAATGTTTCACTGTCGGTGTAGGTGAGGTATCTTATGTATCTCATTGCGGCAGTGTTTACTTTTTTATCATTGTAGAGGTGCAAACCGTAGTTCATTCTGTCACCGGTGATTGCGCCCTGCGAGGTCTGACCGTCATAGTATGCCCAGTAGTCCTTCTGCGCCATCGGCTGATAGAGATAGTCAAACGTTGCAGCCGCATATCCGTTGAAGAGGAATCCGTTGTGCTGAGGACGAAGTCCCGAACCTGTGCTTGCGGTGTTAAGATACTCCGTTGAGCTTGCAAGAACCGCTACGGGTACTGCCTCTTCGGGATTCGTGGGATATACGATATGCATATAAAGGTTAAGGTCGATGGGTGTTCCGTCAGGACCTACGCAATCGGTAATATCCTCTGCGATAGTGTACTTAACCTTGGTATAATTGGCATTGGAAGCCGTTGCTTCAACGGGATTCTTTGCAGCCGCGTCGCTGAACCATTCCGCGCCCACCTCGGTCTTCTTCTGCTCGCCGAGCGCGTTTCTCCAATATACCGTTTTATTCTCGATATTGTTCCAGTTCTTGAGGTCTGTGTTCCAGTTTTCAACGATTTTTTCAAGAGAACCGTCAGAACCGTGCTTATCTGCTTCCCAGAAAACGTTGCCGTAAGAAAGGTCAAATCCCGCAGGAACAACAAAGTTGTCCTGATAAGTTCCCGAGGGAAGCTTGGTCTTATCGGTGAAGAATTTACCCGCAAGGAATTCCTTTCTCACCGTCTGCGTGGACCAATCAAGTCCCGGGGAAACCGCCTTTTTGTGATTCATATAGTCAAACACGGAAACAACGTAACCGCGCTCAAGCATTGAATCGATTATCTCAACGTCGGACTTCGTGCCGACTCTCTCGACGCCTGTGTTAACAACGTACATAACGGCAATAGTTCCGTTATATCCGGGCTTTGCTGCGCCGTGGGTTCCGTAATCGTAGTAGGTAGTGATTTCAATAGGAATGCCGATGTAGCCGTCTTTGTCAAGTCTTTGAGTTTCGCCTATCTGCATATTGGCAAACTCTGCCTTGATAGCAACCGTAGCATCCTCCTTTTCATTTGCGCTTCCGGCAAACGTTGTTACAACGAGCGCAATCATAAGCGCCGCTATGCATACGAAGAGAGCCGAAAGTCTTTTGATTTTCATCTTTTTCATAACCTTTTCTCCTTTTTGATTATTGATTTGATGGTTAAAAGTAAAATATAAATATTTACCTATTATTATTTTATCATACGCAGTACACGTTTGAAAAGGACAAAATACGGTATATTTAATGACAAAACTTGATATTTGCATTTTTTAACCCCTAAAACGAAAGTCAAAATTGATTTGCAGTTTTTAGCAATACTATTGACAATCGAATGCAAAAGTGATAAAATTATCACGCAATAACAAAAATATTTAGACGGAGGTTACAATATTGCCAACCGTTCACGTATCAAATTTTGGTTTTGACACCGCGCTGAGATGCAGTACCAAAAAGGGACAATACTTTATAGAGCCCCATTTGCACCAATTCTCCGAGATAGTTTACGTCAAAGAGGGGGAGCTTTCGGTTACCGTTGACGGCATCAAGGAAACCGCGCGCAAAAACGATATAGTGTTTATCGGAGCTTTCAGAACACACACCCTCAAATCTTCTCCCGATGCGCAAATATGGATTTGCGTTTTCTCAAACGATTTCATTAACGACTTCATGACAAAGGGCGATATTTATTACACAGGCGAGCGCTCGGTCTTTACGCCAAGCGAGATGACACGCGAATTTTTCGTTTCGAAATTCATCGATTCGGCAGAAAAGTTTTTAGATTACAACGCCCCGGTTTTCAGAAGTATGAGGGCGGGAATTTACGCGGTTTACGAAGAGTACACTCGCCTCGTACCAAGCCTGGCACTCCCGAAGAATACAGAAAAACGCTCGGTTATAAACCAAACCTTAAAGCATATATACAAAAACTTCAAGTCCCCCATATCTCTCGTTTCGGTAGCCCGTGACCTAGGATACAACCCCGAATATATTTCACACGCCCTATCGGCAATCGATGGAATGAATTTTCGCTACCTCGTTAATTCATTCCGCGTAGAGTACGCAAAAAGCCTTCTTCTAACCTCAAAAAGAACCATTCCGGATATATCCGAGGAATGCGGATTCGCCTCCGAAAGATCATTCCACCGAGTTTTTAAAAACATAATCGGCAAGACTCCCGGTGAATATAGAAGCGAATGGAAAAAATCCTCCTTTATAACCGGCAAAGGTGACGCAAGATACGTCACAAAATAACAAAAATCATCGTCAAATCAATGGCAAAGAAACACGCTGTGGTTTTTAAGAATAAACAAGAAAAAAGCAAACTATAGAGCCAATTTGCTAACTATAGTTTGCTTTTTTGCGTGTTTTTATGTTTTTTTAATTAACCCAGAAGCTCGTAAACCTTTTCAAGAGCCTCGGTAATTTTGCCAACATCCTTACCGCCGCTCATTGCAGAATCGGGACGTCCGCCGCCCTTACCGCCACAGATAACGGATATATCGCGAAGGATATTTCCTGCGTGAGCGCCCGATTTAACAGCCTCGGAGCCGGCAGCTGCAACGAAGTTGAGCTTTCCGTCGGAAACGAGTGCAAAAACTACCACGCCTGTGGGGTATTTGGATTTAAAGGTGTCACAAAGATTTCTTGCCGCGTCGGGACGAACGTCGTCGAGTCTTGCGGTAAGCACCTTGTATGCGCCAACCTCTTTTACGGAATCTATGAGAGACGCAGTCTTAAGCTCGGAGAGCTTGGAATTCGCACTGTCAAGCTCGCGCTTCATATCCTTAAGCTGAGCCTGAAGTCCCGATGCTTTGGTTGCTATAGCGTGTACGTTTTGAATCTTAAGCTCGCGAGCCGTGTCAAGAATAAGCGCGTCGCGCTCTGCGAGAAGCTCAAGGACACCAAGTCCCGTAGTTCCCTCAATTCTTCTTACACCCGCTGCAACGCCGGTTTCGGAAATAACCTTGAAAAGACCGATATTTCCGGTACTGGAAACGTGAGTTCCGCCGCAAAGCTCGGTAGAGGAAGAACCAATCTTAACAACTCTTACGGTATCGCCGTACTTCTCTCCGAAGAGCGCCATAGCGCCCATCTTTCTTGCGGAAGCAATATCGGTTTCTGTAGTAGAGCAATTCTCTGCCATAAGAATATTTGCATTAACGATAGCCTCAACCTTTGCTATTTCCTCGTGAGTCATAGCAGAGAGGTGGGAGAAGTCAAAGCGCACTCTCTTCTCGTCAACGTAAGAGCCCGCCTGCTCAACGTGAGTGCCAAGCACAGAACGAAGAGCCGCTTGGAGAAGGTGGCACGCGGAGTGGTTTCTTCTGATAGCGTTACGGCGATCTACGTCGATTGCAAGCTTAACGGTATCTCCAACCTTAAGCATTCCGCTATCAACCTTAACCTCGTGCAAATATATTCCGTTTGTTTTCTTTGTGTCATATACTGTAAGCGATACGTTTCCGTTCTCGATAACGCCTGTATCACCAACCTGTCCTCCGCCCTCGCCGTAGAATACGGTAGAGTCAAGAACAACGGTGCATTCGCCCTCGCTAACCTCGTCAACCGCTTCCGCATCGGTGATTATAGACAAAACCTTTGCCTCGCAGGTATCTTTGTCGTATCCGAGGAACTTTGTTTCGGGAAGATTTTCAAGAAGATTCTTCGAAGAATCCGACCAACCGGAAATATTACCTCTCGCCTCTCTTGCGCGAACCTTCTGCTCCTGCATAAGAGCTGCGAAGTCTGCCTCGTTGATGGTAAGTCCGCTTTCCTCTGCGATTTCGCGAGTGAGGTCAATGGGGAATCCGAACGTATCGTAGAGCTTGAACGCATCTGCGCCCGAAATTTCACTCTTGCCCTCTGCCTTAAGACCGTCAACTATTCCCGAAAGAATAGCAAGTCCCGAGTCAACGGTAGCGTTAAATCTATCCTCTTCAAGAGAGATAACCTTAAGAATGTAATCCTGCTTATCAACAAGCTCGGGATATGCCGACTCGTTCTGCGAGATAACCACGCGGCAGAGCTCGGTCATAAACTTTCTGTTGATTCCGAGAAGCTTTCCGTGACGGCAAGCACGGCGAAGAATTCTTCTGAGAACGTAGCCTCTTCCCTCGTTGGAAGGAATAACGCCGTCGCAAATCATAAAGGTTGCGCTTCTTATATGGTCGGTAACGACTCTTATCGAAACGTCGTTATCCTTATCGTTTCCGTATGTCTTGTCTGCAATCGTGCAAACGGTATTAAGAATATTTCTTACCGTATCAACCTCAAAGAGATTGTCAACGCCCTGCATAACGCAAGCAAGACGCTCAAGTCCCATACCGGTATCTATGTTTTTCTGCGCGAGCTCGGTGTAGTTGCCGTTTCCGTCGTTATTAAACTGCGAGAAAACGTTGTACCAGATTTCCATAAATCTGTCGCAGTCACAGCCGGGCTTACAGTCGGGAGAACCGCACCAGTACTTTTCTCCGCGGTCGAAGTAAATCTCCGAGCAAGGACCGCAAGGGCCTGAACCGTGCTCCCAGAAGTTATCAGCCTTGCCGAGCTTAACGATGTGCGACTCGGGAACGCCTATAACGTCACGCCAAAGCGCGTACGCCTCATCATCCTGCTCGTAAACCGAGGGCCAAAGAAGATCTGTGGGAATTTCAAGAGTTTTGGTAAGGAATTCCCAAGCCCACGGAATCGCCTCGTTCTTGAAGTAATCGCCAAACGAGAAGTTTCCGAGCATTTCGAAATAAGTTCCGTGACGCGCGGTGTGTCCAACTCTCTCAAGGTCGGGAGTTCTTATGCACTTCTGGCAGGTACAAACTCTCGTGCGAGGGGGAACCTCTTCACCGGTGAAGTATTTTTTCATCGGCGCCATACCGGAATTTATAAGAAGAAGCGACTTATCGTTGTTGGGAACGAGAGAAAAGCTGGGAAGTCTTAAATGTCCCTTGCTCTCAAAGAACGCAAGATATTTCTCGCGAAGTTCATTTAATGAAGTCCATTTCATTTTGTTACCTCCAAACACGAGCCGAGCATGAGGCGTTTTTCTGCCCACGCTAAATAGTTCATATGCTCGAGTTCTATAAAATAAATTTTTAACTTATATAGTTTACCATAACGCACGCGCGAATGTCAATAGAAAAACGAAAAAGAATAAATATACCAAGTCTTTTGGATTTCTTCCGCGCCGTTTGTTCCGCAAAAGACGTTTTTTCACTGTGCAAAACGCGCCGACTCTCTGTATTCCGACGGCGGCTTCCCGCATTCCGACAAGAATATTTTTATCAGATGCGACGTATCGGTGCAGCCAACCGCCGAAGCAATTTCCGATTCGGGCATTGCGCCGTTAAGAAGCAGTCCCTTTGCCACCTCAACTCTATGCCTGCGGATAAAGCGCGCAGGTGGGTAGCCCGTGACACGCTTAAACTTGTCTATGTAAGCAGTTCTTGACATTCTTGCGATTTTTGCAAGCTCGTCAACCGTCAGCTTTTTGTTGTAATTCTCGTATATGTGCGAGACGCTAACCATAAAATCGCCGTCATCGCTTTCAACCTTCACCCCGTTTTTTCTGTGCTTCTCATAGACGTCGCAAAGCCACGCTATAACTATCAAGGCTTGCGAATTTGTCATTATGGCATTAACGTTTCCTTTGGCATTCGTTGTTTCGGTAAGCTCGTTGAGCTTTGGCAGAATTTCGGCGATTTCACCGTCTGTCAATCGAAAATGCAGCTTATTCGACGTATTTTCCCTCATCATCGGGTCTATGCGGAAAAGAGAAGCAAACGCAGGAAGAAGCTGAAGGTCCGCGCCGTTTTTCTCAAGATACCGCGGGCTTATAAGCACGTGATATACGTCAAATCCCGCGCCGCCGTCGTAGGCGTGCATAACGTCGGGTGGAATGATAAAGGCGTCACCCGTGCTAACTTTCATCGCTCTTTTGCCCATATAATGCATCGCCTCGCCGCGAAGAACTATATTGATTTCGTAGAAGCCTTGCGAGTGCATTCCTATGCTGTAGTTGCGCATCGTAAAACCTCTTGTGAGTCTTATGGGATGCTTAAATTCCTCTTCTGCAGTATAGTGAGTTTGCGAATGCAAGGGCGGTATTTTCGTTTCCATATCTCATCAACCTTTTGTACAATTATACAACTAATAATGTATAGTTATACATTGATTATATCACTTAATAGTGGTAAAATCAAGTTGTAAACAAAAAATAATATAAAAAATTAAATTGTTATTTATTACTTTAAGGAGTACTGTTATGGCAATATCCGAAAGAATGCAAAGGGTCTTCAAAAGATCCCGCGAATTAGCAACCAATCCCCCTAAAACTACGTTTAACTACGACATTCACTCTTCCGCGCTCGGAATGTTCAAGGACCTTCCAAAGTGGGAAAAACAGGCGCGCGCCAAGGCATACGCAATCACCAATCAGGAAGTATTTATTGAGCCCGATGATAAAATCATAGGTAGAGTTTATTACAGAAACGAGGTAAAGCCCGAGGCTACCGACCCCGATTTTGACTTCAACTCGCAGCCCAGAGCCGCTTCCAGAAAAAACGACCTTGAATACTCGGAGCTTGCAGACAATCAGCTCACCTGCTACGGAGCACCCGGACACATCGCGTGGGACTGGAACAGTCTTCTCCGTCAAGGTACGGTAGGTCTTCGCGAGCGTTGTCAAAACGGACTTATTCATAAGGCGGGAGACGAAGAGGCAGAGCATTTCTACAAGGGCGTTATCATAATGCTTGACGCGCTTGACGAATGGAACGACAAACACGTTGCAAAGCTCGAGGAAATGGGCAAATTCGAAGAGGCACAGATTTGTAAGCGAGTTCCCCGCTATCCTGCGAGAAACTTCAGAGAAGCACTTCAGTCCTTCTTTATGCAGTTTATAGTTGTTATGAAGGAAGCTCCCTACGGCGGTAACTCGCCCGGACGTCTTGACTACTATCTCTGGCCCTATCTCGAAGAGGATTTGAAGAACGGCACTTGCACTCTCGACGAGGCAAGAGAGCTTTCCGAAGAGCTTTTCGTAAGAATGGACGAGCGCCTTTACCACAATGACAGATGGGTTGAGAGCGTAGTTCTCGGCGGTTGCCACCCCAACGGCACGTCTGCTGTAACTCCTCTTTCGCACGTTATGATAGAAGCGTTCATGAAATACGATATAACTCACCCCCACCTTTACGCGCGTGTTCCTAAAAATCCCTCCGCAGACTACGTTAAGCTCCTTGCCGACTACATAATCAACGGTGGAAACAGAGCACAGCTTATCTGCGACGAGGCAGCAATTAAGGCTCTCGTAAAAAGCGGTGTCAGCGAAACCGATGCCGTTGACTATTACTGCGGCGGATGTATGGAGCTTGGCGTTCAGGGACGCACGAGCGACTTCCTCTTCGTTGGCTATCACAACGTTCCGAAGCTTCTTGAGCTTTGTATGACAGGCGGTTACTGTTTGAAGAACAAGAAAAACCTCACTTATTTCAAAACGAAATCTCTCCCCGAGTGCAAGAGCTTCGAGGAATTCTATTCGGTATTCATTTCCGAGGCAAAAAGAGTATTCACCCTTCACCTCGATTACCAAGATAAGCTTAGCGCGTACGTTGAGACCTCGCGACCCGACTATCTCATCTCTTCAATGGTAGATGACTGTATCGCGCGCGGCAGAAACATGCACGCAGGCGGAGCAAGATACCACGATTACGGCTCGTCTATGATAGGACTTCCAAACGCGGCAGACTCGCTCTACGCTATAAAGGTTGCGGTATTCGATGAAAAAATCTGTACCGCAGAGGAGCTTATTGAGGCGCTCAAGGAAAACTTCGTAGGTTACGAAGCGCTCCACGCAAAGCTTCTTGCAATCCCGAAATACGGACAGGAAAACAAGGACGTTGACGCTATGATGTCACGCATCTCGGTTGACCTTACCAATATATTTGCATCATACAACAACCGTTTTGGCGGTCACGGAAAGGCAGTTCTTCTTACGTTTATCTGGGCTCCTTCCTGTGGAAATCTTCTCGGTGCAACCCCCGACGGCAGACGCGCGGGCGTCCCGGTTGCTCACTCGGTAACACCCCAGAGTATGTCTATGACCAAGGGTATCACCGCGGCAATCAACTCTTGCACGAGCATACCCTTCGAGGTATTCGGCGGCGGAGCATCGGCAATGTGGGATTTAGACCCCTCCATTCTCACCAACGAAAATGTTGCCGCAATCTTTACCACCTTCTTTGAGCAGGGCGGTCATATCTTCCAGGGTAACGTAACAGATATTGAGGACCTTAAGAAAGCTAAAGCAGACCCCAACAATTACAAGCATCTCATAGTTCGCGTTGGCGGTTATTCTGCGAGATTTACGAACCTCTCCGCAGAGCTTCAAGACGAAATCATCAATAGATTCAGACATAACAAATAATCAAGAAAACCAAGCGCAAATACGCGCTCAAAAAATCTTAAAATCTACACCGCCAAAGCCCCCAAGCTATGCAATTTACATTTAGACAAAAAACTTTGGCTTTAAAAACGGAGTAAAATCAATTTTCTCTACGCTACCTAATGTATTAAACAAACTCAAAAAGTAACGTTATTCCCACCAAAAGCTCGGCGACATCTATGAAGTTATATAATCCTTTAACGTTCTTGAAAGCTATTTTACAAGAGTGTAAACCGAAAGGATTATATAAATCACGCCGAGCTTTTCCTTTTTGACATTCAAGTTCAAGGAGAAAAAGGCGAAAACGCGCGCATTTTTTCACCTTTTCGGGCTTTATAAGATATAATCTGAATAGTTTTTTTAGAAAACGGCAAAAATATTTCAAAATTGGGTTGACTTTTACCCAATATGGTGATATAATTATATGGCGACTTGGAAACCAAGGTCTATTGTTTGCCGGAATGGCGGAATTGGCAGACGCCCGGGACTTAAAATCCCGTGAGATTTTTTCTCGTACCGGTTCGACCCCGGCTTCCGGCACCAATAATATCGCGGAGTGGAGCAGTCTGGCAGCTCGTCGGGCTCATAACCCGAAGGTCATGAGGTTCAAATCCCATCTCCGCAACCAAAGAAACTCAATTACCCATTCGGGTGATTGAGTTTTTTCTTTTTGGGTTGCCGAGATTGATGGGATTTTGAACCTCATGAGCTACGCTCTATGATCCGAGCATTCAAGCGAAGCGCAGAATGCTGTCGGGGTCTATGTCCGACACCGCAGTGTCGGCATACTGCGTCATTCGGCGAGTCCGCCCGACGAATAGCAGATAACCGTTCTCAATATTCTAGAATTAATATTGTAATTCAATTTAAAAAGTGATATAATGGAATTGCATAAATACTTTGAAAGTGAGATAACGCATGAAAATTGAAAAGGAAGTTAAGACATGTGAAGAATGCGGCAGCGAATTTTTGGCATCAAAATCTAAAATGTCTGATTTGTGTCCCGAATGTTCTAGTGTAATTTATGGTTATGAAAATTGCAAACATAATATTGTGAATGGAAAATGCACTTTATGTATGTGGGACGGCAGTAGAAGTGAATATATAAAATCTTTGTTAAAGTTGTAATGATGGGCTAAGCACATTTCAAAAACGTCGTTTTACGTTTCACTCGCTCAACCAAAGACTCGTCGAAAGACGAGTCTTCTTTTTTTGCCTTAGCAAAAACGGGGGGCGATTCCCGTGTGTTTTTTGAAGAAGGCGGAGAAGTAGCTGCTTGAAGAAAAATTCATTTCCTCTGCAACCTCGCTGACCGTTTTTCCTTCCTTCAACAATTCCATCGCGCGTGCGACTCTCAAATTGTTGTAATACGCCTTAGGGCTGATGCCCGCGTACTTTGCAAACAGCTTTTTGATGTAGCTTACGCTGTCTCCGCACTCGTGGGCAAAATCAGCCAAGGCTTTATTTTCGCAAACGCCGCTCGACATAGCAAGAACGAGGCGACGGTATTCGGCGG
>JAZRDI010000008.1:0-14547 GCA_045660185.1 Eubacteriales bacterium | reverse complement strand
AGCAAATAACCCAAGCTGTCTTCTTTAAAGCTTTCACCATTCTACATAATCCCATCTCCGCAACCAAAGACTCGTTGAAAAACGAGTCTTCTTTTTTTGCCTGAAAGGCAAAAATGGTGCAGGAGATGAGAGTTGAACCTCATGAGCTTCGCTCTTTGATCACGCTCCGCGTTCCGCTCACTCGCCTTCACACCCTTTGTTCGCACTCAAGCATTAAAAACTCTTTCAAGTTCCAAAAGCGGAGCGGGATCCATTCCGCTGCCGCATAGCAAGTCTTGAAGCACTCGGCTTCCGCGGAATATTGCGTAACACGGAGCACTTTCTTCCCCACGATAACAAGCGGAACGCCCACCGCAATCTCCACCCCGTGTAGCAAATAACCCAAGCTGTCTTCTTTAAAGCTTTCACCATTCTACATAATCCCATCTCCGCAACCAAAGAGGCCAAGTCATTAACTTAACCTAAAAAAGAAAAAGCGGATGTTCTTTACCAAAAGGTATTGAGCATCCGCTTGCTTTATTGTATAATTTAATTGCTACAAAAAATCCACAAGAAAGCGAAATAATTATACAACAATGAGAGAGAGAAAAATCAAGTAGTTTTGCCATTGAATTTAGTAATTTATAGGTTAATAGCCGATATTGTTCCGATAAATGCAAAAATATTATTCCGCAACCATTGATATTGTTCCGTAATTGTGGTAAAATAGTAGAGAAGAAGGAGGTTAGGCGTATGTTTATGACCATAAAACAAGCTTCCGAAAAGTGGGGCATCTCTGATAGAAGAATTCGTGTGCTTTGCTCCGAAGGGAAAATCCCGGGTGCATATCAAGACGGACGCTCTTGGAAAATTCCGAGCGATGCCGTAAAGCCTGCCGACGGAAGATACAAGTCCAGAGAAAGCATCCTTTCAAGGATAGAGCAGAAAAAGAAAGAGCTTGACGGCAGAAGACCCTTAACCGAGGGAGAGGTTGCAAGGCTCAACGAGGAATTCATCGTTGAATACACATATAATTCCAATGCCATTGAAGGCAATACGCTCACACTGCGTGAAACAGACCTTGTACTCCGCGGTCTTACGATAGACCAAAAGCCGCTCAAAGACCATATGGAGGCGGTAGGTCACAAGGAAGCCTTCGACTATGTGTGCGAGTTGGTAAGGGAGAATATTCCGATCAGCGAGAGAGTTATCAAAGAGATTCATTACTTGGTTCTCGCCGACAAAAGAGATGACCGTGGCGTTTACCGTCGTGTTCCCGTTCGTATTATGGGTGCGCATCACGAACCCGTTCAGCCCTATATGATAGAACCCAAGATGGAGCAGCTTATCCGTGAGTTCTTGGAAAGCGACGAAAATATCGTCACCAGGCTTGCAAGGTTTCATATTGAATTTGAAGGCATACATCCGTTTATTGATGGTAACGGCAGAACCGGACGTTTGTTGGTAAATCTTGAGCTGATGAAAGCAGGCTATCCGCCCATTGATATAAAGTTTACCGACCGTTTGGCTTATTACAACGCTTTCGATGAATACCACGTCAAGGGTAAGCTTTCCATAATGGAGAACTTGTTCGCCGGATACATTGAGGCGAGGCTTGATAGGTATTTGAAGATTTTAGAGGATTGATTATGACAGAAAAATTGAAGCAAAAATGGCTGCGCTTGTATGCGGTGGCACAGCAGATCGGTGTTATGCAGCCCTGGGAGGATTTTAGCGAAGCCGACAGGTTCACCTATATTTGGAAAGATAAAAGCAAGACGGTGCTATTTTCCTTTGTCGGAGAATCCGCACAAAAATGCGGAATTGCTTGCTATACCTGTGAAGAGGACTATGCTCGCGCAAGAGTAAGGCTTACCGAGAAAAACAGCAAACACGAACCCGTGTTTATGCTGCAAAACGCTTTGATCTGTCTTTGGGATGATCGCGAGGATCTCGGCGAGGAAAGCTATGCGCTTATCAAGGAGCTTGGCTTCAAGCTTCGCGGCAAGGGTGCGTGGCTGCATTTCGATAGATATGAGATCGGCTATTCCCCCGTTCCACTTGATGAAAAAGAAATAGATCTGCTCACAACCGCTTTTGAAAATCTGCATATGATGCTCCGAGCCATCTATGAACAAGGACTCGACCCCGAATTTGATAAGGGCAAAAACTTAGTTCGTTGGTATGAGCCCAAGGACAAGCTGTATTATACTCACCCGTTTAAAATTGATATTTCAAAGGATATTATTTCTCATCCGGTAGTTACGGTTCATGAAAACGATTGGATGTGCGAGGTTCGTGCGATGAAAAACGCAGACTATTCTGTTGAACTGGATTGGTCCTACGTTGACGTTATTTACGATGATGAGAACGGAAGAGGCACGTTCCCAAGGATGTTACTTGCGGTTGAGCCGAAGAACGGATTTATTCTCGTTAACGAGATGCTTTCGCCGTCGCACAATCAACCCGGTATTGTTTTCAACGTGCTTGATCATTTTGTTGAGAGATACGGCAAGCCCTCCGAAATCGCTATATGCGACGAGGATTTGAAGGGTATCCTTTCCGATGTCTGTAAAAAGGTAGGCATCAAACTGACGGTTAAAAAGCGGTTGTCTGCGGTAAATAATGCAAGAAATAAATTACTGTCTTAACTATAAGTAAATGCACCATCCCCCTAAAAGTGGTGCATTGTATAGAGTTGGGGATTGTATGCCAACAAAAACGCACTTTTGTTTACTGACAAAGGTGCGTTTTTTGAATGATGTTTGCCTACGGCAAATGACGTTGGCAACGCCGGCAACCCGTGATATAATATAATCACAAACTGTTGGAGGTGGTTATTTTATGGAAACAAAAGATATAATTTACAAAAGCGTTTCATTTTTATTTTGTTATTGCAAAGCAATAAGTTTTATGCTATAATTACTCTGTAAAAGCATACGTTAGTATCCAACACGAAACGATTTCAACCGCGCAAAGCTATACTTTTGACCAAAAATTGCTACCTCGGCAGCGGAACGGAGATAAAAATAAACATTCTTGTTTGCGTAAAGCAAGTTCCCGGCTCTAACAACGTCGAAGTAGTTCCGGTAACCGGCATTCTTAAAAGAAACGGAAGACAAAAGTAGCGCTGTTATGGAAAACTTGTATGCAGAGCTTCTTTTGTGGATGGTTGACTTCAATACAAATGAAAAATATGAACCGCTATTTAAAATTCAAGGTTTGTAAAGCAAAGCGTATGCTTTAATGACAAAGAAATTATATACGGAGGATAAAAATATGATTCATCAATTAAAAAATGCCGCTAACGGCGAGCCGGCGCATTATTCTACGACGGTGGAAATTTTACAAAACGGAGATATTTTGACTTTCAAATTTGTGGCTGAAAGCAGCACGTATTACTGCCCTTACCGCAATCAATATAACGCGGCGCACTACGAAGGCGACGTATGCGAGGTCTTTATCGGCACAGATCCCGAAAAGAAGGTTTATTACGAGGTGGAGATAACCCCTTACAATGACCTCTTCTTATCGAAAATCACTTACAAGGGCACTGACGAAAACAACAATCCCGTTTTGGAATGGGATTTCGTTGAGGATAGCTTCGTTGAAAGCAGCGCAACCTTAACGGAAACGGGATATATCGCGGAGTTTTCCTTTGATAAAAACAAGGTTTTGACGGGTGATGGCGAAATGTTCTTCAACGCTTACCGCCTTGAAACCGACGGAGAAAGAATGGAAAAATATATGTTCTCCTTAAGCCCCACGATGAGAAACAAATTTCACGTTCCGGATTACTACGTAAGCCTTAAGGATTATCTTTAAGATTTAATCTTGTTTAAAAGCATTGATTTAAAGCTCATTATAATATGCTTTTCAACGCTTCCGATACAAGCGTTTAAAGCTTATTAATACATAACAGCTCATTTAAAACATTTCTAAACAAAGACAACCGACTCGGTTTTTTACGCCGAGTCGGTCATTTTTTATTTTGCAATACGGTTATCCGTATTGATTTTTAGGAGTAACGGATCTTATTTGGCTTAAGAGCCGTGATTATCCAAGGTGAAGCTCAAGCAAGAAGAGGATTTCATCCCAGGTGATGTAACCCTTTGCTACGGAAACCTTGAAGTTTGCAAAGCCGAAGGCTACGAACTGCTCGTAAGTGCAGTATTCTGCAAAGTCTTCATAGGTGTACAAGCCGTATGCATTAATGTCGGACTGCATCTTCTCGCTATCGTACTTCATATCCTCGCCGATTTCGTAAGGCATCAACCATTCGGGGCTGTTATCTACCTCTGCAGCGGTCAATGTCCACATACCGTTAAGAACGGCATTGTAATGCACTGCGGTAAGGATAGACCAAACGTCAGTGTACTGCTCTGTTACGCTATACGAAACAAGCTCGGTTGTTGTGTATCCGTCACCGTTCTCTTTAACGAAGAAGTGACCGATGTAATCATTAGCGTTGGATTCGTTGATAATAACAAACTTGTTCAAATCTACGTCAAAGAATCCGTGGCCGTTGATGATGTTGATAGAGGTTCCGTCTGCGAAGTTCAATGTAGTTACGGTAACCGTTTCATATCCGTGATTCATAACTATCAACGCGGAAACAGCGTCATAAGTACCTGTATAGAAGTTCCAAACGAGAAGCTCGTCATTGTAAGTAAGCTCATCAATTCTCTTCTGCGTTCCGTCTGCCAAGGTTACGAGAGTATCGGGAGTTACGCAAACAGATGAAGACGAGGAAGCTTTAATAGTAATGTTACTCGTAGCCGTCATTACGAAGGTATGAGTTCCGTCAATAGCACCGCCGTCGTAAATTACGTTTCCGCTTTCATCGGTTACGGTAACGGTTCTGTTATCGCTCTTCGAGAAGGATACTGTGAAGGTAATAGTGCTGCCGTATTCAACTGACGCGCCGTTTGAAATACCGCTTATGCTTGCGTTACTTGTTGAAACGGTAACGGTATAAGTATTCACCTGCCAGCTTGCAACGATAGTGTGCGAAGACGTAGTCTTCAATACATCGCCTGCGTTAACCTGCTCGCCCTCGTAGAACCAACCGAGGAAGGTATAGCCCGTGCGGGTAGGTGTGGGAAGCTCGCCGTAAACGTATCCGCCGTCTTGCTCGATAGCATCTACAGCGCCTACAGAACAAGTTCCGCCGTTCGGGTTAAGCGCTACTCCTATACCTGCCTTCCAAGTAGCCTTAAGAGTGTGAGAAACATCAAGAAGGAGAGTGTCGCCTTCTCTTACGAGAGTATCGCCATAGTACCAATCAACGAATACAAATCCGTCCTTGGTGGGAGTGGGAAGAGCGGGATATACGTTCGAGCCAAGCTCTATCGAAGAAATGGTGTTTCCGCCATCGGTGTCGAAGGAAACCTGAAGAGCCTTCCATTCGCCGTTCTCATAATAGTAGGTAACGCCCGTCTTTGCATTGACGTTATTCGTTCCCATAAGAATTGCCGTAAGGTCAACGAGCGTCCAAGTATCAACTGACGAGCTCAACAAGGATGCCGTATACGTTTTAGGCTCGTAAACCGTAATAGCGGTTTTATTCTTGATAATAAGTCTTGCGCCGTTTGAGGTAGAATAAGCCTTTCCTGCAAATTCATCGCATACCATAGTACCGTTCAAAGTAAATACAGCTGCGGGCTTATTGGGATAGAGGTATCTCGAATCCGAATGGTGCTCATCCTTAAAGGACTCATAAACCGCGAACTTCTTAACGTTAAGCGTTACACCCTCGTCAACCGTGAGACTTGCGCCGGTCATAAGCTTAAACATATAAGGAAGATCAAATACCGCGTTGGTCTGTCCGGTTTCTTTATTGTTGGAAAGAGTTACATTGTAGTGATAAGAGATCGGGAACCATACTTTCTCGGTGGTTATGGTCTGGCTCATAATTCCCATCAAAGTAATGTTAATAGCCATGTAATTGGTCAAAAGACCGCCATAAAGTCTAAGGTCCATAACCTCGGTGGTAGGATCAAGCTTTGCTTCAATGTAGCTATTTTCAGAATCGGTAAGCTTAATAACCGCGTTAGCGTTTGCAAGATCGCTTCCTATTATATTAACAACCGTAACGTTATTATTATTCGTACTTTGAGTATAAAGCGCTGCCCAAGTGTTTAGAATTGCGCCGTAATTAATTCTCACCTTTGCGGATATGCCAAGAATTATGAATCTTTGGAACGGATTGGTGTAATAGTCATCCATCGCGCTTTCAACAGCAGCGGTGTAGTTACCGTCGATATAGTCACGAACGGTGAACATCTCGTAAAGAGTTGCTCCCTTGTCGATAAGAACCGAGCTTCCGTTATTAGCAGAGGTTTCATAAATGTATCCGGCACAGTAGATAGTACTTCCGCTGTTGGCCACGATTTGGGAATTAGCTCCTAGATAGAGTCTTGCGTGCATACCGCCGACAACGCCCGCATAAACCTTACCTTCTGCTCCGCCCGAAAGCTGAGCGGAAAGCTCAAGTGTTCCGTTTACCGTAATCTTCTTGCCGTCTGCAAGAACAACCTTCGTCATGCAGTACTCTTCGGAGTTGGGATTAGGATCTACGGAAGTGCTTCCCGAAAGCTCGAAGTTAATCTTACCGTTTGAGGCGATAGTGTTTCTTCCAGAGCTATCGTTTGCGAAGGGAAGAAGGAGAGTTACGCCCGATTTTACGGTTACGTCTTCTCTGATTACAATTTCACCTGCAATGTCCTTGGTGATAACCCAAACAACGTCACCTGTAGTAGCTGCCTTAAGAGCAGATTCGATGCTTCCGTATATCGTATCGCCTATTTTAGCAACGCTCTTAAGAGGCATATAAACCTTAATAGTAGTCTTCGCGTAAAGAGCTGTGTTATCGGGTGTGAAGGTAAGCTCAACGTAGCTTGCCTTGGGATTTGCCGACGTGGATTCAACGAAGGTTACAGAGCCGTATGCGAAGCTACCGCTTACCGATACGCCGCCGTAGGTAGCGTAAAGAGGAGTGGTATCAAGAACAACGGTGTTCTCGTAAACGAAGTTTTCCACTGCGGAATATCCGCCGAGATTGGGAGAAGCGGGGTTGACGTTAAACGCCACGGGTGTGGACTCAACGCCATTATAGTTCGTAGTACCTGCAACAACTGCAGTTACGTAGTAAGTACCGGGAACTGCGGTGGAAATATCTGCAATTACGTTTCCATTTTCATCGGTGTAAACGTAAGTTACAGAGCCGAAGTTTACTGTTGCAGTGGGAGCTGCGTACTGAAGGTATGCCCAGTTAGGAGCAGTGAAGCTCAAAATTTCAGCCTGACCCTTTGTGATTTCGTAGGTAAGAACCACATCATCTGCACTTCCCTCTGCGCCAACACTCCAACGAGTAGCGGTGGCATCTTTAAGCTTAAGGGTAACAGTGTATGTTCCAACGTTAACACCTTCGGTATAAGCTATGGTGTAATAGGTATCATTTGCCTCAACTTCGGGCTTCTGTGCCGCGCCGTTGTAAACAAATGTTGTCTTATTAGGTGTAGGAACGGTTACGTACTTAATAGTAATAGTGTAAGATACGGTAGCGTTAAGAGCCGAATAATTCTCGGTTTCATCTACGGAAAGAACGATAGTATGCGTACCGACGGTGGTAGGCATGGTTGCGGAATATTCGGTTCCGCCGATAAGATAGCTTACGTTGATATTGCCGAACTTGGATACTGCGCTAACGGTTCCTGCCGTCTCGCCGTAGCCCCAAGTGTTCTTCGAAAGCGTGGGAGCTGTAGTCCAAGCGTTCTGCGCCTTGGTAATGCTGAAGGTAACGTTAACGCTCGCGTCTGAGTTATCTTCGCTATTCCATGCGTAGTTATCGGGATCGGTAAGAGTAATTGTCGCGGTGTGATCGCCAACGTTTGTTGCAGCGCCGTTTGCTACCGTGTAAAGCGCGGTGTCTGCAATTCCGACGGAAAGCTCGCTACCCGTGTAAATTTGCGACTTATTAGCCTCGGGAACTGCGGGAGCTGCGATTACCTTCTTCGCTACGATAACGATAACGTCAATCTCGCGGGTTGCATAGTTCTCTACATCGTTGGGAGTGAAGATTGCGCGGTGCGCGTTTCCTGTAGCGCTTGCGTTACCAACGGAATCTGCAGCAGATGCCCAGCTCCAAGTACCCGTTGCGCTTGCGGGAAGGGTTATGCTCGAAAGAATATCTCCGTAAACTGCTTCGTAGGTGGGAAGAGTTTCGGTGTTTGCCTTCTTTTCAACCACAACGGTAACGGTTACGCTTTCTGCCGCCTCGTAGTTAGCGCTTGCGGGAAGAGAGATGGTTACCGTGTAAGTTCCTGCGGTAACAATGTCAGTATATTCAACACCGCCCTTGGTGTAAGTGAGGACAACCTCTGCCTCGGGGTTGGTATCGGTAATACCGCTGATAACGTACTCATTTCCGTTATACTCGGTGGTATATGTATCCTCGTATCCGCCGATAGATGCGCTTGCCTTAGCAATATTGAACGCTACGGGAGCGGATTCGCTCTCCGTAATATTAGCGTCGCCTGCGTAAAGCGCCTTAACCGTGTAAGCTCCTGCAGCGGTGGGAACTGTTGCAGAATAGATTCCGTCAGCGCCTGCGTAGAGGAAGTAAACACCGTTAAGAGTAAATACTGAAGTGTAAGTGGGAGCGTTTACTTCTGCGCCGTATGTCCAGCCTTCAATAGCTGCGGTAAGAGAAGCGTTAGCCTTTGTTATTTCGTAATTTACAACTGCGGTCACACTGCCGTCTGTCCAAGTGTAGTTCGTGTCAACGATTTCGAAGATTACACTGTAAGTTCCAACATCGGAGCCGTTGTTATAAGTAACTGCATAAAGCTCGCCATTTTCTGCCACAACAGGTGTCTGAACCTCGCCGTTGTAAACAAATGTTGTCTTATCAAGGGTAGGGACGTCAATCTTTGCAGGATTGATAGTGAAGCTTAAGGTTGCAGTAAGAATGGTGTAGTTAGTATCGGTGGTAGTAAATCTTACTATGTAATTACCAACGTTTGCGGGAAGTGTTTCGCTGAAGTCCTCGGTTCCGTAAGGAGCGAACTCTATCTTAACGCCGCCATGCTCGGGAGTTGCCACGATAGTGGGATTCTCTCCGTACGTCCAGCTTGCATTGATAGAGGGAGCGTCAGTCCACTTGTTGATTGCAGCAGCTATCTCGTAGTTAATTGTTACTGTTGCTGCATCGGTGGTAGCCCACTTGTAGTTAAGAGCATCGGTAAGCTCAATAACAACTTTATAAACGCCCTTATCCGTTCCGCCGTTGTTTTCAACAACGTTATAGCGAGAATCTACAGGAATTTCGGGAATGTACAGAGCTCCGTCATATTCCTTAGCTTCAACAGTAGGAACAGTAACGGTTGCCTTTGCAACATTAACCGTTACGCTAACCTCTCTGTCCTCGTAGTTTCCGCTTGCATCGGTGTACTTCGCAACGAGAGTATTTACGCCCGCGTTTCCAACCGTTGCGCCCGCGTCAACCCAGCTCCAAGTACCGTTTGCATTGGTGGGAAGAGTAAGCACGTCAATGGAATCGCCGTAAGTAGCACTCTGATTGGTGTTAACAACGTCGGTATTAACGGCCTTATTAACAACAACTGTGATTTCGATTTCCGTTGCGTTATAGTTCGCGGTTTCTGCAAGTGTTGCCTTAACAGTGTAAGTACCTGCATTCACAATATTAACTGCGCCGCCGTCAAGAGTGAGAACCACGCTTGCTTCGTTATGAGAACCAACAACGTTCTTTATTTCAACTGCCGTGCCGTTATAGGTGAAGGTGTAATTTCCGTTTGCGCTGATATTAGCGTCAGCCTTTTCGATAACAAAGGTTGCTTCTGCCTCTGCGCCATCGAAGTTTGCAGTGCTTGCAACGGTTGCCTTAACGGTGTAAGTACCCGCATTTGTAGGCTTTGCATCAAGCTTTGTTGCGCCGTTGTAGTAAGAGAATACAACAGTTCCGAAGTTGGTGGTAGCGGAAGGATCGTTTGCTGCGTTTCCGTAAACCCAACCGGAGATTGAAAGGTCGGTGATAACCGCCTGCGCCTTCGTAATTACGAAGTCAACGGTTACGCTCGCTCCCGCTGCTCCGTCCCAAGCGTAGTTCTTGGAATCGGTGAGAGTGAGAATTGCCTTATATGCGCCCGCGTTGGCCGCAGTGTTGGAAGAAACTGTGTAAAGTTCCGAGGTAGCAAATTCAAGAGTGATTTCGCTTCCGGTATATACGAACGAAGTAATTCCGTCCTTCGCCTCGGGAATGCTTTCTACCTTTTTATTAATAGTGAAATCTACAGTTCCGGTAATACCGAAGTAGTTATCGTTACCCAAAACCGTGAAGAGCGCAGTGTAGCTGCCTGCATCGGTGGGAACGGTTGCGGTGTAGTCAACTCCGTTCTGGGTGAAGGTAACGGTAGCATTTCCGCCAAACGTTGCCACAGCGCTGAAGGTTGCAGCGCTATCAAGATATGTCCAAGAAGTCTTATCCGCGCCAGGAGCAACGCTCCAAGAGTTATTTGCCTTGGTTATTTCGAAGGATACATAAACAACGCTTTCAAGAGAGCTTTCCCAAGCGTAGTTGTTCGCATCTGTAAGAGTTATTGCCGCGTTATACGTTCCAACGTTAGTTGCAGTATTCGAGGAAACTGTATAAAGAGCCGAAGTTGCGAATTCGAGTGTGATTTCGCTTCCGGTATATACGAACGAAGTAATTCCGTCTTTTGCAGTTGGAGCTTTAACGCTCTTCTTCGCAACGTTTACAGTAACGGTAACTTCTCTATCCTCGTAGTTTCCGCTTGCGTCGGTGTACTTCGCAACGAAGGTATTAACACCTGCGTTTCCAACCGTTGCGCCCGCGTCAACCCAGCTCCAAGCGCCGTTTGCACTGGTGGGAAGAGTGAGAACGTTGATGGAATCGCCGTATGTAGCGTTCTGAATTTCCGCTACGGAATCGTTGTTTTTAGCCTTGGTGATTGTAACCGAGGTTTCAACCGAACTAGCCTTATAATGCTCGGTTTCGGGAAGAGTGATAACAACCTTATACGTGCCTACGTTAACAATCTCGGATACCGATTTGCCGTTTGCATCGTAGTAGGTGAATACGAGAGTGGACTCTGCGTGAGCGCCCTTAACAACGTTTGCGCCTATAACGAACTTTTCGCCCGAGTAAACCGCTGTGTGTACGAACGCGCTATCGTCTATGGTAATAACAACGCTCGCCTTGCTTACTTTAACTGTAAACATACCCGAAACTACGTTATAGTTAACGGTATCGTCGGGAGTATAAATTGCTTCATACTTGTTAGTTCCTACCGTGGGAGCAATGCTGGGGTCCTTCCAGCTATATCCCTTGGGAAGAGTTATCTTTGAGAGGTTGAGCGCGCCGCTCCAGATTTCGTTGAAGGTAGTGGTGAAGTCAGCCTCTTCGGGATTTGCCTTAAGAATGGTGAATAGCGCCTCACCTCTTGCCTCGTAGTTGATTTCGGAAAGAGAAAGAGAGAGCGTGTACTCGCCTACGTTCTTATATTTAGCGTAACCGAGAACCTTAAGGCCTTCATATCTTTCGCCCTTATCATTTATGTCGATGTTCTCGTAAATTTCGTAGTTAATTCCCTGCTCTTTTCCGTTATACGTTACCGTATTATCGGAGAAGTGGAAGTGGAGAACCTTCTTGTTAACCTTTATTGGTATCTCGAAAATAAGAGGCTCGTAACGGCTATCGTTATGAAGGAATACCGCCTTATAGATGTAAGGTGTATCGCTTGCATCGCCAAGAGAGCTTGTGCTTTCCCAGCTCCATACGCCGTAGGGGTTATGGTCGAATACGAATTCCTCAATCTTCTCTTCATCGTAGGTTACGTTGAGCATATTTACACCTACGGAATTGAAGTCAAATACCGTTTCATTATATAAAATGATGGGATTGCCTATGGTGGCAATATCGAGGTACGAGGGATTTACTGTAAGAGTTCCCGCGTTAAGAGTGAGTTCAACGTTGGGGTTGCCAACAACTGCGCCTATAACGTACACACCGGGAGCTTTAACCTCGGGAGCAACTATGGAAAGCTCGAGGTCCGCAAACTCCTCAAAATCATATCCTTCAACGGTGTAGAACGCGTTGGGAATAGGATCGATCATAGAAATAGTGTAGCTATCAACATTTACAGTGATGGGAGCTTTCTTAATAACGTAAGTTCCGCTGAATGAAACGTCACCATCAAGGTTGGGATCGTCAATCGAGAACTCGTATGTATATTCTCCTGCGCTCGTGTAGTCCGAAATACCGTCCTCAAAGAAGAAGACTGTACTCTCGTCAACGGTGAAGTTTTCAAACTTGAAGGTGGGAATCTGACGTGTTCCGTTGTAAACGAATTCTGTTACGATGCTTTCAAGCTTGATAGTTTTTTTGCTAACCGTAATGTTAACGGAATCGCTCTTTACCTTCTCGCCGCCGTTAAGAATGAAGCTTACGCTGTAGCTATGAGTTCCGCCTGCTGCGCCTACTGTGGTAGAGGGCGCTTTGTCAAACATCCACGCTCCCGCAACGTTCGAAGGAAGAGTAAGCTCTTCAAGCTTCGTTCCGTACACTGCGGTAAGATTCTTATCAAGCGCGGGAATGTTCTTTTCGTAAACCGCGGTGTAAGTGATATTATCCGTAAGTCCGTTCGAAAGGTCGGGTGACCAGCCGCGGAAGAGCAAGTAATCGCCCGATTCAATTACGGGAGGCTCGATTTCATCCGCGCTCGTTACGTATTGAGTAGAAAGAACGGTGTCGCCGTCTTTGAATATTACTCTATACTTTACGGTAATGTTTTTGGTAAAGCTCTGTCCCTCATAGTTAAATACTATGGAAACGTTGCCAGCTTTCATGGTATCACCGGATACTATCATATCCTTGGTGACGGGGATTTTCGTTGTAGTTTCCCCTACGGTTTTTTCAATTGTGAGGCCGCTTATATCAAGCTCCTCACCGTAAACAACCTCTGTCGGAAGCTTGCCGACAAGCTGATACGTAGCTTCAATTTCTTCATCTCCGCCAAGAACTTTGTCCTTGAAATCGCAAGATCCGAGAGCCAAGATGCTCACCGCAAGAAGCATTACGGTGATAAGTAACAGTAACTTCTTTTTCATTTTCTTCTCCTTTTTTGGAATTTAACAAATGAGATTTGCGTTTATTTTAAAAGCTATTCTTAAAAATCAATTATTGCGCTATGGACTGTTAATTACTCTTCTTGAAAATTAAGTCATCGGTTTTGCCGTTGGAATTCGTTTTGTAATCGCCTTTACCAAACATAAGGAAGTAAAACTTCTCGTTTCCTGCAACGTTTTTCAAAAAATCTACTCCTACCTCGGCAAGATCAATGTTGTAAACATTTAGCGAGAGGCTTGATTCAGTAGAATCAAAGACGCCGTAGTTCTTTCCGCCACCGAAGAAAAATATACCGCCGTGGATGTAATCTTTTTCGCCGTCGCTATATACAATGTCATTGTTGGGGTCGCTGTCCTTACTAAGCTTATCGTTGCACTTCGAAATCATCTTCTGCACGTTGAAATCAAGCCCATTAAGCAAACCCAAGAATTTCTCTACGTCGGGAATTGTATTTGCCAATACCTCAATATTTTTACGCATGGACTTCGACGGCATTTCTATAATAGTATCACTGTTTACGTCATCAATCGGCTTCCATGTGTAAAGACCGACGTCGCCTACGAATTTAACCTTCGCGCCGTAGCTCGTTTTGGAAAGGTTCTTCCAGTTATCAAAGAAGCTCGTTCCGTCGGACTTGGTGAATATACCCATTTTTTCAAAAAACTGCGTAAATTTCGCTCCGTCTGCAAGAGCGTAGCTTGCATAGTGGGAATCAATTCCTATTGCAAACAAGCCCGTGTTTCTGAATACCGAATTTTCAATTTCTATAAAGGTGTTGATAAATTTACTGTCGTACTCTGCGCGCTGCTCTGCTGTAAGCGCGGTGTTGTATTTCGTTTTGGTGTTATGCGTGTCATTTGCCGCGCCCTCGAGATTCGGCGCAGGATCATCGTAGCTTCCCTCTACGAAGCGGTTAGAGCCGGTACGGATTATAAACTCTCTCGCCTCGGAAAGACGGCTGTTTTTAATGTTAACGTGGATTGCCTTATTGGGATCGTTCACGTCACCGAACGCTCTTAATACGGTACGTCCGTATCTTATTCTGGAATATTCTATCGTGATGTTATCTCCCAAGGCTTCAACTACCGTTCCCGCATAGTTGAGGTCGGTAAGGTCAAGTCCATGACTTTCGTCGAAAGATGCTCCGTGAAGATTTACGTTATTAAGAGTTACACCCTCATAAACCGCAAAGCAGATGTTATCCTGCCCCTTAAAGCTTACCGCGGAATGAGTGTTGGTTTCGCTCATCGCAACGAAGGTAAGCGGTCCGCGGAAGATTGTTTCATCGTTCCAGCTGCCCGTGTCGTCGAGCAAGCCGATAGTGAGATTGTGCGCGTTTACCGTGAATCCGTTTCCGTAAACGTTGTTTTTAAACTCGACGAGGACCTTTACCTTTGCTT
>JAZRDI010000007.1:0-3099 GCA_045660185.1 Eubacteriales bacterium | reverse complement strand
CGCTGAGCGAGGAAACGAGGATAAAACAAAAAATATAATCAAAACGGAGAATTTCGGAGAAATTCAACATCATTTTATTGAAAACACGAAAAAATATAAATGGAGGTACTGAAAAATCAATACCTCCAATATTTTTTGTTTTGTTCTGCCTAAATGCGACAGCCCCTTTAGTGCTTTTAATTAATACCGTTCCTTAAAATTCTATAGAGTATAGGTTTCCGCCTGCATCGCTGTAAATGCAAGTGTTGTCGTAAAAATCTATCATCTCGGGCTCACATTTATATCCGATTTGCAAAATATCATAATATTGCTTTTCCTTTCTGCACTCAAGATCAATAATACGGATTGCAGGACGATTGATCTGGTCATCATGGAAGCCTTCCGTAGAATATATCTTATTGTTGTGTAAGGTCGCGCCTTGAATGAATCTATGATATGGGCAGTCGAATTGGTCGCAAATGCTTTCGGGTGTTAAAACAACTCTTTTAACACCGTAAACGTTGTCTAACGTACCCTCGGACAAGGATGGAATTTTAAATTTAAAATATCGTGTGCCGAGTTTTTCGTCCCTCATAACGAAAGCGTAATAATAACCGTTGTCGCGGTCTATAACGAAGTTGCCGTAAGGACGAACACCGTGACGCTCGGGAGATGCTTTCCAAAGAGAAGGATCGTCGGTAAAACCGATTTCTATCAACTGGACGAGTGTCGTTTTGAAGCTTTCCTCTGTACGCTCCACGCGGTAAACGCAACAAACACCAATTAGTTTATTATCTGTATTTGCATAGTTATTGTAAACATTTGAGTACAATAACGGATATTCGTCACCGGGAGCAAAAAATTCGGTGCCCCAAAAAACAGCGTTACTGTGCGGCACGATAATATCGGCTTTATCAAGAACAAAGCTGCCTAACGGCTCAAGCTCCTTAACGGTATTTGTCTCTATATCAAGTAAATCATATACCAAGCATTTTCCGCGCGTGTTAAAACGGAATAAGTGATTCTTCCAAACAACACCGTCTTGACCGCTTGATATTTTTGCAATTTGTTTGATTTTCATACGGAAGCTTCTCCCAGTTATATATTTCAAGGCATGTGCGAAAATCTGTGATTTTCGAAAGTGATGACAAAAGTCATCACTTATTAATTTTCATTTTCGAAAATTTATAACACATAGATTATACTACTTCCTCCCCAAATGGTCAACAGTTTTTTAAAAAATAAAAATTGTTTTCCTTATTTAAAATTAACAGTTAAATAAACATTATAGAAAGAGTTGAAAAAAATGAAAACCTTAAAAGAAAGAGAATGGTTCTTTTCGCAAGAAAAAGAAGAATTCGTATCTGATCCTCCGGGACTTATATACAATCCCGATCCTCACTATGATATGTACAGGCTT
This sequence comes from Eubacteriales bacterium, assembly GCA_045660185.1. Classification (GTDB taxonomy): domain Bacteria; phylum Bacillota; class Clostridia; order Oscillospirales; family CAG-272; genus UBA1740. Next base: position 1,700 of record JAZRDI010000007.1, on the reverse strand, counting down.
AAAACCACGCGTCAGCTTGTTGCGGATATAAACTTTGATTTTGATCTCGGGCTTGAAAGACCCTTTATGATAGGAGCTGTAGCAGATCTTCATTTCAACGTTTGCAATCAGCAGGATCGCCTTGACGAAGAGCTTGTATATACCGAGCAGTGCAGAAAATGGCCCGAAAATTTAAAATGGGTCACTCCTGCGGTAAAAGCTCTTGAAGCTTGTGATTTTTGCGACGCCACGGTGGTTCTCGGAGATACGCTTGATTATCTTTCAAGTGGTGCTTTAAATTTCACAGTGGAAAATCTCTTCAAAAAGTATCCTAACGCTATGGTTGCGCTCGGCGGTCACGATCATACGAAGCAAATGCAAACCGGAAAGCCCGATTTATTGCCGCTTGAAGAAAGACTCGATATGATTAGAGCCGTATGGCCTCACGATATTCACTATTATTCTCGCGAGCTTGCGGGAAAAATTATCGCGGTTATAATCGACAATAGCCAAAGTAAATATCTTCCTTGCCAAGTTGAAAAGCTCGAATCCGATATAAAGATGGCAAAAGAGCAGGGAAAAATCATTCTTATTTTCCAGCACGAGCCGATTATAAGTAAAAACCCCAAGGAAACAGAAGTTAGAGCGGTTATCGAAAACAAAGGCTCGCATAAAACAAAAAAGATAGGCGTAGACCCCCTTATAGTCGGTGGCGCTGATAGATGTGATGAAATTACAGTAAAGGTCTATGATCTCATTACGAAAAATGCTGACGTAGTTAAAGCTATATTCACGGGGCATTGGCATAGTCAGTTCTATTCAGAAGTTGTTGCGTCTTACGAAGCGAACGGAGAACAAGTATCCACGTTCATTCCGCAATACGTTATTTCTGGAAGCCCATATCACGAAGCAGGAATGTTAGCAAGAATAATATTAAAGTAACGTATAAACGGTATTAATTGAAGTAACACACAAACAGTATTAAAAACGAAAAAAGCCCTCGGCGAAATTGCCGAGGGCTTTAAGTTATACAGAAAGCTTAAAAGAAATTGTAAGATACATTGCCGAAAACACGCTTAAGTGTCTATATCAAACCATCGCTTGGGAATAAGCTTTCTTGGAAAAATTCAAATTAGTCCTTAAGAGCTGCCTGAGCTGCTGCGAGTCTTGCAATCGGAACTCTGAAGGGAGAACAAGAAACGTAGGTAAGGCCGATCTTGTGGCAGAATTCAACAGAGGAGGGATCTCCACCGTGCTCACCGCAGATACCAACGTGAAGCTCGGGACGAACCTGCTTACCAAGGGTAACAGCCATGTTCATGAGCTTACCAACACCGGTCTGGTCAAGCTTAGCGAAGGGATCGTTCTCGAAGATCTTGGTTTCGTAGTAAGCATCGAGGAACTTACCGGCATCGTCACGGCTGAAGCCGTAAGTCATCTGAGTAAGGTCATTAGTACCGAAGCAGAAGAATTCAGCCTCGCCTGCGATATCGTCAGCGGTAAGGCAAGCTCTGGGAATTTCGATCATAGTACCAACCTCGTACTTAAGGTCGGAGTTTGCAGCAGCGATTTCAGCGTTTGCAGTTTCAACAACAACCTTCTTAACGAACTTAAGCTCCTTGATTTCGCCAACGAGGGGAATCATGATTTCGGGAACTACGGTCCAATCGGGATGGTTCTTCTTAACGTTCATAGCAGCGCGGATAACAGCCTTGGTCTGC
>JAZRDI010000006.1:0-143969 GCA_045660185.1 Eubacteriales bacterium | reverse complement strand
CAAATATGGATTTTCTTCTTATATGCTCGTATGAAGAAAACGGTGAAAATCCCGAATTGGTCATATATAAGAAAAGATAGTCAAATTCAAATTTGTCGAGCTGAATGGGTGCTTAATGTAGTGTGATTTTGGTGCAAATTTGGTGCAACACTTTATAGGGCGATACTCACGATATTCACGATATCAAACGGTACTCTCAAAACTCCAAGAGATAATTTCGACCAAAGGTCGAATACAAAAAATGCTCCGATTTTTCGGAGCATTTTTTATTATCTCTTGGATGAACTGGGGTGCAATGAAATCTGCCTTTGGCAGAATAAATCCATCACGATGGATGAAACCGCTACGCGATGAAATCCGACTATGTCGGGTGGCAGATTTCATTCAACCCGAGACTCGTCCTCGGATTTCATCTAAACGAAGTGAAGATTTTATCCGCTAAAGCGGATTTCATCACCGTAGGTGATTTCATTTTCTTTGGCCGTCCTATTTACTTTTCACCGTTTTTATGGTATAATCTAACTAATCGATAAACTTGAATTTGTTGAGGCGAATTATGAAAGACGAATGCTTGATATGCGGTGCGCCGCTGAAATATTTAGAAACAGAGAGACAGATGGAATGTGCCATCTGCCACAAAAAAGAAAACAGTAAAACCGCTTGCGAGAACGGCCATTACATATGTAACGAATGCCACACACAAGGAATGGATAGCATTATAGGGGTATGCTTTGCCGAAAGCTCGAATAATCCCATTGAGGTTGTTCAAAAGTTGATGGCTCTGCCGTTCTGCCATATGCACGGTCCCGAACATCATGTGATGGTTGGCTCGGCATTACTTACCGCATATAAAAATGCAGGTGGCGAAATAGATCTTGTAAAAGCACTTTCTGAAATGCAGGCGAGAGGAAAGAGAGTTCCCGGAGGTGCTTGCGGATTTTGGGGGGCTTGCGGTGCAGGTGTAAGTGCCGGAATGTTCGTGTCCATTGTGACAGGTTCAACGCCTCTTGCAAACGAAGCATGGGGCTTATCGAACAAGATGACCTCCTCTGCGCTTGGCGCAATAGGTGAGGTTGGCGGCCCCCGTTGCTGTAAGCGTGATTCTTACATATCCATCATCAAAGCCGTGGAGTTTGCAAAAACTCATCTCGGCGTAGAAATGGAACTTGGAGATATCAAGTGCGTGCACTCAAAGCAGAACAATCAGTGCATTGGTTCGAGGTGTCCATTCAGATGAAAAAGAAAATAGCGTTTATCTGTGTTCATAACTCTTGCAGAAGTCAGATTGCCGAAGCTCTCGGAAAGCACTTGCGTGGTGATGAGTTTGACTTTTACTCGGCAGGTACGGAAACGAAACCACAGATCAATCAAGATGCGGTACGGCTGATGAAAAAGCTTTACGGCATCGATATGGAGCTGACACAATTCAGCAAAACCATCGACAAGATACCGCAACCCGACATTGCAATCTCGATGGGCTGTGACGTTGGATGTCCCTACATCGGCAGAGCTTTCGATGATGATTGGGGCTTGCCCGATCCAACGGGAAAGAACGATGCGGATTTTATTGAGGTCATCAAGGAGATAGAGTCGCACACAAAAAATATACGATAAACAAATTCCAATTTATCGGTGAGAATACAAATGCAAAAGGCTGACGGAAAGCAACCGTCAGCCTTCAAAATTTGAGTCGCAGAAGACAAAGAATAGGATTTTTCTGAAACGAAGGAAATAATCGCAGGGAAACAACGATCAAAGGTTCGAAATTTGGGCAAACATGTGGTCACCTCGAAATCGTCAAATTTGTGCAAAATGTATAGAAAAAAGCCAAAAACAAGTCAAAAATGGCTTGTTTTCGGCTGTTTTTTGGTCGAAGTGGCGGGACTCGAACTCGCGGCCTCCAGTACCCGAAACTGGCGCGCTACCAACTGCGCTACACCTCGATTTGGTGATTTTTATGCGATTTTCTGTAAGTGGTCAAACATGTGGTCAGACCGAAAATTTGCGAACTCTTAAGACTTCGGGAGAGCCAAAAAAGTCAGTGTTTTCAAGGGATCCCGGCGTTTTTCAAAAAAATATTTTTGAAATCGGTGGTTTGCACCCGAAACTGGCGCGATACCACCTTCGCTACGCCTCGATCGGTAAGTTTAAAGTTGCGAATGAAAAATTGGAAGTTATTTAATATCACAGATTTATTTAATCCATTTTACTTTTAAAAAACAGTCTACTTAATCGGGTATACGTTTTTTGGATCCGGAATTTCTAAATTTCGACTAATTTTCCAATACTGTAAAATCAATAACGCAATATTCCAAAAGATATTATAACATATTAATGCGCGTTTGTCAAACGATTTTTTAAAATTCCCTTCTTCTTTTTGAAATATTTTTCATTGTTCTTTTTTGTCACGCCTTTTTAGTTTTTCTCCGACAAATTATTGCCGTTTTTCTATGTCTGATTTTACTCATTCGTTTAGTATGATTTTTCTCAAAATTGCTATTTACTTTGGCAACATGCGAATATTCTTTCGTATTTGTTTGCTTTTTTAATGTTTTCGCCGTTTATTTTGTATTAAAATTCCGTTAGTGTGTGCGACAAATAAATTTTAAAACTTAAATCCCAATTGGCGCGTCACTAAACGCGAGACTCAACATTCCAATTAAAATGTAACGGCAAAAATATAGACCACCGTGGATTTAGCTACGATGGCCTATATTTTGTAAGTTGTCTTGCTTTAATCTTAAGTAAAGATAATAATCTAAGCTGATTATTATCCTTTATCCTTTTGAGAACCGGTGGGGTTCATTATACTGTAACCAATGTTTACCAAGTGGTCGGCAACACGCTCGAGACCTGCTACGACCGATGAGTAATAGGGACTAACGTCCATATTGCAGTTACCTTCTGCAAGACGCGCAAAATGGCTTGCGATAAGTTGTTTTTTCATCGCGTCAACACTCTCTTCAAGAACCGTAAGCTCCGGAAGATTTTCTCGGTTGAGATTTTCGAACGCATCCTTTGATATTACGAACATCTTCAAAATTTGCGCACCCATTTTTTTGATTTCAAGACGAGCTTTCTCCGAAAAAGCAAGCTCTTTTTTGGTCATTTCATCGCCGATTTCATAGAAGTTTTCAGCGTGGTCACCTATACGCTCAAGGTCATTTAGCACGTGGAAATACGAACCGATCACACGCTCATCACTCTGCTGCTCAACAGCAGAAGATAGTTTAATTAAAAATTGGGTAAGTGCGCTATTTGTAAAGTCGATAATCTCTTCGTTTTTTCTGATAAATTCAGCATCCTCTTCGTTGCAATTATCCATGCTTTCAAAAGACTTAATTATATTTGCTTCAACAAGTGCGAGCATATAGTCCATCTCTTTTTTAACCTGCATCAAAGCTACGGGAGGCGTGGAAATAAGTCTATCGTCAACAAACTTGAGCGAAAGATGCTCAGCATCCTCTTTAGTGTCTTTTATAATAAGAGTGGAAAGCTTTACAAGATACTTTGCAAAAGGAAGAAGCATTATAGTTGTAGAAACGTTAAAGATTACGTGGAAGATAGATACACGCATCTGTAACGACATGGGGTCATTGTTCGGGAAAATCGAAACCAAAAGATTTACCGACGGCTCTCTGAATATCCAAATAATCGCTGTAAATACTGCAGTTCCTATAACGTTAAAGAGTAGGTGAATAATTGCAACGCGCTTGGAATTGGAGCACGCTCCGATTGAAGCCAAGAACGCCGTTACACAAGTTCCTATATTTGCACCAAGTATAATAAAGAGCGCCAAATCGAGAGATAAAAGTCCCGTACCAACCATCGTTATAACTATACCGGTTGAAGCAGATGAGCTCTGTATAAGAGCTGTAAGTACAATTCCAACGAATATCAAGAGCAATGGGAAATCTATTTTACTGAAGATTTCGGTGAACACTCTCTCAATAAGTGGGTTTCCGAAAGCGTCATCACTACTCATTATACTAAGACCTACGAAAATAAGTCCAAGACCGCAACAAAGGCTTCCGACAAGCTTAACCTTTTCCTTGGTTGCAAATCCCATCATAACACCTGCGAATGCTATGAAATACATGAGCATATCGAATACGTCGTTTTTAAGCGCTACAAGCAATCCTGTAACAGTTGTACCTATGTTAGCACCCATAATTATAGGTGTTGCTTGCATAAGCGTCATAACTCCCGCGTTTACAAGACCGATAGCCATAATCGTTGTTGCAGCCGAGCTTTGAATTATCGCAGTCACACCTGCACCTATACCAACACCGGATAAACGATTGTTGCTTATTTTTTCAAGTAGCTTTTTCATTCCGCTACCGGCGCAGCTCTCAAGCGCGCCACTCAAGAAATTCATACCAACGATGAATACGCTAATACCTGCAAAAAGCCATACTAAGCTCTGCAAAAGCTGTGAAACTTCAGCTGAAGATATCATTTGTTTCTCCTTTTACATCCTGATCGAAAAATTTTAATCTACATTATTTTCTAACGAGAAAACAAAAACAGTCTTTATTTCCCCATTGTATTATACCATATATTTTAAAATTTGTCAAAGTTTTTTTCAAAAAAGCATCCTAAATTATTGTAGAAAAAGACATATTTAATTTGGTGATTTTTGTTAAACTTTTCTTCATATTATTCATATATAATCATTACAAGCATTTTAAACAACGATTTGTAGGTCAAAAAAGCACTTGACAATTACACAAAACACAGTTATAATATAAATGTAATGATTCAATATCATTTACACTACAATATAACAAGGAGGCTAATATGAATTTAAAAAAGCTCTTCCCTATTTCTTGGGATTACTCCAAGGGCGTTGTTAATCTCATCGTCGGCATACTTATGTACCTCGCGGTAGGTCTTATTGCCGGTGTCGTTATCTGGCTTTCCGGCGTTATCATCGGCTGGATTCCGGTCGTTGGCGCTATAGTTGGTTGGGTATTAAGAATTGCGGGAATTCTTGTGGATGCTTATGTTATCGTAGGTATCGTATTGCAGATTCTCGTGTTCACCAAAGTTATTAAATAAAATGATAAAAAGAAAACCACCAAGCAGTTTACTCTTTAAGAGCTTACTGCGATGGCGGTTTTCTTTTCGTTTTATGTTAAAATTGAGTCAAGAAGCAAGATCAATTCTCTTCTTCCTCTTCACCGTATGTAATATTATCCACGTCGGTGCTATCCCAAATAACCTTTGCGGGACAACCAAAGTTCCACTGATTATGCCAGAAGCGAGGCTTCTCCTTGCGCTCACAGTGAATCTCCTTAATCTCGCTACAACCGAAGAAGGCATATCCTTCGATATAAGCAACGTTTTTGGGAATAACCAAAACGTTAATGTCATCACGGTATCTGTATTTGTTTGCCTTTATCTTTAAAACTCTCTTGCCGATAAATACGATTTTGGGAACGGGCTTAAATTCGAAATCCGGAGTCTTTTGCTCTTCCTTGTTATCTTCTCCCTCGGGATTTTCCTCGGGCTCTTCATCCTCGTACTCATCCTCTTCGTTTATATTCTCATTTTCAATTTTAGGACTGATAAGACCGAAGAAGAATACGGAAAGAGCAGCAAGAAGTAACTTTGCATACATCTCAAGCACGCTAACTGCGAAGCTGTTGCTTGCGAGCATAATCATTACTACGGCGATTATCGCGTATATGATAATAGTGATACCGGCGCGCTTGGTTTCTTCGTTAGGAACGGCAATATTATTCTTGCAACTGTTTATCATAACGAGAACATTAAGCGTAATAAGACCAAAGAGAACGTGCGTACACGCGGAAAGCGCGGCAACAAACACACCTCTGAATTTCATTCCGCCCGAGATAATCTTATCAACATTCATTTCAACGATGGTGATTACGTCGCAGGAGAACGTAGTCATGATAATTCCGATTACTGCGAAGAATACCACGCTATAGAGTATCTGGCACAAGGTTGTCATAAGCGGTGTTTTTGCCAAAATGCATCTTGAAAGTCTGGAAATAAGTATTCCCGCGGAAACTACGATTATGAGAAGCTTAGCGCTATCGAGCAACTCATATCCGTTGACCCAAGAGGTTATAAGCATGAAGAAGAGCATCCACGAGCTGCTTACAACGAAGAGCTTAGAAATGCTGAAGCTGTTTTTCTGATTTTTCAAAAATCTGTCCTTCTTACCGAAGAGGAAGAAGAATCTTACGAAGGATATAACAAAATTGACTGCAACTATCGCGAAAATAACGAAATGAAGCGCGAAGAATACGTGTGGGAAAATTGCGTTCTTTCCCGCCGCAAGATTCTTAAACCATTCGATTATAAGCTTGGCGCGCTCAACGATATTTACGTCCTTTGAAAATCCTATAGTGCCTACCTTTGCATTTGCGACTATACCGTTATAAAAGATGAGGCCGGCATAAAGCTGAAGCAAAATCATTACGAATGAAGAAAACTTCGCCGTCAACGATGCTCCAAATGACAAACGTCTTACTTTAGTGTTTCCCATTGCTTAACCTCCCCAAACGCATCTTTAAACGTTTTAACTTCGTTCAACAAATCATCTTGCATAAGCAAAAAGACTCCGGCAACACATGCCAATGTCAAAACGAAGAGTAATATTTTTTTCATTTTATACCCTCCAAAAAACAATTCGAGATAATATATTCTACCACATTTATACAAAAAAAGCAATATATTTAATAATAATATTTGCGCTAAAAATATTTTTTTGTACAACTGTTGCAAAAACTTAACACGGTACGCCACATCTTAAAATTCAAATAGGAAAGCATGATAAAAGTAAAAAAAGAGCTCATTACTTGCAGATTCACACACGTTATTTACGTATTTTCAGTTTATCAAAGAAGCGGAAAAAGACACAAAATTTCATTTTAAGCGTCATTTTTGACAATAATTGTTGTCATTTTTCTGCGCAAACCGATAAAATACACTCTCGTACTACAAAAAAACAAAGAGCGTTCACGAAGCACAAAAACAATTTATGCTGCGCGAACGCTCGCTGATATTTATCTTTTGTTCGTCAAACCGATTAATACATTCCGTCCATCGCTGCGGGAGCGGGAGCGGGCTTATCTTCCTTTTTATCCGAAACAACAGCCTCGGTAGTAAGAACGGTAGAAGCAATAGAAGCTGCGTTCTGAAGAGCGGAACGTGTTACCTTTGCGGGATCTACAATTCCTGCTTCCATCATATCGCAATACTCCTCACGGTATGCATCATAGCCGTAACCGATCTTTCCGGACTCGCGGATTTTAGAAATGATAACCGAGCCGTCAACACCGGCGTTATCAGCTATCTGCTTCATGGGAGCAAGGAGCGCCTTTGCAACTATCATAGCGCCTGTCTTCTCATCTCCATCGAGCTGTGCGATAACCTTCTCAACTGCATCAACAACGTTAACGAGAGCAGTTCCTCCGCCTGCTACGATACCTTCCTCAACAGCTGCCTTGGTTGCATTAAGAGCGTCCTCTATACGAAGCTTCTTCTCTTTCATTTCAACCTCAGTAGCGGCTCCAACCTTGATAACCGCAACTCCACCTGCAAGCTTTGCAAGTCTTTCAAGAAGCTTTTCCTTGTCGAACTCGCTCGTTGCATTTGCAAGCGCGCTTCTAATCTGCGCCACTCTATCTGCAATCGCATTCTTATCGCCTGCACCATCTACTATAATAGTGCTTTCCTTGGTTATCTTAACTTGACGAGCGCGTCCAAGCTCTGCGATGGAAGCATCCTTAAGTTCGAGACCGAGCTCACTCGTTACAACCTCACCTCCGGTAAGCGTAGCAATATCACGGAGCATTTCCTTACGTCTGTCACCAAATCCCGGAGCTTTAACTGCCGCAACAGTGAACGTTCCTCTGATTTTGTTAAGCACGAGAGTTGTAAGCGCTTCACCCTCAACGTCTTCTGCTACGATAAGAAGCTTTTTGCCAGATTGAACTATCTGCTCAAGAAGAGGGAGAATATCCTGAATGTTTGAAATCTTTTTATCTGTTATAAGAATAAGACAATCGTCAAGAACTGCCTCCATCTTATCGGTATCGGTAACCATATAAGGCGAGAGGTATCCGCGATCAAACTGCATTCCCTCAACAACCTCACTGTATGTTTCCGCACTCTTGGACTCCTCAACGGTTATAACTCCGTCTGCAGTAACCTTATCCATTGCATCTGCAATAAGCTTTCCTATAGCCTCATCGCCTGCAGAAACCGCGCCAACTCTCGCTATATCATCACTTCCGGATACCTTTTTAGACTGAACCTTAAGCTCTGCAACGGCTGCATCAACCGCCTTAAATATACCCTTGCGAAGCACCATAGGATTTGCGCCTGCGGCAACGTTTTTCATTCCCTCGTGAATAAGAGCCTGCGCAAGAAGAGTTGCGGTGGTTGTACCGTCACCGGCTGCATCGTTGGTCTTCGTTGCAACCTCGCGAACGAGCTGCGCACCCATGTTCTCTGCTGCATTTTCAAGCTCTATTTCCTTTGCAATCGTAACGCCGTCATTCGTAATGAGCGGAGCGCCGAACTGCTTTGCCAAAACTACGTTTCTACCCTTGGGACCAAGAGTTATTTTAACGGTATCCGCAAGCTTATCAACACCGCGAAGAAGTGCGGCTCTTGCATCTGTACCGTAAAGTATTTCCTTTGCCATATCTAATCTCCTAATAATTTATTCCTTAATTACTCAACTACAGCTAAAATATCAGACTGAGCAACAACGGTATATTCAACACCGTCAAGCTTAACCTCTGTACCACTGTACTTTCCTACTATAACACGCTCGCCAACGTTAAGAACCATCTTAACATCTTTACCGTCAATCATTCCGCCGGGGCCTACTGCCACAACCTCGTAAACGTCAGGCTTTTCCTTCGCCGAGCCTGTGAGTATAATTCCCACCTTTGTCGTTTCCTCAACATCGGACTTTTTAATTACAACCTTATCAAATAAAGGCTTAAGCTGCATATTTTATTCCTCCTTAAATTGCCTTTTTACAGATTAGCACTCAAAACACGAGAGTGCTAATGTTTACAGAATATATTCTATACTACGAGTATTTAAAAATCAATACTTTTCTTAATTATTCACAATTTCTTAACATTTAATCATGCTTCCATTTTCTCTTTGAGTATTTGCAAAATTTTCTTCTCTTCCCTGGATATCTTAACCTGCGTTACTCCAAGACATTTAGCGGTTTCCGTTTGTGAGAGGTCTTTGAAATATCTCAAAACTATAAGCTTTCGTTGCCATTCTTCGAGTTTTTCTATAGCGAGAGAAAGAGATAATTTATCAAAGGCCCTTTCCTCTTCATCCTCATCGAATATGGTACTGCCAAGCGACACGGAATCGTCATCAAGGTAAGCACTTTCATCAAGAGAGCGTATCGGCGCGCCCGCAGCCAAGGCAGACGCCGCATCCTCCGCCGTGATACCGAGAGCCTTGGCTATTTCGGAAATCGCAGTTGACTCCCCTTTCATCTGCCGTCTTTCCTTTTCCGCAGAAACGATAGCGGAAAGCCGTTTTTCCTCTCTTGAAACCTTAATCATTCCGTCATCGCGCAAAAAGCGTCTTATTTCCCCAAAAATCAGCGGAACGGCGTACGTGGAGAATGCACATTCGCGCGAAAAATCAAACGTATTTATTGCTTTGACGAGTCCGATATTTCCGGTTGCTATCAAATCCTCGCTATCTACTCCGCGCGAAGAAAATCTTGATGCTATACTGCATACGAGCGGTTTATTCAAAACCACAATTTCTTCGCCCGCGCTCTCATCTCCTGCTCTATACCTTCGTATAAGATCCGGATTTTTATCATAAGAGCGCTTAATTTTCGAGTCTGCTTTTTGTTTCGATATTCCATTCGCCTTTTCTTCCGATTCCTTTATCTCCGAATTCATTCTACTCCTTCGACAGAGGATTTTAAGAATTTTCTCATAAGAACCGTAGTTCCCTTTCCAAGCTTTGATTTGACATTAAGCGCATCGGTAAAGCTTTCCATAACGAGAAATCCCATGCCACATCTCTCCGTTCCCTCTCCCGTTGTATAAAGAGGCTTCATCGCTTCCTCAACGTTTTCAATACCGCAACCGTTATCGGATATTTCAATAGACACCTCTTTCGTGTTGTAAAGACGAACGGATATGTAAATATTTCCCGGCTCTCCGCTCGGCAAATCTTTATAGGCGTGTACTATGCAGTTAGTAACCGCCTCGGAAACTGCAAGTCTTACGTCGCCAAGCTCCTCAACCGTAGGATCAAGCTCCGCAAGAAAGGCTGAAATTGCAGATCGGCAAACGCTTTCGTTTACGCTTATAGCGGGAAGCCTTAGCTTCATTTCATTTATAATAGTCTTCATTGTTTATTTCTCCTATGATACTTCATTTTATCTTAATGGTTGGTATTCTCTCCATTCCCGACATACAGACAAGACGCCTCAATCTACCCATTAGCCCTACCACCTCAACCGTTGCTCCTATAGCTTCTGCCTTGGAGGCTCTTCCGAGAATCAAGCCTATTCCCGAGCTATCCATAAACGATACCAAAGAAAAATCGATTCTCAAAATACGAGTTTTGCTTTTAGAAAGCTCTGCATCTATCGCTTCCCGTATGTTCTTTGCTGTGTGATGGTCTATTTCGCACATTATTTTCGCTTCGATTACGCCACCTTCGTTTTTTATTTCACATTCCTTCATTTTTTCTCCTTCCACCGCAACCGTTCAATCGCGCATTTGATCTGCATTTGCACCTAAAACCCGTAGCGTAAGAGAAATATACTTCACCGAGGGATTTAAGCTCCTATATTTTATCAAACGTTTTTTGAAAATATTGTCGCTTCGTGGCAAAGGATTTTTATTTTTTTGTTTCGTAAAAAATATCGGGAGTCGGATCAATAAGATAAAGCTTTTCTGCAATTTTTCTTCTGATTGCCTGCTTGCTTTTCTTGTAGCTTGTTTCCGCAAACGCATCTATTTTTGTATTAGCGTATCCAACTCCCCTGCCAATATCGATTATGAAGCTCTTAGCGTAAGACTCGCCAACAACCTCCGATGCTCCGTCAAGCATTTTTGAATTTATGTAAACGTATTCCATACGAACTCTCGGACTCACGCTTCTTGAGCGAATTGCATCCTCGCGAGTTTCAAAATGAGCGCAAAGTGCTTCAACGATATTTGCAATTCTTTTTTCGGATATGCTCATCAAAAAACGTCACCTCTTTCGTACATAATACACATATCGGCGCTTGCATGAAGTTCTGCTTTCAATTCATCAAGTCTCTCGGTAAGAGATTTCAGCTCGGTCAAAGCTTCCTCTGCGTACTTTAAAAGCTCCGTTACGTTCTCTGCCTTTTTAATAATATCAACGCTACTTTCTTGATTAAAAACTTCGGATATAAGCTCGCGTATATTAAGCATTTCGTTAATCTCCGAAATGCGTTCGTAAACGTATCTTATATCCTCTTTAATTTCATCACGCGAGCGATATACGTTCGGTCCTATTCCGCGTGTTCCGGAATACTGCTTGTACATTTTAAACTTCCCTCCTTTTAATTATTCCTGCCATGCGTCCTCCTCTCCATTATTTTTCAGCGCTCACACCAAAGGAAGATATAAAAAGGATAAAAAACGATTCACACCTTATTCGCTTTTTATCGTTCTTACGTTCCCTACGCCTTTAAATCTATTTTTGTTTCAGTAAGTCACGCATTAAGTGACAATGCGACAAAGTCACTCATTACGTGACAATTGTAACACACAAAAAGCAACTTGTCAAGTGACTTTTTCAAGTTTTTTGAATTTTTTTCGTCAAGCTATTGCATAACGCGTGACTTTATGTTACAATATAGGTGACTCTGTCGCATTTTATCGATTTTTGTTTTTTATGATTAAATATAAATTGTTTGGAGGGATCTATTATGATAGGAAAAAGAATTAAGGAGCTTCGTCGCTCTAAACGAATGACACTTGAGGAGCTTGCAGATATTATCGGTACAAGTAAACAGACGATTAACAGGTACGAGAACGGAATCATCGCTAACATTCCATCAGATAAAATAGTCGCTCTCGCAAACGCTTTGGATACAACGCCCCAAAGCCTTATGGGATGGGATGATAATGAAATACAAATAGGCGGCATTGGATTGGAATCTCCTGTTAAAATAAAAAAAATCCCCATTCTCGGGGACATAGCTTGCGGAAAGCCTATATACGCAGATGAAACAAGAGAAAGCTTTGCAATGACAAACGGTACGCTCGATGCGGATTTCTGTCTTCGCGCGCACGGCGATTCTATGATTGGAGCTCGTATTTTTGACGGTGATATTGTGTTTATAAGAAGTCAAAATTCCGTGGACAACGGAGAAATAGCTGCCGTTATAATTAATGACGAGGCAACCCTAAAAAGAGTGTATTTTTATCCCGAAGAGGAAAAGCTTATACTCTCTCCCGAAAATCCGCGATACGCTCCTCTCGTTTATCTTGGAATGGAGCTTGAGGATATTAAAATTCTCGGCAAAGCCGTTGCTTTCCAAAGCTCTATAATCTAATATTTGATACATTTTGATGCATATAAAAACAGGCGATGTCAAACCTTTTTGGGCAAGACATCGCCTGTTTTTTTATATAATTTAAAACATTTGTTTACATTTAGTTAGATTACCAAGGGAAGAACTCTGCGCCGAGAAGCTTTAAGATAGCTTCAGTGTAGAAGTACTCCGCATAGATAATGGAAACGTGAACACCTGCTGATTCCTCGGTGAACTGTCCGGAAATGGGATAACGAACAGAACCATATCCAAGCATGTGGTCGTTCTCGGGGTTCCAGTCAACGAACTTCTCTGTCATAGCCTTAAGAATATTAACAGCAGCATTCATATACATACCGCCCTCGTTCTCGGGAAGACGCTTTGCAAGTTCTATCATACCACAAGCAGCTATTGCACCTGCTGTTGAATCATAATAAACGGGCTCTGCGGGAGCACGGAAATCAATTCTGGGAAGCCAATCATCAGAGCAATTTGCGATGAAGTAATTAGCAACCTGCTTAGATGCGTTGAGGTATCTCTCCTCACCCGTGTGAATATAAGAAAGAAGGAAGCCGTAAAGTCCCCACGACTGACCGCGTGACCAAGACGAGCCAACCGCTGCGCCCTGACCTGCGTGAGTAGTAACGAGCTCGCCTGTTTCTCTGCTATGCTCACAGATGTGATTAATAGAGCCATCCTCACGAAGATGATCGATAAGTGACATATCAGCATGAGCCATAGCGATCTGCTTAAATCTGTCATCACCGATTTCTTCGCTTGCCCAATAAAGAAGAGGAAGATTCATAAGGCAGTCTATGATAGACCAGTTTTCACCCTTCTGGCTATTCCAAGCGCGGATGAATCCACCGTCCATTACGTAACGAGAGGCAAGTGTACTGGCAGCAAAGAAATTACGAACCTTGGATGCTCTGTCACCCGTGATCTTGTAGCTTGCTCCGGACATAAGATGCCAAAGGAAGCCGAGGTCGTGGTCAAGCTTATCATAATTTGCGAGAGCTTTGTCCATAAGCTCCTCGCTTCTTCTTCCGGTCTTGAGATATTCTTCGTTCTTGGTGTATGAGTAGAGCATATAGTTAAGACCGCCCCAGAATCCGTTACACCACCAGTTAGGGTTGGTGAGCATACGGTCAACGTGGAATCCGTCCTTATCAACTCCGTCCGGAATCTTATCGCGAGAACGAAGCGTCATAGCAGACATTTTTGCATCTATCTTAGCAAAAGTTTCCTTTGCCCACTCGAGATTTTCATTAAGTATAGTGTTATAGTTTTTCATGATAGCACCTTTATTGTTAAATATTATTTTTGTTGATTACCAAGGCAAGAATTCAGAGCCGAGAAGCTTAAGAATAGCCTCAGTATAGAAATAGTCACCATATATGATAGAGATATGCACACCCGCAGACTTCTCGGTAAACTGACCGGGCACGGGATAACGAACTGTTCCATAACCAAGCATATCATCGGTGTTAGGATCCCAGTTCATAAATTTCTCTTCCATAGCACGAAGAATGCTTACAGCTGCATGCATATACATTCCGCCTTCGTTTTCCGGAAGATGTTTTGCAAGCTCTATCATACCGCAAGCAGCAATAGCACCTGCAGTAGAATCATAATAAACAGGCTCAGCCGGAGCACGGAAGTCGACTCTCGGAAGCCAATCATCAGAGCAGTTGGAGATGAAGTAATTAGCAATCTGCTTTGCAGCGTTGAGGTAAGCCTCCTCACCCGTGTGCATATAAGAGAGCATAAAACCGTAAAGTCCCCAGGATTGACCGCGCGACCAAGATGAACCCTCAGCAATTCCCTGACCACCGTAAGAGCATACCTCAAGTCCGGTTTCTCTGTCATGCTCAACAATATGCTTAACCGAACCATCCTCGCGAAGATGATCGTAAAGAGCCATATCCGCGTGGAGCATAGCAACCTGCTTAAATCTATCATCACCAATCTCACGGCTTGCCCAATAGAGCAAGGGAAGATTCATAAGACAGTCTATAATGGACCAATCATCTACGGAATGCCCGCCGAATTTGTTATTCCAAGCACGGATGTATCCGCCCTCGGGAGTCATAACAAAACGAGAGAAAAGAGTAGATGCTGCAAAGAGCGCTCTTGTTCTTGATTTTTTATCACCTGTTAAGCGATAGCCTGCAGCCGAGAGTATACCCCATTGGAAGCCAACATCATGATGAAGCTTTTCAAAGTTTGCCAAAGCACCATCCATAAGCTCTTCACTGCGCTGTGCCGTCTTAAGATATTCTTCGTTTTTTGTATGCTCGTAAAGCATATAGTTAAGACCGCCCCAGAAGCCATTGCACCACCAGTTATGTCTGGTAGGCATCTGGTCAACGTGAATGCCATTCTCGTCAACTCCGTCCGGAAGTTTTTCACGAGAGCGAACAGTTACATTCTGCATTTTAGCATTAATCTTATCAAATGTAGCTTTAGCCCACTCTGAATTTTCAGAAAGAATTGTATTATAATTTTTCATAACAGTTCCTAAATGTAAAGTTTTATTCGCAATTCACCTAAAACAAGCAAACAAAATTCATTTACAAATTGCTCGTTCGCATAATTCTTGGGGAATTCTTTAGTTATTTCACCTTAAACCGCAGCCACTGCCCATGGAGAATAGATTTGGTTACAACAAGCCGCAGTTAAGTAGCACTTAACAAGAATTGATACGACGAAAGATGCTAAAATTTGTCGTATCAAGACTTGTTAGTCCGGTTCTTTTATGACTTAAGGCTGCTTGCCGAAGTATGCCTGTATTCCGCCGTCTACGTAAAGAATCTGTCCGTTTACGAAGTCGGATGCGTTAGATGCGAGGAATACTGCGGGACCTGCGAGGTCTTCGGGATTACCCCATCTGCCTGCCGGAGTCTTGGTTTCGGTGATGAACACGTCGAAGGGATGCTTCGAGCCATCGGGCTGTGTTTCACGAAGGGGAGCAGTTTGAGGAGTTGCGATATAGCCGGGGCCGATACCATTGCACTGAATGTTGTACTGACCGTACTCGGAAGCTATATTTCTGGTAAGCATCTTAAGACCGCCCTTTGCGGAAGCGTAAGCGGAAACGGTTTCACGTCCGAACTCACTCATCATAGAGCAAATGTTGATTATCTTACCGCTCTTCTGCTTAATCATAGAGGGAAGAACTGCCTTAGAAACGATGAAGGGAGCGTTGAGGTCAACGTCGATTACCTGTCTGAACTCGGAAGCCTTCATATCTATCATAGGAATTCTCTTGATAATGCCGGCATTGTTTACGAGAATGTCAACAACACCAACTTCCTTTTCGATTTTAGCAACCATCTCGTTAACGCCATCCTCATCGGTAACGTCGCAAACGTAACCGGTTGCGTCAATTCCATCTGCCTTGTATGCAGCAAGTCCCTTGTCTACGAACTCCTGCTTAATATCGTTGAATACGATTTTTGCGCCTGCTGCTGCAAGTCCCTTTGCAATTGCATAGCCAATACCGTAGGATGCGCCTGTAATAAGGGCAACCTTACCTGTAAGATCAAAATTGTTTGCCATGTTTTGTTCTCCTTGATATATTGAATCTGTTTAATTGTCTAAAATGTGTCGTGTTTGTTTAATTATCTAAGCTCTTTAGTTTCGATATGATCCATATCGGTGAATTCCTGGTTTTCACCGCACATTGCCCAGATGAA
The DNA here is from genome assembly GCA_045660185.1 of Eubacteriales bacterium. Classification (GTDB taxonomy): domain Bacteria; phylum Bacillota; class Clostridia; order Oscillospirales; family CAG-272; genus UBA1740. Next base: position 127,718 of record JAZRDI010000006.1, on the reverse strand, counting down.
CGAATAGTTCTTTGTTCCAACGCCGGAGTGAATCGACCAAGAGGGAGAAATTACAGCCTCTTCATTATGCATAATGATGTGACGTGTTTCCTTGGGCTCACCCATCATGTGGAATACAGCGTCGTTTGCGCCCATATCAAGATAGAGATATACTTCCATACGTCTGTCATGAGTATGGCAAGGCATGGTGTTCCAGTTAGAACCAACGTCAAGCTGAGTAAGTCCCATAGCGAGCTGGCAGGACTTCATTACCTCGGGATGAATGTACTGGTTGATTACTCTCTTGTTGCAATCCTCAACAGAACCACATGGAACCTTACGAGCTTTCGTTATATCAATCTTAACGGTAGGATACTCGGTGTGAGCAGGGCAAGAGGTGATATAGAACTTTGCGGGATTCTTTTCATCAAGGCTCTTAAACTTAAGATCCTTATGTCCCTTACCAACGTAGATACCGTCGCGGGGATTCATGTCATACTCTTCGCCGTCTACGGTGATAATTCCCTTACCGCCGATGTTGATGCATCCAAGCTCACGGCGCTCAAGGAAGTAATCTGCTGCAAGCTCCTTACCTGCTTCAAGCTTAAGCTCGAGATTGATGGGCATCATTCCTATTACTATAATTCTGTCAGTCTGGCTATATACCATTCTGATGTTATCCTTTGTGAAAAGATTTCCAATGTGGAATTCCTCTCTGAGTCTGTCAGTCGTATAGAATCTGACGTCCTTTGCGTTAGAAGCGTGTCTTACTTCCATTCCTTCGTTCTCCTTTTTAATGTATTTACCGTTTACTTCTAATTCTGTTAATGCTGCAAATGAGAGCGAGCCGTCCTCAAGTCTTTGCTGCTTGAAGCCTGTAAGCTTCACGTATTCCGTTACTCTCTTGGCAAACTCAAAAGTCTGTCCCTCTGCTATGCCTTGAAGCGTAACGTGCTCGGTTGATTTATCGGAAAATTCTATATCCATCTCTTTCCAATATGTATCGTGCGGGAAATCTGCTCTTATGTAGATAGTTACCGAGCTGACCTCAACGTCGGTACCAAAATGCACCTCGTATTCGAGATCCTCACGGAGTCCGCCCCCCCACGAATGATAGGGATACTGACCGTGCGAAAGATTGTTTGTCACACCGTCAATAGCGTTTCTCTCAAAGAAGCAAGGGTCCTCTCTCGTTACAAAATTCGCAACCGCGTGAGGGAAGTATTTGTTCACCTTGTGTCTATCGTGAGAGTTGAGAGCAATATTTCTCTCTGCATAAATTTCAGCCTCTGTAGGCTCGGAAACGATAATTCTATGGCTATCGCCAACGAATGCGTCGGGACCGTAGCAAGCGCGTCTTTCGTATCCAAACGGAATAGCGAACTCGAACGTTCCATCGGGGACGTAGACTATCGATTCAGCCATAGTTTCATCAAGCTTCATCTTGACGAATCCGCCAAAATCAAGCTCAAGACGGAACTTATCGCCTTCGGCATATTCGCCTGCAAATCTCTCGTCTATTTCCTCTCCGTACGCTTTAAATTTAACGTCACCGTTTTCGGCAATCAGTTTAAGGTTAATTATATTAATCGCACCCCTTTCCGTTGTTTATTTTTTAATTACCTCATCTATGATAGCATATTTTAAAAAATAAATCAACACTATTTTAAAATTTTAAAATATATCTTGAAAATATCCTCGCGTTATGTTAAACTATTAGAAAAAAGGGAGGCTAAACAAAATGCAATCTTTAAAGGAATCCGTAAGACTTTTTCTTTATATGATCCTCGGAGCTGTAATAGGTATTTGCGTATCTATAACCGTATCGGAGCTATACCGATTCCTAAACGAGATAATCCCGGAAGTCTTCCCATCTTATGACATTGGATCGAACAAAACCTTTTTCGATTCCATTTACACGTCACTTTGGTTTATCTCTCTTGTAGTAACGGTATTGATAACCGTTTATATTTCGTTAAGATATAACAATCAAAAATACGAGCGTATAATAACAAAAACCGAGGGTTTGTATAAAATACGCGAGGTTTTGCCTACTTATATTAGCATTTTCGGCAAATCAGACGTTTTCTCGGCAATTACGAATGGATTGATTTACACCATCCCCTTTATATTTGTTCCTATGCCATTCATCAAAAACGAATCGTTTTTAGCAAAGCTTTCCGAGCCTTACAAAATGATGAGCGAATGCTTTGGATATGTCCTCGCTCCTATCGTAATGATAGTTATTATAGCGGCTTGCTACACCGTGGCAATCCCCCTCACTCTCAAATATTACCGCGCTAAGTGGTTTTCGTCGTTCTCGGAGGTGTAATATGACGCTTATCGAGTTTTCACTTATAGTTATTCTAATAGTTATCGCAGTGAAGATTTTCCTTTTCACAAAAAGAAGACTTTCTATGTTGTTTTCTATTTTAGGACTGCGAAAAATCGACACGGTAGAGGTTCAAATAACCAGCTTTTTCGCGCTTTTCTCTAAAAAGGTAACAAAAAAGCCTTTCGCAAGAATTAAAGTCAGAGATAAAACGTATGCAGTAAGACTCTTTAACGGAAAAGGCTATAGCCACGCAGCTCACATACTTAACAAATCCTTTGCTTGCGTCTTTCTAAAGACTGGCGGAGCGGTAAAGGTAAGAAGCCTTGCAAGACACGTCATCGCGGTCAAAGAGGCATCCCGTGTGTATTTTCCGCGTACAGTATTTCTCCCCGATACATCAAACTATAAAGAAGAAATACCAATACTTATCTTTTCTCCCTCACCGCGCGAGTTAACCTATGTTACTGCAGAACGAACGTCTATAAAGGCAGCGTTCACAGGCGATGAGGTATTTGGTTCGAAGGTTTTCACTAAAACTACGTTCGCTAACTTTATTGATCGCGATTCGCGAGGATTCTTTGACGGAATTAACGCAGATATATACAAATACGATAAATAAAACAACTTACAATTCTATAAACAAAAAAGCTAAGTCCAACGCTCCGGAGATAAGCGAAAGGCTTAGCTTTTATTCATTTTCCTCGCAAATTTTTATGAAAGTAAATACGCGAAATTTGTTTAACCGTTAATTACATCTCTCCAAAAAGAAGACTTTCAAGCTCTTCGACACTTTCAAGGTAAAAATCACTATGATTTTTCATAAAGTCGCGAATCATAGGCACGTCGTATGCCCAACCCGCAGCGGCAAAATCAATTCCCGCCGAACGAGCCATATCAAATCCCGCTTTAAGATCGTCAACCATAAGAATTTCGCTTTTATCAAATCCATAACGCTCTATTATATCGAGAACGCTATACGGCGAGGGCTTTCTGTTCTCTTTTGGCATGTCCCAGCCGTAAATTATATCGGGCATAGGAAGATCGTTGGCTTCGTAATCACGCTTGATAAAATTAGTCATCGAATGGCTTGAAACTGCAACGATGCCGCCTTTTTCGCGGAATTTAGATATCAAATCGCGCATACCCGTGTAAGCTTTTGGAGTTCTCGTTCTGACAAAATCATTCCAGAACTCCTCTTCTTTTTTCAGTTCATCATCGTTAAGTCCTACCTCATCGCAAAGAAGCGAAAGTATGCCGGGGATAAAATTCTTTTCTATAAAGCTTTCAAACGTATATTCATTCTCTTTGCCCGGACGGTAAACCTTAAGGTACTCAATAAAACTTGGATAGTGTATGCTCGCGCTACTATTTACCACGGTATCGTCATGGTCGAGAATTAAGCATTTGTATTTCATATTTAAGCTCCGTTTCGGTATTGTTTGCAAAAACGCATTTTAATATTAAAATTCGCTCTTCAAGTCGAGAAAATGAACCTTTGGCGAATAGTATGAAAGGTCGCTTCTTTGAACGGTGAGAGTCTTTCCGTGATTGAGATATTCCCAACCTTCCTTATTACCGGCATACGTTATCTCGGAAAGCGAGTCACATCCCGAAAACGCATCGTCATCCTCTATCTCGCGAAGCCCTTTTGGAACGGCAACTCTCTTTAAGGCTCTGCACCCGGAAAATGCATCAAATCCAATTTCACGAAGCGTAATCGGAAGGATAACGCTCTCAAGAGAAGCACATCCTTTGAACACCCTTCTGCCTATTTTGTAAAGTTTAGGTGGCATATCTACCACTTTTAGAGAACGGCATCCCTCAAAGAGAGATTCGTCAAGCATTCCCATAGAGGTGGAAAGCTTAACTCCTTCAAGCGAAAAGCAAGATGCAAATGCGTTAAATTCGATGAGTAAAACGCTATCCGGTATCGTTACGTCCTTAAGGTTAAAGCAGAATGAAAACGCGCCTGAACCAATCATTTCGCAGGACTCCGAAATCTTAAGGCTCGTAAGAGAAGCGCAACCCTCAAACGCGCCCTCGCCAACTCGCTTAACACTGTTAGGCATATTCACCGAGGTGAGCGAAGAGCAGAAGGCAAATGCCTCGTCGCATATTTCCAAAATACCGTTACTAAACTCAACACGGAAAAGGTTCTTGCATCCCGAAAAGGCACAAGCTGATATTTTTTTAAGGCTTTTAGGCAGCGTTACGGATTCCACCGATAAAAAATCTCTGAAGGCATTTTCGGCAATCTCCTCAATTCCCTCTTCTATTATGAGATTTTTCACGCTCTCATCATCAAAAAAACTTCCCGAATGCACTACCGTGTTAAGTATTGCCTCTTTTGTTTTATCGTCAGGATTAAAATCGTATCTCATATTTCCTTTTTTTGCAATTGGCATCTGCATCGAAACCGAGGCAGATGCCAATGTTTTGTTAAATTAAAATTTATCTTTGTATTATTTAAGCTTTGCCAACGCTTCTGTAAGAGCTGCTCTGGTTTCCATATACTTGGCAAGCTTTGCCTTTTCACCCTCAACTACCGCAGCGGGAGCTTTAGCAACGAAGCCCTCGTTGGAAAGCTTCTTTTCAAGGCGCGAAATCTCGCCCTCGTTCTTCTCGTATTCAGCGGTAAGTCTTGCTCTTTCCTTATCGAAGTCGATAACGTCTGCAAGAGGAATGTAGAGGTTACCCGAATCGGTAGCTATTGCAACCGCATCGTCGGAATCGTAGCTATCAACAATGTAAAGTTCTGACACGGATGCAAGCTTCTCAAGCATTTTGCCTGCATTTTCGAATGTGCTCTTGTACTTTGTTACTACGTAGAGCTTTGCCTTTTTAGAAGGAGCAATATTCATTTCCGCTCTGCGCGCTCTGATGGCGGTAATGCAAGAAATAATTCTTCTTACCTCTTCTTCATCTGCGGTATAATCAAGAGTTTCGTCATAAGAAGGATACTCTGCAATCATAATAGACTCTTCGGTATGAGGAAGCGCCTGATATATTTCTTCGGTGATGAAGGGCATATAGGGATGAAGGAGCTTGAGTATTCCCTTAAGAACGTAAACGAGAACTCTCTTTGCAACAAGCGCTTCGGGAGTTGCTCCTGCGAACGTACGGCTCTTTGTCATCTCAATGTACCAGTCGCAGAACGTGTCCCAAGTGAACGAATAAATTTCACCGAGAGCTACACCGATTTCGTAGTTTTCTATGTTATCGTTAACCGTCTTTGCAAGCTTGTTGAAAGCGGAGATTATCCATTTATCTTCGGGAGCAAGCTCACTTTCTTTAGGCATCTTAAGAAGCTCCTCGTCAGACTCGGTAAGATTCATAAGAACGAATCTCGATGCGTTCCAAAGCTTATTTGCAAAGTTTCTTGCCGACTCTATCTTCTCGTCGGAAAATCTCATATCGTTTCCGGGAGCGTTACCGGTCGCAAGAGCGAAACGAAGCGCATCTGCACCGTACTGCTCAATTATCTTAAGGGGGTCAATTCCGTTTCCGAGAGATTTAGACATCTTTCTTCCCTGTGCATCTCTTACAAGACCGTGGATAAGAACCTTTGAGAACGGAATCTTTCCGGTATGCTCAATACCGGAGAATATCATACGGGATACCCAGAAGGTGATAATATCATATCCTGTAACGAGAGTCGATGTAGGATAATAACGCGCGAGGTCTTCGGTGCTGTCGGGCCAACCCATAGTTGAGAATGGCCAAAGCGCAGAAGAGAACCACGTATCAAGAACGTCCTCCTCCTGTCTTACCGCACCGCCGCACTTCGGACATTCGGTAATATCGGTCTTCGAAACCTCCATGTGTCCGCACGCGTCACAGTAGAAGGCGGGAATTCTGTGTCCCCACCAAAGCTGACGGGAAATGCACCAGTCAAGAATATTGTTCATCCAGTTGAAATAATTCTTCGAGAAACGTTCGGGAACGAAGCTGATAGATCCGTTTTCAACCGCCTCGATTGCGGGCTCTGCAAGCGGCTTCATTTTAACGAACCATTGATCCGAGGTCATAGGCTCAACGGTAGTTCCGCAACGGTAACAAGTACCAACGTTATGATCGTGAGGCTCGGTCTTAACGAGGAAGCCTTCTGCTTCAAGGTCTGCAACGAGAGCCTTACGGCAGGTGTATCTATCCATTCCCTCGTATTTTCCTGCATAGGAATTCATCGTAGCATCGTCATTCATAACCTTAATCTGCTCAAGGTTGTGTCTTTGACCTACGAGGAAGTCGTTGGGGTCGTGCGCGGGGGTAATCTTAACGCAACCGGTACCGAATCCTATTTCTACGTAATCGTCCGCTATAACGGGAATCTCTCTTCCAACGATGGGAAGAATGAGAGTTTTTCCTATAAGATGCTTGGTGTTTTCATCATCAGGGTTAACTGCAACAGCAGTATCTCCAAACATAGTTTCGGGACGTGTGGTGGCAACCTCAACGTAGCCCGTGCCATCCTTGAGAGGATACTTGATATGCCAGAACGAGCCGGGCTGATCCTTATACTCTACCTCTGCATCCGAAAGAGCGGTAAGGCATCTCGGGCACCAGTTGATAATTCTGTGACCGCGATAGATAAGCCCCTTATCGTAGAGATTTACAAATACCTCACGAACGGCTCTTGAGCAGCCTTCATCCATCGTGAAGCGTTCTCTTTGCCAATCACAAGACGAGCCGAGCTTTTTAAGCTGATTAATAATTCTGTTACCATACTGATTTTTCCAATCCCAAACGCGTTCAAGGAATTTCTCACGGCCGAGATCGTATCTTGTGAGTCCCTCGTTAACACGAAGATTTTCCTCAACCTTTATCTGTGTTGCGATACCCGCGTGGTCTGTGCCGGGTACCCAAAGGGTAGAATAGCCCTGCATACGCTTGGTACGAACAAGGATATCCTGCAAGGTCTGGTCAAGCGCATGCCCCATGTGAAGCTGACCGGTTACGTTTGGCGGGGGGATAACGATTGAGAATGCGGGCTTCTTTTTGTCCGCATCGGGAGCGAAGTATCCCTTTTCGCACCACTTGGCATAAATTCTGTCTTCAAACTCTGAAGGGTTATAATTTTTTGCAAGTTCTTCTCTCATTTTATTTGTTTCCTTTCGGTTTTATTAACTCATTTATTATCTTCGGGCAAAAAAACAAAAAGCCCGAGGTAAGCAAAACTCACCTCGGGGCGAAATATCTTTTCCGCGGTACCACCCGAATTCAGCAACATAGAAAACGAAGAAGCTTTAAATTCTCCCACGCTCAAAACGCGCTCTCTTGACTTCTTAACGCGAAGCACGTCGGGGTCTAATAGGCGTATGCCGTTCTTCCCGATTATTCCAACGCTACCTTCACCGTTACGCTCTGTAGCTTTCACCACCCGCTACATCTCTTATTGCTGCCGCCATAACGGATACTCCTCGTCAGAAGCATTCCTGCTTAAGTATTCTATCACAAATTCCTTCGGTTGTCAATATTAAATAAAATAAAATTGCGCGTTACATCTTGAAAAAATTTGGAAGCTATGGTATAATACCGCGTGTTAATTTAATCAACAACGTTAAGGAGAAACTTTATGCACGGCCTTTTTGGAACAAAACACTTGATATTAGTCGCGATTTCGCTGATACTCGTAGCAGTAGGATTCGTCTATTCAAGAAAATTAAAATTCACACAAATGGCAAAGATTATGCTTGGTATAGGCATAGTATCGGAGATAATTAAAATCTTCTACTACACAATTCAAAACGAAGATACACACGGGGGCGTACTTCCCAAAACCGACCTCCCCTTCCACCTTTGCTCGATACAAATTATTTTCATAGTTATTTTAAACTTCTCAACGAACGAAAAGCTAAAGCATCTTCTCACGAGCTTTATGATGCCGAGTTGTCTTATCGGAGGTCTTGCCGCGCTTCTTATCGCTACCGATAGCTCAAGAAACGGACTTTGGATAATCAGTGCGCAATACTTTATTTATCACGGCGCTATCATGGTATTTGCTCTCTATCTTGCATGCGATAAAGAACACGGTCCCACACTTAAGGGTTATTTTTCTTGTATGAAAATGCTCCTTATAATTATGTTCTTTGCATTTTACATTAACAGTATCGTATACGACGGTGTCAGCGATATAAACTTTATGTATGTTTCAGGACCGCCCCAAAAGAATCTTCCCTACCTCAACGACGATAACGGCTGGTTTTCTTACATACTTCGATACGCCGCACTCGTTTTGGTATCCGTTACTCTCTTTTACATAAAGCCTATAATTGCCGCCGTTAAAGAAAAGCTCAACAAAGAAACCAATAAAAATCTTAACGAAGAAAATCTCGAATTGAAAGTTGCCGAAGAGAAAAAAGAAGCTGTATTAAAGTAGTTTTTGAATACAATTATTTACAAAAACGACAAAAAGACGCAAGTGTTGACTACATTATTTCAACGCTTACGTCTTTTTCTTTTATTTGCTTTTCATTTAACCTTTCGGTTTAATATAAAATTGTTTAAAGCAGTTTCTATCTATACTCGGGGAAAACAAGCTTCGTTTCGGTAGTCATGGTTGCGTATGCTTCATCAAGAAGACCTTCGAAATCAATCTTCTCAAGCTCACGCATAACGTCTTCAAGCCGAGGCTGGGTTTTTGGGTGGCGAGGAGTGAATACAGTACAGCAATCCTCGAACGGAAGTATTGACGTTTCGAACGTTCCGTACTTTCTCGCTTCGATAACTATCTCGCTCTTGTCTAGTCCAATACAAGGACGGAATACGGGAATGTTAACTGCAGAATCGGTAACGCCGATTGCAGCGAGAGTTTGCGATGCAACCTGACCGAGACTTTCACCCGTTATTATCGCTCCGCACTTATAATCTATAGCGCATCTTTCCGCAAGGCGCATCATAAACATACGGAGAAGGAGTGTGAAATAATCCTCTTCGCAGTTATCGCGAAGCTCCTCTTGAATGTGAGTAAGCGAAATTATATGAACGTGAATTTTAGAGCAAAATTCGCACATTTCCTGCGCAAGCGTCAATACCTTTTCTCTCGCGCGCTCTGAAGTATAAGGGAAGGACTCGAAGTGAAGCGCTTCAATTTCAAGACCGCGCTTTGCCATCATGCAACCCGCAACAGGAGAATCAATTCCACCCGAAAGGAGAAGAAGTCCGCGTCCTGCAGAACGAATAGGAAGTCCGCCCGCGCCGGGCTCTTGACCCGCTCTTATATATGCGTAATTATCTCTTACTTCAACACCGATAACAACGTCGGGATTTTTTACGTCAACGCGAATCTTGCCACCGGTTGCTTCAAGTATCGCAGCTCCAACGTCGCGTGAAATTTCGGGAGATTTAAGAGGGAATGCTTTATCTGAACGTCTTGCATCGACCTTGAAGGTTTTCTTACCGATAAGCTTCTTTGGAAGATACTCTTTTGCGGTCGCTATTATAGACTCCATATTTTTCTCGCACGCTTTGGCGCGATTAACGCTTATGATACCAAATACGTGCTTTGCACTTTCGTACATAGCGTCCATATCGCAATCGTCATTTTGAGGCTCAACGTATATAGTAGACTGGTTAAAATATATCTTAAACACACCGTGGGGCGAAGCGCGACGGCGAAGCTCTTTTACGAGCATCGACTCAAAATTACGTCTGTTCTGTCCCTTTAATATTATTTCGCCGTATTTGCAAAGTATTACTTCATCAATCATTTTTTCTTCCTTTTTCCGTTCAAATTATTTTAAGCTTATAAAACGGAGTACTTTTATTTTTACACGCTATACAGTATACACTTTTTTTGATATAATGTCAAGAGAATAATTTCTCGATTTATGCGCCGTTAAATATAGTTAGAATAGGTTAAAGTATTTTTCTCCATATCCTCTCTGCTCGTTTATTATCGGAAAGAACGCACATGATAGCGTATTTCCCACTTTTAAACACAACCGCATCAAAAGCATAAGAGGTGTCAATGCTTGCGCCCATGGTTTTTATTAAATCTATTCTGCGTCGCATGGCATCGCACGAAACGAGTGCATCGTATTCCGTGTAACATAAAAGGACCGCGCATTCTCCAACGGTATTCAAATCAGAAACGAATACTATCGCATAATCGGAAACGCATTCACTTCCCCCACCGAATATGTTATCAAAAAAGGCCTCGTCGGTATAGCCGTTCTCCCCCTCTTTTACGCAAGGCGAAAATATAGTACCCGATATTCCGTAGCTTTTGCAAAATTCAACCATCAGCATATACGGCTGCACGTACTCCCGGCAAGACACCAATCCGCAAATCAAAAGAGCGATAACTAAAAAAACAGCAACCGAGCGTTTAAGCACATTAATAAAACAATCCATAATCCCTCCAAAAAAGAAAAAGCAAGCGTTTCACTTGCTTAATTTTATTTGTGGGATTGGGTAAATATACTTAAGTATTTTCTTGACCTCTGGCATACATATAGGATTGAAGCATTTTTCACGCTAAATCTTTTTAATCATAATGGAGATTTAGCGTCGCATTCAAAGCTTTATTTCTTGGCGTTACGCTCCTTGTCTATATATCCTTGTAAAATTATTTCTGCAGAAAGCGTATCAACGGCATCCTTACGCTTCTTGCCAAACGTTTCGGTTGCGCCGAGGTATCTATAGGCTATCATCGTGCTCATTCTTTCATCAAAGAAGTCGATAGGTATTTGCGTAAGCTCACGAAGAATATCCGCAAACGCATGTATAACTTCAGTACGCTCACCCATCGTTCCATCCATATTTTTAGGAAGACCAATAATTATTCTTTTGCAAGAGCGAATTTCCGCTTCTTTTGCAACACGGATAGCGGTCTTTCGCATTCCGCCCTCTTTTATAGTCGTAATTCCCGTAGCCAAAAGTCCCGAAACGTCACATTCGGCAAGTCCTGTGCGAACATCACCGTAATCAACACCGAGATATTTTCCGTGAGTAATATCCATTTTAGAAATCCTTTCTATACATCAAAATGAGGAAATGGGCATCCGTGTTAAGTTCTTTCAATCCAAGAACACGCGCTCTGCCCTCCGCATTCGTTCTATATGCATAAGGTGTCATCATAAAAAGAGCTTTTATGTCGGAATCCGTGTTAAGATTTATCGTGTATTTAAGCTCTTCACTTGAAACGAGCGAAAATCCCTCAAGTTTGGTATCTGCGACCTCGTTTTTATATGGAGTATTATAGATTGCCCTCTTCAAACCGTATAGATGCTCTTCTGCGGGGATTGCCATAACAAAATACCCGCCAACCTTCAAAACTCGGTACACCTCATCACGAGCCAAAGGAGAAAAAGTGTTCACAACCAAATCAACGCTGCCATCGGATAGCGGCATATGATACGCGCTCGCTACCGTATATTCATCAGCGCATTTTTTCTTTGATGCTTCTCGAACAGCATCCTTTGAAATATCAAAAACCGCTATACGTGCGCACTTTTCTTTGCATTTTTCACGTATTATCGAAGTGTAATATCCTTCTCCGCAACCGGCATCAAGTATGCAAGCGTTATCGGATATAGCTTCTTTGCATATTTCTCCAATGCGAGATGCCAATGGCAAATAAAAATCGCGCGATAAAAATTCACGTCTTGCCAAAACCATTTCTTTGTTATCGCCGTGCGTTCCCGATGAAGAACCGAGCAACAGATTATAATAACCGAAACGGCTTCTATCATACGAATGAGCGAGCGCGCATTTTGCGACCCCCGATTTCAAATCAATATTCAGTTTTCCCTTGCATTTTGGACAAACGAAAATCATACAAAGCCTCTTTTCAGTCAATAAATCAACACGATAAAACGAAAGCTATTAACGATAAAAATAGAGTAATTTATAATCGGTTGATTTTTGTTTCGAAAAATCTCCGTTTTTCAGTCTATTTACGTCACTTTCATTTTTACGCTTATTTGATAAACATTGCGTCGCCGAACGAGAAGAAGCGATATTTTTCTCTCACTGCTTCATCGTACGCACCCATTACGGTCTCCTTATCGGCAAGCGCGGATACAAGCATTAAAAGCGTGCTTTCGGGAAGATGGAAGTTGGTTATCAAAGCGTCGGTTGCTTTGAATTTATAACCGGGATAAATGAATATTCCCGTTTCTGCGCTCATGGCATGCACTACTCCGTTTTCGTCTGACGCGCTTTCAAGAACACGGCATGACGTCGTTCCAACCGCTATAATACGTCCACCCGCCGCGCGACGTCTGTTAATCTCTTCAGCAACCTCGTCGGTGACGAAGAAATATTCTCCGTGCATAAGATGCTCTTCAATTTTATCAACCTTAACAGGTCTAAAGGTACCAAGACCGACGTGAAGCGTTACCTCACCGTATCCAACACCCTTCGCTTTTATTTTTTCTATAAGCTCATCTGTAAAATGAAGTCCCGCGGTTGGTGCCGCTGCAGATCCCTCTTTTTTGGCATATACGGTCTGATAGTCATCTTTATTTTCGAGCTTCTTCGTTATATACGGAGGCAAAGGCATATTTCCAACCTCGTCAAGAACCTCGTATATACTCTTGTATTTTTCCGTATCGTAAGAAAATTCTACGGTACGGTTTCCGCCTTCAACTATATCGGTTACAGTGGCTTTAAGAATACCGCCAAAACTGAAGCTTGCGCCAACTTTCGCGCGTTTTCCGGGCCTTACGAGAGTTTCCCACTGACCGTTATCGAGGGCGCGAAGAAGCAAAAGCTCCATATCCGAGCCTGTTTTATCGGTCTTTCCAAGTAATCTTGCCGGAATAACCTTCGAAGAGTTTACGACAAGCATATCCTCGGGATTCAAATATTCTATTATGTCGCGGAATACTTTGTGAGATATTTCCTTTTTCTCTCTGTCTATTACCATAAGGCGACACATATCTCGCTCTTTGCTTGGGAATTGAGCAATCAATTCCTCCGGCAAGTCATAGTAAAAATCCGACGTCTTAAGATCGGTTGCAATTCTTTCGTTAACTATTTCACACTTTTTGATTTCCACGTTATACCCTTTTTCACTTACCTTTTATTTTCGCATAAAATATTAATGTGTATATTATACACCACACTCCGATTTTTTTCAAGAGGTTAAAAAGATTTATATGAAAAAGAAAACGATATTTTCAGGAGCAGCAACCGCGCTTATAACTCCATTCAAAAACGGAAAAATTGATTATAAGGCGCTCGAAAAAATCATAGAATTTCAAATTCAATCCTCAATCGACGCTATCGTTATCGGCGGCACTACGGGCGAAGCTTCAACGCTTTCCGACTACGAAAGGGATAAGCTTTACAGCTTTTGCGCAAAATCTGTCAACCATCGAGTTCCGCTGATTTTCGGTATTGGAAGTAACGATACTAAAAAAGCGGTCAAATACGCAAAGCGCGCAAAAGTCTATGGAGCAGACGCGCTTCTTTCCGTGACTCCTTATTACAACAAAGGAACTCAAGACGGAATAGTCTTTCATTACAAAACCATTGCAAACGCCACGGATTTGCCAACTATTGTTTACAATGTTCCTTCGAGAACGGGTGTCAACCTATCTTTTGATGCGATAGATAAACTCGCCGAAGAGGAGAACGTTTGCGCTATAAAAGAGGCATCAGACTCTGCGGATCGCCTCGTTGAGCTTTCGGCATTCGCCGATAGACTGACGCTTTATGCAGGAAACGATACTCAAATATACACGTCCCTCGCCCTCGGCGGTATGGGAGTTATTTCCGTCTTATCAAACGCGTACCCGTGCGAAGTTTTAGAGATTACGAACGCTTTTTGGAGAGGTGACACCGATGCGGCTTTAATTTCGCAGCGAAGCGTCATAAGCAAGGTTCGGGCATTGTTCCTTGAAACGAATCCCACGCCCATAAAATACGTTATGCATTTACTTGGATTTTGCGAGCCCAATATGCGTTTACCGCTTTATCCGCCCACAGAAAAAACGCGCGCCGTTTTGAAAAGCGAGTTTTTCAAAACAAAAATTTAGACTGTCAAAACAGAAGCATTGCATCAAGCTAATCAAAATTACTTGTGTGCTTTGCTTCTTTTTGCGCATTTCTGTGTTAAATCTTTTATATCTTTATAAAGCATTACTGTTGATTTTTTCTTAAAAAGGTTGTATAATGTTCTTAAACAAAAAAATCCTAAAATCTAAGGACACTAAAATGAAAAGAATACTACCTTTAATAATGGCGTTTTGTTTCCTTCTATTGCTTTCGGCTTGTAAGAACGACTCGCCAGATACAAACGAGAATAACGATAACAGCCAAGCTTCCGAAGCACCATCGGAAAGCAATCCTTCGAACGAAAACAAAAACGATTCAAGCAATTCAAATACAGAAAGCGCAAACGGCTCGTCTTCAACCGATGATAGCACAAGCAACGGCTCATCAAACGATAACAGTAGCCAAGAAAGCAACAATAATACTTCTACCAATAACGGCAATAACAACGATAACAACAACGGCAACGATAACAACGATAGACACGTTTGCGACTTTGATGCAAAAAGAGAAGTTATATCTCCAACTTGCGAATTAGGTGGTTACACGCTTCTTACTTGCATCTGCGGAAAAATGAAAGAAACAGAAAATACACGCCCTCTCGGACACTCTTGGACTTCTTGGGATGTAACCCTCGTTCCCACGCAAACATCGCAGGGAGAGATAGAGAGAACGTGCGCAAATGGGCACAGTGTAACTAAATTCCTGCCGAAATTTAATTCATACGATTATACTATCGATTTCATACGAGGCAACGAAAGCCAAGCATCGTGCAACTCTCCTCTTCCCGTGTATTATATCTACAACGAAGATATATATGACGATGCAACCGACTCAATGAAGGTTTTCAAATTCGAAACAAGCTATACTCTCGACCATAAATACACAAATCAATACGAGCTTCTTTCCGATGCTCACTACATAAAATGCGATACCTGCGGATATTTCAACGAAAGCGCGCCTGAAGTGCATACCTTCAATGAAAACAAATGCACAATATGCAACTACGTTATCACAAAAATGACGTATTCCGAAGAAAATTACGGACTTTCCGTTAGTTATTCTGCCAACGAGGAGTCTGCGACCGTCTTTTCCATTTATGACGGCACCGATGCACAGTATATCGGTAAATCTGTAACCGCAATAAAGTCCTTTGCAAACAATGATAATCTCATCTCAATAACCATTCCCGCTTCTATAGAATACATAGCCAACTTTGCATTCGAGGGTTGCGACTCACTCGAGCGAGTTTACTATGAGGGAGATTGGAGCGATTGGTGTCATATCGTATTTGGCGAAAAAGCCAATCCTATGAACTATGCTACCGAATTTTATATGCTCGACGAATATGGATTCTATCAAAAGGTAAACAAAATAGAAATTCCGGACGGCGTAAAATATATCCCCGGCTATGCATTCGAAGGATTTAAAAACATAGTTTCGTTAAACATTCCAAAAAGTGTCATAGCGTTTGGTGACGAAACCAAGCCTATTTTCTCAACCGATACTGCGATAGGAAAAATCTATTACGATGCCGATTATATCGATTGGTGCAAAATATCCATTCCGCTAAAGCTTTCAAATCCGATGCAGTTCACCAACAACTTCTTTATGACTAACCCAAGCGGACGAGCTTATACTCCTTCTCAAATCGTCCTCACCGATGAAATAGATGAAATCGGACGCTATCAATTCTTTGGCTATTCTGCACTCACAACACTCGAGATCCAATCCTCTGAAATAAAAATAGGCGAGTATGCATTCAGCAAGTGCATTTCGCTCTCAGAGGTACATCTTTTAAGCGACTACACAGAGCTTGGCGCTTACTCCTTCAGCGGATGCGTTTCGCTTTCAACGCTTTATCTTTCCAAAAATCTTACCGTATCAAATGAATTTGCATTTGATGGATGCGAAATAATTTCTTCTGTTTTCTTTAACGGTGACTTCTCCGATTGGTGCAAAATTCGCTTCAAAAACGAATCGTCAAATCCCATGTATTCCAACAAAAACCGCAACTACGATTCAGCCACAGATTTTTATATCTACGACGAACACCTCGGTTATACGTCGGTAGAATCTCAAATCATTTTACTTCCGCAAGACGTAACCAATATCGGTGATTACCAATTCTTCGGCTTTGCCAAAATAAGCGGAATTATCATTTCAAACGAAACGGAATCGATAGGAAAGGAAGGCTTCGCATACTGCGGTAATATGAGAATGCTCGTTATACCCAAAGCAATAAAGCAAATCTGCGAAAACGCCATAACCGGCATAAGCAACTTGGAAATCTATTATTGCGGTACTTACGAAGACCTATGTAAAGTTTCGGTTGAACCCCAAAACGATACGTTCAAAAACGGTCGCATTTACTACTTCTCCGAAACCGCGCCGTCAGGCGATTCCGAGCACGATTTCTGGGCATACGCTCAAAACGGAGCAATAGCCAAATGGCGCTACGATTCAAGCGCGAAGGAATGGTATCTTCTTTAATATCTTAATACATCAAAACGCTTTTCTAAAGGAAAACTGCTATGAAAAAATTATTATTACTCATTTTCTCTCTTTCAATAGTTTTATCATTATCCTCGTGCGGATTCAACCCTTTAAAATGGTTTAAGGATAAAAACAAGGATGACTCTGCAAATAGAAACGACAACGAAATAATCCTTCTTGTTGATGCTTCATACAGTATCGGCGCAGCTCAACAAAAAATTGAAAGCTTTATTGATGACGTTATCTATTTAAATAACGGAACAAATAAGCTTGGTATAGTAACATTTGGATACGATCAGGTTTACGCGTGTGAATTATCTTATGAAACCAAAGACATTTATTTGAATTATCTTTCATCAAAGCAGCCCAACATAGAGGCAACTAACATTGCCGATGCCATTAATTACGCTTCTTCACTTTTCACAAATCCGAAAAAATCCAAGATAGTGTTGATTTCCGATGGATTGGAAACCGACGGAGATGCGCTTGAAGCAGTTAAAAATGCCACCTCAAAGGGAATAACCGTAGATACCGTTGATTTCAACGTATCAAAAGGTATTTACGAAGCTCAAATAACCGATATTACTCGCCCAAGCTCTAAAATCAAATTTGGCGAACAATTCACATTGGAGCTTACCGTTCAAAGCACTTACGCAGGCAATGCAACCATCAGCGTTTATGAAAACGACGTCCCCATCAGCACGTTAAACATAAAGCTCGCAGGAAATACTCAAGCGATCAAGATTCCTATAACCATAAATCAGCCCAACGCTAATAATATTCACAAATTATCATTCGTATTGGAAAGCGATCGGGACTCTTTAAAAACCAATAACACATTCCATTCTTACATACTCACAGAAAACTTCAACAAAATCCTCATTCTCGAGAGCATTGACGGTGAATCCGCGGCAATTGAAAGAATGCTTGGCGTTGACTTCGATATTACAACAGTTAATATTGATGACACCAATAGAGTTCCCTCAACGCTCGACAATCTTCGTCTTTACGACCAGGTAATTCTTTGTAACGTTTCATACGGTCAGATGCCCGAGGGCTTCGAGAAGATTCTCTACGACTACGTTAGCGAAGCCGGCGGCGGTCTTTTCACAGTCTGCGGTACCGAGGCTGACGGAGAAACTCCCAACGCGTTCACAAAGGAAGACTTGAAGCCCTCGCAGTATCTCAAGAAGCTTCTCCCCGTTGACGTAATCAACTTCACTCCCCCTGTTGCAGTCATGCTCCTTATAGACAAATCGGGATCAATGTATAGCGAAGACTTCGACACGGAATTTGAAACAAGTAAGCTTTACTACGCTTTGCAGGGCGCGAGAGTTTGTCTTGACCTTCTTTCCGAGCGTGACTACATCGGTGTTTACGAGCTTGACGATTACGGAGAGGAAGCCCTCGAGCTTACTCCCGCAACAGAAAGATCTAAAATTCTTAATAGCATTCAGAACATTGGTAAGGACGGAGGCGGTACGGTATTCTCGACCGCGCTTGCAGCAGCAGGACAAATACTTAGAGCCCAAACCGACGTTGAGAAAAAGCACATTATCGTCATCACGGACGGCGAGCCCGATTCTTCAAACGTTGACCTCACCAAGGAAGTTTTGCTTGACAACGCTGCCGCAGGTATTACCACCTCTATTATCGGTATTCAGTGTACTAACTCGGCGCAGACTCTTATGAAGCAGCTTCTCGTTGAGTTTGCAGGCGTTGAAGAGAAGAATTTCCACAACGTTTATGCTGACGATTCGGTTCCGGACGCAGTAAGAGACGATATGGGCGCTCCCGAAATCACCGACTTCAACTACGAGGAATTTCAGATTCAGATCGGCACTACAAGCGACATCACCAAGATTGACGTAAACGGCAAGTCCGAGCACATCAAGCAGGAGGATATGCCTACTCTTGAAGGCTTCTACGGTATGAAGGCAAAGGATGCCGACGGAGACAACAACGATCTTACGAAGAATCTTCAGGTTCTTCTTAAGGGTGAGTTTACTCCCATTTACACACAGTGGACCTACGGAAAAGGTAAGGTGGGTACGTTCGGATGCGACCTTAACGGTAACTGGTCGAGCGGATTTATCGATACTCCCGAGGGAACTGCTATTCTCACAAACATCGTTAACGGTCTTATGCCAAACGAAAACATTAGATATGACGGCATAGACGTTGAATACGAAGGTGAGAACTATGAAACGCAGGTCAACGTATATACTAAGCTTTCGAACGGCGAATATGTTGAAATTACAGTTACTTCCCCTTCGAACACACTTTCACCTTACGACACAACTCAAACATTTATTGCCGGAGAAAACGATTGTTATTGGAAATTCAATTTTGATCTCACCACTGTGGGTATACACGAAATTCTCGCAGCAAAAAAGAATTTCCGGGGCGAGATTATTGCGCAAAAACGCATATATAAATCTATCTCTTATTCAAAAGAATACGATATGTTCCCAAACCGTGACGAAGCATCTAATCTTTTACTTACTCTTTCAAAAGAAGGAAACGGAAAATTTATATCTAACACCATAGAAGTTTTTGAGTTTCCGGATAAATATTTAATCGATAAAAACCAAGACATACCTTATACACACAACGTTGCGATTCTTGACACCCGTATGATTCGTTTTGATAACAAATACACACTTGAAGTAGACGTTGTTTGCTACGGGCAAAACAGATTCGTTACCGTTTACGCTATCGTAGAAGGTAAGAAGAACACAGAAGATGAAACAGAGGACGAATTAGACGGAGTTATCGATGGTCTTGCACCAACAACCTTTGAAGTTTCGGCATCCGAATTCCTATATGACGGCGAAATTACTACACTTTGCATTCCCGAATTCAGGAATGACGATTTCAGCTACGAGACTGAATACAGCAAAGCGTACGAAAGCGAATATCCCTATCTTTTCGAAACCGTTTCTTACACCACCGTTACCGCAAGAGTTGAAGAAGATGATCCGTTCCCTGATGACGACAATTTTTGCCTTCTCAACACCGAAAAACTCCCAATTAAAGTTCTTTATTCCAGCAACAACCCAAACAACTATTTCTCAACAGCGATCCGTGTAATAAGAGAAAAGCTAAAATACAATTGGGACATAAAGTTCGAAGAATTCATCGTCGTTCCCGAATTAGAAAATCAGGTTATCCCAACAGAAGGCTATGACGTATACATTTACGAAAGATATATGCCCGACACACTTCCAAATGATGGCATAGCTATCATATCGGACCCTTGGTTTGATATTAGCGGTTCGGGATTCAAGGTAGGATCCGAAAAACATCTCAACGAACTCACTTATTTTGCCACAAAAACAGATCACCCTATAATCAATGACCTATTCCCCGAAGAAATCGGCATAACAAAATATACCGAAATTATTAACCCCGACGCAAGCTACACTCCTATACTTTTCTGCGGTAACACCCCCGTACTCTACGCTACCGACAAGGACGATGAAAATGCAAAGGTTGTGTTAATGCCATTTAGCCTTAACTATTCAAATCTTCCTCTAATCATCGATTTCCCTCTAATGATCTACAACATTATAGAGTACTATATGGCAGACAACGCGGCAAAATACTTTGCTGATCAAACTCCGAGCAGACTCGAAAACTCTGACTCATCAAGATACGTTAAAGCAAATCAAGTAGTCAGCGGAGAAGACTATTATCTTATGAGTCTTAACAACCGAGCTTATAAACAACAAAAGGCAGAACGACCTTCCGATATTTCGGAATACGGTGGTTCAAAATACGAAGAGTCTAATCAAGTAATAGACGGCGAAACCTATTACAGGGATGCGCTATCCGGTAATACCGAAGACGGCGTTTCTTACTATGAGATAGCGCGAGAACGGTTAGAACGAGATCGATTTATTCTTTCGCCAATACAACTCAAAATCGCGGAAACATATATCAATATCT
Source organism: Eubacteriales bacterium (assembly GCA_045660185.1). GTDB lineage: Bacteria > Bacillota > Clostridia > Oscillospirales > CAG-272 > UBA1740. The sequence goes on along the minus strand of JAZRDI010000006.1, from coordinate 106,957 downwards.
TGTAATCAAGATTATCCACAAACAATTTTATAACCTAATTAAAACGCCCGTGCTTTGTTTAGGCACGGGCGTTTCTTTGATTTATTGCGTTATATGCAAATTATTGTTTGCATATAGTTCGTTTTTTGGTTTACAAATCACTTTTGTTATGATTGCGTATTGTTTGCAAATTGTTTATGCGATTTATATTTGGCTGCAAGTTATTTGCAAATTTATTTTATATCGTTCTTAAAACGTAAGAGCCTACGATTTCAACCGCAAGCTTCGGATCGATTTTTAAGAGAAGATTTGAGAAGAATTTTGTTACGGGAAATTCGGTTGCGTAATGTCCGGCTTCGATAAGATTTATTCCCATTTCGGCAGCTTCTTCCATTGTGTTATATCCGATTCTTCCCGAAAGATATGTATCAGCGCCATTCTCGATTGCCTCGCCAATATATCCCTTTCCGTCACCGCCTACAAGCGCAACGCTATACACGGGGCTATACGCATCCGAAACTATAACCTTCTCTATTCCCAAAGCGGACTTAACGCGCTCCGCAAATTCTTCAAGGCTCGTTTCTCTTTCAAGATGGCCTATTCTTCCAAGACAATCATCTCCGAACACCTCAACGTCAATAAGACCGAGTATTCTCGCCAAGCAATCGTTCACACCGCCACGCACCTTATCGGCTCTCGTGTGGAATGAAATAACAGACACGCCTGCCTTGATAAGCTTGATAAGCTTTCTCGCTATATGATTTTCGGGGTCGATTGCGCTAATAGGCTTAAAAACAAGAGGATGGTGCGAAACAATGAGATCAAAGCCATTATCTATCGCGTAATCTACTATCTCTTCTGTAACGTCAAGTGTTACGAGCACGCGATTAACCGACGCTAAATCGTCCGCACAGCACATAATTCCATCGTTATCCCATTCTTCACGCAAGTCCTCGGGGATTCTGTCCGAAAGCATTTCATAAAGTTCTCTGACGGTCATATCTATTCCCTTTCAGTATCAATTTCTTTCATTCTTTCGCAAAGCGCAGAAAGAAGCGCCGTTTCATTATCTGCATCAATTCCGCCAAGGCGCTTGCCATCGACGGCACGCTTTAGGGATTTGATTTTTTCATTCATATAGACTAACTCTTCTTGTGATTTTGCATCTTTAAACACAGAGCGCGTACCAAAATATATATCAAGCTGCTCGTAGGGCGTATTAACCCCCGAATAATGAGCTAAAATACACACGTAGTGCTTACCCGTGTCAGTTACGTACCTCTCTTTAAGTATCTCAAAGCCGTTTGAGAAAAGATATTCACGAAGAGTCTCAGGCTTGGACATAGGTTGCAAAATTAAGTTGATATTTTCGTTCTTAAGATGGGGGGCGTGTTCAATTATATCGGCTATAAGCTCACCGCCCATACCGCAAATCGCATAATCCGTTGCGCCACTGTCTGAAAGATCCTTCGCGCCGTTGCAAAGCTTCAGCTCTACTCTATCAATAAAGCCCGCTTTTTCAGAATTTTCGCGGGCTTTATTTAAAGGTCCTTGATTTATATCCGAGAGTACCGCGCGCTCGATTTTTGATTGAGCCAAAAGGTATATGGGCAAATACGCATGGTCTGTACCTACGTCTGCAAGCACTGCTCCCTCTCTCACGAGCTCGGAGCATACAAGAAGCCTTTTGTTGATCGGCGCTTTCACTTATTCGCCAAGAAATGCGTTGATCTTTGCAACAAGAGCATCCGCATCAGTTCCGTGAACCTGGCAAGCGTCAGCTATAGACTCGCCTCTCGAATGAGGGCAACCAAGGCAATGCATACCGATTTCAAAGAAGAATCTTGCAGTTTCTACGTTGTGATCAAGAATATCTCCGATAAGTGTTTCTTTTGTTACTTTCATTTTTGTTTTCCCTTTCATTTTCGCTCGGTGCGAATTTTTACACGTAGAGTATATCATAAAGCGTGACGCTTGTCAACACTATTTAATATTTTCACTATTGACAAAAGTTATAATTTATGATAGAATTTAACAGTTAGATTTTTGTATGCAGCTCCGAATATTTTCTGCGGCGCTGACGTTAATCTCATAAAATATCAAGGAGATTTTTTAAATGATCGTTGCTCTTGACGAAGCAAAAAGAAAGCTTGTTGCTCTCGAGGATGTTCTCGCTGAGCTTAAAAATCAATTAAGAATAGACGAAGCAAAAGAACGCGTTACCGATTTGGAGCGCGAAACTATGGTTCAAGATTTTTGGAGCGATGCCGAAAAGTCATCTAAAAAGCTCCAAGAGATAAAACAGCTCAAGGACAAGGTTGAGAGCTACGAAGCTCTCGTTATGAAGCTTGAGGATACTTACACTCTTTGCGAAATGGCAATAGAGGCGAATGACGAGGATTCCGTTGAAGAGGTTGTTACCGAAACCGCCTTCATCGAAGAGGAAGCCGAAAAGAAAAGAATTGAGGTTCTTCTTTCCGGACAGTACGATAAAAACAACGCAATTCTTTCCTTCCATCCCGGAGCAGGCGGAACAGAGGCACAGGATTGGGCTTCTATGCTGTATAGACTCTATACCAGATGGGGCGAAAAGCACGGCTTCAACGTTAAGCTCGTTGACTGGCTCGACGGAGATGAAGCAGGAATCAAATCCGCTACCATTATGGTAGAGGGTATCAACGCTTACGGCTATCTTAAGAGCGAGAACGGAGTTCACAGACTCGTTAGAGTCTCTCCCTTCGACGCTTCGGGAAGACGCCACACCTCTTTCGCATCAGTCGAGGTTATGCCCGAATTTGATGATGACGATTCTATCGTTATCAAAGACGAGGATATGGAAATCACCGCGCACCGTTCAAGCGGAGCCGGAGGTCAGCACATTAACAAAACGGACTCTGCAATCAGAATCGTTCATAAGCCTACCGGAATAGTAGTTGGTTGCCAGACCGAAAGAAGCCAGCTTCAAAATAAGGAAACCGCTATCAAAATGCTTAAAGCAAAGCTTATGGAAATCAAGCTTCGCGAAAAGCTCGACAGAATCGAAGACATTCAGGGTAACAAGGCGAACATCGAATGGGGCAGCCAAATACGCAGCTACGTATTTATGCCTTATACTCTCGCAAAGGATACGAGAACAGGCTACGAGGACGGTAACATAGACGCGGTTATGGACGGAGAAATCGACGGATTCATTAACGCATACCTCAAGCATATATCCAAAAACGAAAATCAGTAATCGAATATTTTAAAGGGCAAAGCTTTTTCGGCTTTGCCCTTTTGGTATATTTATTTGAATATTGCTTTTATTCAAGCCAAAGAATCATTTTGAGAAGTCTTTTAACGGATACGGCAATCTCGGCTCTCGTTATTTTTCCCGAAGCAAGTCCATCTAAAAGATCCTCGGTCGTGGTTACCGGCATTCTTATATCGTTGCCCGCAAGAACCTCTTTGGTCTGACTTGCGGTATTGTTCCAGTCGGTAGTTACAAGTCCATCGTAACCCCATTCACCTCTCAAAATTCCCATCAAAAGCTCTGCGTTTTCCGAGCTTCTGACTCCGTTAAAGAGATTGTACGCCGTCATTATAAGCTTTGGTGAAGATTCCTTAACGCAAATTTCAAAGCCCTTAATGTATATCTCACGAAGCGCTCTTTCCGAAAGAATGGAGTTAGACTCCTTGCGATTCGTTTCCTTGTTATTGCACGCAAAGTGCTTGGGCGTGGCAACTATTCCTTGGGATTGGATACCTCTAACCATAGCCGAAGCCATCTTACCCGCAATAAGCGGATCTTCGGAATAATACTCAAAGTTTCTTCCGCAAAGGGGGCTTCTGTGAATATTTAAAGCAGGGGTGAGCCAAATCGAAAGGTTGTTCTCTTTAGCTTCAATCGCGCCCGCAGCGCCTACCGCTTCAACAAGCTCCGTGTTCCAAGTGCAAGCAAGCATAGTTGCTATCGGGAAGGCGGTCGTTCTCACTCCGGTGCATGCGTTTATACGCACGCCGGCAGGACCGTCTGCAGTCATGGGCGTTGGAATACCGTAGGCAGAAAGGCCGCCCATACCGCCGGTATTGGCGACACCCGTGTTAGCTTTTCCCTTAAGAAGAGAGGCAAGCTCGCTATCCGAAAGTTGAGATATGAACTCGTCGAGCGTTACAGTTCCGTTAGCAACGTCCAAAAGAAGTTTTCTGTCTTCCTTTGCTTCCTTCGGCTCGTATTTACACTCGTAATTTACGCTAAAACTCTTTCTTGAAGGAACTTTATCCGCTACAGCTATATATTCGCCGGTTGCGGTGAGTCTGTAGCCGAGATTTTCGGGCGCGCAGTATTCCGTAAATTGCTCGCATATAACGTCGTTTTCGAGCGAATATTCGAAGTCGAGCTTTGAAACGTTTTTAACAGAATTACCCACATAAATAGCGTAATTTCCTTTTTCAAGAACCCACGCAGATTTACAAACGTCGCCTATGTCATCGTATGAAGACATTGAATTTATGGCGAATTTTAAAACAATTGTTTGCATTTCACGAGGTTTAAGCATTTTCGTTTTAGCAAAAGCTACAAGCTCAAGCTTAGGTTTGGTTATCTTACCGCATGGAGCATTGTAATAAACCTGAACAACCTCTTTACCCTCGCAAGCTCCAACGTTTTCAACGTTAACACACACCTCGATTTCATTTTCCACAACCTTTGCCGTGGCATCCGAGAATGAAAATTCGGTATATGACAATCCATATCCAAAGGGATAAACGACTCTTTCGCTTTTTCCCGGAATGGTTTCAAAATATCTATATCCAACGAACACGTCCTCGGTGTATTTTACGTAATCCACTGATTCGTGGAATCCTTCGGATGACGGATAATCAGAAAATTCCATAGCACAGGTATCGACGAGTTTTCCCGAAGGATTGCATTTACCCGAAAGAACGTTTGCCGCAGCAAGCGCGCCCTCCATTCCGCCCTGCCAAATCATAACTGCCGATGAAATATGGGGATTACTTGCAAACCAAGACGTATCTATCATCGCTCCAACGTTAAGAAGAACTATTACGTGACTGAAATTATTTGACACGGTATTCACCATAGCCTTTTCTTCTTTGCTCAAATTGAAATAACAATCGGTGCCGTCGTTACGTCTATCAAAGGCTTCGCCGGAATATCGGCATATTGTAATTATAGCGGTATCGCAAAGCGCTTTAGCTTTACCGAGAAGCTCCTCCGGAATCGAAGGCTCATCTAAACGGCCGTTCTTACCGCCGTTCTTATACGCCTCATCAACGTACTCCTTATAGTAGAGCGAAAGCTCGTCAAAAACAGACACGCTACCCTCTCTTTTGATTGCATCGTATATGTTGAGCGTATATTCTGAATGAACGTCACCGCTTCCGCCGCCCACCTTAACGTAGTCTATCTGGGCTTTTCCGAATATAGCAACTGCGGTGTCTTTTTTCAAGGGAAGAGACTCGTTTTCGTTCTTCAAAAGAACTATTCCCTCTTCAGCCGCTCTGCGCGATAAATCTATATGCGCTTGGCATCCTGTAATTTTAGTATTATTTTCTCCTAAAGGCAACACGGGCTGATACTTTATTCTTGCCCACTTTTCCATATTCGCCATAAAAAATCCTCCTTGGTTTTTCAACCATTTTGATTGTATCAAATCGCAAATAAAAAGTCAATGGTTTTAATCTCTTTTTTCGCTATTTTTTCGCCCTTATCCAAATAGCGCAGAATTTTTTCTGTTCATTATAACATTTTCTAACATTTTTCTTTACAAGAAAAAACTTATATCAATATATCTGTTGACACGTAGAATAATATATGATATACTAAATACTCAAAAGCATAAAATCAGCAAAGGATATTGATATGAAAAAAATACTGACAGCAATTCTTCTCTTCACTCTCACCTTTTCGCTTGCATCTTGCTCCGCCGTTGAAAGTATCTTCAGAAAGAACAATGATGAAGAGCCAAACAACGATCACGATGACGGAACAAAGCCAGGTAGTGACTTTAAGATGACCGCTAAGGTTACCGAGGTTTTCGATAAAATAGCGGTTGACGTTATCGAAAGCGAATACACATCCGGCATCCACTGGGTCAATACCGCCAAAGCAACCGAATATTTTGATAAAAACGGCAACGCAATCTCCCGCTCCGACATCAAGGTCGGAGACACCGTAGAAATTCTCTATAGCGGTCAGGTTATGATGAGCTATCCCCCTCAAATAGTTGCCGCGCAAATCACAGTAAAATAACAAAAGCTCCGCGCAGAAGCCACCATCCAGGCCTGCGCGGAGTTTATTATACAATTTCGAACAAAGAAAAAAAGGCAACTCTTCAGCTTGTGCGCGCTGGTTCGATGAGTGTGCGGGTCGCAAAAAAGAGATAGGCACTCACTACGGAGTGCCTTAAGCTTCAACTTTTTTGGTGCATACCGCGCGAGCGGTATATTGCCGGCTCGGACATATACGCATAGATTTCGTAAGACCAGTAAATTAGATTAAACTCCTAACCCGAGCGGCAAACTCGTACGGGAATTTGCCATTCGGGATCTTGCTTTTGCTTAAAAAGCTCTTGTAAGTACAAACCCAAAACCATTTGCTCCGAATGGCAATATACCGCCAAAGGCGGTATGCGAACCCATAGCGCGCGGTAACTAATTCAAAGGGAAAATTAATATCAAAATTCGAACAAAGAAAAAAGGCAACTCTTCAGCTTGTGCGCGCTGGTTCGATGAGTGTGCGGGTCGCAAAAAAGAGATAGGCACTCACTACGGAGTGCCTATCTCTTTTTTGGTGACTCGTACGGGAATCGAACCCATGTTTTCAGCGTGAGAGGCTAACGTCTTAACCGCTTGACCAACGAGCCATAACTTTTGCGCTTTGATATTCTAACATATTTTTTATGTTTTGTCAATAGTTTTTTGAAAAATAATTATTTTTTTTGCTTTTTGTTTTTTTGTATGACAAAATGAATTTTTATCTACTCATTTTCTTGAATATACAATACAACTGTGGTATAATCAAATCATAAATATTAGGGGAGTAAGTACAATGAAAAGAGTTATTTCTGTCATTCTTATAATGGCAATAGTTTTTATTTCAGCATTAACTTTGGCTTTCATGCTCCTTTTGTCAGGGTACAAGGTTTACCGCGATTTAAGTTATGGAGAGCTTGATTCCGAAATCATGGATATATACGTTCCAAAAAAAGCTTACGAAAGGAATTATAACGGTTGCGTTCTTTTCATTCACGGCGGTTCGTGGTCGGGTGGAGACAAAAAGGAAGAAGAGCTTCGATGCAGAAACGTTGCCAATCAAGGATATATTGCTGCAACGATGAACTATACTCTGTACAGTGAAGAAAACCGCGACACGTATAACGTAAATATTGTTCTTGACGAAATAGATATGGCGCTTGAATACATCAAAAATTTCACCGCCAAGCTCGGTATCTGTACCACTCAAGCTGCCACGTCGGGATATTCTGCGGGAGCGCATTTGTCTATGCTTTATTCTTATTCAAGAGCTAACACGGCTCCGCTAGAAATTAAATTCACAGCTAATATGGCGGGGCCTGCTGACATTTCTCCTTCTGTATGGGGAGAAGATTTATCTATTACAATCGGCGAAATGTTAAGCGGAAAAGATATAACTCCCGAAATGCTCTCAAACGGAGAAGCCGACGAAATATTTAAAGTTATTTCTCCATCAACATACGTTACCAAAAGCGCGCCGCCATCAATTTTTATATACGGTGGCAGTGACACTACCGTTCCTTTCGGAAACGCTGAATCCATTATGCGAAAATTTGACACGGTAGGGGTTAAATACGATTTTGTTTATCTTCCCGATGCCAACCACGCGCTTTTAAGCAATCCTATACGCCGTCTTTCCTATCCAATGCTTCTTTTATCTTATTGCAAAATTTATTTCAAGTAATTTTTTCGAATTTTATTCTTTGTTTTACCGTTTGATAGTGTATCGTGTTAAGTTTTAACTCAAATATAACCTTTAGCACACTATATTTAGGCATGCTTTCAGCGTTCCCATCTGTTTATAGCGTCATTATTCAAACGCACTCAAACTCTATAATCAAAAAACACAAGTGAAAACGCAACTGCGCAGCGTTTTCACTTTTGCATTTTAGCGTACGCCATATAATACATTTTGCTTTTTTGACGTATATATATTCTTTTTTGCGCTTCACTATTGATTTTCACTAAAATAAATGTTAAAATATAAAAAGATTTAACGCGCACGAGCGTCTGCGAGGATTTTCGCAGGCACGTAATAATTAAAGTATAAGAGGTCATTATGAATTTAACTAATCTTAACCCTTGTATTCACTCTATCGCAACATACGAAAAGCTTGAAAGAAACGAGCCTTGCGTATCTTACGATTCAAAAATAGTATATCTCATTTCGGGCGAATTGACTTATTCAATAAAGGGCGGAAAGAGAGAAAGACTCTCTGCGGGAAATCTTTTATATATTCCTGCGGGAACTCCATATCAATTCAAGAGCAAGTATATGCGCGCCGTTGTTGCATCGTTTGATTTTACAGATGCTTTTGGCGGTGAAGGCGAATGGCTCGCACCCGTTTTGGAAACCGATTACAAAGCCGAGTTTTGCCATACGGTAACCGATTTTGCGGCATTTGAAAACGTAATACTTCTTTCCGACGTTGAATCAGAAAGAGATAACTTCATTAGAATGAGTAACATTTTCACATCTGCTGAAGGCTTTTATCTTGCGGAACTTTCGGCAATGCTTAAACTCGTTCTTCTAAAAATTGCAGAGCATTCCGATGCCAATGCGCTTCCATCCTCCATGGTTGAAAATCTCGACGGATACATTCGCGATAACATTCACGATGAAATATCCAACACCGAGCTTGGAGCGCTGTTTGGATACCACCCATTCTACATAAGCAAGATGCTCAAAGATAAAAAAGGAATAACACTTCATCAGTACGTTATTCAGTATCGAATAAAATACGCTTTGAGTATGCTTCGTTATTCGGATAAATCCATCGCAGACATTGCCGATGAAACAGGATTTACCGACGCTTCATACTTCACAAAAAGCTTTAAAGCTCAGTTTGGCATGACGCCTAAAGAATATAGAAACAAATTCAAAGATGACTTTGTATAACAAATTTTGACTACAGTTGTTTACAAAATGGGAGATTATTTTGAAAAAGCAAGCAATTTTAAAAAAGAACGACATAATAAATCTTAAAATTGAAGATATAACGAATCTTGGATTTGGCGTCGGAAAGTATAACGGAGCGGTTGTGTTTGTTTCGGGTGCGGTAACGGGAGATAACGTAGAGGTTAAAATCATCAAGACTGCATCATCATACTACGTTGGTAAAATTTTATCCTTCACCGAAAAATCAGAAATTCGCGGCGAAGACAGATGCAAAAATACCAAATGCAAATCTTGCGCATACCGCGAAATAAGATACGAAGAAGAGCTCAAAATAAAAGAAAGCACAGTGCGCTCTGCCTTTATGAAGGAAGGGCTTGCTGATATTAGAGTTTTGCCAACAGTTCCCTCTCCCAAGCTTTTCGAATACAGAAACAAGGCGCAGTACCCAATTTCAAAGGACAAAAACGGTGAGTACGTTATAGGATTTTACGCGCCAAAAACTCACACGGTATGCGAAGCAGCCGACTGCCCTATATCCCCTCGCGTTTTCTCCGAAATACTTGAATTGCTTCGCGCGTTCTTTAAAAATCGCGAACTTTCCGTATATGACGAAGAAAACGGTACGGGGCTTTTGAGGCACGTATATATAAGGCGCGGTGAAATTTCGGGCGAAATTCTCGTAACGCTCGTTATAAACGGAGATTCTATTCCGCATTCCGAAGAACTTGTAAACAATTTGACCGAACACTTTACCGATATATGCGGCATACTTATAAATATAAACAAAGAGAACACTAACATTATTCTCGGTGAAAAATATAAAACGCTCTTCGGCAAAGATTATATAACAGACACTCTCGCAGGAGCAACGCTTAAAATTACAGCACCCTCATTCTATCAAGTCAATCACGGCACATCAACGCTCATATACAACGAAGCTCGCCGTCTTGCCTCGTTAAATAAAAGCGATACGCTTCTCGACCTTTACTGCGGAGCAGGCTCGATAGGTCTTTCAATGGCGGAGGACGTAAAGGAGCTTATCGGAATAGAAATAGTAGATTCGGCGGTTGAATGCGCACGGTATAACGCGAAGCTTTGCGGAATAGAAAACGCATATTTCTACACGGGTGATGCCAAAAACACAGAAGCAATGCTCGAAAATGCCGAAAACGAAATGGGCAAGAAAATCACGCCCGACGTAATAATCCTCGACCCCCCAAGAGCAGGTTGTGACGAACGACTCGTAGAATACGTTTCTTCCCTCTCCCCGAAACGAATAGTCTATATTTCGTGCAATCCTACTACGCTTGCGAGAGATATTAAACGATTCAGAATGTTTGGATTTGATACGGATGAAGTGAAGCCGTTTGATATGTTCCCTATGACCGGTCACGTCGAAAGCGTGGTTTGTCTTACTCGCGAGTAAGACAAACAGAGAAAATCCGATGTCAATATAGCCGTCGTGCTTGCACGTAAGGATAGATTGACTTCGAGATTTTCGAGGGCTTGCCGCAAGGCAAGAACGAAGAACGCTTTCGACGTACCGTGTCACGCCCTCGGCGCGAGAGTAACATATATCCTTTAACGGAATATATGTTTCCTTTCGAGCTTGTGTTCAAAATCAAAAAATGCCCAATTTTTCGTTGGGACAAATAATGATTTTGAACAAAACTCGAAACTTCAATTTACATCTGTTTGGTATAACATATAGAAAAATCATTTGTGAGTACATCTTAAAGGGAGATAACCCGTGGATAAAAAGTTTAGAAAAAAGTTTTTCCTTATATGCCTTGTAGGAGGTGTATTGGTTGCCATTCCATTTTTCTTTGGATTTGGTGCTGAAATTGGTTATCCTTGGTACTGGGCATTGATTTGTTTAGGACTCGGATTGGCTTGGGCAATTGCATTTTATTTCATTTGGATAATTGTTGAAAAATTCCAAAAGCCGTTTTCGTTCGAAAACCCCAAGGCGCAAGCAAAATTCACAGAATACGAAGCCACACGTGACGTTCCGTACGAACAAATATTTTTTGCCTTTATGCATTATGGCGAGGGATTGAAACAAGAAGTGTGTGAAACACGCCTTTATTTTGGAGCCGAGGAAATTCACATCGCCTTTTGCCATTTTGGAAAAATATATCATTTTGATGTTCCATATAGAGCAGTGGTGCATATGTCACTTGAAGATGAAAGACCATTAGTCATTCAAGCAATGGATGTGGGAAGCCTTTGTTTCTTTATTAAGGAAACTTCTCCAGAACAACTGACATGGCTTGTCGAAAAGGCAAGTTCTATCCACTAATACAAAATTACGTTGAATGGGAAATAAAATATACATTTTGGAGTTTCCACCCCCATATTTTGACCATTTTGAGACCTTTTAGAGTCCCCGTCCGCGTTGAAAGCGTGGTTTGTCTCGAAAGGAGTTTTTGATATGAAAAAACAAGAATTAAAGCAACTTGAAACACCGATAGGCATCGTCTTAATCACAGACGGCAATAAAACCATTCCGTTCACTATTTCAAAAAACATCATAACCTTAACTTACGAAGTTTATGAGAAATTTACTGTTCCTACAGGAAAATATCTACACACGGAAACGTCATATAAAATAATCATCAACACAAACGATCTCGATTTTGGCAGAGACTTTAAAATAATGTTCACTCCCGGAAAACTTGAATTTCAATCAAGCGACGAAGCTAACGAGGCTTTAGTCATAACAAAAGACGGTTGGACATTAGGTCTTGGAATGTATGATCCAAATGACAAGGAAATGAATCGTCAATTGTTATTCCACTACAAGCGTTGCCAACAAAATGCAACCCGCGAAGAACCCTTTGAATATGATATAACGAAATTTCGCAGATACTGTGTAGAACGTTCAGAAGATGACAGTGGATTTACATTTAGACTTTTAGATCGCTCGGAAGAAAATATAATATTCTACGTAGCTTGGATAAAACACGATGGTGTCGATGCTTCATACTACGAAGACGCTATTGGTTTTTGGCTAACTTGAGTTTTAAATTTTAATCTTTAATCACTAAAATTTGTTTTACTGTGGTTTAAAAATATAGAGACATACATACAATAATTTAGTTGTTCAGTTGCCATTAAATGTAAACAAATACAACTTAAACACTCTTCACGAAAGGTCACTCTATGCAAGGTCAGGTTATTATCGGCATATTTGGGGTTGTCGATGACGAAATTACTACGAAATTACAAAACACATACACGAAAGCAATAGAGCGTGCCGGCGGCGCTCCCGTTCTTTTGCCGTACGTTGAAAATGACGAAAGCATTGATGCGTTCGTCGGTCTTTGCGACGGATTCTTGTTCACAGGTGGAGCTGACATTGAGCCCTGCCGTTACGGAGAAGAAAAAAAGGAAGCTTGCGCAGATATACAGCGTTATCGCGACGAGCTTGAATTTAAAGCTTTTGAAAAGATATATCCGACCGACAAGCCCATTATGGCGATATGCCGGGGCGCGCAATTTATAAACGTTGCTCTCGGCGGAACGCTTTATCAAGATATTTCGAGCGAAACAAAAAGCTATATACAGCACAGACAAACAGAGCCTAAAGATATGCCGTCGCACAAAGTTAAGATTGTAAAAGGGACACCGCTTGAAGATTTAATTTCCAACGATACGGTAAGCGCAAACAGTTTTCATCATCAAGCAATAAAGACTCTTGGTAAAAAACTTGAGGTTATGGCTTTAGCTGACGATGGAATAATCGAAGCAATTTATTCAACAGAGTCTCCTTATATCAGGGCATACCAATGGCATCCCGAAAGACTTATTGAAACCGAAGAGAGCAACCTTGCGCTTTTCGAAGATTTCGTTAAGGCTTGCCGAACAAATAAACAATAAATACCATTGCATTTTACAAAAACAGTACATTCAATTAACCACAGATTAAGGAAGTAAAAATGAAAGTTTGTGTTCTCCAACCTAAATATTCCTTCAATGATCTTGATATTGACTCTTGCTTCAACGGACTACTCGAGATGCTCGACGGTTGCGATGAAAGCATGGATATAATAGTTCTCCCCGAATACAGCGACGCTCCCGCAGACGTTCACGGCAAACCGGGGCTTTACGGTGCGTTTGATAAATACAACAAGACTCTTTTGGAAAAGGTTTCTGCAACCGCAAGACGATGCAATTCCATTGTTTTTGTAAATGCCGGTTGCATGTGCGATGGCGGAATAAGAAATACGACTTACGCGTTTGACAGAAACGGAAATCTTATTACAAAATATTTCAAAGCCCATCCCGCTCCGAGCGAGGTCAGAACGAATGACGAGGGCGGATATGAAGTTGACGTTGCGTATAGCTACGAGACTGCCGAGCCGATGATTATGGAGCGCGAGGGTTTGAGATTCGCCTTTCTCACTTGCTATGACTTCTATTTCTACGAAAATTTTGCAAGGATAGCGCGTGAAAACGTGGATATAATCATCGGTTGCTCGCTCCAAAGAACCGACACACACGAGGCGCTTTCTATCATAAACAAATTTCTTTGCTATAATACAAACGCTTATCTTATACGCGCATCAGTTTCGCTTGGTGAGAACTCGAGAGTTTGCGGTTGCAGTATGGTCGTTTCCCCTAAAGGCGAAATTCTTCTCAATATGGAGAGCAGTGCGGGACTCGGCGTATGCGACATAGACCCCCATGAAAAGTACTATAAGGCGGCAGGACACGGGGGTTCGCCTAAAGCGCATTATCAATACATGGAAGAGGGTCGCAGACCCTGGCTTTACCGCAACGGCGGTGCTTCGGTAGTTCCCTTCGATTCTGTTATGCCATATCCAAGACTTTGCGCTCACAGAGGATTTAGCACTGCTGCACCCGAAAACACTATGCCGGCATTTGGAGCAGCGGTTGCGCTTGGCGCGGAAGAGATTGAATTTGATCTTTGGTCAACTACAGACGGAGTTCTCGTTTCTTGCCATGACGATACGCTTGATCGCGTAAGCAACGGTCACGGAAAAATTTACGAGCATACTTACGAGGAGCTTTCAAAGCTCGACTTCGGCATAAAATCCGCAGATAAGTTCGGCGGACTCAAGATAACAACTTTTGAAGAAATACTTCAAAAATTCTCAGGACGCGTTATAATGAATATTCACGTCAAGATATGGGACTATAAGCTTGAAAACGATATGCTTGAAGAAATAGTCGCGCTCATCAGAAAATACGACTGCGAAAGACACGTTTATTTTATGACGTCAAATGACCTCGCTATTAAAAAGGCTATGGAGTATGCGCCCGATATTAAGTGTTGCGTTGGTTGGGACGGAAACCGCGACCCTATGTCAATAGTTGACAGAGCTATTTCTCTCGGCGCATACAAGGTTCAGCTCTTCAAGCCGTATTTCAATCAAGAGAGTGTTAACAAAGCCCATGCGAACGGAATTTTATGCAACGTATTCTGGTCGGACAAGCCGGATGAGGCACTTGAATTTCTCGAAATGGGTATTGACACAATACTCACGAACGATTACCTTAAAATAAAAAATCACACGGAGACATTCCGAAAGAGTGCGCTCACTACAGCTAAAAATCGCCTTTCTATTAAAATAGGAGAATAAAGATATGACGTATCAAGAAGCATTAGCGTTGGTAAGAACCGAGTTTGAAACACTCCGCATGGCACCGCATTGCGAAGTTATCAGAACAAACAGAACTCTTGATGGATGCCACTCTTTTCCCATTACCCTTTACGATCGCGGTGATGAGATTATTCTTAATGATTTAGGCGAAACAAAAGAGGTTTTCGACGAAGTTGAACCTACCGAATGGCAAGAGCTTTGCGAATCTCACGGTTTTCAATTTGATCATTGGCGCATAATTCGCCCCTTCAAGGGAATGCAAGATCTTTACGATTTTATTGAGTTTTTAAATTTTATCGCAGACAGATTCGATCCGCTTGACGAGGACTATTAAGGTATATTATATGAAAACGAACAACAATTCTAAATACTTGATTTTTGACGTTTTGCACGTTATCGTAGCCGGTATGATAGTCGGAACTGCTTACTACTTCTTCCAGAACAGTAATGGATTTGCTCCCGGCGGAGTTGGCGGTCTTGCAACGATAACACATCACTTCTTAAATAACGCTGTAAACTGGTCATTGTTAATGATCGCATTCAACCTGCCGATATTTATTCTCGTCAGCGCGAAGATAAACAAAAAGCTCGGAATTATGTTAAGCGCTTATATATGCATTCAATCGTTAATGCCTATTCTTTATGACCTCGTTGGATTTAAGCCCTACTCACTCGCCACGAGCGGTGATGATTTCAATATCGTGTTTGCTTGTATTGCAACGGGTGTTATTTCCGGTTTTGGATTTTCAATTATGCTTAAAAGATTCGGTGCAAGCGGCGGAACGTACGGAATTTCCGCTCTGCTAAAAAAGGCTCACCCAGAGATGAATATAGCGTATGTTTCGTTTATACTCGATTCAACAGTTGTTTTTATAGCCTTTTTCGTTTACGGTATGAAAATCACGCCCGTTATCTGCACGCTCATAAACCTCTTTATCGCGAACGTTATCGTTGACCACGGTCTCGGCGGTATCAAGGACGGCTACAGATTCGAAATTGTTACAGACAAGCCAAGCGAGCTTTCCGCAGACCTTATCACCCGCCTTAAACACGGTGTAACCCTTATAAAAGCTCACGGAATGTACTCTGATACCGATAAGTTTGTTCTTATATGCATAGTAAACAAACGCCAAATCGGAGAAATGATGAAAATAATTAAAAGCTATCCCGGAACTTTCGCAAGCTTCGAAAAGGTAAACGAAGTGTTCGGTAACTTTAAAAGAAAAGTTTGATTTATATGAAAAAAACGCTAATAGATAAAATTCCTTATTCACTGCCCGAGGATTTTTCAAGCCTCATAAAAGACGCAAAAATTTTCGATAGCTCATGCTCCCCCGAGGCGCGTGTGTACTTTATCGAAAAGGACACCGGCTATTATCTCAAAATAAACAAGGCCGGAGAATTAAAGTCCGAAGCTGATATGACTGCGTATTTTCACTCGAAAGGTCTTGGCGCAAAAGTCATTCGTTACGCTTCAAACGATGGAAATGACATGCTTTTAACCACGGCAATATCGGGCGAAGATTGCACTCACTCGGTTTATCTTGATAATCCAAAGAAATTGTGCGACACTATCGCAACACGCTTACGGCTTCTGCACGAGACTGACTTTACCGGTTGTCCCGTACAAAACAGAATGAAAGATTACCTCGCCCTCGCGGACAAAAACTATGCAACCGGCAACTACGATAAATCGGCATTCCCCGATAGCTTCGGCTACAAAAACGCGCTTGAGGCTTACTCCGCTTTAAATGATGGAAGAAGCGGCTTTAAAAGCGACGTGCTTTTACACGGTGACTACTGTTTGCCGAATATAATGCTTGATAACTGGAATTTTTCAGGTTTTATTGACCTTGGAAACGGTGGCGTAGGTGACAGACATATAGATATATTCTGGGGAGTATGGACTCTTTGGTTTAACCTTAAAACAAACAAATATGCTGAAAGATTTTTGGATGCTTACGGAAGAGATAAAATAGATTTATCCCTCATCAAAACCGTTGCAGCAGCCGAGGTCTTCGGTTAAAAGCAATCATAAAAAGGATACTCAAATGAACAAAAAGAACACATTTTTATTTGACTTTGACGGCACACTTGTTGACTCGATGCCTTACTTCGTCGGTTTAATGCTTCGCATTCTTGACGAGAACGAAATAAAATATGAAAGTGATATAGTAAAAATCATCACGCCCCTGGGGTATGCGGGGACTGCGAAATATTTTCAAACGCTCGGTATAAACGATAGCGTTGAAAATTTGATGAAGACAATGCAAGCTTACGCGCAAGATGCATATACGAACAAAATCGAAGCAAAGGATACGGTTATCGAAACGCTTTTGAAATTAAAAGAACGAGGTGACAGTCTTAACGTTTTAACCGCCAGTCCCCACTCAGCCTTGGACACGTGTTTAAAAAGACTCGGTATTTTTGATATTTTTGACAACGTATGGTCCTGTGATGATTTTAGCACCACGAAAGCCAATCCCGAAATATATAGGCTCGCCGCCGAAAAAATAGGAGAAAAGGTTGAAAATATAATTTTTGTAGACGATAACGTCAATGCTGTAAAAACCGCCAAGGAAGGCGGTATGATTTCCTTTGGAATATATGACAAATCTTCCGATGATTCTGTTGAAGAAATGAAAAGCATTGCCGATAAATATATTGTAAGTTTTGACGAGCTTTTGCTTATTTAACAGTATATTTTTCACACGAGGTGACACATGAAAATACTTTTTATTGGAAACAGTTATACGTTTTTTAACGATATGCCGAAGCTTTTGGAGGCGCTTGCAAACGAAAACGGAAAAGAGCTTGTTGCCGATTCCGTAACAAAGGGAGGCAGACACCTTTATTCAAACCTCGAAGAAGGCGATGAATACGGAGAAAAAATCAAGCTTTTAGTTGCTCAAAAAGAATACGACGCTCTGTTCCTTCAAGAGCAAAGCTTTTTCCCTATAGTTAACGCTGATAAATTCTTATACGGAGTTCAATCTCTCAAAGAGCTTGTGAACGCAAAAAGAACAATTCTTTACGCTACTTGGGGCAGAAAAACGGGTTCTGACAAGCTTAAAGAATTAGACCTAACAAGCGAAGAAATGTATAAAAAGCTAACCGAAGCTTACATTTTAGCAGCACAAAAGTCATTCTCCGAGATTTCTCATGTAGGAAAGGCATTCTTGAAAATTTTAAACTCCATGCCAAGCTTCGAGTTATACAAGCCCGATCTTTCGCACCCCTCATACGCGGGAAGCGCAGTTGCGGCAATATGCCACTACAACGCTCTGTTTTCTGAAATGCCCAAAAGCCTTAATTGCTTTGACCTTGGGGAAACCGATACGGATATGCTTCTTAACTGTATCACGGAGGCTTTAAATGAAAACTAAAGCGTTGGTTTACATAATTCTTGCGGGAATGCTATGGGGAACGTCGGGAATATTCGTCAAGTTTCTGACGCCCTACGGTTTCACCGCTCCCCAGCTCAGCTTGATACGAGGAACTATATCCTTCCTGGCTATGCTGATTTATACGTTGATATTCAATAAAAGTATTATGCGAATAGGCTTGAAGGATTTGATTTTTTCCGTGTTCTCAGGTATAACCCTATACGGCACTGCAACTCTGTATTACTCCTCAATGCAGATGACTTCGGTTGCTACTGCAGTCGTTCTCATGTACACAGCTCCGATATACGTAACCGCCTTTTCGGTGGCGTTCTTAAAGGAGAAAAACTCAAAACTTAAAACCGCGTCTATTGCGCTTATGCTTATAGGGTGCGCTTTGACGTCGGGAATCATCGGCGGTCTCGAATTCAATCCGCTCGGCATATTGCTTGGCGTACTTTCGGGAATCGTTTACGCGACATATAACGTTATAACGAAAATTGCTCTTTCGAGAGGACTCAATCCTATAACCCTTTCTCTTTACGGATTCTTGTTTATGGCTTTAACCGCTCTTATTACAGCAAGACCGTCACACATTTTCTCAAACGCATCACAAGCTCCCGCCGTTACAGTACCTCTCATGATTGGACTTGGCATTTTCACGTTCGTTCTTCCCTACTTCTTCTACACGCTTTCAATGCGAGATTTACCTGCGGGTACAGCATCTGCTTTAAGCATTATAGAGCCTCTTGCGGCTACGCTTTTCAGTGCGGCTATATTTTTCGAAATTCCAAGTCTCGTTTCAGCGTTGGGTATTTTGCTTATCGTATTGGCTACCTTTATGCTCGGCAAAGCAGAGAATATGAATTCTTTTACGGATTCTGACTAAACTCTCGTTTTTCAGCTTATCCGCGATGAAAATTTCATTTTATCGACACGTTAAAATAAATTAAAAACTAAAAAACCTGCAAACAATCAACAATTGCGCGCAGGACGGAGGAATTTATGAAGAAAATACTTTTAGCATTGGTTATATGTATCTCACTCGTAGCAAATACAGGTTGCTCTCTCTTTATACTCGGCAGCGCGCTTTTATCGTCGGGTAAATCCGAAAATATCACAGATCCCGCAAAATACGGTAGCTTTAACAGCTCGGTAAAGATACCCGATTATTATCCCGAGAGCATATCGGCGTACACCGTTAGCAGATATTATTACGCTATGAACAGTGCCCCCACGCTTGCTTACGAAATCTATCTTGACATAACAATGCCCGAAGCAGACTTTGAAGCGTTAATGGCAAAGGTTACGGGTGACACGCGTCAAAAAACAACAAAAGACGCTTTCCACTCGACCGATTACAACGAAATCATCTTCAGCGACGAATATGAATTTGAATACGAAGAATATCAGGTTAAATCTGCAAATATCGAAAAGGTAATATATCACAAGACTAAACCGAGAGTTATATTCGTTCTTTTCCTTGTAGAAGAGAATGGCGAGTACAGCCTTGAAAACGTTGAGTACTTCAAAAGATTGAGAATAGATCCTTTTGACTATTATTCAAGAAAAACAAACGAAGTTTAAAACATTAATAAAACACATCTACATATAAAGGAGTAAAAAATGAAAAACAAACTTTTAAAACTTTCGTTATGGATGATCATTATAGCAGCGTGCATCTTCGTTATAAACTATTTCTTCTTCCATTTCGTAACCGACTCGGGAATATCTCTCACCTGGAATCCCGAACCCGGCAAGCCCTTCGTCAGTAACCTTATCGGTAACCTTGGAGTATTGTTTATTTTTGGAAGCGCAGTTAGTCTTATGCTCGCTCTTATCGTATTTAATGACGAAAATTAAACCTTCAACTCAAAGTTAACAACAAAACAAAATCCCCCAAGCTAATGGTTTAAAGAAATTCCAACAAGCTTGGGGGTGTTTTTAAAAAGTTAACAAAAAATATTTGACATTTGTCTGCATTTGTGATATTATTTATATGCTATTAATTATTTTTTCGTTTATCACATCCCACGCTATATTGGACGAGAAAACGTTTTAAGGAGGCAAAATGAAACACAAATTAAAGCTTGCTCTCATTCTTGGAGTTGAATTTATCGCAATAGCAATAGTCCTCATTTTGATATTCTTTTCAGGAAAGAAGCAATACACTGTTATTTTTGACATCGACGGAGGAACATTGCTATCGGGAAATCTTGAGCAACACGTAACTCAAGGACATAGCGCCAATCCCCCCTCGGTTGCTAAAGAAGGTCACTATCTTCGTGGTTGGAGCGGAAATTACCGTGAAATCACGCATAACATTAAAATCACGGCAATATGGGAATATGAAACCACACCCGGTATCGTTTATAACCAAATTGACGGCGCAACCTACACGGAAATTTCAGGATGCTACGAGTATCTTGCCGGCAATGTTTACATCGGCGCATACCACAATGACCTTAAGGTTCTCGCAATAACCGACAACGCGTTTGAAAATCGCAAAAAAATCACTAACATTCATCTTCTTGACGGTATTCTTAAAATAGGTAACAGGGCTTTCGCGGGATGCGAAAAGTTGCTTTCCATTGAATTGCCGGACACTACTCTCAAAATAGGTGACTACGCATTCTCGGGTTGCAAGAGCCTTGAATCCATAACCCTTCCCGAACGCATTGAAGAGCTTGGCGCGTTTGCCTTCATCGGTTGCGACTCGCTCGTTGAAATTAGAATTCCGTCCACCATCAAGAGCATAAGCGATAGCGCGTTTGAGGGTTGCTCCAACCTTAAAAAAGTAACGTTCTACGAAGTTGAGGAGCGCGAAAACATATTTGATGAAGCGGAAAACGAAGAAGAAATCACCGTTATCGAGCCTTATCTATCAATCGGCGCTTCTGCATTTGCAAATTGCACCGCTCTTGAAAGCATAAATCTTCCCGACACGCTTCATACGATTCAGTTATACGCATTCTCCGGCTGCTCTTCTCTTAAATATGTTGTAATACCCAAAAACACAAAAATCATCGGTCACGCGGCATTTGATACTAACGAAGCTACCGTGTACGTATATGCAGAATCCGCGGATGAATTGCCGTCACAATGGGCAAGTGACTGGGTTAGCGGAAACATAACCGTTTCCTACGGTTACACGGACGAAGAGCCTGACTCATCCAATAAAGACTCCGAAGATTAAGAGGTACTCCTTATGAATATGCAATTAATGCTCGGCGTTGGTGTTGCATGTTACTTTATCACTCTATTCTTTCTCTGTTTCTACAGAGATAAGCTGAACATAAAGATTTGCACGACTGTTTTCATAATAGTCGATATGATTCTTTATCTTTTATGGAATATCGCTTATGCCGAAAAGGGATGGTTAAAGGATGGATTTATGACCCTTGAAAACATAAGTCCATTCACCTTCACTCTTATTCCTCTTACAGTTTTTATGAACGAAAAAACGAAGGAATACGCATATTCGGCAATAGCGTTTCTGCACCTTGGACTCTTTCTTGCAACACTTATCAGCCCGGAATACGTGGTAATTTTCAACTACAAAACAGAGGCAACATTCGCTTATGCCACAGAGGCTATGTGTCACATCTTGGCGGCGCTTTTCGGACTTTATCTCATGCTCACAGGACAAGTCAAACCCGACTTCAATCACTGGATAAAGGCGATAGTTTTCTTACTCGGCTGGATAAGCTTTGGTATTTTCTTAAATCTCGTACTCGACACGTATTGCTTCAACCTTAACCCAAATAGATATGCAATATATATGCTTGATATTTTCGGAAGCTATGAGGCTACCGTTCTTGCTTACTACCTTGGAGTAACGGTTGTTTTGACGCTCGGCATGCAATCGGGATACGGACTTTGCAAACTCGTTGATAAAATCAAAGGCTCGCATCAACCCCGAAACGATGAGATCGACGAAGCTGAGAAACTTGAAAAAAACAACGCAACTCTCCCGCAAGCGTAACTTAATGACAATTTAAAAATAAAAAATCAAGCGTTCGCAATAAGCTACGCTTGATTTTTTTAGTTTTTTGTGATACAATAAGATTATCTTAAAAACAGTAGGAAACAAAATGAACACAAGAAATATTTTTTGGGTACTCTTCATATCAATGGTACCTCTTATTGAGCTTCGAGGAGCAATTCCCGTAGGTAGCGTGCTTGGACTTCCCTTCTACCTTAATTACATTTTAGCGGTGGTAGGAAATCTCATACCCGTACCGTTTATTTTACTTCTTATTCCCTACGTGCTTGACATTATGGAGCGCTTTAAAATTTTTCGTCCCATAGTTCGTTGGGTGAGAAGCAAGGCTATGAAAAACAAGCATAAAATAGGCGCTAAATCATCGGACAACTCCCATGAAACGTTGAATTCCGCTGAATTTGGTTCTACCGCAAATTCGATTAACACAGATTGTTCGACTCTTTGCTCTGAAATGCCGAGGGGCGCTTTTTTAGGACTTTTACTTTTCGTTCTTATCCCATTTCCCGGAACGGGAGCTTGGACGGGATCACTCGTGGCGGCACTGTTTGGATTCCCTAAACTTAAATCCTTTCTCGCCATAACGCTCGGTGTTTTGGGATGCGGACTTATAATGTGCCTCGCAAGCTACGGAGTGCTTGGATTCCTTTCATTCTTAATATAAAATTCAATTACAAACATATTGTCGCATAATAATAGAGAAACGGCGGAAGCATTATCGGTTAAAACAGTGCTTCTGCCGTTTCTTTATACAAGCTTAAAAAACTTTATAATAAACGTTTAGTAATACTCAATATCTTTTTATGTCTTGCGTTTGTTTTCTTAAATTTCAACAAGACAGCTCGTTTGTTCAAGTTGATTTTACGTTTTTACAATCTTTTAAGATGAGCAAGAATTTGCTCCTTATCGATTTTTTTCTTATCGCCTTTCATAGTGAAGGTGAGATTATTGAACGCAAAAATATCGTTAGCAACCTCACGAATTCTTTCGGTTTTTATTTTTTTGTAACGGTTTATTCTATCCTCTATAGATGAATATTTTTCTCCCATAATATGATTATCATATGAAAATGTAAAGTTTAGTTCTCTAAAATCGTCATAAAGCATGTAAGCATTACTCACGTATCCCGCTTTCATACATTCATCTTCACGGAGAATTTTGTTCTTCATTTCACTAAGTATATCCACAACTATACCAACCGCGTCATACAAATCCTTTTGCTTTAACTCGAATGAAAAATGAAAAGTACCTATATTTTTATATCTTTCAGTACCACCGCTTATATCGTAGCAAAGTCCTCTTTTTTCACTTAGCTCAACAAAAAGCTTCGAATTATATCCTGAAAGCAGAATATCATAAACCAAATCTATTTCCGCCACGGAGAATTTTGACATATCTATATCAAACGTAAAGCGAGCCATAGCAAAATCCGCGTTTTTAATATACACGTCACCATGCCTTTTTGAAAATTCTTTGGGTACTGCGGCAACGTTGTCCCTGTTATCAACAGCTTTTAAGACGTTTTTTGACTCTATGAGGCTCGTAAGATGCGCTATATCATCGTCTGAAAAATTACCGGTAAGATAGAAAAACATATTACCGCTTGCCAGCACCTTTTTTCGATATAATTCAAGCTTTGTCGCATTGATTTTATCGACCGAGCTATTCGTTCCGATAATCGAGCGCGAAAGCGGAGTTCCTTCGAAAACTATCTTCGAAGAAAAGGATGCAAGAGAGGTTTTATCGTCACTCTCTCTTATCTCTGCTTTGATACGCTTTCTCTCTGCGTCTATCTCGTCCTTTGATAAAACGAGAGAATCCAATGCTTTGGAAATAACGTCGCTTCCAAATACAAACTCCGATGACGCTCCGCTTATATAGAATTGAACCATTTCGCTAAAGGTTGATGCATTGAACTCTACACCCTTTTTATCGAGCTCCGAATACAACTTCATACCATATAGCTTGTTTATATTTCTTATGATGGCATGCTCGAGAAAATGCGTTATTCCACATTCTTGCTCCGACTCATACATAACGCCGGCTTTAACGAAAAGCGATATATAAAATCCATGTAACGCAGGATTTTTATACGAATATATTTTAACTCCGTTTGCGGTGGTTAATTCTATTTCTCTTTTCATAAAACCTCCTTTTTAGTACGCTCGCATTTTTAAAAAAACGTTTACAACAATTCACACTAAAATAAATTCAAAAGCGTTCTAATCACTTGTATAAAACGAGAGGCTGTCATAGTGACAGCCTCTAAAATTGCACTGAATGCTTAATGCATTAATCGAAATCTATCTCCGCTCCAAAAGGCGCGTAAGCAACCTTCATAAGCTTGAATGAATGAATTCCAAAAGGAATACCAATGATAGTAGCGCACCATACAATGCCCAAAGCAAACTGCTCAATAGCTATTGCAAGACCAAAAGTAGCATCCCAAAGCAAGTTAGAAACAAGATGCTCGCCGGGCTCAACCTCTACGTCGCAACTATACGGTCTAAGCGCAACTCTCATCAACTTGAAGAACTGGATTCCAAAAGGAATACCAACGATGGACAAGCAGCACGCAACTCCGCACACAAGATAAAGTAAAAAATACGGAACACCGGACGTAACAAGCCATAATACTCTTGATAAAAATCTCATATTCCGGCTCCTTTCCAAATAGATACAATTAATGATAACACATTATTAAAGTTTTGTCAAGCAATTACTGATATTTTTTGCGTTAAATTTTAGCATTTTTTGTAAAATTGCCAATATACGTCCAAACTGCGTTAATCTATAGATTTATCAAGCTTGAAACGAGTTATTTTTCTTGATGTATTTTTGGGGAATTCTTCGTTTCTTATCTTAACCTTACCAACGGTCTTATAGGAAACATTTTTAGCGTTTATCTTCTTGATTTCATCATCGAAATACTTCTGCGCATCATCTATATTATGAAGCTTCAAAGCATCAAAATCCGGATAAATTTCAGCCACGATTACTTCCTTTGAAGGATCGGACTTCGATTCGCCGGCGTAAACAACGACCTCGTTCACACCGTAAACGCCCTGAATATCCGTTTCAATCTCCTCGGGATATACGTTTTTACCGTTAGAGAAAATTATAAGGTTTTTGCTTCTTCCGGTAATATATATCCACTGATCCTTACCGAACATTTTTACGTAACCGAGATCGCCCGTATGGAAGAATCCGTCCTCGTCAATAACCGCTTTGGTTGCCGCCTCATCGCCGAAATATCCAAGCATTACGTTAGGACCGCGATAACAAATTTCACCCTCGCCTGCTTCGTTGGGATTGGCGATCTTAACCTCGCCGCCTATAATTGGCATTCCTACCGAGCCGTTCTTTCTGCACTCGTTTCTGTTACAGGAAATAAGGGGCGCACATTCGGTAATTCCGTATCCGTTGAGAATTACAACGCCTATAGACTCAAAGAAATCAATAATGGTCTGGTTGAGCGCTGCTCCTCCGCATATTATCATTTCAAGCTCGCCGCCGAAGTTCGAAAGAACCGAGTCACCGAAGAGCTTCTTTCTCAAATCAATTCCGACTTTGCGAAGCGCGTTAGAAATCTTAATTCCCTTCTTAAGCTTATCGAGCTTACCCGTCTTCTCCGCGGTAGCCATAATTCTCTTATAGAAGGTTTCTACGAAGAGGGGGACGAGTATAAGGTGAGTGGGCTTGAAAAGCTTAAGCTCATCAAGAATATAGCGTATTCCCGATGAAATGTATATTTCGCATCCTTGAGCAAAGTGACCTACAAAGTTTACGGTAGAGCCAAACGTATGATGCGGAGGAAGCGCAAAGAGCGTTCTCTCGGTTATATTGAAGTTATACATTCCCTGCTCCATATCCGAGCAAATATTCTTAAGAGAAAGCATAACGCCCTTACCCTTGCCGGTTGTTCCCGACGTAAAAACTATAGATGCGAGAGCTTTGTCATCTATCTCATAGTCAAAGTAAGAACGGTCTCCCTCATCACATCTTGCCTTTCCCGCTTCAACGAGCGCTGTAAGCTTCGTTGCCCAAGCTATATCCTCGTTTCCCATAGATACGCAATTTGAGAGCGTGGGAGTTAATGCCTTAAGCTCCGTAATTTTTTCTGCAATCTTATCGGTGAAAAATACGTATTCGCATTCTGCGGTATTTATGATAGAAGCGGTATCAGCAACGGGAAGCTCCTTATCAATAGGTACTGTGATAGCACCAACAGACATAAGAGCAGTATAAGAAAAGAACCACTCAACCGATGCTTGACCTATAATTGCAACGCGCTTGCCGGCAACGTTCATAGAATGAAGCTCGGTTGCAAGATTTTTGATGAATTCTCTCGCCTCGGCAAAGGTTACCTTCTGCGTTACTTTATCCTTTGGTTCGAGCTTATACTGAAATGCCACCTTATCGGGATAACGCTTCGCTACGTTTTCAGTCATTTCTCTGAAATCGCGGAATTTAGTCGTTTCATAAAGCGGATAGTTATTTTTTCTGTTTTTAAATGCCATAATTTATTCCTTTCTTTGCATTACACCAAAAAATTTGGCGCATCGTTAACAACATTCTCGTATTAGGCAAATTTTAACGTTACCGCACAAATCTGCCACTATATTATAATTATTATATTAACCTTAAAAAATCTTGAAATAACGCAAAAAAGCAAAAAGAATAATATTTTTTAATAGTTAAGCGAAAATCGTTCGTTCGAGTGTTGACTTAATCGACAAAATATTGTACAATAATACATCTGCTAAAATGTTAAGGCGTTTTTTGAAAGGAGAGAGTATGCTTCCCGAAAAATTCAAAGAAAGAATGAAAAGCATTCTGAAAGACGAATACGACGACTTTGAGCGCGCCCTCACCGAAGAAAAAGCAAAAAAAGGACTGCGCGTCAATACGTTAAAATGCTCGGATACAGATTTTATTAAAAGCTCAAATCTTCCGCTCTCCTCCCTTTCTTACGTGAAGCACGGCTATTCCTTCGATGAAGAAATCAGCGGAATAGGAAATACTCCCGCGCATGCATCGGGGCAATTCTACGTTCAAGACCCCGGAGCTATGGCGAGTGCCGCCGTGCTTGACATTGAACCCGGTATGCTTATCGCAGACCTTTGTGCCGCTCCGGGCGGAAAGTCAACTCAAATAGCCGCTTCTCTTATGGGAGATGGCGTTATTCTCTCAAACGAATACGTTCCGAAAAGAGCAAAAATTCTCGTCGGAAATTTTGAAAGAATGGGAATCCGCAACGGAATTGTAACCTCTCTTGATACGAATGAGTTTACGAAGCTTTACGAAAACATTTTTGATATAGTCGTTGTTGACGCACCTTGCTCGGGCGAAGGAATGTTCAGAAAAGACGTTCCCGCAATAGAAGAATGGAGCGAAGAAAACGTCATGCTTTGCAAAGAAAGACAGAAAGATATTCTTGAAAACGCCTCAAAAATTTTAAAGTGCGGCGGTAAGCTTCTTTACTCAACCTGCACCTATTCGCTCGAAGAAAACGAAATGACCGTTGACGAATTTTTAAACAGTCACAGCGATTTTTCACTCTGCGACGTGAAGGAGGAGGTTAGAAACGTTACCTCCGACGGAATAGAGTTTGACGGCGCTACTCAAAGCGATTTATATAAATGCCGCAGATTCTATCCTCACAAAGCAATAGGCGAGGGGCAATTTATAGCCCTTATGCAGAAAAACGATGGGGGGCGTGGCGAGTTTTTATATAAAGACAGCGCAAAAGACCCCACTCGTGACGAGCTTCGCATTGTAGAAGACTTCTTTAAATCATCTCTCATAAAACGCCCCGACGGAAAAATAAAAAAATGCGGTGAAAACCTCGTTATTATTTCACACGGTATGCCTATCCCGCCTCGAAGCGTCTTTTCCGCAGGCGTACTTATAGGAGAGATACGCGGTAAGAACCTATTTCCCTCGCATCAATTCTTCTCCGCATACGGAGACCTTTTCAAAATCAAGATAGATTTATCTGAGGACGAAGCAAAGCTTTATCTCGCAGGAGAAGAGCTAAACGTGCAAAGAGAATCGCAATCCGGATACTGCGCACTTCTATACAAAGGCTCTTCTATGGGAGGCGGAAAGGTTAGTTCCGGAAGAGTTAAAAATCACTATCCAAAAGGATTAAGAATACGATAATTCGAATATTTGAAAATAATTGTTTACAAAATCAAGGAGATATATTATGGAAACTAAAATTCTTGCAACAGTTGGCGGTACGCCAATCACATCTTCCGAGGTTGATGAATTTCTCGCAACTCTCGGACCTAAAGCTGAAAGCTACAACAATCCCCAAGGTAGAGCGATGATTTTAAAGCAGCTTATTGACTCCAAGCTTCTCTTGCTCGATGCGAAAAGAAATCTCTTCGAGGCAGAGGCAGATTTCAGAGCTCAGCTCGCAAAGGTTCGCGACAACCTTCTCGCAAATTATGCAGCCGAAAAGGCTATATTGGGCGCAAAAAGAGTCAGTGAAGATGACGTTAAAAAATACTACGACGAAAATAGAAGCAGATTTGAAAGCGGCGCGGTTGTGAATGCCAGTCACATTTTGGTTGAATCCGAAGAGCTTGCCGTTTCCATTTACGAAAAAATAGCATCCGGTGAAATAAGCTTCGAGGACGCTGCAAAGGAAAACTCCTCTTGCCCCTCAAAAGAAAACGGCGGTTCTCTCGGAGAATTCACAAAAGGTCAAATGGTACCCGAATTTGATGAAGCAGTTTTCTCAATGAACGTTGGCGAAATTACGAAAACTCCTGTCAAAACTCAATTCGGTTATCACCTTATAAAGCTTAATTCCAAGGAAGATTCCAGAGTAGCTGATTTCGCAGAAGTTAAATCTGCAATTCGAGAACATCTTGAAATGGAGAGCAAAAGAGCCGCCTACGACAGCAAAATCAATCAGCTCAAAATCATGTATCCCGTAGACATAATGTAATGAACGCAGAAGAAGAACTCTTATACAAAAGATTCATCGAGCTTGCCCGAAAAAGTGATAACGGATACTATTTATTTTCGGATTTTCTTGGTTTAAGCGAGCAATCGATATTCAATGAAGCGAAGCTGAAATTCGGCAGAGCAAAATACACTTTATTCGGTGGCATAGACGGTTGCGAACGAGTTATGGTACGCTTTGGCGACGTGGAAGAGCTCGGGTATGAGGAAGAGTTCCCTATCAAAATTCTTCTAATAGAGCCCAAAGCCCCAAAATTTTCCGATAAGCTTACCCACCGCGATTTTCTTGGCGCGATACTCAATCTCGGTATCGAAAGAAAAGCTATCGGCGATATAGTTATCATCAACAATTCGGGATATGTATTCGTTAATGAAAATATGGCCGATTACCTCGCATCTTCTCTTGAGAGAATAAAACATACCGACGTAAAAACCTCGGTTACAGACGAGCTTCCAAATATCGAGCTTTTTAAAACCGAGCGCAAGACTATTCAGCTATCGGGAGAACGCATTGATGCGGCAATTTCAAAGATATACTCGATGTCACGCGATGACTCGCTTTCACTTTTCAAAAAGCGACTCGTTTTCGTTTGCGGAAAATTATGCGAAAACAACTCATACACTCCAAAACCAAACGACGTTATTAGTGTACGCGGTTACGGCAGATTTATATATCACGGTCCGGTAAGCACGTCAAAAAAAGGAAAGCTAAACGTAGAGGTCGAGCTTTACGTCTAACAGTAGCAAAAATCCATCAAAAATGGTACTTATCAAAGATTAAATCCTTAATTTATATAAAAAAACAGTAGATTTTTTCAAAAAAGCGCTCTTGTGTTTTTGAAGCGATAGCAAAAGGCTTTTTTAGAATTTCTACTGTTTTTTTGTTTTTAATTTTAGTTAAAACTATATTTTTACGTTTAGTTAATTTTAAACTGCGTTATTTTTTAAAAATAGTACTATTTAAAGATAAAACCTTGATTTTAAGCGAACTTTTGGTAGTTTTTTAGAGTTTAGAAGCTTTTTGGTATCTTTTTATGAGTTTTATCCTTAAAATCCACCAACTTGGAATTTTATAGGTTTTATTGAACACCATGCCGATTAAAAAAAGCACCGATGTTATCAATTTATACCATTACCTCTAAATTACGCCAGCGTTACCAAAGCGTGACACCAACCAAAAAATTTCAAAGACGTTATTGATACGTAGTTAAGGTCTTTCTCCAACCGTCAAACATATCAAGATATGCACTCGATTCATCTTGCGAGCAACACATTTCAACATACCAAAGATTATCGGGGGTTCCAAGCACCGTCACATAATAGAATACTTCAAATCCGGATTCCGAAACGTAGTTATATCTAAAGTTGTATTGACCGCTTTCCTTGTAGTGAGTGTAATAAAGCTTGGATTTAACCAAGTCGCGCTTCTCTATAATCATGTCAACATACTCACTTGCAGTAACGCCGGGCTCTATTTCAGTTTTCTTCAAAAACTCCTCAGTGAGCTTAAGCGCGCTGAAGGCAACGTCCATCGTTCTACCCGAGAAATAAAATTCATAATCCTTTGATTCTTGCCTTTGCATAGTGTTTGGCAAATAGAACCTCAAACCATTTTCCTCATACTTGACGTCTTCGAATTTAACTTTACTCGAGCATGAGGTTAAAATAGCAACTAAGCATGATAAAAGCAAAACGAGCGATATTGTTCTTTTCATTATTTTCAAATTTCATTTACCCCTTTATTTATCATTTCAATAATTTCGGCAATTTCTTTTGGATGCTCAACGATAACGTCTGCTCCGCTTTCGCAAAGCTCATCCTTATCACGAAATCCCCATAAAACGCCAACAGCAACTCCCGCGCCAAAGTTTACCGCAGTCTTCATGTCAGTTGAAGTGTCGCCTACGTAGAGGACCTCGCTTGGCTTAACATCAAGTCTTTTGCATATATCGAGAGGCCATTCGGGATTCGGCTTCAAGGGCATTTTTTCGCTCGCGCCTTCTATTATTGAAAAACTTTCTCCAAAGAAGTAGCGAGTTAATTGCTTAACAGTAGGATCGGGCTTGTTGGAAATTACCGCAAGCTTTATTCCTCTTTTTTTGAGCGAGTAAACCAGCTCGCGAATACCTGCATAGGGCTCTGTTAAATACAAAGGATTGGAATCGTAGTCATCTACGTATTCTCGATGTATTAAATCCAAAAGCTTCGCATTTTCTTCTTCGTTTAAATCTATACCCTTTGATTTAAAAATTTTCTCAATAAGAATCCTTGCTCCCTTACCGACAAAGACTTTCGTTTCATCAAGATTTATAGCACTTATTCCATAGCGTGATATGTTTTTATTTGCATAATACTGTATCGATTTCAGCGTATCAAGCAGCGTACCATCTAGGTCAAAAAGACACGCTTTTATTGGTTTTTGTAAACTTTTATTTTCATTTACCCACATTACAACTTCCTCAACTTAGCAAACGTTGCCATAAGCTTCTTCTTTCCCACAGACGCAAAATCAACCTCATAAAGAACGTCACCGCCCATGTCCTTCGCGCTAACTATTACTCCATCGCCAAAAACCGTGTGCGAAACAAGGCAACCCGGATTAAGCTTTTCTATGCCGAATGCCGCTGCTCCGCTTTTCTTGTTGGGATAAATATCGGGGGCTCTTTTCATTTCAGAACGCGCGCCGGAATTATACTTATTGCTATAGCTTTGATTGCCGAAATATGACACGGGTACGCGTGGGGGCTCTCTTCGTGGCACATCATTTTCTATCAGTGACGGAGGAACCTCGCGTCTTACGAAAGAAGAAAGCATATTATAAGTTGTTTTTCCGTACATAATTCTATTTTTCGAATAGGTTATATATAGCTTATCTTTAGCACGGGTTATGGCTACGTATGCAAGACGTCGCTCTTCGCTCAATTCTTCCTCGTCACGCATATTCTGCTCTGATGGGAAAATTCCGTCTTCCATACCTGCCAAAAATACGGTTGGAAACTCAAGTCCCTTAGCGGAATGAACCGTCATCATTACAACCGCATCTGCATCTGCATCGTATTTATCAACGTCGCTGACAAGAGCAATATCTTCAAGATAACCCGAAAGGGTTGGCTCCGTGTCAACTTCTATACATCTTTTCTCATATTCCAATGCGCCCGCAATAAGCTCGTTGACGTTATCGCGCTTGCCTTCCCCTTCGAAGCCCTCGGCAATCAGCATATCCAAATACCCGCTTCGCTCAAAAACGCGCGCAATTATGTCCGACGGATTTCCGCCTTCGCTTGACACGCTATCCATCATATCAACGAATGCGCGAAGCTTCTCTGCGCTCTTTCCAAGAGAAACGTACTCGTCGGATCTTTTCATAACCTCGTACATAGATAGGCCTTCCATCGTTGCTATCTCTTCAATAGCATCAACGGTTGCAGTGCCTATTTTTCTTTTCGGCTCGTTGATGATTCTTTTGAGTCTTAAAGAATCGCTCGACGTATTGATTACCGAAAGATAAGCAATCATATCGCGTATTTCCTTGCGGTCATAGAATCGAGTACCTCCGAGAATTCTATAAGGAACTCCGCTTTTTGCAAACGTGGTTTCAAGCGTTCTGGCAAGCTCGTTAACGCGATAAAGTATTGCGTAATCAGAATATTTTTTACCTTGATTTCGAACGCCTTGATTTATTTTATCAATAATATATCTGCCCTCTTCGTTTTGATCGGCAGCCTCTCTTACGGTGATTTTTTCACCTCGCCCCTTCTCGCTCCAAAGACTCTTTGCGTGTCTTTTTTCATTATTATGAATTATAGCGTTCGCGGCTTCGAGAATAGTTTCGGTTGAACGATAGTTTTGCTCAAGCTTAACCACCGTTGCATCGGGATATGTTTTATCAAAATTAAGAATATTTTCGATAGTTGCGCCTCTGAAACGGTATATACTTTGATCATCGTCACCGACAACCATTATGTTTCTATGCTTCGCAGCAAGAATTTCCGTTAAAGCGAACTGCGCGTAGTTGGTATCTTGATACTCATCGACAAGAATGTATCTGAACTTATTTTGGTAATACTCGCGCACATCGGCATGATTGTTAAGAAGCGTGACTGTTTGCATAATAATATCGTCAAAGTCAACGGCATTATTCTGCATCATTTTCTTAACGTAAAGAGAATATATTTTTTGAACGTCACGGCTTCGCGGATCGTTATTTGCTTCGAACTCATCGGGAAAAACAAGTCTATCCTTTGATCTGCTTATAGCCCCTGCAACGACCTTTGGAGAAAGCTTTTTTTCATCAATATCAAGCTCTCTCATACACTGAATTATCATTCTTTTCGAGTCATCTGTATCGTATATCGAAAAACCGTCGCGGTAACCAAGACGCTCTCCGTACTTTCGAAGTATCCTCAAACACACCGAATGGAAGGTTCCTGCCCATATAGAATCGGTAACACTTTTGTCTCCAAACGCGCTAGCAAGTCTTTCCTTCATTTCGTTTGCAGCCTTATTCGTGAACGTAATCGCAAGAACCGACCACGGAGGACAGGGCTCGGTTATAAACTCCGGCAATATTTCCTCAATATCCGCCACAGAAAGTTTTTGCGCCTCTTGTAATGCTAATACGGTTTCCTCGCTCACAGTATCGGGAACAAAATCCGAAAAATACGCATTACCATACTTTATAAGATAAGCAATTCGATTTACAAGCACCGTTGTTTTTCCGCTTCCCGCACCTGCGAGAACCAAAAGCGGTCCTTTTAGTGTAAACACTGCACGACTCTGCTCGCTATTCAATTTTTCTGCGAAGACCTTATCAAAAAGAGCACGCTTCGCTTCAGTATATTTTATGCCTAAATTCACCATAAACGGTCCCTTTGTTTTGAGTTTTTGTGTGCCAAAAGCACAAATTCGTAAAAAATACTAACATTTTCAAAAAATCGAATTTCGCATTTTTCACAAAGCTTTTAAATGCAAAGTAAAAAACCAAAAAAACAATTATTATATTCAATTATTTTTGCTACGCGGTATGTGTACAACCCTCATGGTTTTCCACCGTTCTATCGGTGGAGAATGTGGAAAACTTCCACAGAAAAAGCTTGAATTGTCAAGGCTTCTCGGCGGACAACTCATTTTACCCACACTTTTCCACTGTTTTGAATGTGGAGAATGTGGAAAACTTTTCCCGATTGTTTTTTCTCCTTTTTCCGTCTTTTGACGTATTTCGCTTCAATATAAGCAGAATGCATAAGAAATAACGAATTGTTTTCTGCCCTTGTTTTTTGTGTTTTTTGAGTCGCACAAAATACGAAGCATTTTCGCCTTAATGGCGTTTTTTTGATTTTCCGGAGCTTGTACGAGCCATTTTATCAGCTTCTTTTCTGATTCTTTGCGCATCTGCGCCAAAAACTCTTTGAAGCTTGTCTGTCTTTGTTTTTTTAACAATAGAGGAATTCTGTTGCTTTCCGTAAGGCTTGCTCTTTGCGCGAGCCGACGGTTTGCCTCTCGAACCCTTTTCAAACCCTTTAGAGTTTTTTTCAAAACCTTGAGAATATTTTTTGGTTTGTGAACCTTTCTCAACCCCCTTGAACGCAGGTCTAACCAAGCATTCGGGCGAAGTTCCGATAAGGTCTTCTCTTCCCGCAAGCTTCAACGCCTCTCTTACGAGATTTGCATTTTCCGGACGTGAGTACTGGAGCAGGGCGCGCTGAAGCTGCTTTTCTCTGTAATCGGTAGTAACGTTCACGCGTTTTCCTGTCATCGGGTGTATGCCTGTATAATACATTACTGTGGAAATCGTTCCGGGAGTCGGATAGAAATCCTGAACCTGCTCCGGAGAATATCCCCATTTTTTAAGCCAAACCGCCATATCAACGGCATCCTTCATAGTTGATCCGGGATGGCTTGACATAAGATAAGGAACGAGATATTGCTCAAGCCCCACCTCACGACAAAGCTCGAAATATTTCTTTCTGAACGCCTCGTAAACCTCGATACTCGGTTTACCCATCATCATAAGCGCGTTGTTCGCACAATGCTCGGGCGCAACCTTTAACTGTCCTGAAACGTGGTCGCGAACGAGCTTTCTGAAAAAGTCATCGTTTTCATCGTAAATGAGATAATCAAAGCGTATTCCGGAGCGTATAAACACCTTTTTAATGCCCTTTATCTTTTCTATCTCTGTAAGCATATTCATATATTCGGTGTGATCCACGCGCAAATTCTTACACGGAGTCGGGGCTAAACACTTTTTGTTAGGACATACGCCGTTTTCCTTCTGTGCCTCGCAAGCAGGATAACGGAAGTTTGCTGTAGGACCGCCGACGTCGTTTATGTATCCCTTAAAGTCGGGCATTGATGCAATTAACTTCGCCTCGTTAATAACGCTTTCCGCACTTCTTGAACGAACTTCTCTACCCTGATGGAATGCGATAGCGCAGAAATTACACGCACCAAAGCAGCCACGGTTATGGGTTATTGAGAACTTTACCTCGGTTATTGAAGGCACTCCGCCATCTTTCTCATAATCCGGATGATAATCTCTCGCATAAGGTAAAGAATAGACACGGTCAAGCTCTTCTCTTTCAAGCGGAGGCATGGGGGGATTCTGCACAAGCATTTTATCGCCGTAATATTCCACAATAGCCTTACCTTTAACCGAGTCCGTGTTTCTATACTGAATAGCAAACGCTTTAGCATACGCTTCTTTATCAGTCTTCAAAACGTCATAATCGTACGTTTCTTTATATTCGAAATTGATTTTCTCATCCTTTTTTGCAAGATATACCGTACCGCGAACGTCGCGAATTTTTTTAATCGGTACGCCCTTGTCAAGAAGCTTTGCGATTCTCAAAAGTATATTCTCACCCATTCCGTAAGCAAGAATATCGGCACGCGAGTCTATCAAGATACTGCGACGAACCTTGTCATCCCAATAATCGTAGTGCGCAAAACGGCGAAGCGAAGCTTCAAGTCCGCCTATAATTATTGGAACATCTCCATACGCCTCTCTTATTCTGTTACAGTAAACTATTACGGCTCTGTCGGGACGAGCGCCCATCTTTCCGCCTGCGGAATAATAATCGTAGCTACGTTTCTTTTTTGACACGGTATAGTGGGCAACCATTGAATCTATATTACCGGACGTAACCAAAAATCCAAGACGCGGTCTGCCAAAACGTGTAAAATCGCTATAGCTCTTATAATCGGGCTGGGAGAGTATCGCAATTCTATATCCCGCCGACTCAAGAACTCGGCTTATAACCGAAACGCCAAAAGAAGGATGGTCCACGTATGCGTCACCCGTCACGTAAACGAAATCAACTTCAGACCAATTGCGTTCCTTAACGTCATTCATATTAACCGGCAAAAAATCTTTTCTATCTCTCATTTTTACAAATCCATTTCTTGTTTTGTGCGTTTTTGACAACTTTTATTGTCATTTCTAATGTTTTATCAAAAAAGGCTGTTGCAAACAAAAAATTTGTAACAGCGCTCTTTTGTTAGTTTTTATAGAGTAAAGTTGTCAAGCTCGACCTCTGTTTGAGTGCCGTCCTTCATATTTCTTAGTTGCGCGCGACCTGCTTCAATTTCGGAATCTCCTATTATCAAGGCATACTCTGCGCCTATCTTATTTGCATATTTCATTTGAGCTTTAAGGCTTCTTCCAACTATATCGCACTCGCATATTTTTCCCGCTCTGCGAAGGCGCTCTGTTATCTCAAGACCTTTAACCTGCGCGGACTCACCGAGAGCCGCAACGTAAAGTGTGGGAGTGGGAACGAAGATATTGTCAAGCCCCTGCTCCTTCATAGCAAGTATAATACGGGTGATGCCCATACCAAAGCCCATACCGGAAAGCTTCGGTCCGCCGAGCGACTCAACAAGTCCATCATAACGTCCGCCTCCGCAAACCGTGGACTGCGCGCCTATTCCCTCTGCAATAAACTCAAAGACCACACCCGTGTAGTAATCAAGACCTCTTACGATAGACGAATCAACCTCGTATTCGATGCCCATCGCGTCAAGAGATTTCTTGAGCATATCGAACTTATTTTCACAGCATTCGCAAAGATGATCAACCGTTTTGGGAGCATCCTTTGCAATTTCGTGGCAATCGGGATTTTTGCAGTCAAGAAGTCTTAATGGATTTTTTGCAAGACGCGTTTTGCAGGTATCGCAAAGCTTCTCACTGTGACTTTCAAAATAGGAAACGAGCGCAGAACGGTATGCGGGTCTGCATTCCTTACATCCTATCGAGTTTATATGAAGCTTTATATTTTTGAGTCCGAGACGGCGTATAACCGCAGCGGCAAGAGAAATAGCCGTTGCATCCGAAGCGGGACTTTCAGAGCCGAACATTTCAGTTCCGAACTGGAAGAACTCACGGCTTCTTCCCGCCTGGGGCTTCTCATGGCGGAAGCAAGAAATAATGTAGTAATACTTGAGAGGCATCGTATCGGAAAACTTACCGTTCTCAATAAGCGCTCTCGCAACAGAAGCAGTACCCTCAGGACGAAGAGAAATAGATCTTCCCTCATCTCTATCTTGGAAGGTGTACATTTCCTTTTGAACAACGTCTGTAGTATCTCCAACGCCTCTTACAAAGAGCTCCGTATTCTCAAAGGTAGGAGTTCTGATTTCGCCGTATCCGTACTTCTCGGCCTCCTCCCTCATAATGCCCTCTATATAGCGGAACAAGGGAGTTTCGTTGGGCAAAATATCCATCGTTCCTTTAATCTTCTGTATCATTTTTCAAACCTCCGTTTTCTCCATGTGCAATTCCGAGCAGATATTCAATTCTTTCCTCATCACCGATAAATGAAAGCATTCCTATAACCGCTTCAAATCCCGTAGCGGTTCTGTAATCCTTTCCGGAAGCGCGCTTTGGCTTGTTAAGATGAGTTGAATTATAAGCTCTCTTGAATACCTCTCTCTCATCCTCGAGAAGCAATTCTTCTATTTTTGCATAAGCTTCTGCTTGAGCCTCGGCAGTTACGTAACCGAGCGCAAGCTCGTTAAGCTCTCCGGATTTAGACACCCCGCGTTTCACGAGCATCGTTCTGACGTACAGTGAATGCCTCGCATCACCGACGTAAGAAAGCGCACCGACCGACGGCAACGCCGCACCGGTTATTTTTTCATGCATCTTTAAACCTCTCGAAAAGTATTAATTTATTCCATTAGAAACAGTATAGCAAATTTTTCGTACAAAATCAATAGGATTTTTTTATTTTATCAAATATTTAATTTAATACTTGAAATTTAGAGAGGAGCTGTGGTATAATGGTAGTCGAAGAAATATATTTTGTGATCCGAGTGGTATTTTAAATGACTGATTACGGCTACATTGAAAGAAATTACGGTGAGCTTTGCGAGGAGCTTGAGTATATCGCAAGGCAATCGGGGCAAAAACCGCCAAAGCTTGTTTGCGTCACAAAAAGCGGCAGCGATGAGGAGCTTTTGGCTCTGGCAAAAATCGGTTGCTCCGCTATAGGCGAAAATCGCCCCGGCGAGCTTAAGCGAAGAGGCGAGCTTCTTTTGGAAAACAGATTCTCCCCCGAGCTTCATCAAATAGGAACGTTGCAATCGAACAAAGCCAAGCTCGTATGCGACAGAGCTTGTTTGATTCATTCGCTTGACTCACTCTCGCTTGCCAAGGAGCTTAACAAGCAGGGCAAAAAGCTTGAGAAGAAAATCCATGCGCTCATTGAAATCAACAGCGCAAAGGAAGAGCAAAAAAGCGGAATTCTCCCCGAATGCGCCGAGAAATTTTTCGAGCAAATTCTTGAGTTTGACTCGATAAAGGTCACCGGACTTATGACTATGGGCCCCGTTTCCGACGATGCCGAGC
Source organism: Eubacteriales bacterium (assembly GCA_045660185.1). Classification (GTDB taxonomy): domain Bacteria; phylum Bacillota; class Clostridia; order Oscillospirales; family CAG-272; genus UBA1740. The sequence goes on along the minus strand of JAZRDI010000006.1, from coordinate 67,983 downwards.
AGTTAAGAAAGTACTTCCGTCTTACAAAAAATCTTTTTGATAAATTACATTCGCGTTACGGCTTCGGAGAAGAGCCAACGCTCTCGATGGGAATGAGCGATAGCTATAAGGTTGCCATCGAAGAGGGTTCAACTCTCGTAAGAGTCGGACGCAGACTTTTCACAAAATAGGAGGATAAAAAAATGTTTGGTAAGCTTGCAGACAAACTCAACAAAAAATTCCCCGCTGCAGAGGAAGAAATAACCTTTAAAAGCTTTAACGAGGCAGACGAAGAAGCGGAGGCTCAAAAGAATGACGCTATCGGCTCTACCCTTAAGGCAGATGAAAGCGAGAAGGACAGCAGCATAAAATTCAAGCTCGTTAAGCCCCAGGACTTTGACGAGGTTAGCAAGATTGCGGACCATCTTATCGAGGGCTGTACCGTTGTTCTCAACACCGAGCTTCTTGATATGCCCACCTGCCGCAGAATGCTCGACTTCCTTAACGGAGTTACTTACACTACCGACGGATACATCAATCCCGTTGCGGCTAACACGTTCATCATCACCCCCCACGACGTTGACGTTTCCGACGAAACAGAGGCTTAAGCGCAGATGAATTTAGGCTTAAAAATAGTAAAGAAAAGTCCTCGCGATTATATACTCTATTCCGCAATTATTGCTATTGGAGTTATTCTTGACCAAATAACAAAATGGCTTTCGGTTGAATTTCTCTCCAAAATTTCTACGCTCCCCATAATAAAGAACGTTATTCATTTAACGTACGTTGAAAACAGAGGCGCGGCTTTTGGAATGTTTAAGGATCACAGATGGGTGTTTATGATAACTTCAACCGTTATGATAATCGGTCTTTCCTTGTACCTTTATCTCGGCTTTGCGGAAAACAAGCTTTACGAGGTTTCCATCGCGATGATAATTTCGGGCGGTATCGGCAACATGATTGACCGTATAGCGCTCAAGTACGTTATAGATTTTATCGATTTCAGACTTATAAACTTTGCCGTATTCAACGGAGCAGATTCCTTCGTTTGCGTTGGCGCGGGACTTCTCGTTTTAGCGCTCGTCAAGGATATTATAAAGGAATCAAAAGAAGTCAAAAACAAAAAAAGCAGTGGCGACGCTGAATAATTATGGTATTCAAGATTAATGAAAGCGACATCGGCGCGCGCCTTGACGCGTTTTTGGCAACTGCTACGGGTGAATCCCGAAGCGCTGCAGTACGTGCGATAGAAGAGGGACGCGTTGCAATAAACGGCAATGCCGACGGTGTTGATAAAAAATACAAGCTCAAGACGGGCGACGAGATTTCCTTTGAAGCCGAAGAGGTTACGGAATATGAGGCAATGCCGGAAAACATTCCGCTCGACGTAGTCTTTGAGGACAGTGACATTATAGTAATTAACAAGCCATCGGGAATGGTTGTTCATCCCGCTGCGGGAAATCCCACGGGTACACTCGTTAACGCGCTTCTGTATCATTGCAAGGGCTCTTTATCGGGCATCGGCGGTGTTATGCGCCCGGGAATCGTTCATAGAATAGACAAGGATACTTCGGGACTTTTGGTTTGCGCGAAGAATGATTTTTCGCACAGAGCTCTTTCCGAGGAGCTTGAGCATCACGGAATCGTGCGCGAGTATCACGCGCTTGTAAACGGCGGGTTTAAAAACAACACGGGTACGGTAGATTTGCCTATTGGCAGGCATCCCGTAGACCGCAAAAGAATGGCGGTAATTACAACGCCCGGAGCGCATACCAAGCACGCGGTAACGCATTACGAGGTTATGACCGCTTACGGCAAAATCACATACCTTAAGCTAATACTTGAAACGGGAAGAACGCATCAAATCAGAGTGCATATGTCTCACACGGGACACCCCTTGCTCGGTGACACTGTGTACGGTGGAGGAAGAGGGCCGTTTGAGAAAGCTCACGCAAAGCTTCTTTCAGGCCAAGCGCTCCACGCGAAGCGGCTTACGCTCACTCATCCGAGAACAAAAGAGCGTATGACGTTTGAATCAAATCTCCCCGATGATTTCAAAAAGCTTCTTGAAATACTCAACAAAGAAGCAGAAAATTAAAACAAATGTTTACAAAACGCGGGCAGACGGCACTTCGATTTACAAGAAGAGTTGCCTATGCCCGCTTTTTTTGAGGATTTAAAAATGATTGCATTATCGGTATCCGACGTTTCCCTTTCCTTCGGTATGGAAAGCGTTTTGAAAAACATATCGTTCTCTGTTAATGACGGTGACAGAGTTGGCGTTATCGGTGTTAACGGCGCAGGAAAAACCTCACTTTTCAAAGTAATAACCGGCGCGTACTCTGCCGATTCGGGCGCAGTTTATCTGCAAAAAGGTTACACGGTTGGCTGCCTTGAGCAAAATCCCGACCTTACCGCCCTCCCCGGTGCTACGCGGTGCATAGACTATATGTATTCGGCATTCCCTACCCTCGTTTCCATGGAATCTAAAATATCTGCGCTTGAAACGGAAATCCCCCTTCTTTCTTCACACGGTATGCATGATGAAGCCGTTAAGAAGACTGAAGAGCTTACCGAGCTTAACAGAAAATTCGCGCTTGAAGGCGGACTTGAATTTCGTTCGAGATGCAAAAGTATGCTTTTAAGACTCGGCTTTGACGAGTCACTTCTTATGCAGAATATATCAACGCTTTCGGGCGGTCAATATACGCGCCTTGCGCTTGCAAGACTTCTTGCCACCGAACCCGACGTTCTTATGCTCGACGAGCCGACCAACCACCTTGATATAGACTCACTCGCTTGGCTTGAAGGATTTATTTCCACCTACAAAAAGACTGTTATAATTATTTCACACGATAGATATTTTCTTGACAGAACTACGAATAAAACGCTACACATACAGTACGCCGGAGCAAGACTTTATAATGGTAACTACACCGCCACTCGCGATATGCAGGAGGCAGAAGCCGCTTCCCTCGAAAAGCGTTACAAGGAGCAACAAAAGGAAATTGCGAAAATCAAAGCCAACATAGAATTCCAGCGCAGATGCAACAGGGAGCATAACTTCGTTACCATACGCTCAAAGGAAAAGCAGCTCGCGCGAATGGAAAAGGTTGAGCTTACTCCACCTCCGCCAAAGGATATTCGCCTCTCGTTTAACGCAGAGGAAGAAAGCGCGGGAGACGTGCTTGAGGTTAAAAACCTCTCGTTTTCTTACACGGGTACACCTCTCATCAAGGACATTTCCTTCCTTATAAGAAGATACGAGCGCGTGCTTTTCCTTGGTAAGAACGGATGCGGAAAATCCACTCTTATGAAGCTTATAAACTCTATGCTAACTCCTACGGCGGGAAAAATAACACTCGGCTACAATATTAAAATCGGATACTACGACCAGGGAAACCGCGGACTCTCGCTTAACAAGACCGTCTTTGACGAGCTTCACGATGAGTATCCCGAGAAAAAAGACGGAGAGCTTCGCTCGGTGCTTGCGCTCTTCCTATTTGGCGCAGACGATATTATAAAGCCTATAAGCGTTCTATCGGGCGGTGAACGCGCAAGACTTACACTTGCCAAGCTTATGCTCAAAAAAGTAAATCTTCTCATAATGGACGAGCCGACAAACCACCTTGACATTGGCTCTGCCGAAGCCCTCGAAAACGCGCTTTTAGCGTTTGACGGAACGATTATCTCCGTATCACACGATAGATATTTCATCAACAGAATCGCAACGCGCATAATCGAGCTTGACAGTGAAAACGAGCGCGGACTCGTTGACTATTCCCTAGAAGACTATGACGATGCTTATACCGAATATATGCGCATAAGAAGCGCGGCAAAGGAAGCAAAAGCACAAAAAGCCGCCGAGGTTCTCGCCTTAAAACCCGAAAGTTCCTCAAAACAAGAGTACGAGCAAAGAAAGCGCGAGGCGGCAGAGCGCAGAAGCGAAGAAAAACGTCAGCGCGAAGCAAAAGCCAAAATCGAAAAGCTCGAAGCCGAGCTTGAATCCCTCGAAGAAGAACTCTTCGGCGAAGCGGCTACAAACTACGTACGAGCCGCAGAAATTGAGGAACGAAAGGCGCAAATTGAAGAAGAGCTCTTAGAGCTTTATGAAGTGGTAATGTAACGATTACTCATTTTGACCGACTTTAAAACACAAAGTTTTTTATAAAGAAACGAAATCCTCTCTGAAAAGGCTTGCGATTAAGCGTAAGTTTTTTACGAGAGGATTTTTTATTTTTACGTCGGAAGAGCGTAGTTTTGCGCTTTCAAAATGCCGATTTAATTGCTTGCGTGATTTCATTTTTTGCCGTTATAGGCAAATTATAACATAGTTTTAGCATCGATCCAAACCGTATTTTGCCGATATCGGCAAAATATACGCAAAATTTACATATTAAAAACTATTGATATTTTGCCGATAATATGGTATAATAATTGTACAAGGATAATTTACCGAAAAGGAGAAGCGTATGAAATATTTATCGGTCACGGCTGTTGCTGATTTGTGGGGCGTTTCAGAAAGAAGCGTGAGAAATTATTGCGCAAGCGGAAAAATTGACGGTGCTTTTTTAACGGGAAAGACATGGAACATTCCCGAAAACGCCAAACAGCCGCTGCGCAAAAAACGCGAATCTAAGCGAGCGAAAACGCTTTTAGAAATTTTAAAAGAGCAAAAAGACACCTCTCTTCCCGGTGGAATTTATCACAAGCTGCAAATTGATATGACTTATAACTCAAACCATATTGAAGGAAGTCGCCTTACGCACGATCAAACGAGATATATATTCGAAACCAATACGATAGGAATAAGTGACGCGAGCGTAAACGTAGATGACGTATTTGAAACAGTTAACCACTTCAAATGCATTGATTCCATCATAGATAACGCAAAACTTCAGCTTAGCGAAAAATATATCAAATCGCTGCATCGCTTACTAAAATCCGGAACAAGCGACAGCCGAAAGGAATGGTTTGCCGTTGGCGAATACAAAAAGCTGCCAAATGAGGTCGGCGGCATAGAGACCGCGCCCCCCGAAGCAGTTCACAATGAAATCGCAGAGCTGCTTCTCGCTTATAACGCAAAAGAAAACGTAACTCTTGACGATATAATAGAATTTCACGTTCAGTTCGAACGTATCCATCCATTCCAAGACGGAAACGGACGTATCGGACGTCTTATCATGCTCAAGGAATGCTTGAAGCACAACATAGTTCCTTTTATAATCGGCGAGGAGCACAAGCTTTTCTATTACAGAGGACTCAAGGAATGGGATTCCGAGCGTGGATATTTAATAGATACCTGTCTTTCTGCGCAAGATAAATTTAAAAAGGTGTTAGAATATTTTAGGATTTAAAGACAAAGGAGAAGCCAATCTCAGCTTCTCCTTGCTTTTATTCTGAATTATTGTCGTCGCCGCACAGAAAGTGCGGCGATTGTTTTTATGAAGCCGTCGGGGCGCAAAGCGCTTTTCCCGACTTTGCTTCATCTGTTTTTTAAGATTTAGAGATTAAGGCTTTTCGTTCCTCAAAGCCTAATCCACAAAGCGGGCACGACGCCGAAATAACTGCTATAGACGCAGTAGCTACCTACATAGCCATCGCTGTACAACGCGCGAGCGCAATCCGCATAATCATCACTATGATAAAATGGTGAACGAAGCCACCAATAACCATTGGCATAATACGAGCTTCCTGTGTTCGTACAAGCTCCCGTTGCGCGTGAATAGTCACTCGTTTTCATTCTACGCACAGTGTTCGTTGAAAAGCCATATGTGTCATCCGTTACCTCAGCGCGCGAAAGAAGGAAGATATTGTCCTCGGTATCCTCACAGGCGTAGGGGTTAGACGAATTTCCAGTGCTCTCTGTGCTGTTATCCACAAGAGTCTTTACTATAAGCTCTCTCTGGATATCATTAAACGCAGTTGTATAGAAGATTTCGTTAAGCCATTTTCTGACATCACTGTATTTATAGTTGTTTGCATATGTACCCTCTGGCGCTCCGTTGGCAGTAGTATAGTAGTTTTCATCTTCATATACACAGTCCGACTGATATGCCACATTAGCTATTATACTATCACAAAGAATAAATGCTTTGCCATCCTCTTCGGTTAATATTCTCCAGCGGATAGGCTCAACCTTGAAGTAGTAGGTCGTACCGCTGCTTACTGGCGCGCCTGTTGAGAAGGTGTATCCTGAGTTATACGGATTTGCCGTTACCTTAGCGTAATAATTACCGTCGCTGCCGAGGTAATATCCGCGGTTATCTGTAGTTGCTGTAATATCCACGTCATCTGCCTTGATCGTCTGCGGATATTCGCCGAAGAGTATATAGCTTCCGTTCTCATCGGGATTACCGTCTTCGTCGCAATAAATATACTCATCAGTTATAGTTGGCGTTTTATACTTCGGCCAAACGGTCGGTACACCGTCAACGTAATGCCAATATTTCCCAGCGCCCGTTGGTTCGTTTTCGCTGAAGTAATAACGCACAGCGGTTATTACTTCACCATTTCCGTCATAATCAGTGCAAATGTCAATTTCGTTCCAATCACTTTTCGTTCCTTTATAATACACACTTGTCAAATTATCACAATATTCGAAAGCTCTATCACAAATCGTAGCAACACTGTCGCCGATTACAATACTCGTCAATTCACCACATCCCCAAAATGCATAATTGCCAATATAGGTTACGTTATCGGGAATTTTTACGCTCGTAAATCCACAATATCTAAAAGCATTCCAGCCGATCGTCGTTACACTATCTGGTATTACAACGCTTGTTAAATAGTAGCAATTAGAAAATGCACCGGATTCTATATTCGTAACGCCTTCAGGAATTATCACTTCAGTAATTAATTCATTATTCAAGTATATGTTTTTGGAGGTTTCTCCGGCTTCCATTAATATCCATACTTGTCCCATACTACACCACGAAGCTATATCCGTAATGTATATATTGCTTAATTTGAGACTATTTGTAAACATCCCTCCGTTAATCCATGTCCAAGTATCTGGAATGCCGATGCTCACCAACTCAACGCAATCATCGAATGAATAACCGTTTAAATCATCATAATCTCCACCGGTCATTATCAATGTTTGTAATTCTTTCTTTGGAAGATATGGAACGATGCCCGTATGACATGTAGCCTCTTTCAACGAAATGCATCCCTCAAAGGCTCCATCATAAATCTCAAACTCGTCACCATATATAACTAACTCTGCTAAAGAAATACATCCATCAAAAGCTCCACCGTAAACAACAAGTTTTCTAGCATAGCTAACAAAGCTTGTCAAAGTAGTGCATCCTTCCAATGCCCACTCGTTAATAGTGATATTTTCACTGTGGATAACTACATTTGCTAATTCATTACAGTCCTCGAATGCCCATTCATCAATATACTCTACACCTTCACCTATAGTTAATTTTTCTAATCCTTTATATCCCTTAAGCGTATCTGTCTCAATACTGTTGTTCCACCAATATTCCGAATTTCCCGTTAGCGTAAGCGTTCTCAACGTTTCTTTATCATAAATTACGTTGTCAAGAATTGCTACCGGACAAGTAACCTCGGTTAAATCAAAGCAATTGGCAAACGCATAGGTTTCTACAGTTGTTAAGCTGTTCGGTATCACAACGCTCATTAGCCCGCAATTGCCAAATGCCCATGCACCAATCTCGGCAACACCATTCGGGATTTCTATGCTTGTCAATTGATAGCAATTTTGAAAGGCAGAATTGTTAATACGAATAACACTATCTGGGATTTCTATACTTGTAAAACTTGTGCAACGCTCGAATGCACTATTACCAATCGCAGTCACCTTATCACCATCAGGTGAAACGGGTGGGATGCTGATGTCACTATCAGTACAAGTTCCAATACCACTAACGTAACAAGTTCCGTCTCCGTTTGAGGTGAATTCCAACCCTTCGGAATATTTAACCGTTTCTTTGTAGGTCGCGGTATATGTATCATTTTTTGCAAAAGCTGTCAAGCTTGCGGGGTTATCTGTAGAAACAACTTCGCCTGCGCTATTTTTCCAGCCTGCAAATTTAAAGCCTTCTTCTGCTTCGGGAGCAGTCAAGGTTGCAGTTTCGTTTGCGTGATAAAGTCCCTTGGTGAAGCCATCTTCAAGAGCACCGCCGATGGCTTCAACGAGGAAGTAATCAGCGTTAGCAAGTCTTTCGGTGTTATAATTAAAGTACTTCTGCGCGTTTGCGCCGTATTCAAGCATACTTTCAAGCATTGCTCTAAAATCTTCGTTATCACTCGCAACGCCTGTTTTACCGAGTTTAGCGTAGGCGTATTCGAGAACGCTGAATTTGTTGGGCGCGCTATAGTATCTTTCACCGTCAACGTCTATGTAAGCAACCGAATAAACGTAGTCGGTCATCTGCTTTGCTGTGATATGGCGGTATTCGAAGGTGTAATACTTCACGTCGTTTATAGTTGTATAACCGACAACGCTTGAAGTATATGTTGCGTTATCTGCTACATAGTTTTCTTGTGGTGTGCTGAAATATAGCATACCGATATTATCCGCATTAATACTGCCATCTTCAACGCCGTCAAACTTTACGGCATACTTAAGATAAACGTTGTCCTCGAATACGAGGTTGAATTTGTCGATGCTTACCGAGGGTGTTGTTGTCTCTTCCGCTGCGCTGACGGATACGGTCATAGCGCAAACCAAAAGCACAAGCGTCAAAGCGAGCATCAAAATGGGTAAAATTCTTTTTTTCATTTTTTATTCTCCTTTTACAGCCATTCGCCGTCATTTTCTCCGAGGTCGGGCTTGATATCGTTGAGTCCCGACGTTGCAATTACGTCGGCTGCGTTAATCTTCACAAGCTCGATTTCGGGACTTTGGTAGTTTTCTTTTTTGTTCATTTTTTCTCCTTTCAAAACAAAAAGCACAAGTATAGGCAAAACAAAAACTTGTCATTTAAACAATGTTACATATTGTAACATTTATATAGTAACATTTTGTTACAATAAAGTCAAGAAATTTTTAAATAATCGGAGATTTTATTGTATGCAATAAAATACCTGTCTTATAGGACTCAAAGCTATTAGAAAAAAGAACTTAAATCAATTGAAAGTGGCGATGGATTTGAATATCAGCCGCGAGGATAGATTATATTTCATCAGATGGGGAAAACCGAGGTATTAGCAATCGGTCTTCCCCGTTTTTATTGTCTGCGTGCCAACTCAACTACGCAAACATACCTTTGCTTACGCCGTATAATTACTCGCTTTTCACTTTTTAGACAAAGTCCAAAATTTTTACCTTATGTCCATAGGACATAGGGTGTTTTTTTATGGCATTTTTGCCGATTTTTATAGTGCAAACTGCACAATTTTGATGGTCGTGCAGATGCGTTTTTTTGGAACCATAGAATACTTACAAACGCATTTTTTGCTGATATAATGGTTTTGCAAGGCAGAAAGCGATGCTTCTTTGTCGACACGAAGCACATCTTGTAACGCAATGCCGCTCAAAGAGGATTTAAATGAGCCACAGAGGCTGTTTGAGTCCAAGCGAGGACAGAATAAGCGCTTATTCCGTCAGACGTGGCAGAGGCGAAATTTAGCCTTGTGAAAGGACCGTTTAAGAATGAAGAAAAAATACGATAAGGAACTGCCAAGACAGATGTACACGTTTTTCACAAGCAACGTGGCAGAGTCCGCGATTCCGAGCTTCTCGAAATTTGCACGAAGTATCGGTGTTACGCTTGACACACTTCAAAGCTACCGCAAAAGAAGCGAATTTGACAGAGCGTGGCGCGACTGCATTGAAATCAGAAGGGATTACCTTATAGACTGCGCATTGACACGGCGCTACGATTCGTCATTCGTTAAATTTCTTTTAGGCTTTGAGATTGACGCGGAGCTGAACACCGATGAAGAGAAGTCTGTTGCAGTGACGGTTACGGTTGAAAAGGATTGAAACTCAACCTGACAGTTACCAAAAAGCAGAAACTATTCATTGACGCAAAGGAAAGTGAGGTGCTTTTCGGCGGCGCGGCAGGCGGTGGAAAATCATACGGCCAAATGGTTGACGCTCTGCTATTCGCACTCAAATACACCGGCTCAAAGCAACTCATTTTGCGAAGAACCTTCTCGGAGCTTGAAAAATCGCTTATACGAACGAGTCTTGCTCTTTTTCCGAAGGACATATACAGCTTCAATTCCTCAAATCACACGGGAAAATTCATAAACGGTTCTATCATCGATTTCGGATATTGCGCCACCGAAAACGACGTTTATCAATATCAAAGCGCGGAGTACGATTGCATTAGATTCGACGAGCTCACGCACTTTACAGAGGCGCAATACGTATATCTCATCTCGCGTATCAGAGGCGCAAACGGCTTTCCGAAGCAAATAAAGTCCTCCACCAACCCGGGTGGTGTTGGACATAGCTGGGTAAAGGCACGTTTTATAGATCCCGCGCCGCACGGAGATAGCTTCGTTGGCGAAGACGGAATGAAGAGAATTTTTATCCCTTCCCTTCTTGACGACAACAGCTTTCTTATGAGCTCGGATCCAAGCTACAAGGAAAGGCTCACCGCTCTGCCCGAAAGGGAGAGAAAAGCTCTTCTATTTGGAGATTGGAATATCTTCGAAGGTCAGTATTTCAATGAATTCAGCCATAAAAAGCACGTATGCACACCCTTTGAAATACCTATCGATTGGAGAAAATACCGCGCCATCGACTACGGTCTTGACCGTCTCGTTTGCCTTTGGATAGCCATTTCTCCCGACGGCACGGCTTACGTTTACCGCGAATTTTGCGAGTCTAATCTACCCATAGGCGTGGCTGCTCAAGGCATTGCGGAGCGTACACCAAAAAGCGAGGATATTTACGCAACACTTGCTCCGCCCGATCTGTTTTCGCGGAGTCAGGAAACGGGAAAAACAAAGGCGAGTCTTTTTGCCGAGCGCGGTATCGTGTTTACCAAAACTTCAAATGACAGAGAAACGGGCTGGTTAGCCATAAAAGAACTGCTTTCTGACACAACGGGCGGTCCAAGACTTAAAATCTTTTCGTTTTGCACCGAGCTGATACGTTGTCTTCCCGCGCTCACGATAGACAAGCTTCGCCCTTCCGACTGCGCCAACGAGCCTCACGAAATAACGCACGCCCCTGATGCTTTGCGCGGCTTTGCAATATTCTACGCAAGGCCCGCAGAGATTAAGGAGAGCTTGAAGAAGACGAAGTGGACAAGCGATATGTGGGAGGACTATAACGCTGCTGACGGAGAAGAGAAAAAATATCTTAAGCAAAAATACGGAGAACCAATTTGAACACCGAAAAGAAAAATAAAAAAGACAGACTCGATTTTTTCCGTACTCTTTACGAAAGCGCGAAAAACTCCTATTCGGATATACTCGCCGAGTTCGAGCAGAATATGGCTCAATATCGAGGCTCTTATGAAATCGACGGCAGTAAAGAAAACGCCGTAACGATACGAAATATAACTTACGAGATAGTGGAAAGCCAGGTATCTTCCGATATTCCGCAACCTAAAACCGATGCGGCTGTCTATTCCGAAAAAAGCGACAGAGCCGCTCACGCTATTGAAACGCTTTGCCGTTCGCTCCGCTTAAGACTGCCGTTCGGAGAGCTTAACGATCTTGACGAGCGCTACACCTACATATACGGCGGAAGCGTATGGTTCGTTGAGTGGGATAGCACAAAGGACTTCGGAGAGGTTACGGGAGGCGTCAGAGTTCACTGCATTTCACCGAGAGATTTTATTCCCCAACCAAGTGTTTACAGTATTGAAGATATGGAATACTGCTTCTTGCGTTTCACGACAACTCGCGGAGAGGTTATAAGAAAATACGGAATCACAGAGGAAGATTCCTTCCTTCTTGAAGAGGGGTTGGAATCCGAATGCGACACTCTTGGCGATACCGTAAACGTAATTCTCACATTCTACAAAGACGAGCTTGGAAACATCGGGCAGTTCGTTTTCTCGGGCGACATTGCGCTTCTCGATATAGAAAATTACTATAAAAGGAAAACAAAAGTTTGCAAAAAGTGCCATCAAAGTGCCGACGCATGCAACTGCGTAGGCAAAAGAAGCTTTGTAACGCTCGACGTTGACTACGAAGAAATCAAGAGCGATTCAAAAACAGAAGCAACGATAAAAGTGCCGTATTACACACCGAAATCATTCCCTTTAATAGTAAGAAAAAACACCTCGAGCGAGAAAAGCCTTTTCGGTCAATCCGACTGCAAATACATTCGCCCCGAGCAGCAGGCTATTAACAAGATTGAATCGAGAATTATGCAAAAGCTCTTAAGATCCGGCATCACCCCGGTTGTTCCTGAGGATGCAAGCATAAATATAAACAATTCGGTTTTCGGTCAAGTTATTAAAATGAAGCCCGGAGAAAGCATGGCTCAATACGGAAAGGTTGACACGACCCCCGACATATCCCAGGATATTGCCGAGGCGGAAAGACTTTACAATCACTCAAAACGCATTCTCGGAATATCCGACGCTTATCAAGGAATAGGTGAATACGCAAACGAATCGGGCGTCGCAAGAAGACTTCGAATTCAGCAGGCAAGCGGACGTCTTGAATCAAAGAGAAAGATGAAGCACGCAGCTTACGCTTCCCTTGACAGACTCATCTTTGAGCATTATCTTGCATTTGCAGACGAGCCGAGAGTGCTTTCCTACAAGGACGCTTACGGCAGAACTCACAACGAATGCTTTGACAGACACGATTTTCTCATTTTCGACGTTTCTGAAAGATGCTTTAAATACGACGATTCGTATTTATTCTCGGTAGATCACAATGCCGGGAGTGAATATCAGCGAGAGGCACTTTGGGAGAAGAATCTCGAAAATCTCAAATCAGGAACGCTCGGAGATCCGCAAGAACCTCACACGCTCCTTAGGTACTGGCAGTGTCAGGAGCGCGCGCATTACCCTCACGCAAGAGAAAACGTTGAATACTTCTCGGAAATAGTAAATAAAGGAGATTTTTATGACAGAGCTTGAAAAGCGATACGAAAAACAACTCAATAAGAACGAACCGTTCAGCTACTTCGCGTATATATCTCAAAGCAGTCGCCGAACCGATGACAGACTCTACGATAACTTGGTAAAAGCTGACACGGAGTATAAGCTCTCCTCCTCCGATTACGGCTCGCGTGCAAATGGACTTACAGACTTGGGGCTAAACGCTTCGGGATATGAGGACTATCTTAAAACTAAAAGCGACAGCGATTTTATCAAAAGAACGAGCGGCGCTTCTCTTGAAAAGAAAATAGACGAATACAAAAACAACGCCGATTATGAAAACTATCTTTCAAATTACGAGTCACTGCAATCAAAGATTTCGCAAAGCGTAATTAAAGAGATAGGAAATTCGGGAAGCTTTAGCATCGAAGAAGCTTACGCAAAAGCGATTCGTGCGGGAATTGCAAAAAATCTCGCATACGTCACCGCCGAGGCGGGTGTTGCCAAGGCAAAGGAAAACGCCGTTAAAAAGGCAATACAGTACGCCAAGATAAACAATTTGAGCGCTAACGGAGCTAAAGAATACGCTATAAAGCTTGGCCTTGAAGAAAGCTATGCGAGTCAAGTTTACAACGAGATTTCCGCCCTCACGGAGAAGGAGAAAAACTTCTATGCAAATATGTCCTCCAAGGACTACTACGATTATATAAAAGCGCAATCAGAAAAATAAGAAAGGAACTTTTATGAAGGAAACAAAATATTCCCCCTACGCAACCAATAAGGGTGGCAAAATCGAAGCCCCCAACAAGCAAAACACAAACGAGCCGAAGTCAACGAAAACTGTCGGCAATGATTTAAGAGGCAAGAGAGGTTAAGCAATGAACGAGTTGGAAATGACCCAAATCACAAAACCCGAAAAGAACGTGGGCGAAGAAAATTCCCAATATAACGATAATGAGAACTACGCCGACCGCCTCGACGAAGAAAAAGCAACCGAAGATCCCACCGAAAATGAAGACGTCGAAGAAAAGAGCGACTCAAGCGACACACCGGACTTTGCCGAAATTGAAAGGCGCGATTTATCCGAATTAAAGACGCTCTTCCCTAACCTCAAGGACAAAACGAGTATTCTTGAGTTAGATAATCCTCTGCGCTATGCAGCTCTTCGCGATCTCGGATTAAGTCCAAAGGAGGCGTATCTTGCCACAAGTGAGCCCGTCAGAAAATACGACAACAGAAGTCATTTAATAAGCTCCGTGCCGAAGAGCGCAGCAGCGCCCTCGGATCTTCTTTCAAGGGGCGAACTTGAGGCGGCGAGAGAGCTTTTCTCGGGTCTTTCCGACCGAGAACTGCAAAGACTCTACAAAAAAGTTTCACGATAACACTTACAAAGAAAGGATAAACAATGTTTAAGCTTATAAAAATTCAAAATTCGGGAGTAAACGTTCCCGAGCCACAGAAGTTCGATAAGTCTGCATCTCTCAAAATCAAGACAGGCGATGCGCTTATTTTTGAAAACGGAATTATTGCGATGTGTCCTGCAACCTCCGTTCCAACACATATTGCATTTTCCGATTCAAAGTATAACGAATACACTGTTTTCGCTTATCCGATAAATAGCAATATGCTTTTTGAAACCACCGTCGCTGCCGACCCTTCTTCACTTTTACTCGGCTCTAAGGTAACCGTCGGCAAGGATAGCGAGGGCTCTGCTTCACGAGTTACCGCAACCACTACGTCAGGCGTTGCCACGATTGTGGACCTTATGAACGCATCAAAAGTCGGCGACAAGATCACCGTTAAATTCTAATTTTAAACAAGGAAAGGAAATACTATGATAATTTATTCTAAATCCTCGGGTCTTGCCAACAGTGCGATAGGCAAGCTCGAAACACCCATTAAGATGGTTATAGAGCACGAAAGCGATATGCAGACGAAGAAGGGAGGCATTTGCGACTGGCTCTTCAACATTGAGCGCAGCGGAAAGTTTGGCGAAACTATCGTAGGCCAAAACGAATTTGACGTATTCCGCGCGGCATCCGAAGGCAGCGGAGCAGAAAATGACACTATATCCGAAACCTACCGCAAGTTCATCGAGCATATTCAGTTTATGAAGGAATTTACCATCACCGCCGAAATGATGGAGGACGCAAACTACGGCGTAGCGCAGGATGCAAAGCGCAGAGCTGAAAACTTCACTCGCGCTTATTACAAAACTATGCACAAAATCTGCGAATACGCGCTCAGCTCGGGTACGTTGCTTTCAGGTACTTTTGCAAAGGCAAAGCTTGACCTCACAGCACCCGACGGTCTTCCCCTCTTTGCTTCAACCCATACCTACGGCATAGGCAACTCGAAGGGTACTCAATCCAACTACTTCTGGGGCGATATTTTCAGCTCGGGCGCAGAATCAAGACGAGCAACCACCGCGGTATTTGAAGAGGCTCTCAGCGAGCTTGCCGTTAAAATCCGCAACATGAAGGATGAAAACGGTGAAGTGCTCGGATACACCGCAGACACTATAATTCTCCCCGGCAACAGACCTTTAGCAGAAGCAGTTGCTAAAAAGGTTTGCGGTTCGGAGGGCGCTCTTGGCAATGGCTATAACGATATCAACCTTCAGTACGGCAACTGGAATATCGTAGTTATGCCCAACTGGCAAACCAATGATGACAGAGTTATGATAATGTCTTCCGAGGCTAACAAGAATCTTTCGGGCAATATGTTCTTTAACCGTGTTCCCCTCACAGTTTCAAACTGGGTAGATCACCACACGGGTAATTACATCTGGGGCGGAAGATGTCGTTTCGGTGTAGGCTTCGGCACTTACAAGCACATTCTTCTTGCGGTTGACAGCGCAACGTCTGTTACAGGCGCAACTGCCCTTTAAACCAATATTTTTCAACACGGGACTGTCTCGGATTTCCGAGACAGTCTTAAACAAAAAAGAAAGGACAAAAAAGTGACATTAAATCAACTTTTAAAAGAGGTTTACGCTCTTGGATTTGATGAGGCCGACGAACTTCACGAGAATTTCATCTTCGCCGTTAACCGCGCTTTAAAAATGATATACGCCGAGCTTATTGCATCCGAAAGATTAAAAATAAGCGTTAGCGCAGACGATGAAAAAAACATTGATCTTCGTGAACGTACAGACGGAATCTTATTCATTACGTCAGCTCCGCTTGATTCGAACGGTTGCATCATAAAGGGCGCGCGCGTTGACGGATATACTCTGTTTCTCCCGAGCTCATTTTTGGGCGACGCATTTGTTTACTACAAGCCTGCGCCGCAAGCTGTCACCGTTGATCACGGGGAATATAATTTAAACATTCCCGAATATGCGAGTCATCTTCTACCGCTTCTCGTAGCTTTCTTCGTGTTGCTTGATGACGATGGAGAAAAGGCAGATTACTATATGAGTCTTTACAGAAACGAAGCTATGAAAATAACACGCTCATACGCCTTTATGCAAAACAACACGTACACAGATGTCACGGGGTGGGCTTAAATGAGCTATCTGACTACAAGGCAATACTCCAAAAAAAGAGAATACAGCATTATTTACAATAACTTTAAGGGGGTCGATTTTTCCGAAAGCGGTACTGAAATCTCAAGAGAGCGCTTTGCGTATCTTGAAAATATGTACCGCGATTACGATACCGACGCGGGAGGTGTTATCGAAAGCATCCCGGGCTACCGCAGGATATATGATACGCAAGGGAAGGTTAACGGCATTTATACGTACAAAAATTCACACGGTGACGATATAATCGTCGTTCACAGCAAAAACAAGCTATACCAAATTCCCATATCGGATATAGACACTCAAAAAAGCATAAGGGTTTCTTCGGGAATAGCAGATACAGAGGGCGATTGTTATACCTCAAAAGATTCTCTTTATATTCTTGACGGTGAGGATATTTACGTAGTATCTGACGATTATGTCGGCTCTACAAATACGTTCGAGGATGAAATATACGTTCCCACAACGCATGTGAACGGCAAAGAATACGAGCAACGCAATCTTTTAAGCCGTTACTTTTATGAAAAATACATCATATCCTCGCCCGACACCATAGCATTCGGCACTCCATCGCTGAAATATATCATCACCGACAATGAAAAACTTGAATGCTCCGTTTCGGGTATTACAGACGACACGCCAAAGGTTTATATACCTTCCCGTGTTAAATTCGGAGATACCTATTACAGAGTAAAGGGCATCGAGCGATACGCCTTCCGCAGCAATTCGAAAATCACAGAATGCCATATTGCAAACGGCGTATACGAGCTTGGTATAGGAGCTTTCCGTGACTGCACCGCTCTTACGAAGGTGATTTTACCGGATACCGTGGTAACTATTGGCGATTCATGCTTTATGGATTGTAAGGCGCTTTCCGTTCTTCATCTTGGACTTGGTTTAAGAACTATCGGTTCTTCTGCATTCAGCACCTGCATTTCGCTTAAGAACGTAACGTATGCCTCCGACCCCGAGCAATTTGAGAAAATAGACAATACCGATGCTTTGGGCGGAGTCGATATTTCCTACACCACGCGTATGGACTCGGTAACGGTAGGCTTCACAATTCACAACCCCGCAACCGATATTATAGAAGTTAGCGACGGAGAGCGAATGCTTCCCTTCACGGCTATTACAAAAAATTCGCTATGTTCTGAAATTTGTATTCATATCACCGATAAAAACGCTTATAACGGCAAGTCTATAACTATCAAAGGAAGACTTTCAAAAAACAAAAATGACTACAAGGATAACTATCACGGCTTCGTTGCCTCTGCCTATGACGGCAACGAGGACATACACAAGGTAATCACAAAATGCCGTATTGCCGAAAGCTTTGACGGACGAATATTTTTGACAGGAAATCCAAGTTATCCGGGATACTGCTTCTACTCCTCGTTTGACTTATCGGGCGAAAACCATCCTCTTTATTTCGGAGAAATGAATTACTTCAAAGACGGCGTTGGAAACTTCGCAAACACAGCGCTTTTAGCGGCAGGAGATTCGCTTGCAATCTTCAAGGAACGCGATGACGGTGGCGGAAGTATATACTATCACACACCGCAATCCACCGGAGTCGATATACTTCCGAAGATATACCCCGTTTCATACGTACATTCGGGTTTTGTTGCCAAGGGAGAAGCGATTTCGTTTTTCGATGATCCCGTATTTGTAAGCTCCAAAGGTATTAGCGCTCTTGCCAAAAAGAATATAAATTTAGAGCGAAGTATTGCGACAAGGTCAAATAATGTAAACAAAAAGTTACTTTGTGAGGATTTAAGCAAAATCAAACTTGCAGTTTGGAAGGGTTATCTTGTAGTCCTTGCGGGCGAAAGGATTTATCTTGCAGACTCAAGAGCTACCTTCGTTTCACAGACTGGAGATACCGAATACGAATGGTTTTACATCTCGGGTATAGGCTCGTACAGAAACGATAGAAAGGTATATAAGTACTCCGAGGACGCTCACACAGGACTTTACGTACACGAAAAGATTAATACGCCAACGAAGCATACGGTGTTCAGCACTTATATAAGCGGAGATATTGTGTATTACGTCGAAGAGGACGGAATGAGATACGAGGTTTATCCATCTGAAGAACTTGAGGGCGGTGTTTTCAGCGCGCCCACTCATCTCATCTCCATTGATGAAAGGCTTATTTTTGCTACGGGTGACGGTCAATTGTTCGTTTTCAATACCGATAGACGCGGTTTAGCGCCCGCTCATATAGCCTCATCTCAAGGATTTGACATAGAGGAATACAAGAGCGCCTGGGGAAATAGCATTCATCCTTACTACTACACCTTTGCAGGTCACAGAGCGCGATATGCAGTTCAAACGAAAATGGACGATTGCTCGATACCTCATCTTTTGAAGGACACCGTGAAAAATTCGCTTACAATAAAATGCAAATCGGTCTCATCGGGAAAAATCATATGCGAGGTTGGAACAGACAACGGAGGATACCGAGAATTGACACGCTTCCCCACTCGCGATCTGTTTTTTGCGGATATTGATTTTTCAAGCCTTACGCTAAGCGCGAATGACGTTTACACTTTACCTATAAGGGAAAGAGAGAAAGGCTGGGTTGAAAAGCAGATAACCATCTATTCCGATGACTTTGCATCGCCTTTTGCAATTTGCATTATTGCTTACAGATTCTGCACTAAAGGAAACATAAAGAGAAACAGATAAAAGAAAGGAACTTATGAACACAACAAAAATATTAGATTCCGAAATCAAAGATTTAAAAATTTCATCTCTCCCATCCCGTCCTACAGCCCCCACCGCCTTTGGCGGTAAGGGTTATACCTCACTTGAAATGAAGGCTGCATTCGACAAACTCTCACTCTTCATCATAAAACGCTTCAACGCCTTGCTCGACGATATAGCAAGCTGTGATGACGGCTCACTCTCCTCCGAGATACCTACGGGGATTTATGACGGACATTCGCTGCTAAATTTCTTCTGTGACGTAACGAACGGAGAGCTTCCCTCTTATCTCTCTATGGGAGAAGAAACTCTCGCAGAAATGAAGGTAAGACTTAGAGACGAACATCAATCTGTAGAAGAAAAGCTTGAGTTTTGTCTTTCACACATCGCAGACCGTGTGCTTGATGCATCGAGTCCCAAGAATCGCTATCTTGACACGGGGGAGGTGATATCATGATAAAGAGCATGCGTCATCTTCGCGGAACAGAATCCGAATGGCAGTCTTATGACAGCGTAATTCCTGACGGCGAAATTGCGATACTTAAAACGAACGCGGGAATGTCGAAAATAAAGATTGGAAATGGAAGCGATTCCTTTTCTTCCCTCCCCTCTCTGACCGGTGACAGCGTATCCACCAATGAGCGAGAAATCACTCTTCTTCACGGTAGAAGCTACAGACTCGGAGAATGTAACTATCTATCAGTTTCCTTCCCGAGCGTAATTGATGACGATTACTACTGCGAATTCAGCTTTGACTCCGGCGTTGACCCAACCGAATTCGTGATAAACGGAAAGGTTAGATTAACCGGCGACGGAGTTGCCGACGAAGACTTTATGCCAAGCGCGAAAAACCACTATACAGTTTTTATCTGGTTTGACGGCGAACTTCAAGGCATCGTGCGAGGTCTTCCGAATGCGTAAACGTAATTTTCAACTTATGAAAAAAACACTCGAATGGTATCATCGCAAAAAGGGGGTGGCGAGAATTGCATTGCCGGCCAACGTTCCAAGCGAAAGCTATAGGTGTTTTAAAATTCTCGGCAGTGATGCGAAAAGTTGCGGAATCGGCGTTGGAGATTACAGCGAAGAGCTTAATTCCTATTTAATAACGCTCCACGCTCACGGCAAAAACTTCATGAGCGGTGAAGAATTTATGGAAATACACTCTGCACTGAATATTTCTAAAATAGCACCCACCATAGTTTCGGAATGCTATAGCACCACACCAATGCCGGAACATAACGGCACCGTGGTTATAGGCCCGCAACACGTTAAATTTAAGGAAAGAACACCTTACACTTTAGCACTGCGTATGAGATACTTCACCTCATCGTCAAAAAGAGTTATAGGACTGCGCTTTGATTACTCCGACGGAAGCTATGACGTACCTTATGTCTCTACCTCGTCAAGAGATATATTCGTGTGCTTCACTTCGAATCCCCAAAAAGACCTCGTTGCAATATCATCTCACAACGAAAGCGCAACTAACGTTCGTTTCGGTATAGCGGAATTCGGTCTTTACGAGGGAGCGTACACCGAATTTGATGATGCTTACGAAGCGTATTGCGGTGAAAAAACATCCCTGACTCTTACTGCTCCGCTTCTAAAAATAGATTATTCTGCCGACACTCTTGATATTATAAACGGTAAAATGATTAAAAAAATCAGCGTCGCGCAAATTGACGGATTGTCGGAAATCAACGAAAACGACGAAGAGGGCGTTTTTGAAATCACTCTACCCACGCCCGCGCGACCCGCAACCCGTATTATATCCGCATTCGAGCCTCTAACAGAAGCCTCCGAGTCGGGCTTATCAATGAGCGAGGACGGTGAAAAGATACTCTTCAAAGCATCGAATGACATAACGAGCAAAAACGATATGATTGATTATCTTAAACAAAATCCGTTCGAAATCGCGTACGTTATGAAGGATTACGTTTATACCGATTTACCGAGTATAAGTATGCCCGTATTTGAAAAGGATGTTACGCTTGATGTACTTTCACAAGAATCACCGTCAAAAACATACGTCGAATACGTTTAAAGAAAGGAGAAAAAATGATAACGCTTCATTACAAATCAATTTCCATACCGTCGCATCAACCTTTGATTCTGATTTCAAACATTGAAGGAGATAACAGCAACGCGCTTCGTATATGCACACCGAGCGAAGAATACTCGTTCGTCGCTATCGGTGACAAGAAATACAAGCTACGCTCCGGAAAAGCCGAGATAGACCTTTCATTGATACCGAACGGAATTTCAAACGTCAGCTTTATAAACGGCACAAGAAAAATTACCGCATCTCCGTTTTTCAAGAATAACGCTGCCGTTACAAGAGTTCCCTGCGATAGCTTTTTAGTCAAAGCGCTTGAGGAAATTCTTTCATCTCTTTCGGAAAGACTTGCTTCGGTAGAAACAAAGCTTCTTTCGTTTGAAGAGAAAATAACTCCAAAAAACATATTCAATTTCAACACAACAGATTAAGAAAGGAAAACTATGAAGAAAACAACAAAATTACTCGTTCTCGCATTGACAGCGGTTATCTTCTTGATAAGCGCTACGCCTGCGTTTGCATATTCCGATGAGCAGTCTATTGACAGCGCGCATGACACCGACGAAGAGATTGAAGCCACAGAAAACGATAACGCGCTTTTCGAAAGTCTTTTATCAGCTTTTGAGGAAAACGCTTCCGAGATTTTTTCTATTCTCGCATTTATAGGCTCTCTTATAATTATGCTATCGTATAAGAAGGGGCTTTTACCTATAATCACCGATGGGCTAAAAGCACTTAAATCGGGCATTAAGACCGTGAATGACAAATCCGAGCTTTTCAACGAACATGCAATCGGTATTTGCGACAGTATTGACGCTCGCCTTGAACGAGCCGAAAAAATTACGGAAGCAGTTTTAAAATCAGCCGAAACCGTTGAAGAGGATATTGCCGAAATAAAGAAAACAAGTACCGAAAACGAAAAGCTCAAAGTAATTCTAACGGCTCAAATTGATATGCTCTACGAAATATTTATGTCCGCTTCGCTGCCACAGTACCTCAAGGACAACGTAGGCGAAAAAATAGCGCAGATGAAATCGGCTCTCGCGAAAGAGGTTGAAGAAAATGCCAACGCATAAAACGTTTTTCTTAAAGCTATTCGCCATTGCAGTATCTACTATTCCCGCAACGGTTGTAACACTCGGTTACTTTCCCGTTTGGAAGGAGCGTAGCTCCGGAGCGCTGATAAGCGGATTTACAGTTTTACTTCTGCTTGTCGCATTCACTCCGGTAACAAGGGCAATTAAAAGCTATCTAAAATCCCCATCGGCGTTTGGAATATGGCTTTTGCTCTTTGTAGGATTTATGCTTATTAAAAGCATAGCCTACGAAATGAGTGTGATTTCATTCGTCGGTATGATTTCAAATCTTTTCGGTGCGATTATTTTTAAGATTGCAGGTCGCGAGGTGAAAAATGAAAAGCTTCCAAGTGTTTGAGGACGGACTTTTAGATTCAGCTGATTTGATGAAAAAAGCGGGCAAATCCATACTCTCAAACATGGGTAAAATTATAGCCCTTTTGGTTTTCGCCCTCATGCTTGCCGTTACGTTCACGAACGTTAGCTTTCTTGGATTCTTTACAGAAAGCTTTGCTTCATCGCTTTTGCTTCTCATAACGTCATCGTATATAATTTACTTTTCGCTCGAGGACGCAGGCGAAAAGCACGGAGAGGACACGGAAGAATATAAGAAGTCCAACGAACGATACTGCGAGCTACGAAAAAAAATCAGTGGCTCCGACGTTGACCTTTTGCGCGAATACTGCATAGAATACTCCAAAAAGGACCTTGAATACAGACGCAGAAATCTGCTTCTGTCACGAGGTTTATCAGAAAGCGATTTAAAAAATTACGAAAGCGGAATTTCTACCGATAAAAGAAACGCTAAGGTCTTTAAAAAATACTCACGTCTTAAGCCCGCCATTCTTACCCCGAAGATCCTTCTTTCAAGAGAAAAGGCGTCAAGACGAAGCGAGCTTGAAAATCCGGAAAAATTCAAAATACCGATTTTGCTCTTAAAGCTGATTCCCTCAACCGTTTGCATGACGGTAACTCTATCGGTGATGTTAAGCGCGAAGGAAGGCTTAACTCCAACGGATATTTTAAACGGAATACTAAAGTTATCCGCGCTTCCGCTAATGGGATTTAAGGGATACTCTGCCGGCTATTCTTACGTCAAGCATAATATTTCGCTATTTTTGGAAACTAAAGCTAACATTTTAGATGGTTTTTTAAAAGATCAACACTCTGTATTGACGTACTGATTCGCCTATAAACACAATCGAGCTTCGCTTTTAAAACGAAAGCAATATATATCCCTCTGCCAAAAAATCCAATATTGACTTATTTGATATTGTGTGATACAATAGATACGGCTCATATATGAGTACGATTTTTAGGCGGTGAAAATATGAAAAGCTCGTTTGACAGAAAAAAATGGACCGTGCTTCTGCTCTTTGGTATAATAGGGCAGATAGCATGGTCTGTTGAAAACATGTATTTCAATCTCTTCGTTTTCGAAACGATAGAGGCAAACCTTGACGCTATAACGTTAATGGTGCAATTAAGCGGTGTTACCGCAACGCTGGTTACCCTTGTTGCCGGTACGCTATCGGACAAGATAGGTAACCGTAGGTCATTTATCAGTATAGGATACATAATATGGGGTGTAACCGTATTATGCTTTGGGTTTATCTCTCCAAATCTTATGCAAAATTTGTTCGGACTTGACACGGATGCGGCTATTAAGCTTTGCCTTACAACCGTTATCGTAGGAGATTGTCTTATGACGCTCTTCGGCTCAACCGCAAATGACGCTGCCTTCTCCGCTTGGGTTACGGATAACACCGAAAGCGAATACAGAGGCAGAATCGAAAGCATAATAGCAATACTTCCACTCGCGGCAATGCTTATAGTTGCCGGAGGATTCGGAATGCTTGTTGAAGCTATTGGATATAAGCTTTTGTTCCTCGTTCTCGGTATTATAATAACCGCATCGGGTGTTATCGGTGTATTTATCATTAAGGATAGCGAAAAGCTTTATAAAAACGGAACTCTTAAGGATATGATTTATGGCTTTAAGCCCTCTACCGTGATGAATAACAAACCGTTCTACCTCGCTCTCGTTATCTCGGTTGTTTACGGAATATCGTGTCAGATATTTATGCCATACCTCATTATCTACATGAAGACTTACCTTGGATTTGGCGTTGTTGAATATAGCGTTGTATTTGGTTTGGCAATAATTCTCGGAGCAGTTATCAACGTATTTCTCGGCAAGCTTTCTGATAAGATTAACAAAGCTAAAGCAATGTATATTGCCACCGCGATATTTGCCACGGGTCTGTTCCTCATGTATATTTCCAAAGGAATGTCACACATAGCAACGCTCATCGTATTCGGTATTTCCGGCTTTGTTATGATATGCGGATACATTTATATTTCAGCTCTCAGCGGAGCAATAGTCCGTGATTACACTCCCCCCGCAGATACCGGTAAGCTCCAAGGTGTTCGTATGATATTCTTTGTGCTTATCCCCATGCTAATCGGTCCTATGATAGGAAACGCAATTAACTCGGCAAGAAGTATCCCCCTTCAAGACGGCGGAGCAGATACCATGACAACCCTCTTCATTCCCGCCCCCGAAATTTTCCTTGCCGCAGCCGTAATATCGCTCCTTATCTTCACGCTCATTCCGTTACTTCTAAAAACAGTAGAACGCAGCGCAACGCAAAATGATACTTCAAATGAACTCCAATAAATTGCATTGAATCCACAAATATAAATTAAAATTCTCCATCTCAACCGTAGATTTACCCAGCGTTGCACCTATCGCAACGGTTGAATTCTCACAACAAAAGCTCGAGTAGTTTAATGCCACTCGAGCTTTTCCTTTATGCAATTTTTTATTATGCGCGATTAGCCTGAAAGTCAATTCTTAAGCTAACCTTATCCCTAATCGGCAAAGTCTGCTTTCGTCCGAGTTTCATTTTTCAAATTGCTTTAAGCAAAAGGTCGGTTTATCTCCGAGAGAATTCAGAAAAAAATCAAAAAAAAATAATATTTTTCAAACCAAACCGCAAAACTCATCGTAAACAACAAATCAAATTTACACTTTTACACAATGCGCAAAAAGACCGAACAGATTTTCTCTGCTCGGTCTTTCGTTTTCAATTAACCCGTCAAAGACGGATTTATTCCAAATTTATTTGGATTTCATCTGCCAACGGCAGATTTATTGCACCGTCGGTGGATTTCATTGAATCAATCCGCTTAGGGATTGATTCCAAACTCCCAAATTCCGTCATTCTCCTCATACCAAGGAGTCTCGGTGCCCGGGGAGGTAGTAATTATATCAGAGGTGTTGATTTCTACAACCTCAACTTCGGGATTAATATACTTTTTCATACATTCACCTCTTCACTCTTAACTATTACTTATTGCCTTCAATTACAGAAAGTCTGTAATTGGCTGCGCTTTCTACATACTTAATGAAGCACGCTACGAGGTTTTCGTGGTCTGTACCTGCAGATTTTTCGAGGAAGTTCGAGATATGATAGCTTCCGCCTTCGCCATAAGTAATTGTGCTTGCGAGAACGTATGCGTAAACGTCAAGCTGTACGTATGTGCCGTTTACATCTGTACCGCTCACCGTGTTAAGTTTTCTACCATTAGCGTAGAAGTCTACGTCAGTATCGGTCACGTAGAATCGGATAGTCGGCTTTGCATCGAGATTGAGTGTTACGCTCTTAACGGGTGCTACGGTGTTGATGACACTGCTTGACACGGGTGCGCTTGTATAGTCACCGATGATAGAGTCAACAAGAGCGTTAACTCTTGCGATCTCCTCCGTGGTATTAAACTCGGTGAAGTAGTTATACGCTGCCTTAACGTATGCAAGAACGTCACGTGCTAACGTCTTTTCGACGTCACTGCCGTTCGCTATAAGCTTTTCCGCATACTTTGTAACGGAGAACGTGAAGGTAGCCTTTGCGGTAGTATCGCCTACTTTAACGGTTGAAACGAGCGTAATCTCCTTTGCCACAGAAGATGCGGGAAGCGAAATGCTTACTACATAATAATCAACTCCGTCAACGTTCTTAACGTACGTTTTTTCATAATCCACACCGTCAAAAGTAAACTTAAGTGTGCTTTCTACGGGTATATAAACATTTATCTTTATCTGACTTTCGAGGGTGAGGCTCATTTTTGGAGCGTAATCCACATCGGCCACCATAACAGATCTGAGTCTGTACGTTACACTGTCGGAGGTTTCGGAAATCTTAACGAAAACGAGCTCTCCTCCGTTGGCGGTTGCCACAGGTACCTCGTCGGTTCCTACCAATATCATCTTCAGATATTTGCCGTCCTCTCCTTTTTCGAAAGTAACGGTGGATCCGTTCGTACTGTGTGTTTCATAAAGCACAAGGCCGGGATTACTTGTGATAACGCTGCATCCGTTAACGACAACCTTTACGATAGCGTTTCCGTTTTTGGTTGTGTTATCGTCTTTTGCATTCATAAACGTGCTCATGCTTTGTGCATTCGTAAGATCAAATACGCAATTATTGAATTTGACATCATAACCTACGTAAGCCGTCACCTTTGACGCATTACTTCCGCAACTTGCGAGGAAGTTCGTCGAGGTAGATCCTTCCCTAAAGGAAAATACAACGTCATCAAAAGTGATGTGGAACGTTTTGTACTTACCGTCATTTGCAGTAACACCGGTCTGATATCCGGAATTTGCATCAAATCTCAAAAGGTTATTGTTTATTACCACTTCACCGTTAAGAACGTTCAAGGTTATATCGTGCATAGTCGAGTTTGCGTACTTTGCCTGAGTCCAGAAGCAAGCGTTATTATTATTTTGGATAAATTTATGTCCGCCGAGGTCAAGGGTTATAGTTCCGGCAGCCTGCCCGAAATTCGAGTAATAATAATCCTGTGTAACATCTGTCAAGAGAAGTATTTGAACAGACGTGCCAACCTCTCCGGAGTTATTTCCGTCTATAAAATTCTTAGCATCATAAAGAGCACCGGAGTTTCCACCGGAATTTATCATTATCGTATGTCCTTTTCTGACTGCTCCGTTTCTGAAAATAAGAATGGGATAATCTGCCCATTGCGCAGCCAAAAGAGGAGTTTTCGAATATGTTGACGAGAAATACATATCGTAAACATATTCATTTCCGCTTGTCGTCAATCCAAAATAGAGATCAACTCCGTATTGATTCTTAATTGCATCGTCGCCAAAAGGCTTAACGCTCATTTTCTCAGAAGTAATAAGCTTTATATATTCTCCGCTGTCGCTCGCACCGAAGATAACGTTTTCTTCGTTTTTATTGGCGAGCAAACGCACGTTACCGATATTGTCAGCAACAATTTCACCGCCGTTAATTTTTATCTTAACAGAAAGCTCTTTATTGTCTGCAACGTTAAACAGAGGAGCATCACCAAGACGCGTGCTCTTGATATTGAAAATACAATCCGTGAAGCTTATATTCATTTCCGAAGCACTTGCGGAAATATTCTCATTTAAAGGTGAAATCTCGCAAACCGAATGTCCTTGATAAGTAAATACGACGCTTTCAAAAGCAGCGCTCCACTTCTTTGAAGCATTACTGCTTGCCGAAGCAAAACCGCCCTTTACAATTGAATCTGCATTAGACAAAACACTACCGTTTTTAACGGTTATAGTAACAGCGCTCGTATTAATAGTATTTGAATACGTGAAATCAAAGAACGCATTCTCTGATGTCAAAGTGTATCCTCCAAGGTCTATCGTAATAGATCCGCTTGCATTATTAAACACTCCGCCCAAAGATATACCTGAAGGTGCCTGAACGTTCTTAATAAGCAAAAGCTGAAGATCCTTGGATGGATCCTCTTTGAGATACCGCTCCATTGCCGAGACAGCATCCTCAATGCTCTCGTAACCGCTGAGCATATATCCGCCCGAGAAGAGTGCAAGTGAATATTTTTTAACGTCGAAATCTTCGGGGATCTCACCGTAGCTCGTGTTCTTCCACTGTTCGTCAACCTTCGGCAAGGACATGCTAAACTGATTGCGCTCCTTACAAAGCATATCCTCAGCTTCGGGATCAATCTTCTGTGCTTCAAGTGTTTTATACGCAGAAATATATTCAACCTGAACTTCGCTTCCATCCTCCGAGAAGTAGAGCATAGCTACCATACCTGTCTTATAATAATGCTCGTAATCAAAGCCCTGGGGATTAACAAGCAGGGTGTTTACAACGTTACCGTTTTCGCCTATATCCGTACGATGCTTTATATCGTTTGAAACTGTGTGACCGCATACGGAAAGCACTATATTACTATGCTTGCTTATGAACTTTTCCCATATCTGCTGTCCAACATTGCCCTCTTCCGATTGCGACCACGTTCCGTTAGCTGATAACAAATAATGAGTGGTCACGATAACTCTTCTGTCCAAATTGTCAGCAACTACACGGTTTGCCCACTCAAGCACCTCGTCCGATGGCATATACTGAAGCGCAACCGCCAGATATTTATGCGTGCCGACCTCGAATTTCATATAGTAATTCTCTATTCTGCCGCTCTTATAATATCCGTCGATCTCGCTTGTGAAGAAGCCTACCTTGCCGAAATATTCGTTATATCTCGTTTGACTTGTTTTATCGTCGTGATTTCCGGGAATTATCGTATAGGGAATATTTGCATTCTCGAGTTTTTCGTGAAGATCTACCGCAAGCTCCCATTCTGCCGCTGTATTATCGTCCGTTATATCTCCGAGTCCAAATACTCGCTGTATATTTTTTTCGGTCTTGTTTTTAACTATCCAATCGTAAATGCTTGCGGTATACGATGATCCCGTAGCCACATCGTTCTCAACAAGCATCTGAGTATCTCCGACGAAAGCGAAGGAATATGCGTAATCCTTTACCGCCGTTTCTCTTTCATAGAACGTTTGTGTCAAAACCGCATCGTGACCGTTTCCTGTCTGATCCTTGATTAAGGTAGGTGTGTTACCGCTCATATTGTAGTCGTAATAAGCGGAAATAGCGGAATTTCCGAGATCAACTCCGTTCTCGTAAGAGGAGCGAACTTGCTCCGCGGTAAGCGGTGAAGAATATACCGCAATGCTTTTGATTTCGCCGCGGCTGTATGTACCGCCGTAAGTTCCGATGCTAAGACTTCTTTTTTCTTGAGAATTAAGCACGTCAAGCTGAGGAATATATGCATATTTCTTATCCCAGCCCTTTGACGTATCCGTTGCATCGACAAAGACCTTTTCTTCACCGTTTACGTAGAGCGTGTATACCGCCTTATAAATTCCGTTAGCTTCGTCTATTATCGTATCGCGTACAACCGCAATATGAATCCAGCCCTTGCCTCTGGCATCGTATCCGGTAAACTTGATCTGCGTGCTTTCATCCGTATCGGTGCTACCGTCGTTCAATATAACCGGACCACGAGTCATCATATTAACAACTCCGTTAGCTCCTACGATAAGACCGAAATAACGATCCGCCTTATTGTACCAGTTGTTAATGATTACCGTCGGACCATCTGTGTTTTCGGGAATTCTGACCACCGCCTCATACGCCTCAGGCAATTCGGTAATAGGTTTATCCACCGAGAACGGATTTTCAATATTATTCTCGTTGAAGGTCCATCCCTCTGCAGTACCATCCGCTGCAGATACTGACATTGTTATAGCAAACAATATCGCTATAACGGAAACGAGCATTAACAAAATGCTCATTTTAGATTTTGAAAATAATTTTTTCATCTTTTTCTCCTTTTATATTTATTTTAATTCTTTGCTTTCATTTTGGAAGATTATACCGCACTCTCGCTTTTTAAATTTTCCTTTTTATTTATTACGGTGTCAGCTCCGTCAAAATGTACAGAGTGAACGATACGTTTAATTTGTTCTACTGTTCTATAGAATAAAATATAAACTATTATCGATATAAGGGCATCGGTGCTCCAGCTTATCACTTGGGCAAGATATACTCCGTCCATATTCATACTCAGAACCAAAATTGCCGTTAAAGCAACACGTATAAAGCTTCCAAATATTGTAACAACAAATACAACGAGAATTTTACCAAGGCTTCGTATATACGAATGCATAACGTGATCGATCATATGTATATACAAAAACGGTATATATACCGAAGCATATCGCAATGCGTACTCGAATGCCGCTCCATCATATCCGTCACGGAAGAAAAGAGACACGATAGGATTCGAAAAAACCACAAAGATCACAACGATCGGAAGAAGTACAACTGAATTTATTAACACTCCTGCTCTTAATCCCTTTGGTATTTTGTGATAGCTTTTCATACCTACGCACTGTGCTGTATGGCACTCCATAGCAGACGTTACGTTTAATATAGTCAGCGAACACAATTCATAAATACGCGTCGAAACGTTATATCCTGCTGATGCTTCCGCTCCCATGCCGTTGATCATTGGAGCAATTAAAAATCCCACGCAGCAAAACGCTACCTTTTGTATTCCCGCAATAAAGGTATAGCGTGAAGAACGTCTGATGCCGGAAATTTCAAATCGAAACGGTACTTTTTCTGCTATCAATTCACGTAACGTAATCCGCAAAACGATACTATAAATAACTGTTGCGGCGGCAGTGGAAGCGACCGTTGACAAAGCCAATCCGACAACTCCCATATCAAAAACACACACCGTAAGCAAATTACCGCCTATATTTAAGATAGCAGATCCAAGTGATACGTACAATGAACATGACGTGTTCCCCAATACGTGCATAACGTGTAACAACGTAAAATTAACGAACGTAAATACGTATGACGTCGCGAGTATGCAAAAATACAAATCCGCGTCAGCCTTTAAAATCGGATCCACCTTTAAATATGCCATTATTGGACTTTTGAAGGAAATTGCTAAAACGCTGATAATTATACTGATACCAATGACGATCGCGATCGTATTTGCCGTATCGCGTTTAAGAGTCAAAACGTCTCCTTTTCCAAACAAATGTGCAACATATATGGAAAATCCCAATCCAAAACCGTTAAAAAAAGCTCGGAACAAAATTTCAAACGAACTTGTCGCGCTTATAGCCCCAAGTGCATACTCTCCAATAAAATTTCCCGCAATTACCGTATCAACTGCGGTATATAAATTAGAAAGTAGTGAAGATAAAATTAGAGGAATTGCGTACAGTATAAAATTTCTGTATATGTTTCCTTCGGTTATATTTTTTGAGTTTTTCATTTCGAAGCTACCTCTTGACATAAACAATGCTTGGTGCTATAATTAGCATAGCAACTTTCTCATTTTATGTCAAGTACGTTTATTTTTTTGAAACTTTCTCAAACTTTCTCATTTAAAAAGGAGTACTAAAATGTCACAAAAGCTTCGACGAGATCAAATTTTACAAATTCTGAATACAAAAGGTTACGTAACAGTGCGCTATCTTGTTGATGCTCTTCATTATAGCTCAGCCACAATCAACCGCGATCTTAACGCTATGCAAACACTTAAGCTCGTAAAAAGAAGCTATGGCGGTGTTGAAGTATATCATCAGACCTCGCTTCCTCCTCTGCCTATGCGAGAATTTTATCACAAAACAGAAAAGCGAGCAATCGCAAAAGCAGCCTGCAATCTTATTAACGATGGAGACGTCATATTTTTGAGCGGCACTACTACCGTACAGTGTATGATACCGTTTCTTGCTTGCAAAAAAAATCTCACCGTAATTACAAACGGATTGCGTATTGCTCTTGAACTTGGCGAATTCGATATAGAAGTAATTTGTCTCGGTGGCCGTATAAAAGAACGCCCACACATACTTAGCGACGAACTGACTATAGAAAACGCACTAAAATTTCGCGTGGACAAAATGTTTTTCTCTACCAACAAAATAACCGAAGACGGTTTGATTAGTACTACCGGATATTTGCTTACCAGCATTGTAATGAAAAACAGCAAAAAAACTTATCTTCTCACAGACAAAACAAAGATTGTAGATGAGTTGTATCGTTCTATGTGTGACTTCTCTGCGCTTGACGGAATAATATCCAATTTTGATTTTCCCGAAGAGACAAAAAAGACGTATCCGGATGTGAATTTTATTTGCACAAACGAGTAGATATTATAAAAGCCCCCCATATCAGATTTTAAAGCAAAAACAACTCTCGGCTTATCCACCAAAATCGGTGAACCGAGAGTTGTTTTTATTTATTTGATTATAAATGAAGAACTCTATCCTGTATTTCGCTTGTTCTTCCCTGATTCCAATACTGCGTACCTATGTATCCGCAGGTTCTTCTTGCGACGTTCATCTTGGACTGATCTCGGTTTTTGCAGTTCGGGCATTCCCAAACAAGCTTGTTATCCTCGTCTTCCTTGATGGCAATCTCTCCGTCATAGCCGCATACCTGGCAGAAATCACTCTTGGTATTAAGCTCTGCGTACATGATGTTGTCATAGATAAACTTCATTACCGAAAGAACTGCTTCGATATTATTCTGCATATCGGGAACCTCAACGTAGCTAATAGCGCCTCCGGGCGAGAGTGCCTGGAATTTCGCTTCAAGCGTGAGCTTGTCAAACGCATTGATAGGCTCGGTAACATGAACGTGATAAGAATTTGTTATATACTGTCTATCGGTAACGCCGGGAACAACGCCGAATCTCTTCTGAAGGCACTTTGCAAACTTATAAGTAGTGCTCTCAAGCGGAGTTCCGTAAAGAGAATAATCAATATTCTCTTCAATCTTCCACTGCGCAGTATATTCGTTAAGCTTTCTCATAATGGTAAGACCAAGCTCCTCGCCCTCAGGCTCAGTAAGCTTCTTTCCGTTAAGAGACATTACGCACTCCCAAAGTCCTGCGTAACCGAGAGAAAGAGTCGAATATCCACCATGAAGATATTTATCAATTGGCTCGCCCTTAGACAAACGCGTAAGAGCTCCGTACTGCCAAAGAATAGGCGCTGCATCGGAAAGCGTTCCGGTAAGACGCTCGTGTCGAGCTTGAAGCGCTCTGTGGCAAAGCTCCATACGCTCATCAAATATCTCCCAGAACTTATCCATATCTCCCTTTGCAGAAAGACCAATATCAACAAGATTTACAGTAACTACGCCCTGATTGAATCTGCCGTAATACTTCGGCTGACCGTTTTCATCAACGTAGGGAGTAAGGAAACTTCTGCAGCCCATACAGGTATAGCAGTGTCCCTCACCGTTTTTATCCACCTTATTTCGCAGCATTATCTTTTCCGAGATATAGTCGGGAACCATTCTCTTCGCAGTACACTTTGCAGCAAGCTCGGTGAGATAATAATAAGGTGAATCGTTATGTATATTCTGCTCCTCAAGAACGTAAATAAGCTTCGGGAATGCGGGTGTTATCCAAATTCCCTTCTCGTTCTTAACGCCTTGGCAACGCTGAAGAAGAGTTTCTTCGATAATTACCGCAAGGTCTGCCTTCTCCTGCTCGTTCTTAGCTTCGCCAAGATACATAAATATAGTAATGAAGGGAGCTTGTCCGTTTGTTGTAAGAAGAGTTACTACCTGATACTGAATACACTGAACACCGCGTCTGATTTCATCGCGTAGTCTGTTTTCGGTAATCTTTTTGATTGCGTTTTCGTCATGAACTCCGATATCCGCAAGCTCCGCAGTAACAGACGCCTTGATTTTCTCACGGCTTATCTGCACGAAAGGAGCAAGATGTGCCAAGCTAATAGACTGTCCGCCGTACTGGTTAGAAGCAACCTGGGCGATTATCTGCGTGGCAATATTACAAGCGGTTGAGAAGCTATGGGGCTTTTCAATCATCGTTCCGCTAATAACAGTTCCGTTCTGGAGCATATCTTCAAGGTTTACAAGGTCACAGTTGTGCATATGCTGCGCAAAGTAATCTGAATCGTGGAAATGTATTATACCTTCCTCGTGAGCCTTAACTATATCCTCCGGAAGAAGAATTCTTTTGGTTATATCCTTGGAAATCTCGCCTGCCATATAGTCACGCTGAACACTGTTCACAGTAGGATTCTTGTTGGAATTTTCTTGCTTAACCTCTTCGTTATTGCACTCAATCAGCGAAAGAATCTGATCATCGGTGGTATTCGTTCTTCTGATAAGCGCTCTCTTATATCTATATGTAATGTATGCTCTGGCAAGAATGAATGCTCCCGAGCGCATAAGCTCGTTCTCAACCATATCCTGAACTTCTTCAACGTTTACAGCTCTGCTGAGCTTTTCGCAGCGAGATTCAACGTGAGCTGCAATTTTATTTATCTTACCTTTGGTAATCTGTTCATCTTCATCTACCGCTTCATTTGCCTTCAAAATAGCGGCTGCTATCTTCTGACGGTCGAAAATTTCTTCCGAGCCGTCTCTTTTAATAAGCTTCATTTACACACTCCTTTTTTTAGATTTTTGGCATTTTTTCGTTTTACAGAATAAAAAGTTTCTACCCTTTTTTACAAAGGTAGAAGCCTTTTTTATCAATTATTGTTTTATTGCTCACACTAAGAATCCATATGTTCGAAGCACAAGTATTTCAAAAAAATCCGGTGAGCTTTTTGTTGAAAATAAAAATGTGAAAGCGACCCGCATGGGGCATTTTCGGACATTTTTACGTGCGCCGTCAAGGGCGCACAGAGAAACCTTTTAAGGTTACTCAAAATTCTCCGAACGGAGAATTTCGGAATTTCAAAAAATGAAATTCCTGTGCGTATATTATATACCATATCTTGTGTTCTTGTCAACCCCTAAATACTATATCTTGTGTTTTTGCGCTTTTTTCGCAATTCACAAAAAGGCGAATTTTGTACTAAAAAAACGGCTAAAATTGTAAAAAAAGACAGTTAATTTTTTTACATTGCAGTTAATTCGGGGCAGAGATAAAATAGCTTTCGTCAATATCTACAAAATCATCATTATTTTTTCTATACTATTCTATAGCGAGACTTTTTCACCTTTTCAAAAGCGTGTTTTTTGCTAACAGCGAAAAATATTTTTTCACCAAATGGAGTAACAGATGTACGCTTTCTAAGTTTTGAATGTTGTAAATTTCATATTTATATGATATAATGTAGAAAACAAGTTTTAAATTTGAGATTGGAGCATTTATGTCTAAAAAACGCAAGGCGCTAATTTGGTGCTTATCGATACTTTTATCGCTCGGAATAATCATCTGTGCGTGCGCAGTTTACCTATCTATATATTATGAAGCCGACGAGGCCGCAATTGAAGTTTTCGCCATGTCTAAAACATTGAAAATCGAAGAAAACAAAAAATTCACCGCGTTCATACCGCAAGGAGAAGTCAAAACAGGATTCATATTCTACCCCGGCGGAAAGGTGGACTACAAGGCATACTACCCACTTATGCAAACGCTTGCAGACCTGGGCATTTTCACCGCAGTTACAAAAATGCCGTTCAATCTCGCGATACTTGATACAGATGCCGCCGAGAAGATTCAAAACACATATCCTGAGATAACAGACTGGTACATAGGCGGTCACTCGCTCGGAGGAGCTATGGCTGCCACACACGTATCTAAAAATTTGGAAAGCTTCAAAGGACTCGTACTGCTTGGAGCGTATTCAACGAAGGACATCAGCGATTCACAACTTCCGGTGCTTTCGATTTACGGCAGCAATGACGAAGTCATGAACCGAGACAAATACGAAAGCAACCGTTCAAATCTACCGAGCAATTTTACGGAGCTTGTAATCGACGGAGGATGTCACGCATACTTCGGTGTCTACGGTGAGCAAAAAGGCGACGGCGAGCCCGTGTTGAGCAACGAGGCGCAAATCTACGCTACTGCAAATCATATAATATCATTCATACTAAAAAAATAAAATCCAATCACGGAGCGCATTTATGAAATTTGATTTCACCTATTATAATCCCACAAAAATATATTTTGGCAAAAACTCGCTTGACTGCCTCGAAGACGAGCTTAAAAAATACGGCCCTAACATTCTTTTAGTCTATGGTAAGGGCGCAATAAAAAAACACGGAATTTATGACAAGGTCATATCCGTGCTTAATAATTGCAATAAAAACGTCACCGAGCTTGAAGGCATTAAGCCAAATCCGACCTACGCGCAAGTACTTTTAGGCGCAGAACTCGTCAGAAATACAAAAACCGACCTAATTCTTGCAGTTGGCGGTGGCTCTGTGATAGATTGCGCCAAAGCAATCGCGGTTTCGGCTTACTGTTGTGGTGACCCGTGGCAAAAATACTGGGTGGATTTTAAGCCGCTCGACAACGAAACAGTCCCTGTTGCATCAATTTTAACGATGGTTGGAACCGCCTCCGAGATGAACTCCGGGTCTGTTATAACCAACGAAGAAACAAAAATCAAAGAGGGGCGCATTTTCCCGCCAAACGTAAGCCCCGTATTTTCCATACTTAATCCCGAATACACCTATACCGTGCCAAAAAATCAAATGGTTAGCGGTATATTCGACATTATGTCGCACTTATGCGAGCACTACTTCTCGGGGGATGATGATAACGTGAGCGATTATCTTCTTGAAGCGCTTATGAAATCTCTCATCAACTCCACACGGGTAGCACTGAATAACCCAACAAACTACGAAGCGCGCAGCAACATTATGTGGTGTTCCACAATGGCTCTAAATAAAATCACAGGCGTTTCCAAGGAACACGACTGGGAAGTCCACGGTATCGAGCATCAAATAGGCGCGTACACCGATTGTCCACACGGTGTGGGACTTGCAATAGTTTCGATTCCTTACTACAAGCATATCTATCCATACGGAGTAGATAAATTTGCAAGATTTGCAGTGAACGTCTTCGGTATCTCCGAAAAAGACAAAACCAATCAAGAGCTAGCCGAAATGGGTATCAATGCGCTTCGTGATTTCATCATCGAGCTCGGTCTTCCGCTGACTCTGGGCGAAATCGGTGTCACCCGCGATATGCTCGAAAAAATTGCCTACTCCGTAGAAGAAGGCGGCGGCTATAAAAAGATAACCCATAGCGAAATCCTCGAAATACTAACCGAATGCTACTAATCCAATACTGCTATAGACAATTACGCTAGCATTATTCACACTAAAGTTTGTTGTGTTCCGGGTAAAAATTCGTAAGCGTTGAGTTTTCTCGATTTCTTATCTACCAAAGTACAATTTTCAAGCACAACCTTGAGCCCTTCAGTACAAGATTTGCGTTCTTTAAGTACAAAATTCACTCTATCTTTCACTGCGATGAAATGCTAATCTTCAACGATTCGGTTTACACGGAAATCAGCGCTGCTATACGTGACAATTATGTTATTCATCGTGATAATCCAAAATCCAAGACGAATAACCGCTGCGTTTCCAACAATAAATTTGCGCAAACGATACCGAAAACCAGCCAAATACTATCATCAAAATGCTACTAACCGAACACTCCCACCTCGTGTAACATCCAATAAAACAGAGCAATCACCAACCACCTCGCGTAAATTAAACTGCTCCAAGTCAAATTCATAATCCTTCGAACAAAATCGAACCTCACCAAGCTAATCTCACCTCACCTCGCGTAAATCAAACTGCAACACAACTCCTTTCATACCATTGGACATCGTTTTAACCATCTAGTACAACTACAAATCCCACGCACATCTGCCAAAAATGCATAAAACCTGTCTACACTTCACCATATTTTTGAAAATCAATCACAAAAAAACAAAAAAATTCAAAAAAGCATAAAAAAACACTTGACTTTTCGTAACTCAAGTGATATAATATATTAGGTTTTTAGGGGAATTCCTAAACAACCGCATTGTATCTGGGTGTGGCGCAGTTGGTAGCGCGCTACCTTGGGGTGGTAGAGGCCGCAAGTTCAAGTCTTGTCACTCAGACCAAAAAAGCATTGGAAACACTACATTTTCCAATGCTTTTTTTGCGCTTGTTACGCAGTTTTTTGAAGGGTGTTACACAGTTTGCTACGCAGATTGTGTAACACCCTTGATTTTTGTTGCGGCTTTTATATATGCTCGTACTACATACTATATTATACCAATTGTTATAAGATATTCTTCCTCTTTCTCATATGTATCATAAGTATATGGAATCTCAATCAACCGCAGCGAGTGCTCCTGAGCATATTTTCGCTTTTGCTCATCTCGTCTTTGTCGAGCGTTTAGACTTGAATACCCGCCATATCCTCCCCCTATCTCATAGTGCTGCTTCCCCTGGCACTCAATCAAATATTTTATGTCATTATTTTCGTTTAAAATAGCAAAGTCAAAACGTAATGGATTTCCTTTTTCGCTCAACAAATCAGGAAAGGAAACCTCTACTTTGTATGGGATTCCATGCTTATGTAATATCTTTAGGGTTCTCCATTGAAAAGAAGAGCTGTTTTCTCGACACTCACAGCATGCATTACAATAATATCCTATATCTGCGCGACGACCATATCTATCCGATCTTATTTCAAACTCGTCAGATCGAAACACGTATTCCCTACCGCAGAGATAACATTTGCATCGAAACTCTTTATAAAGATATACACGTCCAGCCCCTTTTTTTCTTCTGTCATCAATAATTGGATCACCTTCAAGGTTGTCATTCGTGCATTCAATAATCTCGAATGAATCATGAGTATTATTTGCAAAAGCAATATCATAGCTTGACGATTTTATTCTTGGAAGCGATGCTACTATTTTAGCTTCTTTTTGCAACCTCAAACCACAATCTTCACTGCAGGTCCTCCATTTTTTGAAGAAAATAAAATTTTCATCCCTAAAAAAAGTCTTCCCACACTTACAT
Organism: Eubacteriales bacterium; assembly: GCA_045660185.1. Classification (GTDB taxonomy): domain Bacteria; phylum Bacillota; class Clostridia; order Oscillospirales; family CAG-272; genus UBA1740. The sequence goes on along the minus strand of JAZRDI010000006.1, from coordinate 28,933 downwards.
TGTATTTTATACAATTTTTTATTCTTTTCTTCTTGAATACGTTCGTCAAATGTATCGACTGAATCAAAGTTGCACCAAGAAACTTTTTCACCGTTTATAAATTTTCGTTTTCCTTCTTCCAGTTTTGATATTTGATTTTTTGCACATTCTTCTTGATATGCTTCAAAGCCCGCAATAACAGTAAAGCAGCCGTTTTTCGTACCTATAGGCAGATTTTTATCCACATCACACATATTATCAACCATATATTCTTCCTCTCACTAACTCAATTACTTGATCAAGGTTGTCTAAATTATATCATAAAAAAACTCTCATTGCAATATCTTCAACATTCTGTTTTCAAACGATAAGGAATCCAACAACTTGAACTTTTTATTATCTTATGTTATAATGTCTTAAAAGAATATATTTAAGGAGTTTATTAATTGAAGTACTATATTTGCAAAAACGAGAATAAAACCATAGTTGTTCTAAAAGAAATAACAATCGACGAATATAACAATTGGATTAAATGTACCGAACAATTAAAATATTATAATTTGGCGAAGACCTTTAGAGATATTGCAATAAGAAACGGATTGGAAATCGTAAAATATCTAAAAAATATAAAAAACAATTTGGATCCGCATATGCTCAAACGAACAACTGCCGCGGAGATAGGAATCGAATCTAATCGGCTAATGTTAAATTACTTAGTATCTTTTAGAACATTTGTAGACAATTTAGAAGCCTATTCAAAGCACATAAAGAAAGGCAACGAATTTAAAACGAACATCTTAAGCTCAATATACGATAATGAACCTATTTATCCCTTCCTCTACAAATTAAGAAATTTTGCTACTCATTTTAGTATGGTTTTTGATTCCATCAATATAAATGAAGAAACAATAGATTTGCAATGCAGTAAAGAACATCTGTTAGAATATTCTGAATGGAATACAAAAAGCAAATCGTTTATCAAGTCATGCTCGAAAGATAATTTACCAATATTAGAACATATAGAACATAACAATGTACTGATTATGAGCATCTATCTTGGATTTCTACTTTATTTCGCAGATGACATACAAGATATGCATAACCAAGTTACGAACTTAATAAAAACTTATCAAGTTCTAAACCCACTCTTTCTATCATGTGAATCTACTAACTGTTTGTCTCAATCTAATTTATTTGGAATTGGTTTGGAAATTTTAAAAGAAGCAACAGATGAAATATCACATTTACCCAATGTAAATATTTCATATATCACCCCAGATGATTTAATAATAAAAGAATAATCAAACATTAGTTATATAGACGGTAATCGTATTTAACGGTTATCGTCTATCATAATTAAGCAATTAACTTGCAACCTTTCCGCAAACAATCCTCTTCCCCTATTCGCAAACGATTCGATTCACGATATAATTATCCTATACTGACAAAACAGGAGTGATAATTATGAAATCCATACTTGAAGAACTGTTCTACGGCAATGTGTGTCCTAATACAGATTGCCGTAGCAACATCAAAGAAACCAAAGAGCTTATGGGCTACGTAGCCGATCATCACGATGCACTGTTTGGAGAACTGACGAACAAGCAGAAAGAAACACTCGAGAAATTCGATGACTGTTATGCCGAACTTAATGATATAAACGAGCGTGAAATATTCGTCTATGCTTTTAAGCTCGGTATGAGAATTGCTATCGAGGTTCTGTCTTCGGACACATAACGATAAAAGCCAAGAGTGATAGTTATTCTCTATCGTTCTTGGCTTTATATATATATTTTATCCGGCGTATAGCATCACCAATTGTCTTGCAGAAGAAAATCAGCTATGTGTACCAATTTTACTCCGTTCTCATTTCCCATAGCTAATCTATCCATGCACACAACATACTTAGGATAATGATCTTTTATCTCCAAGAGGTTGGCGATTTCTCTATCAGAATCTGCAGGCAATTCTCTGCACACCTGAATATACATCTTTTCATCTCGACGTATAGCAACAAAATCTATTTCCTTGTCTGCGTCCTTTCCAACGTATACTTGATAACCTCGTCTGCGCAGTTCTAGGTATACTATGTTTTCAAGAGATGCCGCAATGCCTTTGGTATTGTATCCAAACTGAGAATATTTGATTGATATATCCGAAAGATAAAATTTTTCCTGTGTCTTCAAAACAGATTTTCCTTGAATATCGTATCTGTTGCAACGGTAGATTACAAAGGCCTCTTCGAGCCACTTTAAATAGTTGTAGATTGTTTCCACGGAAATGGATCTCTGCTCGCTCTTCAAGAACTTTACAATCGAATTGGCTGAAAATGTTTTACTCATGTTTTCCATTACAAAGCGCACAACACGATCAAACAACTCTTTATTGAGAATTTTATGCCTTCTAGCTACGTCATTACTTATTACAGTAGCGTATATTCCCTCTACAATCTGATAGGCGTCATACGGCTCGCTGTCTATGGTAGCTATCAATGGAAATCCACCATAAAGCAGATACTGTCTAAACAACTCATCATTGGATAGGCTTTGATTCTCCCTGAATTCGCGATACTCCTTCAAGGAAAGCGTAAATATATCTATCTGAACAAAGCGTCCGGAAAGATAAGTAGATATTTCACCGGATAACAACTTGGAGTTCGATCCGGTAATGTAAATATCAACATCATAACTTTCAAACAAGCTATTGACTACCCTTTCCCAATTATCAACCTCTTGAACCTCGTCCAAAAGCAAATAACAATGCCCTTTGCCTTCTACGGTGCTCTTGATATCTTTATACATATCATCTGCAGAATAATTATCTGGTAATTCTTGAGTTGTATATCGCTTTTGGAAAATATTTTCCATTGAAACATTATATTCTTCAACCAGCACTTCCTTATACATATCAAGCACAGTTGATTTGCCACAACGTCTTATACCTGCAAGTATTTTTATAATGTGTACATCTTTAAATTTCAGTAATTTATTGATATAATCAGGTCTTTTTATCATAATAAACCCCTCCTTGTGTTTGTATTATACCACAAAAATTGCAAAATTACAACAGTTTTTCGAAAAAGTTAGCAAAAACTTTCAAAAAATACAACATTTTTCGACAAACCGCGAAAACCTTGTCGTATTTGCGAATTTTTCGCAAACGTTTTTTAGTGGCTATTCGCGAATCCATTTTTACATGATATAATTATCGTATCTTATTATCAAGGAGTTATTATGACCGGTTGTGTTGCGTTAAGAAACGATGTTTATTACGTACGGCTAAGCTATTACGATAGACATCACAAGAGGAAAGACAAGTTTGTAAGCACCGGACTTTCAGGCCGTGGCGCCAAGCAAAAAGCGACTGCTATGCTTGATTCTTTGATTGAGAAGTACAGCTATCTTGAGAAGAGCGATCATCCCGCTAAGATGGCTGACTATCTTAAAATGTGGAAAGAACTTCAGGCAAGTGAGGTTGCAGAAACTACTTATGACGGCTATCACACATATATCGACAGACACCTTATTCCCTATTTCAAAGATTTAAATTTGAATATCCAAGACATCACTGCCGGGCACATATTCGATTATGTTAACTACCTCTCTAATGATGGTAGTCGTAAAGATAATAAGATAGGCGGTCAATCGAATACCTCGATAAGAAAGATAATTAGTATTTTAAGAAAGGTATTTGATTATGCTGTGCTCTATGGTGATATAAAAATCAATCCGGCAGCACAGGTTCCAATGCCTAAACGAGGTAATAAGAAAGACGAAAGACAAGTATTTCTAACGGCTGAAGATGCTCAGAAAATGCTCGACGCGTTCAAGTGTGAAGAGATTGGTCCTATCGTTTATATAACTCTATATTACGGACTTCGAAAGTCGGAAGCACTCGGTCTCAGGTGGCAAGCGATTGACTTCGACGCTAACACAATTACTATCAATCATACCGTGGTTGGAGGTACCCGTATCATCGCTAAAGATGATACCAAAACCTATTGTAGTAAGAGAACTTATGAACTTCTCCCTGAGATAAAAACTCTGCTCTTGCAGCTTCGTGAACAGCAAAAAGATTATCGAAAACGGCTAGGTTCTGGCTACCATATTAACGATTATATCTTTAAGAATCCTAATGGCATGCCCTACCGTCCCGACAGTCTCACGCGAAGTTTTAAGCGTGCCCTGGAGCGTCATGGGTTGCCCCAAATGAGATACCACGATCTCAGGCATTCGACGGCAAGTATTCTCGTTGATAAAGGGTGGGATATCAATGATATTAAGGAATGGTTAGGTCATTCTGATATTTCTACAACGGCTAATATCTATGCTCATATCAGCCACAGACGTAAAGTTTCCTTAGCAAAAAGTCTTGAAGGTTCCTTGGCCTTCGAACAAAATACTGAAACGCCGGCTTGAAAAAATATAGGTTTGTGATATAATATTTATGAGGTGATAATATGGATTTTAATTCTTTAGATCGGTTTGTTCAAGCACAGACACTTATGTACCCGTCGGTCTTGAAACAAATACAAAACGGTAAGAAGACCTCACATTGGATGTGGTTTATGTTCCCTCAGCTTCGTGGGCTTGGCACGAGCACCATGGCTCACCTGTATGGCATCTCGGGACTTGGTGAAGCTAAAGCATACCTTGCGCACCCGGTGTTGTCTGGGAGGCTCTATGAGCTCTGTGGTGAGTTGTTAAAACACAAGGATAAAACAGCTTTAGAAATCTTCGGTGATATAGATGAAATGAAACTCAAATCATCTATGACGTTGTTCGCTCTCACAAGTGAGGACTACACAATATTTGATGAAGTGTTAGAGTGTTTCTTCGACGGTGAGATGGACGAGGTCACGGTAAAACTTATAAACGGATAAATCTGCCCCACACTGCAAAGTGTGGGCTTTTTATTTGCTAAATTATATGGACGGCAATAATTTGTGCTCTGTTGTCGTTCAATATAAAACTGATAGAAAGAGAAAACGTTATGGATAATAAAGAACAGAGAATTGATAAAGCCACTGAGGCATTAACAAAAGAACTGGAAAGTATGAGCGATGAAGGACTGCACGAATTCTTTAAGTTCTTCTATAAGCTAAACCATCAGAACGGCAACACAATTGCGACAGACAAGTTTGAAGAATTCCTTGCCGCATTCGATAATAATCCTTTTAAGCTCAACGAGAACAAGATGTTTCGAAAGCAGATGATAGAAAACATAATCAAGTACTCCTACGACCATATGAGTCTAATAACTGCCGCTATACTGATTAAGAAGAACTTTACGATCGATGAGATTATCATGAACTATTACTCCAACATCAATATCTTTGAGAGTAATTGGTTTTGATACCTTGGATGCAATCTGGTAGCACAAAATGCCAAGAAAACATTGCATTATAGAAAGAAAGCTGATGATTTTTAGAGATCATCAGCTTTTTATATTATTTCCAAAATATTCGCTAAATTAAATGAATGGTATAAAAAGCTATAGCTATAATTAGGCATGGATATGAAAGGAAAAATATATGGATTATAAAGATAAAATTGCGCGCACAATGCTCAAGGAGAATTTGCTGCAACTTAATAAACACCAACTTAAACTGTTCTATGGAATACTTGTACACGCTTGGGCTAGCCGAAAAGCTTTTATCAGCAAACAGAATTTTTTTAACCTTTGGTGCGAATTGAATTATTATTGTTCCGAATTCGATGAGGGGTTTCCCGACCCTTACGATGATTATGAATTGCTACGTTCTTTCTCTCATTCGCACCCATATTATTTTATAGATATACTCAGCCCAGAACTTGTTATAAACCTTTTCTGCAACTACCTTGATAACAAGATAGACGTTCTTACTACCATAGCAGATAAACTCGACACGGAAGGTTTAAAGGCCGCCTATGAGTACGCTAAAGAAGCTCTAGGTCTGCCGGAAGATATAGACGAATTGGTCGCACAAGCCGAAGAACACTTGAAAACTTTTTCTTGATTATATGAATTCTGACCGCCCGCCCTCCGTCTCGCCAATCGTTCAATTTTTGAACGACTATTTTATTTTTATTAAATTTACTCAAGATAATACTACTGTTTTTACTAAAGATAATTGCTATAAAGCTTCGCAAGAAGATTTATAGCATAAATATTATTATTTTATTATTATTCTTTATTATTATTTATGTTCAATATCTGCCCCAAAGAAGTTCAATAATCACCCCACTGCGAATCGAAAATTAAACTATATTCATTTGATAATTCAACCATAATTATCTGAATTTTTAACTATGAAAGAAATATGCCCGCGCAAAAAAACACGGGCAATATTCATGTCTTAAAACGAGAATCCTGCAAACTTTCCTCTGAGCAATGTTTCTTCGGAGCCTTTAGGTTCAAGCGCTACTTCTTCATCACCTGTATTAGCGTTCAACTCAAAGTCGGTATATAACTTATTGAATGCGGCGGGTTCGAACTTAAAGTATCTCTTCTTCGGCATCCCATGATACATGACCTTGATTATACCATACTCAACTAACTCCTTACACGCCGCCAACTGCTGATACTTGCTAAGGCCAGTATTGTAGTACATATTTTCAATGGTACTATAGAACCACCCGCCCTGCTGAAGCTCGTTCCGATCTTTCCAATATGTATATTCGGAATAAATCTCTGACAGCATAACTGCAGTATTCAAGTTGAATTTTCTGACAAACGGTCTAGGTAGTCTTATAAAGTCGCTCTCGAACATCTTGTCTAGTTTGTTTTTCATCAACAATCACACCACCAACGACTTAAAGTCATTTTAACTTCTTCAACCCCTTCGGTCAGCATTACAATTGCTAGAACTGCCACATTGTATCTGTTCTTAACAGGTACGCTATTACAAAATATATCTACAAGTTTATCCTTACTCAAGTAGTCGAAGAAGTACATGTGCATTTTGTGATTGAAATAACCGCGTTCGTCATATATGTTGTTAGATACAGGAGCTCTAGAATCCACCTCTAGGCATGCTTTGTTTAGGTTTTCCCAAGCAATTTCCAGTTCCTTAGTCCCCCATGTAAAGACAAACAATTCGCCCATAAGAATTGGCAGAAGCTCCTTGAGTTGAGCGACATTAAGCTTATGCATATATTCAAACACACACTCATTATCATCATGAGTTTTATGATACTCAAGACGTTCTTCAAAGTATTCAGGGTCAAATAATTCTTTGATTATCTTGAACCAACAAGCTACTGCTATTTCTCTTCTTGATGACGCATCGAAATCTCCTTTTTCAACTTTAGGGATAAAACACTCTTCAAACCTCTTCCAGTTTTCATCAAATGGAGCCTCATAGTTCTGATAATTTACGTAGTAGGGGTAGCAATTAAACGCCATTTCAACATCTTTAGAATCCACATCATTGATACTGTCGCTTTCATAAACTTTCTTAATAATTTCTGCTGTTTTTACGTCATACATGTAAAACATATTTTTTTAATTCCTTTCCGCCATAATAGGCAATCAAATTTTTAATAGTTTTATTTTAGGGCCATAAGCCATTCTTACAGCCCCATATGTTGTTCATATTAGAACGTGAATCCGTTAAAGTTCATCGGTGGTCTATTAGGTACAGACGATACATGCTCGTTAGGCATAGTCGGTGTGTTGTTGAACGAATAGTTATTCATCGGCTTCTGCGATACACTTGTATAGGATACCGGTTCTCTCCAAGCAGGAAGTTTCGACTGATAAGCACGAGTAATACAGAAGAGCACTTTCGCTATCATAGAACCGTTATAGCTATCGTGCTTTACCCTTACCGCTCCGTCTTTTCAACCCAATCCTCATAGTTGTTGAGGTCGTAATTAGTAATACCGAAGGATTCGAAGAATTTTCCGAGGTGATGATTTGACCTCTCAGGATTGGTAGGATCCATAATAATCCGATGCCAAAGTTTGCCGGGATATCCCGACACGTCAAGCATAATCTCAAATCCGTCATTGCCGGAGCTATATGTCTTAATCGTTACTCTACTCACCACTACTCTGTGGTCTCCCTCAGGTATGAGGGTGTTGTCGTTAATTTTAAAATCGTTTTTGTTATAGGTCCAATTAATCATTATTTGGACTCCTTTCTTTATTGTAATTATCATAATTTTTATTTCGGCCATTTCAGCGTTGGCCACACACATAATAAGTAATTAAAATCCGAGACCGTCCAGCGCTAGCCAAACTTATCTCCACGATTCTTTTTATTAATAGACGTCACGTTGATAATCATCTCCCTTGTTTTGAATTTTTATATGGATTTGTAAGTATTAACTTGTCAAAGAGCGTGCGGGGACCTCCAAAAAAGTGGATATTATACCATACAGTACGAAATATCAAAATTTTATATATTTCAACAAGAAAATCGAAAATATTTTTCAAGAGAAAAAGCCAGTCCCAGGATTTTCAACAATCCAAAGACTGGCTATATATAATATAAAGGTAGTATTTAAACAAAGTTCGCAAAAGTTGTACCAAAAGTTAGTACTTTTGTAGCATATTTGCGTTAAAATATAGTACAGAAAGAAACTTTAGTTACTTTTAATACTAATAAGGACGGTTTTATTATGATTTATGCCTATTGCCGAGTATCCACCCCACATCAAAGACTCGAACGCCAGATTACCAACATCACCGAGCTTTATCCCAAAGCAACTATCTTTAGAGAGTTCTACACCGGAACCACTCAGAACCGACCTAATTGGGAACGACTAATGACACAAATAAAAAAGGAAGACACCATCGTTTTTGATAGTGTCTCCCGTATGAGCCGTAATGCAGCCGAAGGATTTAATGATTATAAAATGCTTTATGAGTCCGGCGTCAATCTCATTTTCCTCAATGAGCCACTAATCAACACTTCCGTCTTTGACTCCACTAAGAACAATCTTCTCAATATTAATATAGAAACCGGTAATACTGCCGTTGATGATTTCTTTAAAGGCAACGTCCAACTTATAAATAACTTTATGATGGCGTTAGCCGAGCAGCAGATCAAAGCAGCCTTTGAGCAATCAGAGAAAGAAGTTACCGACCTTCACTCACGTATCAGCCAAGGAATGAGAGAAGTTAAAAAGAACGGTGTCAAGATTGGTCTTCCTCAAGGAACCACCCTTATCACCAAGAAAGCTCTTGAGTGCATAGCTATCATTAAGAAACATTCTTAAGACTTTGGTGGCAGTTTGGAAGATCCCGATGTCATCAAACTTTGTGGTTGCCCTAGGAACTCTTATTATAAATATAAAAAGGAAGCAAAGTCAAATTAAGGAGGACATTATGGACAAGGTTAAAATTGGAGACACTATCAAAATCATCAAGATGGAAGGCGAACCCCAGTACGCTGACCGAGAGGGTGTAGTTACTCACATCGACGATGCAGGTCAAATACATGGTACTTGGGGAGGTTGTGCCGTCATTCCGGAAGTTGATACATATATTATAGCAAAAAGAGCTTGACCACGATGGTCAAGCCCTTTTCTTCCTTTTAAATTAATATACCATTGCAATGATCAATTTCGTGCTGAATGATCTGTGCCGTCCATCCAGTAAAATTCTTCACATGAGTTTTCATCTCAAGAGTTTGAAACTGAACTTTAATGGTCTTATAGCGCTTACACTTACGGGGACCACCAAGAAGTGATAAGCACCCTTCTTCAGCATCATAAGCGCCATCTTTCTTAATGATTTCAGGATTAAGCATAACGGTGTATGTAGGAGCTCGTCCACTCTCATGGAGAAAGGCAATAATACGTTTGCGAACACCAATCATATTCGCTGCCATGCCAACACAGCTTTCTCTGTGTGCCATCAGTGTATCAAGCAGATCCTGTGCGACCTGCAAATCTTCTTTCGTTGTGACCTCGGACTTCCCTGCGAGGAAGATAGGATCGTGCATAAGTTCTTTTATCATATCACTTCTCCTGACAGAATATAGCAATTGCTTTCGAAGCAAACTCGGCAGTGCCCTCTCCATACTTGTCGATACTCTCCTGGAATCGCTCATCGGCAACGTACATCTTACCTAGTCCTACGAGGATTTCATTAGTGCAAGTATAGTAATTTTGAGTGATATATTTCTGCAATTTGCCAACTAGACTTTGCACTTCAGGCGCATTTGGCGCAAGCCCCGCATTCTTACACTCGGCAAATTCGGCAAAAATCGACATCAATCCATCGTTAATCTCTGCCCATTTTTCTTTAGTATAATTCTTTGCCTTTTTCTCGTGCTCGCGATAAGCATCGGTGTTACCCCAACGAGTGCGAGCTTCGTTTTCATAGTTTTTCATTTGTATACCTCGCAAATTCTTGCAAGTATTTCTTCATCAGCCGGGCAAAACTCATAGTTCGGTATTTCACTCGGAGTGATCCATTGAATATCGTTGTGTTCCAACTTCTGCGGTTCACCCTTGGCTATTGTTGCGTTGAACAAAGTCAGATGTACCGTCAAGTCGGGATACTCATGGATAACATCCATAAACATGTCATCGACAGAGAGAACAACGTCCAATTCTTCCCTGCATTCTCTTATAAGCGCCTGCTCGTTTGTTTCGCCCGATTCGACCTTGCCGCCAACAAACTCCCAAAGAAGTCCTCTCGCCTTGTGCGCCGGGCGTTGGCAAATCATAAATTTATCATCTTCCCAAATAAGGGCTGCAACAACTTCAACCATATTAAAGCTTTTTTTGTGTCAGAATATGAATCAATTTGTTTGAAAGTATATTCATTTCCTGAATAGTGTTATTAATACCTAATGAAATACGAATGGTTCCATGCGAATAATCCGTATCGATACCCATAGCTTTTAACACATGGGAAACCTGAGTGTTTACGGTATCGCAAGCAGCTCCTGTTGAAACACATACTCCCATCAAATCAAGCCTATGTAGCAAAGCTTCTCCATCCTCTCCACGGAACGACAAACTAATATTTCCAGGAATGTGCTTGAAATCACCATTCCTAATAAAATCCAACTTTGATTCTCTCAAACGATCAAGCAGTATTGCTTCAAGCTTCAGTAAATATTCAGCGTTTTGCTCAATTGCATCGCAATTCTTTTTTAGCGCAACCGCCATTCCTACAATTGAAGCTACATTTTCTGTTCCGGCACGCAATCCAAATTCTTGAGATCCACCACTTAAATATTGAGAAATCGGAGTTCCTTTTTTTACGTATAAAAAACCTATTCCTTTTGGCCCATTAAATTTATGAGCCGAAGCGGACAACATATCTACGCCTAATTCTTTCACATCAATTCGAATATGACCTACAGCTTGCACGGCATCCGTGTGAAATAAAGATCCATACTGATGGGCTATCTCGCACAAGTCCTTGATAGGTTCTATTGTGCCAACCTCATTGTTCGCAAACATGATAGAAACCAGACCAGTTGAATAAGTAATCAAAGATTCTAAAGTTTCCGCCGCAACAATACCTTCGCTATTAACGGGAATGTATGCAACAGGATATCCAATTTCTTCAAGCGCTTCACAAGCTCTTAATATCGCATGATGCTCAATTTGTGATGTAACTATTGCTCGTTTTTCGCCATTAGTCAACGCCACACCTTTAATTGCCCAATTATCACTTTCAGTACCTCCTGAAGTAAAATATATTTCTTCAGGTTCTGCGTTGATACACTTGGCAATTATAGCACGTGCATCCTTTAGAGCCTGTTTAGGCTTTCGAGAAAATGAATATGGCTGCGACGCATTGCCGTACTCGTCAAGCAAGTACGGCTTCATAGCCTCAAATGCATCAATATCTAGCTTTGTTGTTGCTGCGTTATCAGCGTAAATCATAGATTCTCCTTACCTTCAAAAGGCGTCAGCTTTTCTTTTGCTTGATCGATGGAAATATTAGCAGCATTTGCATATTCTTCATATAATTTTTCTATTCGATCTCCAAGCAATCTACTGCATGTCATATATAGAAACAAATCTCTAATCAAAGCTCTAGAAACCCTATTGATGATTTTCTTGCCATCCCAAATAATACCAAGCCACGGAACTTCATTTATTTGCAAATTAATAGAACTCATCTTCTGGAACACTTTATCAAGAGTAATATTTTCCTTTTCGAGCAGCAATGCTACAGCGCAATATTCCGTTAACGCCACAGGGCGAAATAAAATATTGCCGCCGTCGGAATTTCTGAATTTTTGGGCTCTATATGTACTAGTATCATTTGTATACTCCTGGATAGCAGGAGTATGTTCGACAAACTTTGCAAAGAATTCATCACATCGATTCGTCAATTCGGAGACAAGAGATTCTTCGGGGCGATGTTCAAGAAAGTTTTTGTATTGACTAGGCTTATATCCTTTTTTTAACATGCTTTGGCGAACAACAATATCAACGCATTGGTACAATGTAATTAAAGATGTGAACGCAGATGTGTTAGACACAGGGATCTGCTTTCCTTTATTGTTCAATACATTGTCACCAATAAACAAATTACATGAATGCATTAAGTCGCGTGTAATAAGAGAACAAACATCATCCTCTTCCAAAGCGATATTTTGATTTTTTCCAACGGGCTTTGCTCTTCTATTAAGCGTAGAAAACAATTTCCGAGTTCTTTTTCTTCCATCATCGGTTTGATGATGAGCTATAAAAATAACAGGAACTTGTTCTTCACCAAGTTCAGGATTGGTTAACAATGCTTCCTTTATACCCTTTACTCTGTGTTGACCGTCAACGGGAAAAATCGTTTCTTCCCCAGACAGCTGTAAAAAGCCAACATTGGTATAGTCTCTTTCTTCTGCCGGAAACTCAACTTCTAACCACTGAGGGTCGCCGTCAAAAACAGCCAAAATAATAGCATTGAAAAAACGTTCCTTATCATTGAGTAGATAATTCTTAATACTATGATAATTAGAAGTAAGTTCGCGTTGAAGAAGATCGTCCAAACAAGTTGCTTGATATATTTCTCCAATTGATGGGATAACATGGTCATTTATTTGATTAAATGTCATCAAACCAGTATAGTATACCCAATCTCCCATTCTACCTTTTATAGCCGGAATTTTCATTTTGCCCCCTTAATTAAAAGCTCTAACCGCAATTTTTACAGATTTGGCTCTGACTTCAGCGTTGCACGGCGGTTTTGCAAAAGCACCAATCAATCTGTCCTCCAATGCCGTGATAACATCACCATTTGCATCCACTGACAGATAATGCACATAAACGTATTCTCCCCATTTAGAAAACAATCTATGTAATCTCGGCCTAGTAGTCGAATCTGTTAAAAATTTACTATAAGATTGAACTCGTTGCCTTAAATTTTCACTTGGTGTTTTTGTTGCTTTGCCAATATACATAACATAGCCACCACAACCTGGTATTACCCTGGGCTCTATACAATATACATATATTCCACCATATGTTGTGGGAATTTTCGATAAATCTCCAGAGAAACTTTCACCATCTATTAATTTTATGCTTTCCCATTTTGAAAAATCAACCATGGGCAAATCATCAATTTTAAACTTATCCCAAAGTTCTGGAACCATAGTATACTGATTTCTATACGATTCCAAATCCGACTCGATTGGTTCAAAAATGTCTATATCGTAGATGTTCACAATAGACCTCCCTTGCGGATTTTTAAGAAAACAAGGTGCAACCTTCTTCTCTAAACTCCTCTATTTTGTCATATAGTTCCTCGGCGGTTACGCCCAGATATTCCGCCATACAATCAATGCAATAATATTTGCTTGGATTTTTGTCTATCAATTTTTTTGTTAATCCAATCTCATCTTTGGATAGATTTTCTTTGTCGCAAAATGCGCATTTCACATTACTCATCGTCTTTAGGTATCTCCCTGATTGAAAATTTGGGTACATCTTTTCCGCGATATTCTTTATCAAGCAGACCCATTTGATACTTAATAATTCCACGCATATTAGCCGCCGGTCTTACACAGTATTCTTTGAAATCTTTGATCTTAATATCCGATGCAGTTCTAACATTGGGGAATAGCAACTTCAAGTATCCTGTTGCTATACGTTTAACCGCCTCAACATCTCTAGTGTCGGAGTTTGCATCGTATTCAAGCAGTTCATCTACTACTGCACGATAACTTACATCATCCCTCATCAAATGCATAATTTCACAGAAATACGCAGTGTTCAAAGCCCATCCACAGATTTTCATATTTTCTTTCATTCTTGGTATGTCCCAACCTTTGATGAATCCATGGAATCTATCAAGGAGGGCACTTTCTTTGAACAGTTCGGGTAAGGTTCCAAACATAGGAACAAATTCATTCATGTTATCTTGCGGTATATTTCCAAGCAAAATAACTCCTGCCTCTGGCGTTCCGCTATGGCCACCAAAGGACACTATGCCCTGCTCCATGTATCCCTTAAATGTTTGACTCATTTCATCGGGATCGGCAAACGCCAATTTTTGTATTTCATCAAATGCAACATAGTCATTATTGTATATGAGTCCATATGTTCTTTTGCTTAAATCGTAAAATAATTTTGCGCGAGACATAGTACCGGCTGTCAAATTACCATATTTGCTAATTCTTCCGAACAAGTATGATTTTCCAGTACCTTTAGGTGCCAACTCAATTAAGTTGATCCTCTTTTCTACAAAAGGCAGCAAACGAGTTACCATCGCAAGTTTCTCTTTTTCAGTTTGATAACCATCTGCGTTGTAGTCAATAGCCCCAAGTAAAACATCTATCCATTCGTGAATGTTAAACTCATTTCTGATATCCTTGAAAAACTCAATATCAATAGTGTACGGACAAAAATTAGTAAACTTGGTCAACTTAATTTTACCTTGTTTTCCACCTTTGGCTTTAGTGCCATTGCTGTTATCTTCCCAAGTAACATCATATGCATCAGGGGAGCGATATCCCAACTCTACAATTCCCCATACTTCCTTGCCAGCAACAAGTTCAGAGCTATATTGCGCCCATACATTCTCCTCAATTATGGTTTCTTTATTTGTAAGACCAAATTCTGGGAGAGAAAAAGTAATTTCTTGAGTTTTAATGCTGATATCAACACTGATTTTAGTTAAAAATTTTACTCTCTCGTTCTCGCAAATAATTCTGTTCTTAATGCTGACCCAATCATCCTTACGAGGCAAATAAGTTTTAATAAACGCACTTACTTCTTCAATATCGTATTCACCATTTTCATCTTCAAATTTCTTAAGTAACCAATCGCGCAAGAATGAAGGCAAACTTAACGCAGAGAAGAAATTACTCTTACTTAAGTCTTTATAGACAACCATCTGTCCAAAACATTCTTGCAATTTTTCGACTAATTCTTCCTTCATTTCATTTCTCCCTTAAAGTATGTCATTATCCACCATTCCGGCAGACTTCAATCTAAATTTCAAATTTCTGCAAATCACATTGCTGTTAGACCAAACGTCAAACGTATACTCTTTTTCTAATCTGATTCCCTGTAATTCAACTGAAAAATGCTTCTTATCATCAGATGTTGCAATAAATCTCTTATCGCCAATAGTAATTGAAACATTGGCCAATTTACAATTTGCAGCAAATTTAAGTATAGGCTTCTTTTTATATGCGGTTTCTACCAATTTGGTAATAACATCAATCTTGATGTTTTCAGGCATCCTTGTAAATTCGATTATGGGCACACATACTTCCTCAAGAGTAGCGCCTCCATGAACTTCAACCGTACCAGGTCTACCACCTTTAATTCTATCATAATTGGCCAAAACCCAGTATCCATTATCTTCTGTCATAAATTCATTGGGTTCATCAACAATCTGTTCTGAAACCTTGCAGCATCTTCCGCAATGTTCCCCTTTATTTACCATCTCCCATTTTGTTTCTTCGCCACTTATGACTGCTAGACGGCTAGCTCCATGGTCAGATATAATAAATGCTCTATCGTACGTTGTTCCTAACTTATTATTGATTTTTTCTAAGATTTCCTGGATTCTATCCAACTCATCTGCAAGATAGGTTGGATATGGGCTCTTTATGTAATCATAATCAAGCGTGCCAGAATGTTTGATTTCATCAAGCTCTTTTATATTATCAATAATATCTGCACCTGCGTTTTTGAAAACATCTATGAATTCTTTGTTTTGAGAAGTGATTGAAGGCAAATCGCAATGGCAAAAGTCAACGTTCATCATCATTTGCATTTCTGATGCCTTCTGAGCAATAAAGCTCATATACTCTAATCCCAATGCATCCACGAAATACAGAATGGAATTATCTTTCTCTAACGCTCCAAGCCTCTCATTTCTAGTTGGTAAAATTCTGTAAAAGTTTCGTTGTGTTGCTTCTTGCATAACTCTTGCTCTGAAATTATCAGTTACCGAATTAACAACTTTCAAGTACTTGTATTCATTGAAATAACTGTCTATTTCCTGGAGTTTATAATCATAATTCAAAAGATATAAATACAAATCATTGTAAGTATGTTTTAGTGTGCTCAACAACTCTTTTTTAGTGAATTTTTCATTAAATTTAGCTATTAATTTTAATGTCAGCTTTTTCTCCGCCTGGGTGATATCAGTTAAAACATAAATTGCATTCTCATCATAAGATTCCGCATAGTCACAAAACGAATTTGCAATATGTTCATTCTTTCCCATTGCTTGAAGCACTTGTTTTCTTTCGTCATAAAACGCCCAAAACGCCTTGCTCTTGGGGTTTTCATTGATAATAGTTTTATACACTTCCAAAAGCAATCCATCTATGCTCTCAGAATTAGCAATGGCAACTCTCAAGCACCTATTATTGCAACAAGCTGCATTTATTTTTAGCATAACAAAAATAGCAGCTTTTTTATCATCGGATAAGCTTGTCCACGATTTCATGTATAGTTCAACCGAATGAGCTGATCCAATAAGCTTATGGAAATAGTTCTCAAAGTTTCCGTATTCTTTGCAACCGATAGCTATACTCTTCCATTGAGACGGATTCAAACAATTCTCATCGTTTTGCAATAAAGAGGTTATATAATCTGTTCTAATAATCTCAAAGAAAGACGTTAACTCATCAATGTTGTATAGAGATTCGGCAAAATCCTTTTTGCCAAAACGTGTACTCACGTATATATGTTCCGATGAGCTTTCATCCAACTTGTCGATCAAAGAAGACACACCAAAGTAAACGTTTTGACTGATAGACCTTGCTATGTCTTCCTTGATAAATGTTATTTTGGGTAATTGATCTCTTTCTCCGTCCACCAAAATTACTCGTGTTTCTACTCTTGGGTCTTTTTTTATTAGTTGCTGCAACACTTCCTCACATTGAAAAAGCAAAACTACTGCATTTGAACGTATTGAAGTATTTATCAATTGATTTAATATGGACTCAACTTGTTTTTGTCCAAATAGGCGCAAAAAGGCCCCTATCCCTTCAACAAAGGTATTATTTACACTATTTTCAATAACATCGAGTATCTCATCGTATGTGGGCAAATTGTCAGCGCCCTTGTTGGCAGCAACTCCAACGAAGTTGCTGCCAAACACAAAGTGCTCTTTAAATGCCTTTAAGTGCTCGGTGTTATTGAAATTTACAAAAATCACTTTGTTAGGATTTTTGTAATTATGCTTCTCAATTTTTTCTATGCAGCGTTCTAATAACATAATTATTTACCCTTACTTTTAAGTATTTGTATTCCTAATAAAACATTGTCTTGAGCCAACGCAACAAGATAATTTTTCAATTCAGCATCATCCATGCTCTTGATTATTTCAACAACCTTGCTGTTTTGGGAAACGCTATACTCGTGCTCTGCGTATGCCTTGATCCTCTCATCCACCATATTGTTTCCGAACCAATCATAAACATCAAAGAAATACTTTAACAAATAGTCTCTAATCGCATTATAATCAGTCAAAATAGTGGCATATTCTTTGAGTATGCCATTTTTGAATGCCTCATCCACAAGCTCATCATTTGACAAAATATCAAAAAATTTTGCATTTGTGATATAATTGATTGCATCTAAAACATCCGTATCCGACGATGCGGAGTTTACAAAACAAGCAAATGCTTTTTTTGCCTTTGCAAATTCGGCATTAGGAATCATTGCAAGAATAGGAGTTTTATGCTGTTCCGACCAAGCTCTCGGAGATTCTGTTCCCGTTTTATCAAGCCACAGTTTTTTCAGCTGTTCTTTCTTTTGGTTTTTCTTATACTCCTGAACAAGGTTATCAATTAATGTCGTGTAATCTCCTTTTGACATTGTAAAGGCGTGGGATATTTGCTTAAAAATATCATCAATGCCTTCAGAGTCTATACCTTCAAGCGAGAACGCACAAACATCTTTGAAAATAGTCTTTTGGTTCTCAAAAAAGCTCTTAAACTCAACTCTATTCATGTTCAATTGAGTATAGAAATCTTTCTCTTTGGAAGGAAGCAACTGGCCAATAGCCTTTAATTCTTTCAACAAGGACATGAATTGAGCCAAAGCACCGATCTTTTCCTTCATGGATTCAAAAGAAATGCGAATAAGATTGCATTGGTTCTTCCAGGATTCAAGAGTTCCTTTAAGATTGAAGTTGTTAACATTCAACAAAGAATTAGTTTCATCGATGATGGAATACTCGATAATAACTTCATCAATTCTTTGATTTGCAGTGCCCTGGTTCCAAACCCAATTTGCCGCATCAGCATCGGTAAATTTGCTTGCAACAACATTCAGATACTGTCCTCCATCTTGGATTTTCTGAGCCAAGGTTACAAGTTCCCCGTTTTTGTACTCAGCAAGATATTTCGCCATTCCATTACGGCAATTATCTTTAGTTACAATGTTTTTCAAATCCTCAATAAGAGACTTTTCGGATAACGACAGCTTGCCGATATTATTTGCAATATCAACCTCACTAACGTTACCGCTATTCGCTAATTCCACAAACAATTCAATAGCAGAATCAACTACCGATTTTTCGCTCACAAGATCCAAATTGTCCGTTATACACTTCAGAGTCCACATTGGGAAAGATAATTCTTTCATCTTGTTTCTCACTCTGTCGCGTGTATTTTGAATCGAAGTACACAACTCCGCCGGAATTCCAAAAACACTTGAAACGACATTCTGGAATTCTCTTTCTGCAGGGGTCATTGTAACAATGTACTTATCTCTGTATCGCTTGTCCGGAGTTTCTTGAATTTTAATGATTTCATCAATCATCACTTGCAGATGTACAACATTCATAACATCGGAAGTTTGATCATCTGTATAGCGATATTGATCAGATGTATACTCTCTGAGAACAAAACCAAGAATAAATGCTGTAATATTACAAGGCATCAATCCAAAAGGCTTCGATTTTGCAATATCATAGATGCTGCTTATCGACACTCTTCCTTCAGATGCAAAATCAGCGTTGATTTTCTTCTCGACAGCATTCTTCAGCATACTAATTGCCAATCCGGGATTGGTTTCCCAGTATCGATCTTGATGTGAAGTCCCCCAAGCGCTCTCAACAACCTGTTCGGTTTTCATCAGCTTGTTGGGATTGTTGAAGGTTCCCTCGCAAGAACCATTAACCGCACTCTTTACACCTTGCTTTGCTTGAAGCGAAGACTTATACATGTTAGCTGCAAGAGCGAATCTCCACTCAAATCCACAAGGATAAAAGTCTCTGTCAACTGTATGCAACAAATAATCTTTTAAGCTGCTGAAATCTGGAATATATTCATTACAATATTCTCCATTGTTCTTTTTCCAAGAAACGTCATAAGCACCCGATTCAAGCCTGTTGCCCCACTCCAAATTCAATATTTTGAGTGCTTCTTTTCTTCTCTCCGCCTCGCTACCCTTGTCATTTCCTGCAAATGTCATACTATCGGATAGATTATCCTTATATCTCGCATACAAATCTGCACCAAGAGGCGTCTTTGCTATCACATAGATAATATTGCATTCATCATATTCAGGATTACCTATGTATTCCTTAACAAGTTTGCTCAGCAACGCACATTCAGTATCGTTCTTTGCAAATCCAATAACAACTGGAATCTTTCCAGGAATAGGGTTGTTGCGTATCAATCGAACTCTTTGGCCAAATGCATCTTGACCAACCAACACAATCTTGAAACGATTAGCGATAGGAGAAGTAAAGAGCAATTTACCAGTAGGATTCTTTATATTGTCATCGCTATTAAATCCAGCATCATCAACCAGTTTAGTCGTGGTATACTGGTCGATTTGCCCCTCATACTCAGCCTTTTTACTGGTGTCTACAGCTGCCATCAAGGGCGCAAAACATTCTTTATTATCTTTGAGCTTCTTTCTATAAAGAACGTGAAGATCCACCAAAGAACGAGCTGCATTGATTGCCTGAGCACCTTCAAGATTTTCAATTCCTTCAAATGCGTTAGCAATGTTTGTATCCGTAGGGATAAACAAATCAACGCTATCGCCCAGAGACTGCGATATCGCTGTCATAAGAAGAACGGTTTTGAGAACTCTTCTCTGTGGCTCCATCAGGTCTCCTGGATGAGAATTGTTATAATGATTCAAAATTGTTCTAACATCACTTGACAGCTGATCTTTTCCGTTTTCATAGAAGAAGTTCCACAGCATATCAATTGTAAACAACGGCTCGTCATCTTCAGGGCCGTAATTCTTGATATACCACTGGAAACCATGAATCTCTTCTCCTTTATCATTTTTGATAAAGTCAAACATACTTCTTTGGTTTGAAGCAAACTGAGCAGACAAATGCTTCAAAAGTAATGCGGCATAAGGATGCATAGGCAATATTCTTGCCATATCATTCATGGTAAATTTTGGATCTTTCTTCTGAAGCTGTTTTAAAACAAGTTCTCTGGAAGTATTGGTTCTGTTGAACAGATCTCCCACCATTTCTTCCCACTCTTCGTTGATCGCAGGTTCCTTCACCTTCTCCATTGCTTCAGCCATGAGTCTGAATGCCATGGTATCGGGCAACTCTATGAGGCAGGTAGGATTAACAAATCTTCCAAGCAACTTCTTGTCATTATCGTTTTCTGCAAAAATACCTTCCGACTTGTGAGTTACGATTACCAGATAGAATGGAGCTGTTTCGCTTAGTTCTGCAAGTTTTTGGAATGTAGTCAAATCACTCATGTTATTTTCAAAGTATTTTGTAAACTCATCCCAAATAAATACAATCGCCTTAAGATTGTTAGTTTTAATTACATCTTTAATCCATACAACCATATCCTCTTTATCGAGAGTCATTGCATGGATTCCTTTTATCTTGGCGACCTTAAAAATTTTGTTCATCAGAATGATAAGTTTGTCCTTATCATACGAGCCCAACTTTTCAATGATACGATCCACATCGTCGCCACCGAATTCTGTAGGAAACTCGTCCTTGATTATGCTGTTGAAATAATTCTTGTTTGCGGTGTTGGATAACCACTTAATTACAGAATCTTTCAAAGATGTTTCGCCCAAATACTCCACATTATTTTGAATTAAAGATTCTTTTATGCTTTCCTGAACAGCAAGCACAAGATCCTGTTCATTTAAGATGGATTGTGCTCCGTAACGATGAACGGTAACAATCTTCTGACCCTGAGATTTTGCACCCAAAAACTTATTTAACAGATCGTTATCTAAACCATATCTCTGAAAATACGCTCTTGTCTCGTCCTCGCTTGCTTCAAGAAGCTTTTTCAATGTCAAGGCTGCATAAGATTTACCTGTACCATAACCACCTTCTACCCAGATAGAAAGATGTTGCTTTGTCAAAACACTTACAGTATCTTTGATTAATTTTACGAAAGTTTCATGAGGGAAAAATTTATGCCAATCGACTTTTCCTTCTTCAATTAATTCTTGATTGACGGCAGAAAAAAACTCTTCGTCAATATCAAAATAATATCCGTATTTACTCATATCAAATTACTCCTCTTCGAACAAAGCTAAGACATCTTCAGACGTCTTCTCTTTCAAGTTAATATTGTCTAGGTCTAACACAAACGACACGGAAATAAATTCTGGATAATTGTTGGCAAGTCCACTCAAAACCCTTTCCATTGTTTTTCTATCCAAGCCAAAGATTTGTGTCGGGCTAACGCCATCGCTTTCAATCTCGTGATTCAAAAGACGAGTTAATGAAAACTGTTTATAGTCGCCACACGCTTCAGAGAATTTATACAGCGCATAAAGAACAACTTTGGGATCCGGGTTTAACCATGGAACTCTAGTAAAACCTGATGTTTTTCCAGAATCTCTATCAGGCATACCAAGGCCCACTTGAGAAAAAGGCAGATCTATGAAACGTGAGTAAGATCTCCATATATCATTAGCAGCTCTTTCCTGGGTGCCACAATCAATTAACAATGTAGTGGCATAACCTCTACTAATATTCTCATTGAATCCAAAAGATTTTATAAACCAACCAATTTGAGGTGTGTATGCTAAGTTTGACAAGATCAATCCCCAAGCCGCCAAATCATCCAATCCAATTCTTTCAACAATTTTAGCTGTCCTGGTGAACCCTTTTTCATCTATCAAATCTGCATCCTTCAAGAATCGCTTGAAGAAACTATACATTTGTGAACCCAAATCATGATTATAATCAAATTCGTTTTTATATTTAAAATACTGTGCTATCCAATCCATCTTAGGAGCGTGAGTTGAATAACAATTCAAACTTTTTTGTCCCATTCCCATTCCTCCTTTAGGCATTGCCAATGATTTATAAACAAGACAACCATTATCAACTTTATGACATTCTGAGCAATGCTTGCAATTGTCACTTATGACGACTGCCCCGTCAATAATTTTCAGGCAACCATTATGACAATCTGCTTCACATTCTCTACACCCAATACAATTTGCTGTTTTTCTGAAAACATTTTTCAGCAGTTTTACAAATATAGGTTTTTGCTTACATAAACTACCGTTAATCTCAACTTTGATAACATCATCCTGTTCAACTAAAGCGAAGTGTAATAATTCTCCTCTAAAGAGAATTTGATATGGCGAATGATCATTTTGTAAGACGCCGATAGTTTTAATCCATTCGCGCCAATTTGTCTTGGGATGAACAACTGTAATTTCCGTCTTTGAAGAACTTACTGTTTCGCTATAATTGCTATTCAAAGAAATATCTCTTCCATTCAATCGAGCACGCCAACCGGTATTGCTTAAAAATTCATCAAGCTTTGCCTTAGAACCAATGCTATCTTTATACAAGTCTTTAATAATGTCAAGGTAATTATCTACTTCTTTTTCATAGCAAGCCTTGCGGAAAAAGGCATTTTTTTCCGAAACATTTGGACAAACCAAGCAACCTGCTCTATTGTTGCCCTTTTTATAACAATCATTGATTGGAAGATTGTTTGAATAAATATATAAAAACAATTCCGCACTGTTCCATTCCAATATGGGATTACAACTATACTGACCCTTATGCTTTTCACCCAAACTTACGAAATCATATTCATTTCTACTCGCACTCTCGCTTGCTCTAACGCCAATAAACGCCATCCCGGTGAAGTTTATCTTGCCAAGCAACTCTCTAAGTAAAATGATCTGTGGAGATGTCTTGTGCACACTACAGCACCAACGAATAGTCTGTGCAGGGGGGCCAAATTTTCTCCAAGTTTCCTGTGGATCAAGATGAGATGTAGCGCGAATAAAGTCAATGTTTTGCTCCGCACAGGTTCTTTGAATCTCTTCAACCAACTTATATGTGTCTGGAAACTCCATCTTCGTATCGCCAAACATAACTTTAAAAGCATTGTGTGGAAGTGCTCTCTGAACTAAATCTAAAGTTACTACGCTATCTTTACCACCAGAGAACGCAACATAAAATATGTCTACCTTCTTTTGATAGGCGATATAAGTGTTATATATTTTCTTTATTGTTTCTTGAGTCAAACTTTCGATTATTCCGGCATTTTTTTCTATCATAGCAGGAATATCTACGAAGCGCAATTCTTCACCGTTGGGCTCTGGATCTTCAACAAAAATCAATTCGGGAGCCTGGCATATAGACCCACCTTTGGTTTTTGCGACAAGTTTTCCTCTGTAAAAGTAATTATTTGCCTCCGCCCACATTAGCGGATAAACATCCGACTTGGGATAATTCCATTTAGCGTCAAATCCCAAAATGTCTAATTCTTTGTAATAAACAGGACGTGGCTCTTTACTAAACGCCAATGGTGTGGCATTCAATATGTAACCGCCTGTTTGTGAATCCCATTCATATGAATACATTGGTATTAATCCTTCCTTCTAGCCTTGGCAATGATAAGTAAATCTTCAATATTCTTGTACCGTTTTCTAGCAATGAAGCCATCGTCAACCAATCTCTCCAAAGCCTCTTTGGAGGTTTGAATTTCTCTGTTAAGCACAAGATATTCAACAACCACATCATCGATAGAATTCAATGAAACGGATTTTTTTACTACAGCACCGCAGCATTTCCCTTCAGCATATCCGCCATGACACAACTTAAACTCATCGCTATATTTAGCCACATAACTTTCAAGCAAATATTCTGTCCACGGATAACATGTACTTGGATATATTGCAAAATTGCTTGCTTCTTTTAATGAACACATATTCCCTATCACTATTTGATTAAGAACAGCATCTATTGCTGCCGAATCAAATTGTAATGCTTCATTTGGAACATAATCATTATCATTGATGCGTGATGAAACCTCATTAACTACCTCAAAATAAACATTACCTACACCTATTTGCTCCTTTAAATTAATCAGCGCAGATAGTGTAAAATAACGTTCGCTTTTGGCAAATGATCTAAAGACTTCAGCATTATCAATGTTTGCACCTATTTTGCAAATAATATTTGCATTAAACTTAAACTTATCCTTAAGCTTGTATGCAATAGCCCCACGAATTCCTCTGTCACCAAAGTCTCTAATGCTCTCATACAAACCAGGTAATTGATTTTGAATACTTGTCAACAATTCATTTCCAAACATGCAGTTGTGGACGTTGAGAGCCTCGTTTATAATGATTTCGATTGATTCAAGATCCTCAGCAGTAATGCCCATGGAATCTATCAAAAATCTTTCATTATTGTTTGTAACTATAATTCTATCATCATGCCAAATAACCTTTTGAATAGCTTCTTCGGTCAAATGAGGTAGCAATGCTTTAATCTTATCGACAGACATTGGAAAAACAGATTCAAACAGCACTTGTTCCACTTCTTGGGTGGCATCAATAACAATATTTGCATTCTTCGCGAGATATCCATCCAATGCAGCATACTGAGGATATTCTTTTTCTAAATACTTTCTCAACAGTTCCGCATCAGGGATTTTTTCCGTTAATTCATAGCCGAAATGTGTCAGAATATTATCATAAAAAACATATCCTTTACTTTGAATCGCTGCCTCAATATAATCGCTCACTCGAATTTTCAAACCACATTCCATCAAGGCTGACGGTGCGTAATATTTTCCATTTACCGTTAAACAAGTTTCGTTAAGCGACTCCTCAATTGCTCCACCATCAATATCTAAAGATTGGGAATACATTTCCTCATAAAATCTCTTAATCTTTTTGAAATTAATTGCTCCTGGTAAGAATCCAGAAACATAGCGATTTTCAATTATCTCATAGAGCCGTTTGTCTATTTCAGATAATTCCGGAATGTTGCTTTCTCCTACTAAATTTGTTGTTGAAACAGGTTCCTCAACAGATCCCGAATTTTCCCTGGAGTACCGTATAACAACGTTCTCATAATCAACTTTACATATATCTAACAATTGTCTTATGGCTCTGGCGATCTCTGCTGCGCTTTTATTGCCTTCAGCATAAATACCATCTCGAACAAATATAGGGCTTCGCAATTCATCGGCATTAAACGACAGCAACGTGCACTCCGCATTTTTCGCAAGTTCAATAATCTGATATGGATAGTCCTCGCACAATGAATTTATTACGGACTTATATACATCTCTCCAGCTAGCAACATTGCTATCTATTGCACCGAAATACATTACAAGCTCAGGTTTTGTAAATGTTAGAATTGTTGAAGGATCATAATCGTAGTTTTGGAGTTCGTCCGCTTGAGTGGACTTTTCGCGTTTATCGCCATGAATATCATTATCAACAAAAGAAGAATTCTCCTCAGCAATTCTCAAAGATGCTTCTGCAACAATTTCTTTATCGTCAACCGCCTTATGGGCCTCGTTAAGCAATTCAAAAAAGACTTCAATGTTTTCTCTATAGAGATTTGCCACCTCAATGAACACTTTGTTAGGCTTGACATCACACACTTTTCCACTAAGAGCAATTTCCATCCTCTTCATTTGCCAAGCAATGCCATTCTCATTTCTGAAAATATCATCAATTGAATATCCAGCTCTCTCCCCCATTTTTCTGAGTGTCTTGGATAACTCTTTTATTATCGTTTTTCTATCTTCGCCGCGCTGTATTTTTAAACACCCTTCCAAAAGGAGCGCAGATTCATGCCGGTTCCATTTTGGTTGTGTTGCTATCGCACTTTCATTTGATTCATCATAACCATTTTTAATTTCTTTAAGGGACGCCAAAAAAGAATCATAGTATTTCCATGACTTTTCAAACAAAGAATAGGCTTGCTTATGAACAACCCTAAGTATTTGATTTTTTGATACCGCAACTCTAACAAACTTAAAATCACTTTGACTAGAGATTGACCAAATGCCAACCTTTGATAATTTCCGAGAGATAGCAAATTCAGAAACTTCATCAAAAGCAAGCAATATTAAATTTATTGGTGGCTTATTTATAGATTTACAATTCAACCATTCCGAAAACAACTCACGGTTATTTATAGACATGTTTTCTCCTTAAACTTCAGTCGATATCTTTATTGAAAAGAAGATTTAATTGTTTCCTGCAGTAGGAATCACTTCCATGATATCGTCCAATTTACAATCCAAAGCAGTACAGATTTTTACGAGGACATCGCTCGACACAGTCGCACCATCTTTTTTCATCTTTGCGAGCGTTACAGTACTAACGCCCGCTTTCGCAGCAAGGTCTTTGCTTTTCATCTCACGATCAATAAGCAATTTGAAAAGTTTCTTATAGCTAGCAGCCATTTTCCACCTCATAAATAAAATAAATATTTTTATACATTTATCATTATATCACTTTCCTCGACAAAAATCAAGATATTCCCCAAAACAAATTTAAGGATGTTTAATTTTATTTTGTTTTCCTTATCATTTAAAACTGCAAGTTCAGGCTGTTACGCAATCACTCAAGTTTTGTTACGCAGGGTGTTACACAAGGCTATTTTACGCAAACAAAAAGCGTCGTAAGTGTTATACAGAAACACATTACAACGCTCCATATAAAGTTGTGCGATAAAGCTAGAAAAAAGCTATCTGGGTGTGGCGCAGCTGGTAGCGCGCTACCTTGGGGTAGTAGAGACCCCAAGGTCAAGAATTGACCAGCTGCGACACACACCTAAAGTTGCTTTTTCTTCGTTTCCTCGTTCTTCGTTGCTTCGATCATCACAAATAAATTTTCATGTGCAAATTTAACTAAATGCTATTCCAAGCCTACTTGTAATAAAAGCCGATGAGATTTCTTGCGATTTCTCATCGGCATTTTTTATGTAATAATTTTTACCATATTGTTAGTGCACAAAATATTCCACGTCATGCTGGAGGTTTCTCCATTGGAATGCTCCACTCTAATGATTGTTTTGTTCGGCCGATTATCAACCTCGATTACTTTTAATTTCCCATAATGAACATGAAGAATTTTCATCCCAACCTCAACCGATGGATAACTTTGTGAATGGTAATATCCTGTAGAGATTGACGGAGAATATATCCGTTCCCCAAATCGTGCACGAAAAAATTCATTTCGTCTTTCTTCGTTTTCCAGATGTCTTTGTTGACGCTCCTTCTCTTCTTTTTGTAGTCTGGCCGCTTTTACTGCCGGAAACAGTTCATCTACAAAAGTACTAACCCTCCCCTTAATATTAAAAAGATGCAAGAAATTTTTAGCACGCGTGATGCCTACGTAAAACAATCGCCGTTCCTCTTGTTCTCCGTCCGCATTGTCCTTAGAACGACTAAAAATATTAGGTCTTGACGATGGAAAACGGCCGTCATATACGTCAACCATATAAACGTGATCGTATTCCAATCCCTTGCTTGAATGAATCGTGGAAAGAATCACCGTACTATCATCAGCGTAAAATCCTTGCTGTATTAGCCTTTCTAGTTCTATTAGTCTATTCAAGAATTTTTGCAAATCCGGTTCTTGCTTTGCGAGAATTGACAAAATTTCAACCTTGCCGCTATCAAGATGATTATCCCTCAAATATTTTGCATAACCGTTATCCATCAACAAAGAAATTGCTTCCGACGATTTCACACTCGCAACTTTTTTCATAATACTACGAAAATCCCCAGCTCTTTCTTTTTGCTTACCCTTCAAATATTTCATCTGACCCTCGAGAGCATCATAGATAGATATTCGATTGTACTTGCAATTCCTGATCGCATACTCTTTTTGCTGATTCTTTAGATATATGATTCCTCTATTGCATATTTGCGAGAATGCTTCCGCATTATTTTCGTTTAATGCTAAAGACAAATATGCTACAATTTCCTTAACTACACGACTTCCAAAGAAGTTCATTTCAGGTTTGCGAAGTCTAAATGGAATATTGTTTCTTAAAAGCAGATCAATGAGAACAACAGAACTTTCATTATCGCGGTACAAGAATGCAGTTTCCGCAGTTGCAGTTCGTGCAATTTCAAGCAACCGAGTATACTGCATTTCTCTTGTATCAACTTGTTCTAGGACAACTGCTTCCCCGTCACCTCGCTCGGCAGTCATATTCTTTTCATATCGTCCTTTATTCTGCGAAATAAACGTCTGAGCTTTATCAACAATTTGCTTAGTTGATCTATAATTGCGTTCCATTCGTAAAATATAAGGGTTTAGATAATCATATCTAAAGTTGAG
>JAZRDI010000005.1:0-44069 GCA_045660185.1 Eubacteriales bacterium | reverse complement strand
CATGGCTACGATCCGACTTCTACGAGTTTGATAGGTCGTAGGTGTAAGCACAGTAATGTGTTCAGCTGAACGATACTAATTGACCGAGGGCTTGAACTGTTGTTTTGCAACAGAGACGAGCAGCTAATTTCATTTGAGCTTCGTTTCTCTTCTTGTTCGGTTTTTAATGGATATTTGAAAAAGTATTCATATTCCTCGATAGCTCAGTCGGTAGAGCGCATGACTGTTAATCATGATGTCACTGGTTCGAGCCCAGTTCGGGGAGCCATAAAGCAGTTTCGAAAGGGACTGCTTTTTTCTATGCTCCCCAACAAGGCGCGAACTAGTGACACCCGACCGAACAATCATTGTTCTGTCGGGTTTTTATGATTAACAGAGATTTCAGCTTTGGATTTGTTTTTTGAACAGGAACAGAACGACTGTGAATTTGCCACTCGGGTTTAAACTCTGTGCTATCTTACTAGGTTTTACAAAATCTTCACGAATATCTCCGAGTTGGCAAGATACCGCCAAGGCGGTATGCACGATGTTGTGCGATTACAGACGAAAGTTTGTGCAAATTTCGGGGAGCCATAAAGCAGTTTCGAAAGAGACTGCTCTTTTTCTATTCCGAGCGATTAAAAACAGTTTAAAATCTATAGTTTGTTTCAAATGACTGTTAATATTGATATGCAATATTTTTGTTTAACATAGCCAAACTATTCTTTTAAATTGTTGACAAATTGTGGAATTTGTGTTATCATACTATTATAAATATTTATAAGGCCATGATGAAAATTTTGTTATGGCGGATACTTCAAAAAAGATGCATAGGTGAGGAATTTAAGATGAAAAAAAGTATTTTCAAAGCGATAGCGACGGCGGGAGTTGGCGTATTGATGCTTGCGATGCTGGCGTCTTGCGGAAACAAGAAAAACAAAAATCCCGGTGTAGAATACCAATACGTTGATAAAGAGATAGTATCAATAGTAAAAACCTCTACTGATGGCTCAATTGATACTTATACAATCACATATAGTGACGGCAGCGAGGAGACGTTCACTTTAGAAAACGGCGCACAGGGCAATCAAAATATTTCGGGTGGAAAAGATGAGAACGGATATACTCCAACCATAACGATTGAAAACGGAAGATGGTATTTAGACGGAATTGATACGGGTATATACGTTGATGAAGTCGAGGATCACGGTTCTTCCGCATTTGAGATTTACAAGCAATTTTATCCCGACTTTATCGGTGATGAAGAAAACTGGCTTATGTATATCAAGAAATTAGCGGGTCTTCCTTATTCGTCGCAGGTGAGCGCGATAAGCGCATTCGTAGACGGAAAAGATTATTTATGGGTGGTTTTATCCGATGGAACGGAGGTTTACGTAGGTTACGTCGGTACTACACCCCCGGCAGATGAGAAAACGAAATATGTTGTTCGCTTCATTGATTACAACGGAGCTGTTTTGAAGACCGACATAGTTGAAGAGGGGGGAGTGGCAAATCCACCCGAAAATCTTACAAGAATTGGATATGATTTCGTTGGATGGAATTGCGATTTTGGATATATCACGTCGAATCTTGACGTTGTTGCTCAATATCATATAGCGTACAATCAGCTTTGCTTTACGTATAAAGATAACGGAAACGGAACGATGACCGCAACGCTTACTTTGGCGGGCGACCTTCATATATATGGATTGGAATTTAAGCTCTATATGAAAACGGGCGGTTTGAGCTATATAAGCAATGAAACTAAAAATTCAAGCGTTGCCACACACTACAATGGCGATTACATAAAGACTTCTTACGTTTGTGAAACAGGCTCAAACGTAAAAGACGAAGTAACTCTTCTTGAAATAACGTTTGATATTACAGATTCAAATTATTGGATAAGTTTCTCAATTTCGGATGTTGATGCGTTTGATGACGTATATAATGACGAAAAGATTACTATATCCGGAAACGAATACGTAAAATAGTGGATAGAGGTGTAGAAAATATGAAGAATAATAAAATATTATCTCGCATGTTATGTATGGTATTGGTATTAACAATGCTATTTTCAATGTGCGCAACAACTATATATGCGATTGAGAACGGAAATACGTCTGCTATTAATAGCGGTGACGGTGACGAAACTCAAAACAATCCAAGCGGAGAATTTGAACAGATAACGATAGACCCTAACGATTTTCTAAATCAATATGATGAAAACGAAGATTTTTATGAAAACGAGCTTGTGGGTGACGTTATAACTACGCCCGAAGGCTTCCGCATTCGTATGAATTCGGATATGAGCTCTTATACTATAGTGGAATACGTTGGTATAAGCAAGACTATAGATATACCCGAATATTATGATAACCTTCCTATTACGAGAATAGGCGATTCGGTCTTTTTCGGTAATCAAAGAATAAGCAAAGTTGTGCTTCACGAAAATATAATTTTCATCGGTGAGCGCGCATTTGATAATTGCCCGTTGCTTATTGAAAATGCAAACAAAGATGCAAACGGTGGATGCTATATAGGCACGAAAAACAATGATTATTACTATTTCTTTAAAGCCGCGGAAAGAGAATCGGATAGAGAATATTTAACCGATTTCACCGTGCATAGCGATACGAAAATCGTTGGTTCGTTTGCTTTTGAAGGTTGCAAAAATCTTAAAAGCATCACTATTGGAAACGGCGTAAAGAGCGTTGGATATGCGGCTATTATGCAGTGCAATTCTCTTGAGTCGCTTATCGTTCCGTTCCTTGGCGAAAACGGAAAGAATGAAAAGAACGCATTTCTCGGCTATATATTCGGTGCGAGAACAGTTGGAGGTAACGTTTCGTACGTACCTACAACGCTTAAAAATCTTACTGTAAACGGCGGACAAAGAATTTCATTTAACGCTCTTTACGGTGTTGATATGATAGAGAAATTAACGCTTCCTTTCCTTGGAAATAGCAGTGAAAATAGTGAAAATGCATACTTAAGTTATATTTTTGGAGGTAAAAGTTACTCGGATAACATTACTCCGCAGAGTCTTTCCGAGATTAAAATTATCGGTGGATGTATAGGAGATCACGCGTTTGAAAACACTCCGTATATTGAAAAAATAGAGCTTGGTAATTACGTAACCGGAATAGGTGGTTTTGCGTTTTATAATTGCGATTCGCTTGAAAGCATCGTTATACCGGATAGTGTAATAACCGTAGGAGCGTCTGCATTTGAGGATTGCGACAATCTTT
Organism: Eubacteriales bacterium; assembly: GCA_045660185.1. GTDB lineage: Bacteria > Bacillota > Clostridia > Oscillospirales > CAG-272 > UBA1740. Next base: position 40,842 of record JAZRDI010000005.1, on the reverse strand, counting down.
TAAAAGTAAAGATTGGAAACGGTGTAACGCGTATATCCGATTCAATGTTTGAAAGCTGTGATAAGCTTTATCAAGTTGAGATTGGAAGCGGCGTTAAGCGAATTGATTCTTATGCGTTTTACAGTTGCCGAAATCTTGGAAATATAACCATTCCCGGAAACGTTGAAAGTATTGGATATTGGTCTTTTGCAAGTTCAGGTGTTAGTAATCTCACTATTGAAGATGGTGTTAAAACAATTGAAACGCAAGCCTTTTATTTCGCTAGTTTGGTAAGTGTAAATATGGGAAATACCGTTACAACTATAGGGGATATGGCGTTTTCTAATTGTTCGACTCTTATAGACATAAACATTCCCGAAAGTGTAACTACGATAGTAGGGGGTGCTTTTGAAGAATGTAGTGAGTTAAAGACTATAAATATTTCCGCAAGTGTAACGACGATTGGCGGAGGAGCATTCGCGGGTTGCGATCAGCTTACGAATATAGAAGTATCATCAGATAATAGGATATATAAATCCATAGATGGAAACGTTTATACGAAAGATGGCACAAAGCTTGTGCAGTATGCCGTTGGAAAAACGGATTCAAGCTTTGTTGTTTCGGATGACGTAACGGAGATTTATTATAGCGCATTCAAGGGATGTGAAAAGCTAATTAGCATCACTCTTGGAAAAAAGGTAAAAACCATAAGAAACAACGCTTTTACCGATTGTACAGAAATTGTAGAAGTAATAAACAAATCACAGCTTAACATAGTCGCAGGTTCATCTGATTACGGAGAAGTGGCGTTGTCAGCGAAATTCGTTCATAACGGAGATAGCAAGTTAAGTAAAATCGGTGACTACTCGTTTATGACGCTTGATGGCGTTGACTACCTTGTGGGATATAGCGGAAATGAAAAAGAGCTTACTTTGCCCGATAGCTACAAAGGCCGGAAATATCAGATATATAAATATGCTTTTAGGTATAACCGCAATATCACTAAATTAATAATCTCGGACAACGTAACATCTATTGGAAATCAGGCTTTTTGGGGATGTTATAACCTCGTGAGCGTGACTATTGGAAAAAGTGTTACAAGTATAGAAAAATCTGCGTTTAGCAATTGTCTTAAAATAGTTGAGATTATAAATAAATCATCTCTTGATATACAGAAGGGCAAAAACACTCACGGTGAGGTAGCTTACCATGCATTGCAGGTGCACAATGGAGCAAGCGTTATATCGAATGTTAACGATTATCTCTTCGTTACTGCGAACGGTATAAATTATCTTGTAGGTTATGTGGGAGATGAAACCAACCTTACGTTGCCCGCAAGTTACAATGGTCAAAAATACGAGATAATTTCAAGAGCGTTTCACTTCAACCAAAACATTACAAAAATAACTATTCCGGGCAACGTAACAAAAATTGGTGGTTATGCTTTTTTGTATTGCCTAAAGCTTACAGACGTAATAATAAATAGTGGAGTAACCGAGATTGGAAGTTATGCATTTGATTCCTGCTATAGTCTTGTTAACGTAGCAATTCCGGACAGCGTAACGAAATTTGGATGGTATATATTTGAGTATTGCCCGTCAATTAAATACAATGAATATGATAATGGCTTTTATCTCGGAAATTCAAGTAATCCTTATTTAGTGCTTATTAAGGCAAAGCTTGCAAAATCGTGCGTTATTAATGAAAATACAAAAATTATTAGCGCCTTTGCGTTCTTAAACTGCGCAAAACTTGAAAGTATAATAATTCCGAGCGGAGTAACCGGTATCGGTGGTTATGCATTCAGGTATTGCTATGCATTGACAAGCGTTGTAATTCCAAGCAGCGTAACAAGTATGGAGAATAATATATTTGAAGACTGTCAAGAAGTTACCGTTTACTGCGAAGCTAATTATAAGCCCGACGGTTGGTCTGTGAACTGGAAATACACCGGAATGAGTGTTGTTTGGGGCTATGATATCAATTCTCGTAGCTTGAGAAGCTATTCCGTTTCAAAAGAAAAAGCATCTGCAAACAGAAAAAGTATGTTTGCAAATTCAACAACCAACACTCAACCTATTACGATGGCTGCGAGTGTCACTGCGAGCGAAGGACTCTATTTTTATAATAACGGTGACGGAACTTGCTACGTTAGGGGAATTGGATCGTGCACCGATACTGATATTGTTATCCCTTCCATTTCTCCAAACGGACAACGAGTAACGAGTATTGGAAGCAATGCGTTCAAGGATTGCACAGATATAAAGAGCGTAACAATTCCCGATAGCGTAACAGAGATTAAAGGCAACGCGTTTTATCAGTGCACGTCTCTTACAAGAGTAACGTTTGGAAATAGCGTAACAAGTATTGGAATTTATGCTTTTGCTTATTGTAGCTCTCTTTCTGACGTAAGCTGGGTGAATAGCGTAACAACTATTGGAACCGGTGCGTTTTATGAATGTAAAGCTCTTACAAGCGTAACTATAGGAACATGCGTAACGAGTATAGGAAGCAATGCATTCAGTTGTTGTTCGAATCTTAAAGAGATTAAATTTAATGCGATTTCAATGGATGATTTAACTTCGGCAAGACGTGCATTCGAGGATGCGGGAACCGAAGGCGGCGGTATAAAAGTAACGATAGGAGCAAGTGTAAGCAAGATTCCTGCGTATCTATTCTACGATGCTTATCGTATTACAAGCGTTGAATTTGAGAAGAATAGCGTTTGCAAGAGCATTGGTAACCGCGCGTTTAGCGGCTGTGAAGGAATCGTAAGCTTTGTTATTCCGGATAACGTTATAAACATTGATACTTATGCTTTTTCCCGTTGCTTGAGCCTTATCAGTGTAACGATAGGAAGCAGCGTAACAACTATCTCCGATAATGCATTTTATTCTTGCAATAGAATTGTAGAGGTAATAAATAAATCCGCGCTTGCTATAACAAAAGGTTTGAGTGATTACGGTCGAGTAGCATTTAGAGCAATAGACGTGCATAACGGAGCGAGTAAAATAATCAACGTTAATGATTATTTATTTATGTCCTTTGATGGTGTAAACTATTTGGTTTCGTACGTAGGAAACGCAGAAGAGATTACGTTGCCCGCAAGTTATAACGGAGAATATTATGAGATAAATAAATATGCGTTCGAATCGAACGTTAATATTACCAAATTAGTTGTTTCGGATGGAGTAACTAAGATTGGAGAAGCGGCGTTTCAAAATTGTTCAAGTATTACCGATGTTGAGATTTCTTCAAGCGTGAAAAGTATCGCCGGATGGGCGTTCTATGGTTGCGAAAAAATTGAGAAAACAGAGATAAGTGATCTTGAAAATTGGTGTAATATATCATTTTATGATATGTACGCAAATCCGGTATATTACGCGCAGTGTTTGTATCTTAGCGGAAATCTTTTAACCGAGTTGATTATTCCGGATAGTGTAATGAACGTTAGCGCGTATGCTTTTTACGGTTGTAAAAGTATTCAAAGCGTAGTAGTAAGTAACGGAGTTTTGCAAATCGGTTCTTCCGCGTTTGCTGATTGCGCGGGCATTAAGAGTATTGTAATTGAAGATAGTGTAACTACTATTAATTCTAATGCATTTTTGGGTTGCGCAAGCGCGCAAAGCATCACGATAGGAGAGGGTGTTACTTCAATTTCTTCGAATGCATTTATGAACTGTAGCAGTCTTACCGAAATTAACATTAATGCTATAGCACTGAATGGTGTGTATTCGAGCATATTCCATAATGCAGGATGTGACGGAAGCGGTATAAAGGTAATTATAGGTGCAAAGGTTACTGTAATTCCGTACTATATGTTCCGCATAGATAGTCAAGGAACTAATCATCCTAAAATTACAAGCGTTGAATTTAAAGAAGGATCGGTTTGCAATACTATAGGATCGTATGCATTTTATGATTGCGCGGAAATCGAAAGCATCGTATTGCCGGATTCTTTAACAACAATTGGTTATGAGGCCTTTTACGGCTGTTCAAACATTAAAAGCGTAGATATTCCAAAGAGTGTTTCGATTATAGGTGACGGGGCGTTTGCAAATTGCTTAAGTCTTGAAAAAATAAACGTAGATATACGAAATTCGTCTTATAAATCGATAGACGGAAATCTCTATACGAAAGACGGACAAACGCTTTTGCAATATGCGATAGGAAAAACGGAGCCTACCTTCATTATCCCCGATAACGTAATAAGCGTTAGTGCTACTGCTTTTGTAGGCTGTACTAATCTTAACTATAACGTAAGCGATAATGGATGTTATCTTGGAAATAAGGAAAATCCATATTTATTGCTTGTAAAGGCATTGTCACCCGATATAACCTCTTGCATTATCAACGAGAATACCAAGGTGATAGTCGCTTATGCTTTTGATAACTGTGCCGCGCTTACGAGTATCACGATTCCCGAAAACGTAACCTGCATAGGTGATTGTGCTTTCCGAAATTGCTATAGTCTTGAGCGAATCAACTTTAATGCGGTTTCGATGGATGACTTTACCTCAAGCGTATTCAGTAGTGCCGGAAGAGATGGTAACGGTATAAAAGTAACTATTGGAGCAAGCGTTACCAAGATACCGAGCAGATTGTTTTTCGGTGTTAAGGCAATTACAAGCGTTGAATTTGACAATCAATCTGTATGCGAGAGCATAGGAGAATACGCGTTCAATAATTGCACGTCTCTTCAGAGCATAATTATTCCCATAACGGTAACCAAAATTGAAAATTATGCGTTTGGTAGTTGCACAAACCTTACCGTTTACTGCGAGGCGGTATCTAAACCAACCCAGTGGACTTATTACTGGAATAATTCGAATTGTCCCGTTGTTTGGGGTTACAACAATATAACCTCAAACAGTGATTACGATTACGTAATTCACGGCGGAAGGGCAACGATTACAAGGTACAAGGGCGCGGGCACAAGCGTTGTTGTTCCCACCGCGATAGACGGATATAACGTTGTTTCTTTAGCTGAAGCTTTCTGCGCAAACGAGAATATCAAATCCGTGACTATTCCCAAATACGTTGCAATAATTGGCGCATACGCGTTCTATAAATGTAAATCACTCGCAAGGGTTGAATTCGATGAGGGAAGCTTGTGTCAAAGAATAGATTCCTTTGCTTTCGGCTCTTGTAATGCTCTTGCGTCGATAGTATATTCGGGCGAGGAAAACGAGTGGCGTCATATCAAAAAAGCAACTGATTGGAAAAATTCAAATCACTGCGAAATCGTATATACGAAGGAAAGCTCCGGATTGCTTTATGATACGAACGCTGATATTACGGAGTTCTGGGTTTCGGGATATATCGATACTTTGGGAAATGACGACGTAGTAATTCCCGAGTTGTATAGCGGTAGAGAAATCACAAAAATCTACAAAAATACCTTTAACGGAAAGAGCAATATAACCTCTATCTCCATTCCTTCGACGGTTAAGGAGATTGGTGAAAACGCATTGAAAAATTGCGTGAATTTGGTTGAATTCCATCTTCGCGCAGACGTTGAAAATATATTGTTTGGAATTCTTGACGGATGCTTTAAGCTTGAGGCTATTACGCTTCCTTTCCTCGGAAAAGACGTAAATACCGATGAAACCGATTATATTGGATACGTATTCGGCGCAAATTCCTATAAGGAGCATAAAACGAAAATTCCTTCGTCGCTGAAATCAATAGTGATCTTGAACGGAACGGACGTTGCTTCGAATGCGTTCGCCTCGTGTACGAACGTAGAGGTGATAGAAATACCGCGCGCTACTGTTAGTATAGGTGACCGCGCATTTGCAGACTGTATCTCGTTGCGAGCTATGGTATCGGAGGACGTAGAAGTTCACGATTCCTTGAACGTATTTGAAATTCCCGATAGCGTTACCGCTGTGGGACGTGAAATATTCGCAGGATGCGCATCGATTAAAACCATTCATATCGGAGAGGGACTTTCCACAATAGATGACTACGCGCTTGAAAATCCCTTGTTCGGTATTGATAAGAGCTCGTCAAGACTCGTTGCATATACTGTATCTCCGAGTAACGCATATTTCGTTGCCGATAGCTACGGAATTCTTTATCGCTATATGGAGATAGGATACGAAAAGGTTGAGGTTGCCGTTATAGACGTACCGAGTATGGCAAATCTTACGAGCTACGTTATGCCCGAGCATATAGTTGAGATAGGTCCTTATGCATTCGCGTACAATTCCACTATCAGAGCTATCGAGCTTGAGCACGTAAGAAGAATTGCAAACAATGCATTTTACTGCGCGAGCGAGCTTATTTACGCGGTATTTAGCGCATCTTTGGCAGAGCGGTATGCAAAAGAATATGCGGACTATGTACAAATATCGTGTCAGTCCTCGTTGGCTACTCTTAACGAATATCTCTACGAGGAATATAAGCGCGCAAATGCTAATATTCCCGAGGAAAAATGGCCTCCATTCGTTCCTTTGACGGAAAATAACGTAATGGATCAATATTATAGCTGTATTGGTGACAAAGCCTTTATGGGTTGTCTTTCCTTACAAAAAATTGATCTTTACGCAGATAATATTATTTCTATAGGCGATTACGCGTTAGCAGACTGTCCGAGTCTTTCGGCTGTCAATATAGGCAAAAATCTTGAAAAGCTTGGCTTCTCCGCATTCGGCTCAACCGCGAGCGGTGAAAGTAGTCTTGAGAGATTTACGGTTGATAATGCCAATAATTATTTCAAGAGCATTGACGGTGTTCTTTACAGTGTAAACGATGACGGCTCGCTCACTCTTGAAATATATCCTGCAGCATTGGTTCTTTATGACGTAAGCGGCACAAGAAAGGTGTTTACACTTCCTACCGGCGTACCGATTACCGCTATACAGACTTATGCATTCCAGGGTGTAAAAAATAATATAGACGTTATTATTCGCCCGAGCAGTGAGCTTATAATAGGCGACTATGCATTTGCAAATAGCAGAATACTTAGCGTAACCATCGGTGAGAAGGTAACCTCTCTCGGACTTTTAAGAGGAGAGGGAGAATATACCGTATTCTCCGATATGGAGTATTTAACTTCAATTAACGTTGACAAAGAAAACGCTTATTATTCCTCGGATAACGGCGTACTCTTTGATAAAACGAAAACAAAGCTTATTAAGTATCCGTCGGACAAAGAGGGCGACGTATATGAAGTACCGAGTAGCGTCAGCGCTATTGCTTCAATGGCGTTTAAGCGCGCGGATAACATAAAGCAGGTCTTGATTTCCTCTTATATTGCCGCCATAGGTCTTGAGGCGTTCTATGCTTGCTCAAATCTCGTTTTAATCTATTTCGATGATGCTTATGCGCCCGTATCGGTAATGGAAAACGCATTTACAACATTCGTTGAAATAGAAGACGGCGTTGCATATAATCCCAGAACACAGATAGGATATAGCGAAGATTATTACTCCAACGGTGAAAACGGTGAATACGGTTGGGTAAACTACGCGGGTATTTATAACCTCGCGTCTTACGATAGACTTCCCGAGCTTCAGAGAGGTAACGCGGGAGAGGGCTATTATGCAGTTGTCGTAGTTGATTCAGACGGAGTAAGACTTGGAAATATTCAGGTGTCACTTACCGATTATAACGGAAAGACGGAAACTATCACCACAGGATACGGCGCTAACGGACTCGGCGTTGCTACGTTCTACGATTTATTCGGTGTGGAAGGTCTTGGATTCTCTCTTGATTTCTCATTGCCGTACTCATTGACTGTAACTGATAAGACGGGCAGATACAGAGAATATACTAACCCCTCGATATATCTTGACGAGGATATGCGTATAACCTATATAACCCTTTCGGTACAGCCGGTAGTCTTTGGCGTAAGCTGCGGAGAATCCGAAATCAATACAGAAACCGCAGATGTAAACAAGGCGCAATACGATTATCCTTGCATTATCAGCGGAGCACACTCTCATACCGATGACGGACTTATTTGTGAAAACGGTGTTATCCGCGAAACCGTTAGAATAAGCGTTATCGCATACTGCGATGCCGGTCAGGGATATTATTTCGTTGATCAATACGGAAAATGGGTAACGAGCAACGGACTTTATCAGAACGGCGTTAAGATATGCGATCCTACCGATGCAGAGGTTTATGACGGATACGTTATATTCAATTTTGATCCTATCATTAACCGATTGGCAGAGGAGACCGATATAGAGGTAAGACTTTCAGCAGAGTCATCACGCCCCGGTAACGCTACTATGAGCTGCTCTACGGTTCTTAATATTCACGTATTTAACTTCATTGTCACCGAGGATGACGTGGATATTCAATCGGATTCGCTTAATATTGATCTCAGCAAAGTCGGCGAAATATATACAAAGCTGATGGGTACGGAGATTTTGGAAATCAAATTCGGTAAGAATGTTAAGTTCACAACCGACGTTGACGGTGATACCGTAACGATGGAGCTTAAGTATAAGGAAAAGAAAGCCACCGTTAGCTACAGTACTTACGAGGAAGGCTATAAGGCGGTTAGCAAGAGAACTAAAAATAGCACCTACTACTTCTATTACTACGGAATTGTGAAGGACGAGAAGGGAACTCCTCACTTGCTGAAATATAACGTTCGTATTGCAAGAGATCACGAGGAAGATAACTATTATTATTATCAGTGCAGAGTTCTTGAAAAAGGCAAAGAAGTTGATAAGTTCTATGGCGCAGTAAACGGCATCGATCCCAATTCCTTCATAGGAAGTAAAATATGCAAGGATGCTCGTTCCGTGGTTGCTCCAAAGGCGTACCTTATTTACAAATATCACTTGGAAAAGGCAAAGGAACTTAAAAAGTACAAGGATATCGGCGAAAATTATGCCGAGAAGATCGCAAAAGAGCCCGTGAATGACGAAATAGATTACAAATTTAACGTTAGCCTCAGCGGAGATCTTGTATTTAAGTACGATAAAGAAAACGGAATGGTTCCCGTTACAAGCAAGATAAAGGGCGAGATAACCGTTACGTTTAATTGGACAACGCAGTTTGTAGTTTGGGTTATACCCGTAATCGTAGAAATCGACGTTAACGCCAACGGAAACGCCGTTGTAAATCTGAAGTATGACGAAGAAAGAAAGGTTCATCTCGACGATGCGAAGCTTAATCTTTCGGTAGAGCTTTCCGCTTATGGCGGAATCGGCTGCAAGGGCTTCTCGGGTGGATTCTATGGTGTTGTCGGAACGTTGTTTGTTCTTGATATAGCTCCCTCGTTCGGTGTTGAAAGCTGGGAGGTAAATGCTGACGTAGGCGCTCAAATAAACGCTCTTTGGTGGACGAAGAAGTTCTCGTTCTTGAGCGGAAAGCATTACATAATACCGCCTGAGGATGCACAAGCGGTGGCGGCGGCTTACGAGGAAATCCCCATAGCTGCGGCATATTTGGTCGATACGTATTCTTTGGCGAGAAACGAAGAGCTTGAAAGAGGATTTAGACTCTTCCTCGTTGGAAACACGCTCTATAAGATTGGCTTGAAGGATATGACCGGTGAGTACGGTTATGATGAGTATAACTACGTTAAGCTTACTCTTTCCAAGTGGAACGGTTACGATTGGGACGAGGAAATGCTTCTTGACGGCGATAACAAGAAGAACGACGCGGCATATACCATTTACGAGAATCAGGGAAAAACTTATATTCTCTTTACACAGCAAACTAAGGTTTTGACAAGCGACGATTCTTACATAGGCGCATCCGACCTTGTTATGAAGCTTGTAACTATTGATGAGAACGGATATGTGAGCGGAGCTTCAAACGTAATAAAACGAGATAATTACGTTTATCTTCAGCAGTATGCAGTGATAGACGGAGTTCCTACTGTAATTTGGGCGGAAAATGCCGATAATAATATTCTTGGCGTTTCTCCTCATAACTATTACTCCGAAGTAACCGACGAATATCATGTATTTGAAACAGTTGCAAATTCAATTTGGGTAAGCAGATATAACACAAACAGTAATACCTGGGGCGAGCCTATACTCGTTCGAAAAGGATTAGCTCCAATAACCGACCTTGCGCTCACGACTGACGGATATATTTCTTATATCGTTGATACCAATAGTGATTTGGCGGATTCTTGGGATAGAACGATGATGAGAGGAAGAGTTGACAGCGGATTTACTGCTATAAACGATACCTCGGTCGGAAGTATAACAAGCATTGAAATAATAGACGGAGATTTGGTGTATTATTACGATGCCTTGGCAAGTGACGCTGTTGATGCTTGGACGTATTTTGAAAGTCAAAGTGATAATCAAATTCTCCCGAGCGATGCTCCAAAAGAGTTCGTACCCGTTTATGACAGTGACGGCAATTTGACGGCTATTTTGTTCCACGAAGCTAAAACCTGGACCGAAGGTGATACCAAGGTTAGCGGTTCGGCAATATACGGAATCTTCCTCGAAAATGGAGCTTGGGGCGAAAAGGTTGAAATAAACGCTTATGCTCCCGTTGAAGATTACTATGTAACCGAGTTTGATGCACAGTTTATTTCACAAACCGAAATCTTGCTTTACGTGAGCGTTATAAATTCCGAAACGAATGCAGTTTTGGCAGACCGTTATATTTACGGTATGGAAGCAACGCTTAACGTTTTAGAGTATAAGGTTGATTACGCGAATTCTTTCGTTACCGTAACGGTTCAAAATGCCGGAGCGTTAGGCACTCCCGTGTATTTATCCTTGAATAACGGTGAATATACGATGCTTGATAATTATCTTGCTTCAGGAGAAAAGGAAACGTACACGATAATTCTTTCCGGCAATCAATCGCTTAAATACTTTGTGAAGCTTAGCGAGAATGAAAACGGAAAAGATTCGGTTGAACTTGAAGAAATTGACCTTAATCATTCCGATTTACAAATATTTGGTAAGCAGATGCTTCTTGGAGATAATAACACTCTGCTCGTTGCAATAAAGAATACCGGAAATCTTGTTAATGCCGGAAATACTGTAATAAGATTGGGTAATATAGCAGAAAAGGATATAATATCCGATGAGATTCGTGCTATAATTGACGGAATTATTCTTGAAGACGGTGAGATTTGTTATATTGAGTCTGAAAAAATCTGGATAATCAAAGACGAACTTAAGCCCGGTGAAATCAAATATTTTGAGATTGATTTGAATGAAAATTCAGCTATTTCTGACAGAGGATTGATTTCTATGGCTCTCGTTCCCGCAGACAAAACGCTTGAGAAGGGCAACGGAGAAGAGAATAACTGCGCTTACGTTTCCTATTCCGAGCTTATTGGAGTGCTTGAGAACGGAGAGACGCTTGTTATCAATCCCGAGATTATTGAAAGCGCAATCTCTGCGGACAAGGAGAAGAACGAGGACGCTCTTCTTAACTATACCGCACCGAGCGGAGTTTTCGTAACTAACGTTGTTATAGACTATAGTTATATCAACGATTATCGAATTACAGCGGGTGAAATAAGCGGAACTATCACCATCGGAAATAGCGCAATTAAGAATCTTTCGGCCGGTGAGCATATAATAACCGTTTCGTTCAGTGACGGAACTGTATGCACGGTTAAACTCAACGTTGCAAAGTACCATACCGTAAGCTGGATGGACGGAAATTCTGCATTAAGCGAAGAAACTCTCGTAATCGAAGGTGTTGTTCCGTTGTTTGGAATTAATCCTACCAAGGATAATGATGCGCAGTATGAGTATGTATTTGTAGGTTGGTCAACAACTAAAAATGCGGAAAGCGCAGAAAAGATGAGTCCTATATACGCGGATACCGTTTATTATGCCGTTTGGAAAAAGGTAGCGATAAAATACACGGTTACGTGGGTGCTTTATCAAGAAAACGGTGACCTTGTCAAAATAACCGAAACGTATAAATACAATGATATTCCGTCGTATAACGGTACGTTGTTTGCTCCCCTCGGTAAGAGTTTCGGCGCTTGGGATAAAGACGTAACCGCCGTTACAAGAGACGTAACCTACACGGCAGTTTACGGAGAGCCGAACGCTATCGTTGGAGACATAAACGGAGATGGAATTGTTAACACTCGTGACCTTGCTATGCTTAAGCAATACGTTGTAGGTAAGATAACGCTCACCGAAACGCAGATTGCAAGATGCAATGTTTTCGAGGATTACAATTCCGATGGCTCGGTTAAAATAAACACAAGGGACATTGCTGTATTACAGCAGTATATCGTTGGCAGTATAGATACTTTGGGTTGATCTCATCTTGACAATCACGTCTTGATATTTTGATAAGCGTGATTGCTTCAAAAAGGAACTGTCATTTTGGCAGATGGAATAAAAAGGGCAGAGGCGTTACGCGAGTAATTGCCTCTGCTTTACTTTTATGTAAATGTAAAATTTTCTTATGCGTTTGTTCTGTATCTCAGCGGTGAGACGCCTGTGGCATCCTTAAACTGTCTATAAAAGCTGCGTTCGCTCCCGAATCCGCATTCAATTACGATTTCAAGAATAGATTTTTTTGTTTCGCGAAGGAGCTTCTTTGCGGATTCAATACGAATCATGGCGAGTAGCGTGTTAAATCCGAATCCTGCTGTCCTGTTGATTGCCCGAGAAAAGTAACTTTCGCTATATCCAAGTGCCTTTGCCACGTTTTTCATTTGCAGAGAGTTTTCTTTGTGCTCTTTTATGTAGGTTATAGCCTTTATCAGTACGTTATTATCTTTTTTAATAGGAACAAGTTTAACTTGGTCCGTAAAATCCAAGAGTACAGAATAAATCAGGTTTTGCACACTTAATTTTGAATGTTTTTTTGTTTCAATAAAATGCTTTTCTATTGTATACGCTGTAACTTCATTTGCCTTGAAAACTGCTTTTTCGCCGATTTTGTCGTGGTTCTTGTTAAAAAAGTCGGCAGCCAATTCCGTATCAAAGTCAAATCTTATGTAATCCGAGCCTGCATATCGCTCGTATCCGTGTGGCTGGAAGGGGAAAATAATACCGATTTCTCCCGTGTGGATTGTTTCGGTTTTATTGTTGATATGTAGGTCAAATTTACCATCTGTTACGTATATCATTTCTACGCCGGGCTGTATATGCATCTCAAGTGTACATGCCATGACGTTGTTCAGTGCGCGTGAATGCTCTATGCATAAAAACAATGAGTTCGTTTTTTTAAGTCCTTCAAAATATCTCATAAATACTCCATAGGTCAAATTCTGTCATAAATTATATCAATTATGACGTTGAATGTCAATATATTTGTGCTAAAATATATTTGGAGGGAGTATCAAACGCTTGATATTGTCTTCAATAATTTAAATTAAGAAGGGTAGAATATGAAAAAGAGTGTTACTAAATTTAAAAAACTGCTTGTTGCTCTGCTTTTGATAACGGTGATTGTTGCCGCTATCGCTGTATTTGCTTCAGCGGAAGATCAGAGTATTCCCGGCTTTACGTTTGAGGTTTACGATGATAAGCTTAACATCGGAAACGTAGAGTATACGTATCCTGATGCTACGTACGTGATTCCGAAACGTTTTGATAAAATTCCCGAGACGGTGAGTGCGTGGGTGTACGTGCCCTCGTCGCTTACATCATCGGAGGTAGGAGCTATTATAGGCAATACCGAGGGGAGATTAAGTGAATCCGGTATAGATTTCACGATAGGCGCAGGCGCTGTTCCGACTATATCTGTTCAGAACAAGTATAAGGGCGAGAATAAGCTTCATTACGACGTAAGATTTGAAAGCGCAAAAGTACCTGCTGATGCATGGTCATACGTTACCTTCGTTTACGACAACGAATCGGGTGTTGTATCATGCTATATAAACGGAGCTTTAGGTGAAAGTAAAATATTCTATCCTGCTCTCGATGACGAGATTCTCGTTAACGGATTTGTTTTCGGTGGAGATAACAGAGAGTTGAATCACGGATATTTCAAGGGCGGTCTTGGTGACGTAACGGTATATTCCGACGTTCGTTCCGCAGCAGAAATAAAGGCTGATTTTGAAAAAGGCTTAGCAATGACAAAGGAAAGCCTTGATAAGAGTGACGTTATCCTTTATTACGACGTTGACGAAAACGATATCGGTAAAAACATAACCGATGACAGCGGCAACGGATATGACGTTCTTTATGAAAAGACTTGGATCAGCGAAGCTGAAATGACAGAAATGCGCAAGTCTTACGGCTTTACGCCCTCATATTCATTTGCTGTAGTTGGCGATACTCAGAAGACCACTAGATTTTATCCCGAGAATCTTCCGTATATCTACGATTATATAGTTAATAATGCCGTCGAAAAAAACATTATATACTCCATAGGCCTTGGCGATATAACAGACAAAAGCGGACGTCCTGAGGGCGGTAGCTTTGTTTTTGTTGAAAACGAGAATGAGCCCGGCGGCGGACATTATGAAAGAAACAGCTCGGGTACAGCAACTGAGTGGGACGTAGCAAAGCATTCTATAACCATCATGGATGGAACGGTTGAGTATTCGCTTATTGCCGGGAATCACGATAATGGCAATGATTTAGACGTGTACTTTGCATCTCACGAAGCATATACGTCGCAGTTTGTCAATCATGGCGGAATGTATAACAGTAAGAGTGTTAATAATACCTGGCGTACGTTTGCAGTAGGAAACGTTAAGTATCTTATAATGAATATTGCTTACAATGCAGACAGTAACGTGTTCGCTTGGGCGAACGAGATTCTCTCAAGAGAAGTGCACAAGGATCATAACGTTATTATCACCACTCACGCATATCTTGACTGCGACGGTACGGCACTCGATAGCGGTGATATAAATTGCGGCACTAAAAACAGTGGAGTATACCTTTGGGAAAACCTTGTAAGCAAGCACGCAAACGTTAAGCTCATGCTCGCAGGACACGTTGACGTTGACAAAATAATATATTCTCAAAGACAAGGTGATAACGGAAATACTGTAACGCAGATACTCGTAAACGGACAGAGTCTTGACCGCGATGCAAAAGCTCCGGCTATGGTTGCAATGTTCTACTTCTCGGAAGACGGAAAGAAGCTTGCAATAGAGTATTATTCAACTGTAAGAAACGTATATCTCAAAAATCCTAAAATCATAGATCTTACGGCTACCGCTCCCATTATAGAAGAGGACAACGGCTGGATGGGCAACTCCATAGCTCCCTCCGGAAAGGGAAGTGAAAGCGATCCTTATAAAATTGCAAACGGAGGAAATCTTCTCTGGATGGCAGAGCAGATAGCATCCGGTAGATCGGCATCTCTTGACGGAATGTATTTTGAGCAGACTGCTGATATAGATCTTAACGGTAATTCTATCTATTCGATAGGATATTATTTTGGCGGAGAGTCAGATATGGCAGCCTTTGGCGGTCACTATGACGGAAACGGATATTCTATAAAGAACGGAACGGTACATCCAGCAGGCAGAGGTTATGAATCATCTGTTAAGTACGGCTACGGACTCTTCGGCGTTGTTTTTGGAGCAACGATTGAAAACGTTGTTCTTGAAAACATTGAAATAGTAGGCGCAGGACTCACCGGCGGTATCGTCGGAAGAGCGGCATCTCCTCTTGTCAGCGACGTTGATTTGGCAAGCTTCAATATCATTTCCGGATGCGAGCTTAAGGATAGCGCAAGGATCGTTTTAAGTGACATTACAGCGCTTTCCGGAATGAATTTTGATAACTCCTTAAGAGGTGGAAGATTCGGTTCAATATGCGGTATGGCTCATAACACCGTAATTGATGCTTGTACTTCTGCGGCAAATATAAGGTTCGGCGGTGATTACGGTATCGGCGGCGGTATCGTAGGAAGCTTCGGACTTAATTCAACCGTAAGCAACTGCTCGTTTACAGGTAGTATGACTCTTTGCGATAACAAGGCGAGCGAAACCTGTATGTATGGAGGCATTGCGGGCATTATCTCTCCCTCTACAAAATGGGCGGCAGATTATGCCGGATATGCTCATATCAGCGGCTGCTATAACTCGGGCAATCTCTATTTCGAGGTTTCGTCTCTTACTAAAAACACTCACTGGGCAGGTATACTCGGAGGAGCTCCTTGGATTCCTTACGTAGCTCCCACCGATGCGGTTACCTATCCCTATCTTATAGAAAATTCTTATAACTTAAGTATAGGACCTGACAGAATAAGCAATAAATCCGCATATGCGGGTATTACCGGTAAGAATGCCGCAACCGCAAACGTAACCTCTACTCTTTACGTAAAGGATTGCTATTCGGTCAAGGTGACTAATGCCGGCGTTGATACCGGAACTAACGAATACCGCTACGTTGCGGGAACAAATACTCTCGACGGTAAAGAAGCGGTTTATGCGCTTGGCACGGTTGCTACCGTGACCGCTGATGAAGCGAAAGCTGCAACATTGGCAATAGATGCAAATATAGCAGAAATTCGTTCAAGTGAGGTTAACGCGGTTTGGTATAGCGGAAACGGAAAACCTGCGTTTACTCCTACCGCTGCAGGCGTAAAATACTATGACGTTGAGAACGGATTCTATTATGTTTATGACGGAAGCAATTGGAAGAGCTCAAACGGTATAGAAACCGAATACGGTATAATTCCCAATTCGTATTCCGATGAAAAGGCATATCCCTTCCTTATATTCAAGAACGGCGAATTTGCCGGCGCGGGAGATGCTTGGAATACCGCTAAGAATGCAGGTGTTATTCCCACCGCAATATCTCTTGCGTCGAAGCAGGACGACGTTGTTACCGTTGTTCTCAGAAGTGATTACGAGCATACAGATGCGATTTGCAACAGCACTATATCGAATACTTACAAAAATCTTAAGGGAACTCTTAATATTGATCTTGGCGGAAATAAGATCACCTCTTATAGAGAGCTTATGCAGTTCAATCACAGCGCAGGCGGCTCTGACGTAACCGTTAACATATATAACGGAACGATAGAGGTCGCGGCAAGAGCACTTGTAAATCTTTTGAATCAAACGTCAACAGAGCAGTCAAGACAGGATCTCAATCTTACGTTTAAAAATATTACGTTCTGCTATAAAGCAGGAACGGCGCCTTACCAGTACCTCATAAATGCTACGGACAGTGCCGCAGGATTATGTGTTACAACCTTGACGTTTGAGGAATGCGTTATAGATCTTACGAATTACGGCAATACAAAAGCTTATAATTTTGTAATAGCTAACGGAGACGCTAATAATTCTCACGTAATTCATATGGTAGTAAAGGGCGGAGAGCATATTATAGATTCCGACGTGACCTACAACCTCATATCCGACAGAAAAACGGGTTATCCCGGCAAAGAAGCAGATACCTTGAGATTTGAAAAGGATAGAAACGGAAAATATACTAAATTTATTATGCCTGCAACCCTTTCGGCACCGAAAAATATATACGATAGCGATTCTAAGATAAGCTATGCGCTGATCTCAACTGAAGGAGCAACCGCAACCTATGAGCTTGGCGAATCGGCTAGTACGAAATATGGAGATATTCCGTTCTTGTATTCGGATATTACGAAATATCCCTTTGTGCTTTTCCAAAACAACTCGTTCAAGAACGCTTATGCTACCTGGTACGATTTCTGTGAGGCTATCGGTAAGGTAGATACAAGTGAGGCGAATAACACCGTACTTCTAGTTCGTGACGATCACACCTCTACCGCAAGCTCGGCAAATCTTTATAATGTGAAGTATATAACGATCGATCTTAACGGAAAGACACTCACAAGAGGCAGTTACCATCTGTTCAACCTTTCGGGAAGAAACAACACTAAGTTTACAGCTAATATAATTATTAAAAACGGAACGCTTAATACGGCACATTCTGTAAATCCCCCCATTAGCTTTAACAGTAATAATAAACAGAACGTTGAGGCTAAATTCAACGTAATATGCGAAAATGTAACGTTTACGTCTGCAAGTAATCATAGCGGAGCGCTCGTTCTTACGGCATTTAGCGACGGTACTTATGGAGTAGATTACAATATGGTATTCAATGGATGTACCTTTGATGCAAGCAAGGGAAGTATTACGCACCTCTTTGGCATGGCAGACGGATCAGGTAACAAGTTTGACGTTCACGTTACCGTAAACGGCGCTAAGGTTGTTGCTAACAAGTACATTGAACTTGCAACGTTCAGTCCCGAGCGCGTTGAGGGAGAGGGATCGCCCGATACGCTTAAAATTGGTGAAGGCACATTCGCTATGGTTCTGCCTAAGGATGCGACAGCACCTTCCGTAAATTCCGTATATACTACTGTGAACGGAGTTGAGTGCGTATTCGTTAAGTCATCCGAAAATGGTGGATATGTAAACTATAGTTTGTATCCTAAGGTAATGCTCGGCTATAAGATCAAGACCAGCGTAACTCTTTACTCTAACTTCGTATACAATATTTATATCCCCGAGCAGAGTTTCAATAAGGCTATGATTGATGGCGTAGATGCTACTGCAACTCTTATAGAGATCGACGGTGTTAACTACTACCACGTAGCAGTAAATATCCCCGCACCCGAGTCGCTTAGCGATATCAAGCTTACCGTAGTTCTTAACAGCGGTAACACCACCGTTGATGCAACCTGGACTCTCAGCGTGCTTAAGTATGCTAAGTCTGTAATTAACGGCAGCTACAATGATACCACTAATACTCTTGTGAAGGATATGCTTGTATATGCAAGCGCAGCTCATACCTACTTCGAAAATGCTCTCAATACAGATAAAGCATCTGAGGTTACAGCACTTCTTGCAGGCTACTCAAAGGCAATGCCCGAGGGCGAGGCTAAGAAGCCTAGCGGCAATACATACTTCAAGGAAATTGCAGTATACGTAGGCGAAGTACCTTCGTTCAGATTCTATCTTGCAGACGGTTACACCGCAGAAGATTTCAGCTTCAAGGTTGGAACGAGAAGCGTTGACGCGGCTCTCAGTGCTGACGGCAAGTATTTTGAAGTAACAATGTATGCATATATGATGCTTGACGACGTAACCTTTACCGTAAAGGGAACAGACGTAAGCGGTACTTATAACCTCTATTCTTACCTTGATTACGCAAAGAACGTAGTTAAGGATGCAAACCTTGTTGCAATAGTAGAAGGACTTATGAAGTACTCTGTAAGTGCAAAGGCATACAGAAGAGCCGTAACAGGCAAGTAATAAGGAGGTAACCGAAATGAAAAAGTATATAAACCCCGAAATCGAGGTTGTAGAAGTTAACACCTCCGACGTTATTACAACGTCTCCCGGAACCGAAACTCCTTGGTACGAGGAGAATGACGGAATTTGGGAAATGAACATAGGTTTATAATTCAATAAAAGCAGGGGCTGTCTCAAATGCAAAATTAAGAGCGTTTGAGGCAGCTCTTTTTTTCACGATTTTTCAGTTTTAAAACAAAAATGACATTTTTGTTTTCCGTTAAATAGGTTATCTGCGCTTTTTATCAGAATAAAAGATTTTCTACTGAATTTATTGCGTTAATTATCTGCTTATTTATCTGTATTGAAAAAAGCTTAATTTTGTGATATAATTAAAATAAAAGGCAAATTTTATAAAACGTAAAATGACGATATATTGATATGCGATGAACGCCAAAAGGAGAATTTTATGTTATTATACATTGTTAGACACGGGGACCCCATTTACGAAACGGATAGCCTTACGGAAAGAGGCAGACTTCAAGCAGAGGCGGTAGGGCAGAGAATGTTTGACGCGAAGATAGATACGATATTCTCTTCGCCTATGGGACGCGCAAAGGAAACGGCAGAGCCCGCTTGCAGATTGCTCGGCTTAAAAAAGAATATAGAGGATTGGGCGCACGAGATTGAAGACGAGAGATTAACGCCTTTTCCCGATGGAATAATGAAGTCGATTACCAGCGTTCAAAACACGTATTACCTTGAAAATGGAAACATAAGTTTACCTTATGAGAAATCATACGAGTGCGTTGGTATAAATCAGTCGAGAATGAAGGAAGCGGTTGAGTATATCGAGAAAAACGGAAAAGAGTTTCTTGAAAGACTCGGATACCGTGAGGAAAACGGAATATACCGTATTTTAAAACCGAATGAAAATAGGGTTGCCCTGTTCTGTCACGCAGCGTTTGCGAGAGCGTGGCTTTCTGTTTTGCTTCATATTCCGCTTCATATAATGTGGTCATCGTTTGAATATACGCACACAGGTGTTACGGTCATTGAGTTTAAAAACAACGAGAACGGAGTGACCGCGCCGAGATGCCTTTGCTTCTGTGATCTATCGCACCTTTATTCCTCCGGGCTTGATTTGAAATATAATAACGGAATAGAGCTTTAATTATTTTAAAGCCTTTAACTGTGATTATGCCGTTCTTTTTTGGTATGTTATCGTCAAAAAATGCGACGCTTTTGACAATATAATGAGGGTGTTAAAAATCCGACACGGATTAGCACGAAATGTCGGGACTTTGATAATGATTTTTGCTAAAATATAGATGATGGGAGGTAAGCGAAATGAACTGGATTGTTGGAATGCAGAGAGCTATCGATTATATCGAGAGGCATTTAACCGAAGATATTGACTACGCGAAGGTTGCTTCGGTGGGATTTTCTTCTACCTATCATTTTCAAAGGATATTCGGTGCTCTTTGCGGCTACACGCTTGGAGAGTATATACGCTTCAGACGTTTATCTCTTGCGGGCGAGGAGCTTGCGAGCGCAAAGGGAAAGGTGATCGACGTAGCCTTAAAATACGGTTACGATAGCCCCGATAGCTTTTCAAAGGCATTTCAAAAATTCCACGGCATCACACCTTCCGAGGCGAGAGAAAAGGGAAAAATGCTAAAATCGTTTTCTCGCTTATCAATAAAAATATCATTAGAAGGCGGTAGCACCATGAATTACAGAGTTGAAGAAAAGAATGAATTTTGCGTTATTGAACGCGTTGAAACGCATAGCGTGGAAAACGGAGAAAATATAAATAGCATTCCGAAATTTTGGACCAGAGCGTATGCGGATGGAACTGTTGACAAGCTCAAAGAATTAGCGAATGACGGTACATACGTTTTCGGTATTTGCTATGCCAATCCGGATAAAAATGATAAAAGCTTCAATTATTCAATAGCAACAAAATGCAATTTTGATACTGAAGTACCGAACGGATTCAGAAAAAACGTTATTTCGGCAAAAACGTGGTTGGTATTTATCTGCGTTGGCGCAATGCCGAATGCAATTCAGGAAACCTGGCAGAAAATTGTTTCGGAATTTATGCCCACGTCTTCGTACAAGCCTACGTATGAAATGGATATTGAGGCGTACACCGACGGTGATACGGACAGTCCCGATTATATAAGCGAGATTTGGATTCCCGTTGAAAGTAAATAAGTTAAGATAGCCGTCATTTTTCGGCTTGAATAAGAGGTATCGTTTTGCGGTACCTCTTTTGCTTTTTGTAGCGCAAATGCCGGAAAATAAAACAAATTGTTGCCGAAAAAACATTTTCCCATTGACAAAAAATATATTTATGTGCTAATATAAAGATGCGGAAGCAAATTTTAAAACAAGAAAGGAAAATCGGTTATGAAAAAATTAGTAAGTATCTTTTTAATTGTTGTTTTGTTATCGTTAACGTTGTTTTCTTCTTGTAAACCTAAAGAAGAGGATAACGCGAAACCAAACGAAGAAAAACAGCCGACGGTAATGGAAAAAATATCCGACGCTATGGATAACGTTGCTTCTTGGGAGATGGACAGCGTTGCTGATATAGAGGCGTACTATATGTCGTCGCTTCCTGCAGAAATTACGGAGACTTCGCATCAAATATACGCCAAATCGGATGACGGTAAAATATATTACTACTCGACAAGCGAGGGAAGATTTTCGCATCAGGGCAAAGAAACTGAGGTCTTTTTGCTCGAAGCGTATAACGAGGGAAATTACTTTTTCAAGTATGATGCGGGAGATAAGTGGAACAACCTGCACTCTCCTATCACTCAAGAGGAGTTTTTGGATTATTTCAAAAGCGTAAATGATAGTGAGAGTATATTTGAAGAGTACAATAACATTGAAATTACCGAAAACGAGAGCAAAGATTACGTTGTTAAGCTTTCGCAATATAATGATGAAGTAATCGAAATGCTCAATTTTAGCTTTGGATTTCCATTGGAAGAAAACGGCGGAACCATCACTGACGTGACGGTCACGATAACTGCCGACGCAGATTTTCTTATCAAGGATATGATTCTTGATTTTACGTTTTCGGACTCTATGTTTTCGGGAAGTCAAACCATAACGTTTAAAAACTATAATAACGTAACCAAAAAAGTAAGCGAATTGAAGCCGGGATATTTCACAAGCGTAGAGGGCGGAGCCGTAATTGCGCTTCTTGCAACCGCTCTTTTTGAAGATGCAGTGAATAGCGATAAAGGCTCTTTTAGCATAAATTCCATTAGTAAAAAACGTACGTACGGCATTAACGATAATGTCGGACAGGCTACTGTAATGTATGAAGCAAACACCGAAGTTTCTTACGGTAGGGAAGATGAAAAGCTTTACTTCAATGCGGAAACGGATACTGACGATAAAAAAACGGAAACTGACGATAAAAAAACAGTAACAACGTATAAAAACAACGTGTTAGACGATGATGGAAGTAAATCTACAATCAAGGATTCTGAGGGCGAGGATATTCTTGAATCTCTTATGAATCCTATCGGATATACTTTGCTCGCTATAAAAAACGTTAAAACAACCGTAACGAGCGATGGTACGGTGCTATATTACGTAGAGGTTGATGAAACTGATATACCGTTAAACATTTCGGGATGCATTGTTCTTCAAGTAACCTTTGCTGTAAAGGATGGTAAGTTAAGTTATATAATATATTCAGTGAATCCCGAAAGCTACTACTATAACGGTAGAAAACCTTCTGTACACGTGGAAATCAAGGTTACGTTCAACGAGTATTGATTTGACGTGTGCTTGTGGATGTAAATTAAGTAGAATAAAAGGTTAAAAATCCCCGCGCGGTAAAACAGGCTTTGCAAAAATTCTGTTTTACTGCGGGGATTTTTTATATCCTTTGGATTTTGAGGTGTGAATGACATTGGCAAATGATACGCTCTTTCGTTCTTGACACTGCGGTACGTATGTGCTATAATTGATGGCAACGAGTATATAAGAATCTCAATTGGTTAAAATAAAACGAATAACGAAGGCATTCGGAGAGCGCGATAAAAGAGCCTTTTTTCGATTATCGTTATAGAAGTATTGCTTGAATTGAGGTGTGAAAGTGGAAAAACTGATTTTATCCGTGGATAAAAACCGTGATTTGATACTCGAAGCGGAGAAATATATATGGGCGAATCCCGAGACCGGATACAAGGAATTTAAGACGAATCAATATATGATTTCTAAATTTGAGGAGCTTGGTTACGAGCTTGTAAAAGCAGAGGGAATAACCGGTTTTTATACCGTTATAGATACGGGCCGTGAAGGACCCGAGGTGCTTGTTTTATGCGAGCTTGATTCTGTTATTTGCCCATCACATTCCGATTCGGATAAAGAGACCGGCGCGGTTCACGCGTGCGGTCACCACGCTCAGTGCGCGGCTATGCTTGGGATTGCGGCGGCACTTAAAGAGCAGGGCGTGTTAGATGAAATGTGCGGTAGAATCAGATTATGCGCCGTTCCCGCAGAGGAGCTTTTGGAGATAGAGTATCGAATGAAGCTTAAGCGAGAGGGAAAAATAAAGTATTTTGGCGGTAAATCCGAGTTCCTTTCGAGAGGGTATTTTGACGGTGTTGATTTGGCGTTTATGGTACACACGGCCTCCGTCTTTGCGCTTGATTTAGGTATGGTTGGATGTATTACTAAAAAAATCGTTTATAAGGGCGTTGCGGCTCACGCGGGCGGAACTCCTTGGTGTGGCGTAAATGCGCTCTATGCCGCTAACTGCGGAATAAACGCCGTCAATGCTATAAGAGAAACGTTTAAGGATTTGGATTTTATAAGAGTTCATCCGATTATGACGGCGGGTGGAGATATGGTTAACGCAATTCCTGAAAGAGCAGAACTTGAAAGCTACGTAAGAGGGCGTACCTTTGATGCAATTGCAGATGCAAACCGCAAGGTTAACAGGGCGCTTATAGGCGCGGCAATTTCCTTGGGCGCTAACGTAGAAATTATAGATATTCCGGGCTATGCGCCGCTTGAAAATAACACGGGTATGGTTGATTCCGCTCTTGAAGCATTTAAATCGGTGTTTAATTCTGACGATATTCACGTTTCGGATAGAGTTGCAACAGGTAGCAGTGATATGGGAGATTTGTCTTGTATTATGCCCGTTGTTCACGCTTATGCAGGCGGCGCTATCGGAAAAGGACACGGCAACGATTATAAAATCGAGGATACCGAAAAGGCATGCATCTGCTCGGCGAAATGGCAGGTGGCTTTGCTCTACGTTTTAATGTCGAACGGAGCAAAAAGGGCGAAGGAAATAGTTTCATCCTTCAAACCGCGTTTTGCTTCCAAAAAAGAGTTTTTAGATTACGTGGACGATATCTATACGTCGGGTGATAGAATCAAATATCATAGCGACGGTATGGCAGAAGTAATCTTAAAATAAAACGAAATTAGCAAAAATGCAAACTAAAGTTGACTATTAATAGAAACAAGGTGGAACAAATGGAAATCATCAACGCGCACGCGCACATATACCCCGAGAAAATTGCAAAGAAGGCAACTGATACTATCGGTGTGTTTTACGATATAAAAATGCAGATGCCCGCAGGTACTCCCGAAAGGCTTATAGAGGACGGAGCGGCGGCGGGAATAACACGTTACGTCGTTCACTCTGTTG
This sequence comes from Eubacteriales bacterium, assembly GCA_045660185.1. GTDB lineage: Bacteria > Bacillota > Clostridia > Oscillospirales > CAG-272 > UBA1740. The sequence goes on along the minus strand of JAZRDI010000005.1, from coordinate 16,060 downwards.
CCACAACCGCGCATCAAGTGCGTTCGATAAATGAGTTTATAAAGAGTGAATTGGATAAGCACGCGGAGTTCATAGGTTTTATAACCTTGCATCAGGATTTAACCGAAGAAGAGGTATTCGCGGAGGTTGATTGGGCTGTGAAAAACGGATTTAAGGGTATAAAACTGCATCCGGATTTTCAGAAGTTCAATATAGATGATGAGGGTGCAGAGAAGTTTTACAGGGCTGCAAGCGGAAGACTTCCCATACTCTTCCACGTAGGTGATGACAGATATGATTTTTCAAGTCCCGAAAGACTTGTTCGAATGGCAAAAAAATATCCAAATCTTAACTTCATAGCTGCGCATTTTGGCGGTTATCGTTGCTGGGAAAAAGCGGAAGTTTATAAGGGTCTTTCCAACGTTTATTTTGACACGTGCTCCTCCTTACCGTTTATAAGTGCCGAAAAAGCAAAGGAAATTATAGATATGCTCGGCGCGGATAAATTTTTCTTTGCAACTGATTTTCCTATGTGGGACGCTTTAAGTGAGCTTGAAAGATTCAATCGAATACCACTCACGGAAACTGAAAGAAAAATGATTTTCAGCGAAAATATAAATGGCTTATTGAATATTTAAATTGACTTATAAAAATGAACGGAAACACAGTTAACAATCAAAGTGATAGCAGCGCACGTAAATATGTATTTGCTCTTGATATGGGAAGTGAGAGTTTTACATTGGCGCTCGTTTCTCTTGGCGACAACAAAATAACCAAAGCGGTTACAATGCCATCACCGAAAATGAATTTTGGCGCGCAAGCTATGATGCGTGTTGATTTTTCCTCAAAGGATAAAACAAAAGAGTTTCGCTCGCGAGTTTTGGAAACTATAAACGAAATGATAAAGGATATTGGCGTTTCACCGGTTGAAAAGATGTACGTATCGGGAAATGCAAATATGATATACTCGCTGTTTTGCATAGACGATGCTTACTTTGGTTCGGAATCGCGCATCGCCGATTATATTGAAAACAGAATGGAATATTCGGGAAGAATTGGCTTGAAGGGTGTTAAAAAGATTTTATCCCTTCCGTCGTTATCCCACCAAATAGGTGCTGACGTTATTGCGAGTGTGTACTACTTATCAACACCAACAAACAAGCGCTACAATCTTTTGTTAGATCTTGACACGGTACCCAAGGTGGTTCTATATTCCGAGCGTGGAGGTATTTGCGCGTTGCCCTTTGTGTTGCCGTGGTTTGATAATCTCTATATTGATTGCGCGGTGAGCGCAACCAAAGGCTCGATATACTCTTTTAAATTAGATAATGGAAAGGCAGAATACAAAACGATAGGTAATTCGGAAGCAAACGGATTTTGCGGAATTGGACTCTGTGATGTAATTGCCGAGCTAACAAGAAATCGCATCATAGATGAACATGGATGCCTATCAAGCGAATACCGCGTGTGTGATGGTGTTACTATTTCTGCATCGGATGTAAAGGCGTTTAGACTTGCAACGTTCGCAGTGCATCTTGCGATACGTACGTTAATGAATGAAGCAAAAATAAATTTTGCGGACATTTCTAATTTTTATATTTGCTCGAATTTTTCTGCGAAAATTAACGTTGAAAATGCATCGTACGTAGGACTTTTTCCGAGTGAGCTAAAGAATAAAGCAATCATCGTTAAAAATAGCAGTCTTTTTGGAACAGTCAAAAAAGCGTGCGAAGGCGGTAGTTTGCGTTGCTTGGCAAAAAGAATGAAGTACATAGACTTATCCGAAAATGCTTACTTTAAAGAATCCTTTGAAGCTGTTTTGAGCATAGAAGAAAAACATTTATAAAGGATAAAAGACTTTTGACGTGGAAATAAAAACAATAGAGTTCCGGTAAGGGAAAAATGTGAGGCTGAAACCTAGCGTAAGCGAAGTGTATGCCTCTTTTTATTTTTTAAGCCTCTTAAGAAACGCGTAAAACGCAGGCGCGAAATCGATAAGTTGCTCCGTTATTTCCGGAAACAATTTGCAAAAAGTAAATTCAATATATTGACAAAAGCAATACTTCGTGATATGATGTATATAGGAGGGGAGTAACTTGGATATTCAATTGAAGCGTGGACTTTTAGACGTGTGCGTTTTGGCAGCAATAAGAACCGAAGATTCTTACGGATATAAAATCATAAAGGATATGAAGCCTTATATCGTATTATCCGAGTCAACTCTATACACGATTTTAAAACGTCTTGAGATTTTAGGTATGCTCACGGTTAAAAATGCAGAGCATAACGGCAGAATTAGAAAATATTATCATATAACAAGTTTAGGAATTAAACGTATAGAAGATTTTAAATACGATTGGAAGGAAATACAATCTATTTATAATTTTGTAACGAGGGAGGATAAGAGGTGCTGAAATACGAATTTTTGGGAATTTTGCAAAGAGAACTTTACAATTTGCCAAAAAATGAGATAAAAGAGCAACTGAATTTCTACAGCGAAATGATTGATGACGGAATCGAAGAAGGATTAAGCGAAGAAGAAGCGGTTGCAAAAATAGGCTCTATTTCGGAAATACTTTCGCAGATAAACAGAGAAGGAGAGCGCACATTTGAAGTGCCAATGGCAAAAAAAGTACAAAGTAAAAAACAGAATGAATCGTTAAAAAGAAAACTCGGTGCGGGAGCTATCACGCTTATCGCAATAGGTTCACCAATATGGATTTCGCTTCTTGCAGCGGCTGTTTCGGTGGCGGTGGCTTTTTATGCGGTGATATGGTCAGCTTTTGCAGCCGTTTGTGCCGTGGAGCTTTCCTTGGCGGCTATTGGCGTAGCCGGAGTGTTTTATCCAATCATATTTATTCCGCAAGGAGCTTTTCTTAACTCCGCATTCGTTTTTGGCGGAGCACTTGTGTGCTTGGGACTTTCCGTATTTCTTTGGTACGGGTGCAAGAAAATCCTTTTTTGTATTTTGGAACTCACTAAATTTAGCTTTGTAAAAGTTAAATTATTATTTGAAAGAATGAGGTATTGATTATGAAGAAGGAAATGAAACTTTTTGCAAGTGTTTCTATTCTGGTTGGAACTGTTATAATGCTTGTTTCGTTGGTTTCTTGCGGATTTAACTTCAAAAGTCTCGACCAATCGAAAAAAACGACGAACGAGTATACGGTGTCGGAGACGTTTGAGAATATACACGTGGTAGATGATACTGCAGATATAACCCTCGTTCCCACCGATGAACAAATCGTTAAGGTTGTTTGCAAAAACGAAAAAGAGAATATGAAGCATAATGTAACGGTTAATAACGGAACGCTTGAAATTGCGCTGAACGATGAGCGCAAATGGTACAATCACGTTAATATGTTCTCATTCGAAGAAACTGAAATAACGGTGTATTTACCCAAAGGGGAGTATAGGGATTTGAAGATTGAATCGGATACGAGTGACGTTAAAATTCCCGCAGATTTAAAATTTAACAGCATTGATATTTCCTTATCTACGGGAGAAACCGAGTGCTACGCTTCCGCTACAGAATATATCAAAATTAATTTGTCTACGGGAGATGTTGATGTTGAGAACGCAACTACGAGCGCCCTTGAAATTAAAGCCTCTACGGGAGATGTTGAAATAAATAACGTAAATGCAGACAGCATTTCGGTAAAAACCAGCACCGGTAGTATTGATGCCTCGAATTTAAGCGTAAACGGAGATTTTAGTGTCAACGTTTCAACGGGTGACGTTGAGCTTTGTGACGTGAATTGTAAAAACTTTACTTCCTCTGGAAGTACCGGTAAATTGTCCTTGACGCGAGTTACAACAGAGGAAACGATGAATATTGAAAGAAGTACGGGTGACGTAACTCTCAATGAAAGTGATGCCGGTGAAATTGTTATCTTAACCGATACGGGTGACGTCAGAGCAACCCTGCTTACAGAGAAAATATTCATTACTAAAACGGATACCGGAAAAATCAGAGTTCCGGAAACTACAAGTGGCGGAAAGTGCAAGATAACCACTGATACGGGTGATATAACTGTTAGCATCAAGCAGTAATTAGCTAACGAACCAAAACAATTAAGCCGAGAAAAGTGCAAAAAACTTTTCTCGGTTTCTTTTGTTTGTTGGATTTTAAACGCATTTTTTGTATTTGAAATTATTAATATTGACAAAATAATAAATATGTGTTAAAATATTTGTCGGTTTTTTAAAATAATAAAAAATAAGGCTTTGGCGCGTTTTGCCGAAGCGACAAATATAAACGAAAGGCGAGTTTTATGCAGGATATTAACAGCCAAATTAAAAGACGACGTACCTTTGCGATAATTTCGCACCCCGACGCCGGTAAGACAACTCTTACCGAGAAGTTCCTTCTTTACGGAGGCGCGATACAGTCGGCAGGTTCGGTAAAGGGCAAGCAGAACGATAAGCACGCGGTTTCCGACTGGATGGACCTCGAAAAGCAGAGAGGTATTTCCATAACCTCATCGGTGCTTCAGTTTGAATATGACGGATATTGCATCAATATTCTTGATACCCCCGGTCACCAGGATTTCTCAGAGGATACCTACCGTACACTTATGGCTGCGGATAGCGCGGTAATGGTTATTGACGCTGCAAAGGGTATTGAGCCACAGACCAGAAAGCTTTTCAAGGTTTGCGCTATGCGAGATATTCCGATTTTCACGTTCATCAATAAGCTTGACCGTGAGGCGCGCGATCCTTTTGATTTGCTTGACGAGCTTGAGAGCGAGTTTGGAATAGGCACGTATCCTATGAACTGGCCTATTGGTTGCGGTCAAAACTTTAAGGGTGTTTACGATAGAGATAAGCGCTCTATCATTTCCTTTGGGGATTCGCACCGCGGAAGAGAGAAGATACGCGGTATAGATTGCGATATAAACGATACGGAAAAGCTTGATTCGCTTATAGGAGAAAGACTTCGCGGTGAGCTTTGCGAGCAGATAGAGCTTCTTGACGGCGCTTGCTTTGATTTTGATCTTGAAAAGGTTCGTCACGGAAAACTTTCCCCTGTATTCTTCGGTTCGGCTCTTAACAATTTCGGTATCGAGCCTTTCCTTGAGCACTTCCTTAAGATGACTACCTCGCCTCTTCCCAGACTTGCGGGTGATGATTATATTGATCCTTTTGATGAAGGCTTCAGTGCGTTTGTTTTCAAAATTCAGGCGAATATGAATAAGGCGCACAGAGATAGAATCGCATTTATGCGTATATGCTCCGGTAAGTTCTCCAGAGACAGAGAATACTATCACGTTCAAGGTAAAAAGAGCTTTAGACTTTCGCAGCCCCAGCAGATGATGGCTTCCGAGCGTGAGGTTATAAATGAGGCTTATGCGGGAGATATAATTGGTGTATTCGATCCCGGTATTTTCTCGATAGGAGATACTATTTGTGAGAAGGGAAAGAAGATAGAATTTGAGGGCATACCTACGTTCGCTCCCGAGCATTTTGCCGTTGTAGAGCAAGTGGACTCGATGAAGAGAAAACAGTTTGCAAAGGGTATGAACCAGATAGCGCAAGAGGGTGCTATTCAGATATTCTTCGAGCCTAATTCGGGTCTTGAGAGGGTCATTGTCGGTGTTGTAGGTGTGCTTCAGTTTGAAGTTCTTGAATATAGACTCAAGAACGAATACGGCTGCGATTTGAGAAGGAGCAGCTTGCCCTATCAGCAGATAAGATGGATAGGCAACGAGGGACTTGATCCCAAAACACTGAAGCTTTCTCACGATACCAAATGGGTTCAGGATTTCAGAGGAAATAACCTTTTGATATTCACAAGCGAATGGGCAATAAGATGGATTCTTGAAGATAACCCCGAGCTTGAGCTTCTTGAATTTAACAAGGGAACTTCGGGTTCTGAAGGCTAAAAAGAAAACTTTTGTTTACAAATAGATGTATTTTGTTGAGGATAGACGTTTATGAGAATGAGAAAAAAGAAGCACGGTGAGGAAAGACTTGCTGTTTGCTCTGAGTTTTTGGTTGAAAAACCGAATCTTGATTCTTTGCCCGAAAATAGCCCCGTTTGGCTTGAAATTGGCGCGGGAAAGGGCGGTTTTGCTATAGGAATGACTAAAAAGCACCCGAGCGTGTCTTATTTTGCAATGGAGAGAGTTACCGATTGCGTTGTTCTTGCCGCTGAAGGCGCAAAGCGTGAGAGGGAAGAGAGTGGATCGTGTGCTAATCTTAAATTTATCATTGATACCGCAGATAATCTTACGAAGCTTTTTGCTCCTAAAAGCGTAGATGCAATCTTCTTGAACTTTTCTGACCCTTGGTCCAAAAAAGGATATGCAAAGCGAAGATTGACTCATAGAAGATACCTCTCAGTATATTTCAACCTTCTTAAAGATGGGGGCGTGTTAACTTTTAAAACGGATAACGTAGGTCTTTTTGATTTTTCTCTTGAGGAGATAGAGGCTATGGGGCTCAAGCTCGACGCGTTAACCCGCGACCTTCACTCATCAGAATATATGAAGGATAATGTTGTTACCGAATATGAGGCTGCGTTCTCATCGCAGGGCGTTAAAATTAATATGCTTCGCGTTGTAAAGCCTGAAGGATTTATGCCGGAAATACCCGAGAACTTGTCCGAAAATTACATTCCAAAAAGATAATATTTTACACGGTGCTATATGTTGATTGCAAATCGGCAGTTTGTATCGTATAAAACAAGCACGCGGCAGAGAGGTGTTACGCTTTTTGCCGCATTATTATTAATAACTTATATGCGGGTGCGCTGATAATAAAAGATCACGCCCGTGTGGTTCTATAATGAAATTCTTACTACATTTGCGTGGAGGAAAATATGGAGGATCTTGTTCATAAAGGACACCGAAAACGCATGCGTCGCAAATTCGCTGATTTTGGCGCTATAGTGTTTGATACATACGAGCTTCTCGAAATGCTTTTATATTACACGGTACCTGTTAAGGATACCAATCCGCTGGCTAAAAAATTACTTCAGGAATTCGGCTCTCTTGACGGCGTGCTATCCGCTTTGAAGGAAGATTTGATGAAGGTTGAAGGGATAGGCGCAAAGACTGCGGAGCTTATAGTAAGCGCGGGAGACGCGCTCAACTTCTTCGCTTCAAATGAGGGAGAAAGAAGCGCTTCGGTTTTCGAAAATTATGATTATCTTGGTACTTACATTGTAAATTACCTTGCAGATACAGTGGATAACGTTCAGCTTTTGCTCACGTTTGATAACGATATGCAGCTGTTGGGAATCGACGAAATGTACAGATGCGATTATTCGTCGGGAAACGTTAAGTCCGAAAAGTATATGGACGTGGCGCTTAAGAAGGGCGCAACGATCGCGATTATTGCGCACAGTCATCCTTACGGTCCTCTTTGCCCGACCGACGGAGACAGAGTAACCAACAGTATGATACAAACCGCGTTTTCAAATGTTGGAGTGTTGCTCGCGGAGCATTACATCGTCTGCGGTAAGCGTTACATAGGTTTTATGAATCATTTTGATTATTTGTTCGCGCAGAAACCGCGTTTGGCAAAATTCTTACGTAGTAAACAGGAGTCGATAAATGCAAGCCGTTGATAGAAAAGATTATATGGAAAAGCTTTTATCGTTTTGCGTTGGAGCGAACGCTCGGTCGGATGCTGAGAAAATTCATACCGCGTTCGTATCGAGTGCAGATATTGCAAGTACGAGCGCGCACGTGATGCAAAATCTTTCCGGGTGCAGCGAGCAAGCGGCGGATTTTATTCGTCTTGTTGCGTCTTTAAGCTCGAGGAGAGTTACAGATAACATCAAAAACGGTAAAAAATATTCAAGCGAAGAAATCGAGCGTTACGTTTGCGCTTTGCTATTTCATCTTGACGTCGAGAGTGTGTATATGATTTCGTTCGATAAAACGGAAAATTGATTTCTACCGACCTCATCACTGAGGGAACTGTAAATTCTTCCGCTTTTCTTCCGAGAAAGATGGCGGACATCGCACTTCGAAAGAAGGCGGCGAGTGTGATTCTTGCCCATAATCATCCGTCGGGAAATTTGATGCCGTCTGATAACGACATTGCGGTTACACTTTTGGCGGAATCGGTTTTGCGCGATGCGAAGGTAAAGCTCGACGCGCATTATATAACTGTAGGATTTGACATAAAGGATTGCTTGAAAGAGATAAAAAAGATACATAACGAAGACTGATTTTCGATTAACGGCGGAAATCGGGATTGTTTGTGTATTAAAAGCAATTTAGGGGCGTGAAGAACGTCGAAAATGAGGAGATAAAATATACAAATCTCCTCGTTTTTTTATTTTTGTTAAATTTCAACAAAACAAAAGGTCGATTTTTGAACGGTAGGAATTTCTGCCCCAAATTAGCATATATATGCGTGCGGGAGAGTGAAAAATCAAAAAAATAAACTTTTTTTCAAAAAAGACTTGACAAATGGTACTTTTATGTTATAATATTAAAATGCATTATAATCGCTAACTATGGGTGTATTATGCCCTTTTTTAGAAAACGCATACGTTTTTTTTCGGCAAAATACACAAAAATAGCTGTTTTTCGTTCCTTAATTTATTATAGCGGAAAATATGAGCGATGGAATTTGTAAATTTTCAAGAATGGAGTGATTCTTTTTATGATGCTTAAACCCAGGAAGCTTGGCACAAACGTCAGACATAGCTTTTCCAAGATTGAAGCAGCAACGGAAATGCCCAACCTTATCGAAGTCCAGAAGGATTCTTACAAATGGTTCCTTGAAGAAGGCTTCCAGGAGGTGCTTAAGGACGTATCTCCCGTTGTGGATTACACCGGCAACCTCTCTATTGAGTTTACCGATTTCACGATTGACCCCAATCCAAGATATTCGGTAGAGGAATGTAAGGACAGAGCCGTTACTTACGACACACACATTAAGGTGGGCGTAAGACTTATTAACAAGGCTACCGGAGAGCTGAAAACCGCTCAAATTTACATGGGCGATTTCCCTCTTATGACGGATAACGGAACCTTCGTTATTAACGGTGCGGAGAGAGTTATTATTTCTCAGCTTGTTCGTTCTCCCGGTATATGCTATAAGGATGACGTGGATAAGCAGGGTAAGCACAACTATACCGCAACCGTAATTCCTTACAGAGGTGCATGGCTCGAATACGAAACCGACCTTGCGGGTATCTTCTACGTTAAGATAGATAAAACCCGTAAGCTTCCCATCACTACCCTTATCCGCGCACTTTCTGCTCCCGGTCAGGATAACGATGACGCAATTCTTGCGATGTTTGGTGAGGAGGAAGGCCTTATCGCTACTCTTGCAAAGGACGAGTGCGGAAAGCTTGCTGAAGAAAACAATTCGTCATATAGAGATGAAGCTCTTAAAGAAATATTCAAGAAGCTCCGTCCCGGTGAGCCTCCCGTTGTTGAGAGCGCCGAGAACCTTCTTAACGGAATTCTTTTCGATCCCAAGAGATACGATCTTGCGCCTGTTGGAAGATATAAATATAATAAGAAGCTTTCTCTTGGCTCGAGAATTGCAGGATTTGAGCTTGCTCGTCCCGTAATCAATCAGCTTACAGGTGAGATAGTAGCAGAGCCCGAAGAGGGAGTTATTATCACCAAGGAGCTTGCAGCCGCTATTGAGGACAGCCTTACAAATGAGGTTTACCTTAAGAACGAGCTTGGCAGAGAGGTTAAGGTATTCTCTAACGGTACCGTTCGTCCCGAGCTTGTGCTCGGCTATGACCTTTCCGATGCAGGCGTTAAGTCTGGTGAGAAGGTAAGATACTCGGTTCTTAACGAGATCATCGCTTCCGCTGATAATGACGGACTTGTAGGCGAAGCTCGTATGAACTTCATCAAAAATGAGGTTCGCGAGAGAATAGCGGAGCTTGCTCCCAAGCACGTAACTAAAGAAGATATATTTGCATCTATCAACTATTTATTCTGCCTTTGCCACGGCATTGGTACTACAGACGATATCGACCATCTCGGTAACAGACGTCTTCGCTGCGTAGGTGAGCTTCTTCAGAACCAGATGAGAATCGGTATGTCGAAGATGCATAAGAATATAACAGAGAGAATGTCGGTAAACGATACCGAGGATCTCCGTCCCGAAACACTTATTAATACGCGCCCCGTAGCTACTGCTATCAGAGAGTTCTTCGGTTCTTCGCCCTTGTCGCAGTTTATGGACCAGAACAACCCCTTGGCAGAACTTACGCATAAGCGACGTCTTTCCGCTCTCGGTCCCGGTGGTCTTTCCCGTGACAGAGCGTCCTTCGAGGTTCGTGACGTTCACTATACTCACTATGGTAGAATTTGTCCTGTAGAAACTCCCGAAGGTCCTAACATCGGTCTTATCTCCTATCTTGCATCTTATGCAAAGATTAGTGATTACGGATTCCTTAAAGCGCCTTTCCGCGTTGTTGATAAAGAAACCGGAAGAGTTACGGATGAGGTTGTTTACCTTACCGCAGACGAGGAAGACGGAAACATAGTTGCTCAGGCAAATGAGGCTCTCGATGAAAACGGCTATTTCGTAAACAAGAGAGTTATTTCAAGATATAAGACGGAGTTCATTGAGGTTGCTCCCACAGAGGTTGACCTTATGGACGCATGTCCTCAGATGGCGGTTTCAGTTGCCGCCGGATGCATACCATTCCTTGAAAACGACGACAACACGCGTGCGCTCATGGGATCGAACATGCAGAAGCAGGCAGTTCCGCTTATGATGACAGATTCTCCCATCGTTGCAACAGGTATGGAATACAAGGCTGCAGTTGATTCGGGAACTGTTGTTGTATGTAAGGAGGGCGGTACGGTAGAGCGCGCCGCAGGCTCCGAGATAGTTATCTACACCGATTCCGGCAGAAAAGATACCTATCATCTTATCAAGTTTAAGAGATCTAACCAGGGCACTTGCGTTAACCAGCGTCCTCTTGTAAATGCGGGTGACCGTGTTGAAGCAGGACAGGTTATTGCAGACGGTCCCGCAACGTCGAACGGAGAAATCTCGCTCGGTAAGAACGCTCTTATCGGATTTATGACCTGGGAAGGTTATAACTACGAGGACGCAGTTCTTCTTAACGAAAACCTCGTTCGTAACGACGTTTATACATCTATCCATATTGAAGAATTCCAGATTGAAGCAAGAGATACCAAGCTCGGTACTCAGGAAATCACAAGAGAAATCCCCAACGTTGGTGATGACGCTCTTAAGGATCTGGATGCAGACGGTATCGTAAGAATCGGTACTGAAGTACGTGCTAACGATATTCTTGTAGGTAAGGTTACTCCCAAGGGTGAAACCGAGCTTACTCCCGAGGAAAGACTTCTGCGCGCTATTTTCGGTGAGAAGGCAAGAGAAGTTAAGGATTCCTCGCTCAGAATGCCTCACGGTATGTCAGGTATCGTAGTTGACGTTAAGATTTACGACCGTACTAACTCCGACGATCTCGCTCCCGGTGTTAACAAGGTTGTAAGAGTATATGTAGCTCAAAAGAGAAAAATCTCCGTTGGAGATAAAATGGCAGGCCGTCACGGTAACAAGGGTGTTGTTTCGAGAATTCTTTCTCCTGAGGATATGCCCTTCTTGGCAGACGGTACGCCCCTTGATATCGTGCTTAACCCCCTCGGCGTTCCTTCCCGTATGAACATCGGTCAGGTTCTTGAGGTGCATCTCGGTATCGCTTGCCGTAAGCTCGGCATAAAGATAATGACTCCCGTATTTGACGGTGCAAAGGAGACCGATATTCTCGAGCTTCTTCGCCAGGCTAAATACACAAGAGATATAAGACCCGGTGAAAGTGTTCGCGGAAAAGCCGTATTTATGGAAGTTGTCCGCGATGACGGAAAGCCTGATCTTCAGAGAGTTGATCATGAGATCGTTGATGACGAAGAGAAGCTTCATAGCCTTATGAAGACTGAAAGCCTTAAGGTTATCGACGGTAAGGTAACGCTTTACGACGGACGTACGGGTGACCCCTTCGACAACCCCGTAACCGTTGGTATAATGTATTACCTCAAGCTTCACCACCTTGTTGATGATAAGATTCACGCTCGTTCTATAGGTCCTTACTCACTCGTAACTCAGCAGCCTCTCGGAGGTAAGGCTCAGTTCGGTGGACAGCGTTTCGGAGAAATGGAAGTTTGGGCTCTCGAGGCGTACGGCGCAGCTTACACGCTTCAGGAAATCCTTACCGTTAAGTCCGACGATATTACCGGTAGAACGAAGACCTACGAGGCTATCGTTAAGGGTCAGAATATCCCCACTCCCGGAATTCCCGAGTCCTTCAAGGTGCTTGTTAAGGAGCTTCAGTCGCTTTGTCTTGATATTCACGTTCTTGACGAAGCAGGCGAAGAGATAGAACTCTCCGAGGTTTACGGAGAGGATGCTCCCGCATACGCAAGTATCGAGGAGGTTAACCGCGCGGCAGATCTTGAAAAGGAAAATGCCGAGGATGAAGCTGAAGAAGATGAAGATTTCGATGGCGATGAATTGCTCGATGATCTTCTTGGCGATTTTGCCGACGATGAATATGATTACGAGGCAGAAGATGATTCGTTCGACGACATGGGCGACGAAGAATAATTTTTAGAAGGGATAAGGCATCCCTCGCGGGATGCCTGAATATAAGAATATATGGAAAGAAATGCGTTTGATTCGATCAAAATAGGTCTTGCATCTCCCGATACCATTCGTTCTTGGTCATTCGGTGAGGTAACTAAGGCGGAAACGATCAATTACCGTACGCTTAAGGCCGAGCGCGACGGCTTGTTCTGCGAAAAGATTTTTGGTCCGACTAAGGACTGGGAATGTCTTTGCGGAAAGTACAAGAGAGTTCGCTTTAAGGGCAAGGTTTGTGAGAAGTGCGGTGTTGAAGTAACCACCAAAAAGGTAAGACGTGAGCGTATGGGTTCTATCGAGCTTGCCGCTCCTGTGTCGCATATCTGGTATTTTAAGGCTGTTCCTTCGAGAATGGGTCTTGTTCTTGATATGTCGCCCAGACTTCTTGAAAGAGTAATCTATTTTTCAAGATATATAGTTATCGATCCCGGCAACACACCTCTTGAAAAGAAACAGCTCCTCACAGATGACGAGTACAGAAATGCTCGCGAGAGATATGAGGACGATTTCAGAGCAGGTATGGGTGCAGAGGCTGTTCGTGAGCTTCTTGCCGAGATAGATCTTGAAGAGCTTGCAGGTGAGCTTAAGGCTCAGCTTGCAGAAAGCTCCGGTCAGAAAAAAGTAAAAATAATTAAAAGACTCGAGGTTATCGAGGCGTTCAGAAAGTCGGGCAACCGTCCCGAGTGGATGATTCTCGAAACTCTCCCCGTTCTTCCCCCCGACATTCGTCCTATGACGCAGCTTGACGGTGGAAGATTTGCAACATCCGATATTAACGAGCTTTACCGCCGTGTTATTAACAGAAATAACCGTCTTAAGCACTTCATAGAAATGAAGGCTCCCGATATTATCGTTCGTAACGAGAAGAGAATGCTTCAGGAATTCGTTGATGCTCTTATTGATAACGGTAGACGCGGAAAGGCTGTAACCGGCGCATCCAACCGTCCTCTTAAGTCGCTTTCCGAGGCTCTGCGCGGTAAGCAGGGACGTTTCCGTCAGAACCTTCTCGGTAAGCGTGTTGACTATTCCGGACGTTCGGTTATCGTTGTAGGTCCTACTCTTAAGATTTATCAGTGCGGACTTCCTAAGGAAATGGCACTTGAGCTCTTCCGTCCCTTCGTTATGAAGCGACTTATCGAAACTCAAAAGGCTAATTCCATCAAGGACGCGAAGAAGAAAGTTGATAGAGTTGCTCCCGAAGTTTGGGACGCTCTTGAATATGTAATCAAGGAGCATCCCGTTCTTCTTAACAGAGCTCCTACACTTCACCGTCTTTCGATTCAGGCATTCGAGCCTGTTCTCGTAGAGGGTAGAGCTATTAAGCTTCACCCCCTCGTATGTCCCGCGTTCAACGCAGACTTCGACGGTGACCAGATGCCCGTTCACGTTCCGCTTTCCAGCGAGGCGCAGGCAGAGGCAAGATTCCTTATGCTTTCTGCTAACAACCTCTTGAAGCCCGTTTCCGGTAAGGCTGTAACCGTTCCTTCACAGGATATGGTCCTCGGTTCTTACTATCTCACGATCGACCATCCGGGTGAGATTGGTGAAGGAAAGATATTCCGTAACTTCGACGAGGTAGAGATGGCTTATGAAAATAAGCTTCTCGGTATGCACGCTGCAATTAAGGTTCGCGTAACAAAGATGATAGACGGCGTAGAGAAGAGCGCTCTTATAGACGCTACCTACGGTAGACTTATATTTAACTCCAAGATTCCTCAGGACCTCGGATACGTTGACCGTACCAAAGATCCCTTCTCGCTTGAGATTAATTTCGCAACAACGAGTAAGAAGCTTAAGGAAATCGTAGATCTTACTATCAAGTATCACGGCTTTGCAAACGCAGCAGAGGTTCTTGATAATATTAAGGAAATGGGTTACCGTTATTCTACAAGATCTTCTCTTTCTATCTCGGTTTACGATATGACAATTCCTCCTCAAAAGAAGATGATTCTCGAGGATGCTGCAAAGCAGGTTGAAGAGATTACAGAGCTCTTCAATTGGGGTGAACTTTCCGATGACGAAAGATATAAGCAGGTTATAGCAGTTTGGGAAAAGGCAACTAACGACGTTACCGACGCCCTTACAGCCAACCTTGATAAATACAACTCACTTAACATGATTGCTACCTCCGGAGCCCGTGGTTCTACAAAGCAGATGCGTCAGCTCGCAGGTATGCGTGGTCTTATGTTTGCTACAAACGGTAAGACAATCGAAATTCCCATTAAGTCCAACTTCCGTGAAGGTCTTACAATGCTTGAGTACTTCATGGGTGCAAAGGGTTCTCGTAAGTCTCTTTCGGATACGGCTCTTCGTACTGCAGACTCGGGTTACCTTACCCGTCGTCTCGTTGACGTTTCGCAGGACGTTATCATTCGTGAAGAGGATTGCGGAGCAAAGACAGGTATCATAGTTTCCGATATTAAGACCGGTGATAACGTAGTTGAAAAGCTCTTCGACCGTCTTGTTGGTAGATACCCTGTAAACGATGTTGTTAACGAAGAAACCGGTGAGCTTATAGTTAGCGCTAATACAATGATCGATGAGGTTATGGCGAAGGAAATCGTTGATGCCGGAATCAAGTCAGTTGAGGTAAGAACTATCCTTAGATGTCTTGCAAAGCGCGGTGTTTGTGTACACTGCTATGGCGCAGACCTTGCTCACGGAACTCCCGTTGCTATTGGTGAATCGGTTGGTGTTATCGCAGCTCAGTCTATCGGTGAGCCCGGTACTCAGCTTACGATGAGAACCTTCCATACCGGTGGTGTCGCAGGTTCGGATATTACTCAGGGTCTTCCCAGAGTTGAAGAATTGTTCGAAGCAAGAAAGCCCACGAAGCCCGCTATCGTTACTGCTTATACGGGTATCGCTCGTATTCAGTCCGATAAGAAGCTCTCCAAGGTTATTATTCAGAACCCCGTTGAGCCTACAACAACAGACGTTATTTATGATATTCCCTTCGGTATGCGTCTTTGCATAGAGGACGGTCAAGAGGTTCAGAGAGGTCAGCAGCTTACTGAAGGCTTCCTTAACCCTGCAGACGTTCTTCATATGTCGGGTATTGATGCGGTATATGACTATATTATCCGTGAGGTACAGAAGGTGTACCGCGGAGAAGACGTTGAAATTAACGATAAGCACGTAGAGTGTATCACTCGCCAGATGACAAGAAAAGTTAAGATTGAGGATCCGGGTGATACAGATCTTCTTTCCGGTACTACTGTTGATGTTCTTGAGCTTCGCGAGGAGAACGAGAAGATTGACGCGAGAATCGCGGCGGGTGAATTAGGTCTTCGACATGCGGAAACCGCTCCCATGCTTCTCGGTATTACCAAGGCTTCTCTTATGACAGAGTCCTTCCTTTCCGCTGCGTCCTTCCAGGAAACCACCAAGGTTCTTACCGAAGCAGCTATCAGAGGCAAGTCGGATAATCTGCTCGGCCACAAGGAGAACGTTATTATCGGTAAGCTCATCCCCG
>JAZRDI010000004.1:0-24449 GCA_045660185.1 Eubacteriales bacterium | reverse complement strand
ACCCACGGGACCCATTTATGGGTAGTAAGTAACAGATGCATGGCTGGCAGGCCAACCTAAAACGCACTTGTGCGTCGCCAGTAACATTTAGGGTTTTACCCGAAAATGAAATACCCCCGTTTGACGGGGGGATTTTTATTGTGTGTTTAAACAATCTTGCTTTTCTATCAATAAATATCAAAAACGAAGAAAATACAAAATTTGCTATTTTGTTTAGGCGGTGATTTTGTCACGCGAGCGTTTTGCTATACTCGCGACGGTTGCCATTAATATAAATGAAAAGAGCAAAACGAATAATACGTAAGAGATTATAAAGACCGCGTGCGGAACGTGTGGTTGTATCACGTTTAACACGGGGAAGGGGCATTCAAAATGGGAACTGATGAAGAACATATTAAATTCATCTTCGATTCCTTTTGATGTGGCAAAACGGTAGAACACGTTATTTATTACTTCGGCAATTGATACGAAGGTGAGAAAAATCGGGATTGATGACGAAAAATGCCTGAAGATATTCGGCGGATTTTTCGATACAAATCTTCTCACGTTGAAGTAAATTCCAAGCACAACCTGGCTACCGTGCCAAAACATAGTATGGAAATTGATGCCAAGAGTTTCAACTAAAACGTTTCCGGGAAACGCGCAAACAACAACTCCGCCAAAGAGTACGAACGCTTCGAAAAATGAGACGAACGCCTCTCTCACCTTGCCCGACGGTAAAAATGCGATAAATGGCAGAACGTAAAGCGGTGAGGAGCAAAGCTGGAAGGGAAATCCGTGCCAAGAGTAGTCTAAGGTAAAACCGTCTTCAGTGCTGAAGTGATATATAAATTGCTTGTAAGATTCAAGGATAAGTAACGCTGTCCAAACCCAAAACGCGATTTTGCGTTCGGTTTTTTCTGATGAGTTTTTGCACGAAATGCAAACTATAATGGTCAAAAGAAGTACAACTGCAATTGAAACGAAATGAAAAACACCAAAAATTTTAGGTATTTCTACTTGATATGCCAAGAAGTTGTATATCTTTTCTATTTTTTCCAATGCGAGTTCACCTTCATTTCCTTTTTGCGTTTTCCGTGTGGGCTTTGATTATCTCGAAGGACTCTTCACTGATAACGTGCTCGATTTTGCACGCGTCTTTAGATGCTATCTCGTCACTGACTCCAAGCTGCTTTAAAAAATTAGTAAGCACCGTGTGCCTTTGATACATACTTTCGGCAACTGCCTTGCCCTTTTCCGTGAGGCGAAGATTTCCATCACTCTCAACTGTTATATAATCGTTCTCGCGCAGAATTTTAACCGCTCTGCTGACCGAGGGCTTTGAATAACCCATATATTCGCATACGTCTATCGAGAGAACGGACGTGTTTTGCTTTGACAAAACGTAAATTGATTCAAGATACATTTCGCCCGATTCCTGTAAAGCCATGGCAATCCTCCTTTTTTATTATTTCGATTATTTTATCATATATTTTTGAATTTGTCAACTTTTGGTTTTTAAGCGCTCGCGCCTTATGAAAAAGCAAATAAGTACATCGCTCCCCGAAGCTCGCTCGAAAAACAAAACACGTAAGGGAGCTTTTTAACGTGTGCCGAAACTTAACACGTAACGGCGCTTTTTATTTTGAGAAGTTTATCCGTTTTGTAGCGCAAAGAGCTTTTATACGTCAAGCTCTATCTCTTTGCCGAGGTGTAAGGAATAGATTCCCACCTTCTTCGGACTCTTGCCAAACATTATCTCAACTGCCTTTTTGTAATAAGAAAGCTGTAACGTATGCGCGTTTTTGAGGCGTTCCTCGCCTAAAACAGTGTCGGAAAGTTCCTCGCGCGTGAGTCTGTCGGTTTTGTAGTCGATAAGGTGAAGCTCTCCGTTTTCGTTTTCTATAAGACAGTCGATAACTCCCTGAACGAGAATTTTCTCATCTTCAAGAAGTGATTTTTTCTCCGGGTCATTCGTGAAGTCGCGTGCGTTCAAAAAAACGTTGAATCTTAACTCGCGGTGTAGATTTTTCGCGCCCTTGATTTTTGCAAAGAGCTTCGAGCGAACGAATGCCTTCAGCTCGTTTGTTCGAACGCGTTCACCATCTTCTTTTGACAAAAATTCCTTTGCAACGAGTCTTTGAAGCTCGGCTTCGGGATTTTCTTCAAGCTTTGCAAAATCGCAGAACTGCATCACCTTGTGAGTTGCAATACCGCGCTTGGCGCTTTCGCCTTCGGTCGCGCCCGTGATGAACGCGGGGAGAATTGGGGGTGATGAATTAAGCTCGCTCTCCGTCGCATCGCCTGCCTCTTCTATACCGAGAAAAGTATTGACTGCTCTTATCTCGTCGAGGTCAAGCGCGTTTTCGTCTATATCGAGCATCGCGGGGGAAAGCTTGGAAACGGATACCTTTTTCGGTAGCTTTTCAAGATGCGCCTTCTCGTATTTGAAGCTGAAGCGTGCGTAGTAATCGTCTTCGGTTAGTCTTGGCGCGGTACTCGTTTCTTCTTCGGTCGTGCTTGAAATCAATTCCGCTTTCTCGCAGGTTTCGCTTTCGTTTCCGTCAATGAACACCTTGCCGCAGCTTTTTCCGAGCATAATAACGTCGAGGAAGCTTTTTGCCTTCGAAGCAAAATAGGGATTAAGTATATCGCGCGTGCGCTCAATGTATTCAACGTAATCGTCAACGTTGGTTTTTGGGCTTGACGCGTAAACGTAAAGCTGCTCGCGCGCTCTGGTCAAGGCAACGTAAAGAACGCGAAGCTCCTCGTCAAATTCGATAGCCTTGATATATCTTGAAATCGCGTGCGCTACGGGGTTGTCTATAATTGCGAGCCCCGATGCATCGCGCGTTTTTATTGCAATGCCGAAGGTTTCGTGGAAGAATATCTTTCCGCCTCTGTCCTTGCTTGCGCTTGATGCGCCCGCCAAAATTGTTACGGGAAATTCAAGTCCCTTCGACTTATGCACGGTCATTATGCGAACCGCGTTGCTCTCGTCTGCCTCGCCTGCGGCGGGGAACGTTTCTCCGCGCTCTATAATCTCATTGATGTAGCTTATAAAGCTGTAAAGTCCCTTGAATTCCGTTCCCTCGAACTTTCTTGCATAGGAGTGAAGGAGTATGAGATTGTCGCGGCTGCCGTTCTTTGATGCGAGCGCCATGAGTCCGCTTTCGCGGTAGATTTCCGAAATGAGAGTGTCGGCGCGCTCGCCCTCGGCAAAGCGTCTGTATTTCAGTATCGCGGATATAAAGGCTCTGCCGCGCGCGTAGTCCGGGTTCTCGCGAACGTAATCCCCGAGAGCTTCCCAAAGCGTTTCCGAGGCGGAGCTTTTTCGTATTTTTAATATCTCGTCAGCGGTGAAGCCGAAGAGGGGAGAGAGCATGATCGAAGAAAGGTATATATCCTTTCTCGGATTGTCAATAGAATAGAGGAAGGAAAGCGCGAGAAGCACTTCCTCGCATACGAAAAGATCTCCCGTTTCATTGATGCTTGAGGGGATACCGTGTCGTTTTAAAGCGGCCGTAAGCTCCTCTGCAAGCTCGCCCTTTACGGAACGCATAAGCACTGCTACGTCGGACGGCTCAATAGGCTTGCCGGAAGCCAATCTGCCGTTTTCAAGAAGTGATGCGATTTTTTTGGCAATATGCTCGGCTTCGAGCGCGTTTTTGCCTTTTTCTTCATTTATAATTGCATCTGCGACGTCTTGTGCGGTATCGTTATCGCTGCGGCTTGGCTTCTCGATAATGTGGATTTCGGGGACTACCCCCACGGGCGTGTCGCCTTCTGCGTATATTTTCGAGAACTTAAGCTTATCGTCGGTAACGTAGCCGATGTTTTCTCCAAAGAGACCAAAGAACGTGTCAAAAACTCCGTTAACGAAGTCGATAACCATTTGGTCGCAACGGAAGTTGTTGGACATAAATATAGATGCGGCAGGGTAATCACCCTCGCTTTCTATAAGGGGAAATCTGTTTTTCATTTCAAGGAAGATTTCGGGGCAGGCGGAACGGAATCCGTAAATGCTCTGCTTTATATCGCCAACCATGAATCTGTTGTTTTCCTTGGCTATCGCGGCAAAAATTCTGCCTTGAAGCGCGTTAACGTCTTGGTATTCGTCAACATAGACCGCGTCGAACTTGTCCGAAAGCTCGCGGGCTAAATCGGTAATGCTTCCGTCGGGATTGTAAAGCGCATCGTATGCGAATCTCTCAACGTCGGAGAATTCACAAATAGCGCGAACGCGCTTCTCTTCCGAGAATACCTCATCGTATTTTTTAAGGAATTTATATAAAGTATTCAGTAATTTGTAAAGTTTTATATACAAATTACGCCATTCTTCTGCAGAATAGAAGAATAATTCGGATTTAAACTTCTTAATATCGTCGGTTAAATTCGAGCGTAAAAATTTGAAAGCGCCGTAAAACTCGGTAGGCTCTGCTTTTGTGCTTCGGGAAAGCGATTCAAAAGATGCACCGTTAAGAGCATCGAGAATTTTTTCATACGAATCGGCACTGATAACGCGCTCTATGAAATAAAGGTCGCTTTCCGCCTTTGGTAGATTCTTTACATCAAGTGTCTCGGCGCCCGCTGTGGCAATCGTTTTTTTGTAAGCATCGCGGTAGGCGGTGAGCGCCCACTTTAATTCGCCTATGATGTACGCGCCCATCTTCGTTTTTTCAACGCTCGTGAACGCTTCGGGGTTGTATTCTTCGATTAAGACAGCAAGCGTGTCAATTCCGCGCTCCGAATAGGTGAGCTTTTCAAAGATGAACGCTATTGCCTCGGAAAGTCCCTCCGAGTGCTTTATATTTGAAATGCAGTCTGCAACCGCAATGAAATCCTCTGCGGAGCAAACGTCGGGAATCTCGTTCTCGTATGCCGCGTTGATGAGCGCTTCAAGCACTGCCGAGGAAAGAATTTTGGCCTCCGCGGGTTCGGCTATTCGGTAGTTCGGGGCAAGCCCGATGCTTTCCGCAGACGAGCGGAGAATTGTATTGCAGAATGCCGTAATTGTGAGAATTTTCGCATCCTTGAGCTTCAGAAGCTGCTCTTCGAGCCTTGAGTTTTCGGGGTTTTCGAGGGCAGCTTTTTTTATTGCCTTACCTATTCTTTCGCGAAGCTCATCAACCGCCGCGTTGGTATATGTGGCAATAAGCATTCTGCCTATGTCCATCGGATTTTCTTCGTCAAGAATAGAGCGTATGATTCTCTCGGTCAGGGTTGCCGTTTTTCCGGAACCTGCCGCCGCGCTGACCAAAAGCGTTCTGTCGCGCGTGTCTATTGCTTTTTGCTGTTCGGGTGTCCAAGCCATATTTTCATCCTCTAAACGTCAAATTGTTTGATGGGCTTTATAGCGGCTCCGCCATCAAATTCACGAACCTCGCCGAGCGCGAAAAATTCGTCACCGTCAAAGAGTGTCACGCGCTCGCCGATAGGAAGGGAAATGCCGATTTTCTTAAGATATATTTCGACTCCGCATCTGGCAAGACGCGCGAAGAACGGAGCAAGAGTTACCTTTTTGCAGTCTTCAAAAACCTTGTGAACGGGAATAATAAGAGCGTCGCGCTCCTCTTCGGTCATAGCCTCAATTTCGGTGAGCGTGTGTGCGTCGGCAAGTGTGAAGACCGATGCCTTAGTTCTTTCAAGCGTTGCCATAACACCTCCGCAGCCGAGCATAGCTCCAATGTCCGCGCAAAGTGTTCTTATATACGTTCCCTTCGAGCAGTGAACGTCAAGGAAATAAGAATCGTCGCTGATTTTTTCAGCCTTGATTGAGTGAACGGTGATTTTTCTCGGTTCGCGCTCAATCTCCTGTCCGCTTCTTGCGAGGTCGCAAAGCTTCTTACCGCCAACCTTAAGAGCAGAATACATCGGGGGTGTTTGCATAATCTCGCCCACGAATTTTTGAACTACACAAAACACCTCTTCTTCGCTTGGAATGCTTTCACACTCGGTAAGCACCTCTCCGGTTATATCCTCGGTGTCCGTGGTAAGACCGAGCTTGAGTGTGGCTCTATAGAACTTGTCCGAGGAGAGCATATATTCGCTTGCTTTTACGGCTCTGCCGATAAGAACGGGCAAAACTCCCGTTGCAAGTGGGTCGAGCGTACCTGTATGCCCCGACTTTTTCTCGGCGAAAAGACGCTTAACGCGATTTACCGCGCCCTGCGAGGTTATTCCTTCTTCTTTCTTTAATACGACGATACCGCTCTTCATTAAGCACTCCTCTTTTTCTTTAAAATAGTTTATATACTATTTTACCACATAAGTTCTGAAATTTCAACTAAATTTTCTCCATACCTTCGTGAAAAATGCTGATTTTCCTATAAGATGAGCTGAAAATATATTAAAAAACGATACGAAGCATTCCGCTTACTTATCGCAAAATAAAATATAAACGCCCAAAAAGTATATAAAAGTTTGCAAAAACGCTCCTTTTTTTACTTTCGTGTGCCTTTTCTCTCTTTATCGACTTCTTTTATGTGACAAAATATCCCCGCGTAAAAATAGTAAAATTTAAGCGTATATCGACAAAAGGGCGCATGCTTGCAATTCAAAAACGCAATTTTGTTTAAGCGTTGCTTTGCGCCCCCGAAGAAGGAGAAAAAATGAACGTTAAGGAAAAACGAAAAGAAAAAAAGAGCTTTAGCGCGATAGGGAAAAGTATCCGCGATAGCATTAAGCGCGAGGGAATAGGAGCTACGGGTATGAAGCTTTGGACAAATCTTGCCGTCGCGGCGGTTGGCTTTCTTTTTGGCGGATGCCACGTCGCGTTTGGCGCTTACCCCTTGGGCGTGGCAATTGTTTCTGCTCTGCCGTCATCGGTTTGGGTAGCTTTGGTCGGGGCAATTCTCGGGTCTCTCACGCTCGGCAAGGGCGGAATGATATACGCTATGATTTGCGCGCTTGCCGTATTTTTGAGAATCATCATATCGGGCGGTGTGGGAAATAAGGAAGGCTCTTCTGTTTTTGCAGAATCCGCGCCGCTTCGCGCCTCTTCGGCATTGATAGCGGGATTTGTTGCGGGTGTTTATGAAATTTTGCTTGGCGGATTTAGGGTAAGAGCGGTTGTTTTCGGTCTTGCTATGATAGTATTTTCATCGGGATTTACGCTTGTGTTTTCGGGTGCTTTCTATCACGGGATAGGGGTAAGAAGCTTGATATTCGGCACGCGAAGAATATTTGATAAAACGGCAAGTGCCGAAGAAAACCGCCGTATCCTCATCTTTAAAATATCGAGCGCGGTCTTGATAATGCTTATCTCGCTTTCTCTTTCGGGTTATAATCTTTTTGGAATAAATCTTGCGTTCGTTTTTGCGGGCGCGATAACGCTGTTCGCATCAAAGCGCTTCGGAGCGTTCTACGGTGCTTCGGTTGGGTTCATTTCGTCCGTTGCGGTGTCGGGACTTTTCTCTCCCGCATACGCCATTTTGGGTATTCTTGCAGGCGCGCTCTTCGTTTACGGAGCTCGATATGCGACCGTGGCAGGCGGAGCCGGACTCGCTCTTTGGGGCTCTTACGTCTCGGGCGTGTCAGGTTTTTTAAGCCTCGTTCCCGAATATCTCATAACACTTTGCATAATGATGCCGATGCTTAAGTATTTCGAAAGCGAGCGAAGCAACACGTCGCATGAGACTGTAGAAGAAAAGGCTACCGATATGGTTGGCACAATGGCACTCGCGCATAGAAACAGTTGTGAATTGACGTATGAAAAAATAGAAAAATCGCTTGCCGATATTCTGCCGATAGTGAGCGCGTTTTTGCCATCGGAATCTACTGTTGAGGATTTTGCGGTGTTCCTAAAATTAGTATCTGATATGAAAACGCGCGCCGAAGAGAGCCGCGACCTTGACGGAGAGCTTTCCGCAAGACTTGAGCCCGTGTTAACTAATATCGGTATGGGGGGCGGAATGATTCGCGCGTTTGGCGAACGGAGAAAATATATAGTTTGCGCGGGCGAGGATAGAGACGGAACTCTTATAACCTCTCCCGAGCTTAAACGTGAAATCGAACGTGTTGCCGAGCAAAGACTTTCCACACCGAGATATTACCGCCGCGCCGATATGGCTATCATGGAGTGCGAAACGGCAAAAAAATATTTTCTCAAATTCGCGCATATAACCGAAAGGGGCGCGGACAGTGAGGTTTCGGGCGATAGCGTTCTTTTCTTCGAAAATGAGGATATGTATTCCTTTGGCGTGATTTCCGACGGAATGGGTAGCGGAAGTATCGCTAAAAGAACGTCGGATTTCACAGTGCGCTTTTTTGAAGCAACCTCGGGCGCATCTCGTGATACTGCAGTTCACATGATAAATTCAATAATAAGACGGCAAAGCGAGGAGTGTTCGGCAACGCTTGACGCGTTCTGCTTTGACAACGTCAAGGGTGATGCGGAATTTATCAAAAGTGGAGCGGCGGTTTCCTATATAAAAAGAAACGGCTCGCTTTACAGAATCAAAAGCGAAACCATACCCCTTGGACTTATGAAGAAGGTTGACGCGGAAAGAATCAAGGTCTCCCTCGGTGAAGGTGACACTGTCATAATGTTCTCCGATGGCGTGTGCGAGCCTGCCGAGGAAGCTCCGTGGCTTGTTGAGCTTTTAAACGAAGCGAGTACGGATGACCTACGCGCCCTCGCCTCGCGCATACTCTCATCAGCCAAGGTCAATGGCTTGAAGCGCGACGATATAAGCGTTCTTGTAATGCGAGTCAACCTTGTCTGAATCGGATACAACGTCGATTGAAATTAAAGTGATATAAAAGCGCGAATGTATAAGTTATCTTGACTAAATGCGCTTGCAACGTTAAATTTGAACCAAAGTAACGATTCAAAGCGCGATGGCAGAAATAGAGCTTGAAGGCATTGGCAAAAAATGCGCAATTTGAATAAAATGTAATAGACGTATAAAAAAAGGATATTACTATCAAAAGAAAGGAAAAAAGACTATGAAAATAGTTCTTGTGCGTTCGCCCAAAATGCTCGCGCCGATACTTAAAAAGATTTTCGGAATCAAATAAGCTCTAATGATTATACAGCGTTCGACGAATGAAAATCTCACATTTCCGGTTGTAATATGAGAGTTGAAATTCTTTTGTTTCACGGTTAGCGTGAGAGTTTGATTTCGTTTTGCATATAAAAACCTCCCTTGGCTTTTATAGCTTTGGGAGGCTTTGTTATTGCACGAATTATTAGCTATCTTTATTTTTGAAAACTATCCAGGTTTCGGGTTTTACGTAGTGTGTGCCCGGGATAAAGGTATTGCCGATTCTATCCTCGGCGTAGCCGCGGTCCTGAACGAATGCCGCAGTGAATCTTATTGACTCTTTTTCAAGGCCGATAAGAATTTTGTCGATAGCTATTTCAACGGTGTACCCCGTGTTAAGAGAAGAATCGTATCCCTCTGAATTTTTAGACGTTTGAACCGAGCCGCGAACTACCGTCGCAGAAACAACAGTGTGTGCAATCTCAACACGTGCCCACTCGTTACCTTGTGAGTTGGGAACGTAAATGCCAACGTTGCACGAATAGCTTCCGTTCGAACCCATTGGGTTGATTCTTATAGAGTAGCACTTACCGCGAAGATTTGTGTTGTCTTCTGTTGTAAAGTAGATTTCAACGCAGGTGCTTCTGCCTTGCGGCTGCGAGGCATTGAAAAATAGATTCTTGTCGGTTACGTCAAACGCGAAGTAAATTTTTCTCTCGCCTATATAGGTGTAAACCTTGGCGGAGCGTTCTCCGTAGAGTGAAACGTCAACCGGCTGTTTCGTGACGGAATCTATCGTTGCGCCCGCTATCTCTGTGACCGTGGCGAGTTCTGTCCAAATTTCATCGTCGAGAATGCCGTTGATGTTGATGCGGTCCTCGGGGGTCTTTTCATCTTCGGGGACACTGCCGCCAAACGCGGTGTATGATTCGAAGCTCGGTGCGACGGTATATCCGCCAAGACCAAAAGACTCGTCAAGCGTGTTATCCGCGCTCTTGCCGAGAATTAGGATTTCCGAAAGGCTCGTGCCAACATTGCCGTTTCTGTTGTACATATAAATTTTAACCGCATTGATTTCTATCTCGGCAAACTCGGCAATCGCAGAGCAGCCCGAGCGAAGCTGATACATATTGCTTTCGCCCGCCGCTTCGAGATACACAGCCGGTATTCTGTTGTTATTTTGATTAAATTCAAGCGAATCAATAATAGCAGTTCCGTAATAAATCCGTCCGTCTATCATCTTGCGATAGGAAAGCTCTATTTTATCCACCTTATGGAAACGCTCTGTGAAATTATACGAATTGTAAACAATTATTGACCTTGCGGTGATATATTCATCAAATTCAATTAAGATTTCAATATCTTCCGTATAGGAATAAAGCCTCTCTTCGTCACCCTTGCGCAATGCAATTATGCCATCGTTGAGAATGTCTGTTGCTTCGCCGTTCACGGTAACGGTGGCATTTTTTGCAGAGTTTTCATAACCCGAGACCGCGCTTGGAAGAGGCTGGATAGTTGTGGTCGGGCCGTTTGATCGCATAACGTATTGACCGCTCTCGTTTGTGGTCCACATCACTTTGTCAAATGCAAAATAGCGTCTGCCTATCGAATTCCCGTTTGTGATTTCATACGTATGATATGCAATGTACAACTCTCCGTTTAACTCAAAGAAGGCGTGATGCCCTGACCCGTGTATATCCCAGAAAAGCTCAGGACAGTTTATAAATCCACTCTCGCTCGGTTGTATTTTTGTAAAAGGACCGAGAGGTGAATCGCTTACCGCCTGACACACGGGGTATAGCTTATCGTTCGTTCCGCCGATGGAGAACGTGAGATAATATTTGCCGTTTTTTATTCCATCATCGGTGAAATCTTTGTAATAAAGGAACGGACCTTCGTCAATATTGCTTGTGGCTTTATATTCGTATTCTGCGCTCTTTTCAATGTCGATATATCCGTATGACGTTAAAGGAGTTGTGGTCATATAATCGGGAGTAACCCAGTCTTTAAGTCTAAAGCCCCACACGTCATTGGATTTATCAACGTTGCGGTTTCGCACCATATAAAGATATTTTTCGTTTGTTTTCGGGTCAATGAATGGACACGCATCAATGAAGCTTCTGTTCTTCTTGTATAAATCTCCGTAGATGTGGTTTGCGTAGAGTCCGAGACCTTTAAGCTCCTCGATTTCAAAGAGCGAATTGCTCTCGTCTATGTAATCTCCGTTCGCGTTCGTACCCACGAAGTTTGTGTAAGGTCCTTCGATGTTTTTGCTAAACGCAACCGAAACCGCGCAAGCTCCGCTCTTTCTTCTCGCACTGAAGAAGAGAATGTAAAGTCCCTTTCCGTTATCTGAGTCTTTTCCGAGATAATACTGCCAATCGGCTTCGGCATCATAGTAAAGCTGCGGAGCCCAAAAGCTGCTCTTGCCGAAGAAATTTTCGCTCGGTGAATAGACAGTGCCGATTTTTATCCACTCGGCAAAATCGCGAGTTTTCCACATTTCAAAGCTCGAACCCGTGGTCGTGCCGGTAACGTAAAACCACATAACTCCGTTTTCTTCTCTCGGGAAAACGGTCGGGTCGCCGAGGGCAACGTCGTAGGAATTTTGATAGAAAAGCTCTTTGTTATAAGCGCCCTCACTCGCGTAGCCGTAGTTGTAGTAGGGAAGATACGTGGTTTCGATGGTGTTCTTCTCGGTGTTTTCGATAACCTCGTCATCTTGCTCACCGTCATCACCTGTGCCGCCTTGGTTATCGTCACCAGTGCCGCCTTGGTTATCGTCACATGTGCCGCCTTGGTTATCGTCACCCGTGCCGCCTTGGTTATCGTCACCAGTGCTGCCTTGGTTATCGTCACCCGAGCCGCCTTGGTTATCGTCACCCGAGCCGCCTTGGTTATCGTCACCTGTGCCGCCTTGGTTATCGTCACCAGTGCCACCTTGGCTGTCATCACCTGTGCCGCCCTGGTTATCGTCACCTGTGCCGCCTTGGTTATCGTCACCTGTGCCACCTTGGTTATCGTCGCCCGCGCCGCCTTGGTTATCATCACCGGTACCGCCTTGGTTATCGTCACCCGCGCCGCCTTGATTGTCATCACCAGTGCCGCCTTGGTTATCGTCACCAGTGCCACCTTGGCTGTCATCACCTGTGCCGCCCTGGTTATCGTCACCTGTGCCGCCTTGGTTATTTTCGCCACCTTCCGAGTCGGTGTTATCCGTATTGCCGCTATCTCCGCTTACGTCGGGATTTGTTGGATTATTCGTATCGGGAGTATTATCATTCGATGGAGTTTTGTCCGTGTTGGATTCGCTTGTACCGTCAGCTTTATCGTTCGATGTATCAAGCCAATCGCAGCTTGATAACGCAAACAGCATTGAAGCAACAATAGTCACGGTTATAAAAATTCGGTAAATAGATTTCATTTGTCCTCCGTGTTTTGTTTATAAAACACGCAAATCGTAATATTATAAATCATTCAAAAGATTTCTTGCAATTGTGCAATAAACCATTCTATAGATTGCACCATAATTATAACATATCGCAACCTAAAAAACAATTATCTTTTTCTATAAATATACGCGCGAGTTTTTAGTTAAAAACACAAGTAAAAAATAAACCCCGAGCCGCATTGCGCGAATCGAGGTTTAATGAATTTTAAAAAGGTTGAGCCGGTGCAGCGTGTTTGGCGCTTACCCGTTAGAGCCTGCGTCTTTTTTCTTAAGGAGCTTGTTTTTGATTGCTGCGAGGTCAGCGTTTAAGATGAAGATGCCGAGAGCAACCAAAAGAAGCGCTAATATGAGGTTCAAGACGTCAACGCCGCTATTCTCGGTGAGAAGGAGCGTTGAGAGAAGAACTCCAAACACGGGAGTTGTGAAGCTGAAGACTGTTACCTTTGACACGGGGTTATACTTCAAGAGGATTCCCCAGAGCGAATAAGCAACTGCGGAAAGGAGCGCGAGGTAGGCAAGAAGGGCCACGGATTTGATAGAATCCACGGTGATTTTGCCGCCAAATGCAAGTCCGATGATAATCATAACCGCGCCGCCTGCGATGAACTGATAGCCGCTTATGGTAACGGGGTCCTCGTATTTTGAAAATCTCTTGATAAGGGTAGAGGAGAACGCGAGCGATATTGCGGAGAACACGCAGAATGCATCACCGAAGAAGTTCATCGAAGGCGAAAGACCGTTAAGATTTATGATGATAATACCTGCAAGACCTAACACGCATGCCACTATCTTCTTGGAATTGAGCTTTTCTTGCTTGAAAATGAGCGCGGCAATAAGGATTGCGAAGAAGGTTGATGAGCCTGTAAGTATCGTACCCTTAACGCCGCTTGTGTTAGCAAGTCCAACGTAGAAGAATATGTACTGAAGAACGGTTTGTATTGCAGCGATAATTCCGACTCTGCCGAGGTTTTCTTTCTTCGGGTAGAGAACGCGCTTACGAGCGATGCTGAAAATTACCACGGTAAGCACTCCCGCGAAGAAGAAGCGTATTCCCGCGAAAAGAATGGTCGAGGGAACGTCTTTATCGGGAAGCATAAGCTGATAGCCTATTTTGATAGCAGGAGTCGCGCTACCCCAAAGCGCGCAGCAAAGAAGCGCTACGAGCGTGATAAATAGCGGATTGGAAAAAACTTTAGTGCTTTTGTCTTTTGTTTCTGTCATTTCGAAAATCCTTTGTATTTTATTTTTAGCTATATGATTTTACCATAGTTTATAGGTAAAGTCAAGCAAAAAAGGATTTTATTTAAAAAAGCCGAGTTTTCTTTTTAATCTGCCTTAAGTCCCGCAATATCTTTTTCCGGGTCAAAGGAGTATTCGAGGGGTATTCCGTAAGCCTCTTCGTAGCACTTTTTCTTTAAATTGTAATCTTTTGTTTGCATAATCGCGCGATTTTCTCGAACTGAAAGATTTTTGTCGGGGTATATCGGCGGTAAAACGTGAAGTATGTGCTTGACGGGAAGAAGACCGTCGGAATCTCTTTCACCGTCTAAGGTTATCATTTCGGTAAACGTTGGAATAACGGGAACGCCGAAAAGTGCCGCATAGTGAAACGCGCCGTCACGCGTGGGGCGTGGTTTTTTATAGTTGAACCACATCTCTTGCTCGGGATATATGAGAAGGAGCGAGCCGTCTTTGAGTATTTTTTCAAGCGCGGGCTTAAGGTTTTTAACCATATATTCGCCGTTTGCTGAGAACGGATGCGTGTTGCAGTTTTTCATAAGAAAACCGAAAATCCCCGTCATAAAAACGTTAGATTCCTGAACCGAAATGTGAAGCTTCTTTTCTTTATTAAGATGCTTTGCGAGCATGCGAATAGGCGTGGAGTCGGTTGGGTTATAATGATTTGACGTTATTATCGCGCTGCCATTGACGGAAAGTGCATTTTCGAGCCCGACTATTTCGGTATTTTGGTTGACCTTTTTCGTGAACGTTTCTGCAATCTTGCGTGCCGTAAAGGCTTTGATTTTCGCCACGCCCCCGCGCCTTTCGTTGTCAAATGGCAAAATAACGCGCTTTATATCATCAGAAGAGGGTGTAGGGTCACCGATCGAAACCTTCCTAAAGGTATCGCCCGAGTCGAGCGCCGACTTTATATTTTTAATTACCGTCTGTTTTTCGTTGCTTATAAAGCTTAAATCTAACATGTGATTTTACCTTTTTTTCTGAATGAAATGCTTTTCGCTTCGGCAATTTCCTTGGCACTTGAAAGAAGCTTTATTGCTGCCTCGTTGTCCTTTCTTTTCATTTTCTCGTCGAAATTATCTCTGTTGCACTTTAAAAGCTCCTCGAATGACGTTTTTTTGGCGAATTTCCAGAAAAGATCCTCGTTTTGCACGCTTTCGTATTTCCAGGGCTTATTAAACATATTGTAGTGCATAAGGTATAATTTTTCTCGCTCAATAGCGTTTTCGGCTATGGCGTGTTTATTCCAACCGCCCTCGAGGTAGTGTATCTTACCGCGGCAAAGGAAGTTAAGATAGTCCTGATCGGGTGCAACCGTCTTGAAATTATATTTGCAAAGAAGATTTATAAATTGGTCTTTAATTTTTTCTTCGCGCATTTTTTCAAGATTCATAACCAAAACGCCCGAGTTGAAATAGTCCTCTGCGCGCTTCATTTTTACGTGCTTTTTAACGTATTCACAGAAAACGTCCATCGCCATAACGCTCTCGTCGGTAACCGCGCCGAGAAGGTTATCTCCAAGGGGTGTAAAGTGGAGCTTGGCAACGTCCTCGTTTAAAACTATATCCGAATCAAGATAAACCGCGCGTTTTAATGACGGGAACATTTCTGCAATAAAAATGCGGTAATATATAGCATCCGAATAGTAATCGCGAAGCCTTAAGGCAAGCTCTTTTTTAATGCTTGAAATTTTGTCAGAAACGCTGAAAACCGAGATTTTCACGTTCGGCTTAACCTTATCCATAATTCCGACGAAGCTTTCGTTTGTCAAGTCCTCGGATAGAATGCGAACGTTATAAAAATATCTCTTCGTTGCGTGCGCTGAAAGCGATTGAATGGCTACGGCGAGGTAGGGTAAATAATTTCTGTCGGAAGCAAAGAAGACGTTAACTGTGTTTTTTTCGGATTTCTTGGTGCGAACGTTTTTTGCTTTTTTAGCTATAGTGAGTGTTGAATTTCGTGTTGAGGTAATCATGTTTTTTCTCCTTTCGTGTTGCGTGATACCAAAACGAATTTGCTTTTTGCAGTGTGAGTTTAACACAAAGAAAGGTGAGAGTCAACAGATTTTGCTCTCGACCTCACTCAACCAATAATAGAATTCTCATTTACCCATTCCACAAAAGTGAGAATTGCCCCGAGAACTTGACTTTTGTTGGAAAATATGGTATAATCAATGTAAAAACAGGCTTTTTGCAGCAAAAAACGAAAAAATTCGCAAAAACCAAAAAGTAAATTAAAGTTTACATAAAAAATATGGAGAAAACCAAAGTGGCAGAAAACGTTAAAGAAATTATAGCCAAAAATCTCACTTCGCTGCGAAAGGAAAGCAAGATGACGCAGCAGCAACTTGCCGAAAAGCTCAATTATTCTGACAAGGCGGTATCGCGCTGGGAGAATGCCGAAACGCTTCCCGACATTGAAACGCTTTGCAAGATATGTGACATATACGGAGTTAAGTTTGAATATCTTTTGCAAAAGGAGCAGCCGAAGAAAAATCCCTACGTCGTTAAAACCAACCTTACGGGAAGAATACTTATTACCTTTATTATAATGTGCAGTATTTGGATCGCCACGACGCTGACGTACACCTACGTCAACCTCATTTTCGGGGTTAAGGTGTGGACCGTGTTTATATGGGCGGTTCCGATTTCTGCGGCGGTATGCGAGGCGTGCAACGCGGTGTTCTTCAGAAACAAGGCGCTCGGGTGCGTTCTGTATTCGGTTCTCTCGTGGACCGCGATACTCGCGCTCTATTTGCAAACGCTGAAATACAACACGTGGATGCTCTTCATTATGGGAATTCCGCTTCAAGCGGTTATAATTCTTATCACGGTGTTTAAGTACAAAAACCCCGAGAGTCCTTTGGATAGAAAGGGAAACAAGAAATGATGCCCGTTGTTATCGGAATATTATCGGCGGTTGCCGTAGCCGCAGCCGTGCTTTTTGGCTTCGGTTATTATGCTTACAGAACTGCGTTTTATAACAACCCAAAGAAAAATCCCCCGAATCCATATAGGCACGTCAAGGACGACGGAAGCGAGGAATCGGCTTTTTCGAAAAGACTTATCGACGAAATGATAGCGCGTCCCGCACAGAACGTCTATATCACCTCGCGTGACGGATTGAAGCTGCGCGCAAGACTTTATATGCAAAACGAAAATGCGCCATTTGCCATCGCAATGCACGGATACAGAAGTACCCCGATGCTTGACTTTTCGGGTGGTGGCGCGCTCGCGCTCGAGCTTGGGTTAAACCTCTTGATGCCGGACCAGAGAGCCTGCGGAGAGAGTGAGGGGAAATGCGTCAGCTTTGGCTACAACGAAAGCCTTGATACTCTCGATTGGGTGAGATTCGTAACCGAGCGCTTTGGCATAGACAGAAAAATTGTTCTTCTCGGTGTTTCGCTCGGCGCGGGTACTGTGATTATGACTGCAGGCATGGGAGTACCCGAAAACGTTTTGGGCGTTATCGCGGACTGCACCTTCTCGTCTGCTAAAAAAATAATAATGAAGGTTATGCGTGACAGAGGCATACCGCAGTTTCTGTATCCGGTATTAAGATTCGGAACGCTCGTTTATGGTGGGTTTGACCCAAACAAAGCAGAGCCGCGCGCACTTGCATCAAAAATTAAAATTCCCTTAATGCTCGTTCACGGTGAGGACGATAGCTTCGTTCCGCCCGAAATGAGCCGCGAAATATACGAGGCGGCAGATGGCGCGGAGCTTCACACCTTCCCGGGCGCGCGCCACGGAACGAGCTATATTGCGGACACGGAAAGATACAAAAGAATAACCGCGGATTTCCTTCTTCGCATTTTTGGAGAGGATTTTTCGCAAAAGACAGAAAAGAAAGGCGAAAAATATGAAGCTTAACGGTATTTTACACGGCTTTGAATTTATATCCTCAAGAGAGATTCCCGAGCTTGGCGGAACTCTTCACGAGGCGGTTTATAAGAAGAACGGAGCGAAGCTTTTGTTCATAGACAGAGAGGATTCGAACAAGACCTTCGCTATTGCGTTCAAAACGATTCCCGAGGACGATACGGGAGTTTTCCATATCCTTGAGCATTCGGTGCTTTGCGGTTCGGATAAGTATCCCGTGAAGGAGCCGTTCGTTGAGCTTCTTAAGGGCTCGCTCAAAACCTTTTTGAACGCGTTCACCTTCCCCGATAAAACGATGTATCCCGTTTCGTCAAGAAACGATAAGGATTTTTTGAACCTCGTTGACATTTATATGGATGCCGTTCTGCATCCTTTGGCGATAAAGAAGCCCGAGATATTCTACCAGGAGGGCTGGCACTACGAGCTTCATTCAAAGGAAGACGAAATGATTTACAAGGGCGTAGTCTTCAATGAGATGAAGGGTGCGTACTCATCGGCTGACGAGGTGGAAATGAGCGAAATGTCGGGAATGCTCTACCGCGATAATTGCTACGGCAAGGACTCAGGCGGTAACCCGAAGCATATTCCCGAGCTGACCTTCGAGGATTTTGTGAATGCGCACGCGAGATATTATCACCCCTCGAACGCGCGTATAATTCTCGACGGAAGTGTGGATATTGACAAAACGCTAGTACTTCTTGACTCCTTCCTTTCTGAATACGATTACCTTGAGCTTGATGCAAAAATCCCGGCTCTTATACCTAACGGTCAGGTGGAAAAGACGGTTGAATACGAAATTTCACCCTCGGAGGACCCGAGCGGAAAGGCTCGCGTTTGCCTCGGCTTTGCAACCTCTTCGTTTAAGGAAAGACGTCTTTCTGTTGCGCTTTCGATAGTGACCGACGCTATCGCGGGAACGAATGACGCTCCCTTTAAAAGGGCGATGCTTGATTCCGGACTCTGCGAGGATGCTTACTTCGTGCCGTACGACGGCGTTAGAGATAACTCGATTATGATAGAAATCAAAAACGTCGCTAAAGAAAATATGGAGCGCGCGAAGAGCTTTGCGCTTGAAACCATAGAAAGAATAGTTAAAGAGGGAATTGACAAGAATGCCTTGACCGCTTCGTTCAATACTCTTGAATTCAGAGTCAGAGAGCAGGATATGGCGACCTTCCCCTTGGGAATTGCT
This sequence comes from Eubacteriales bacterium, assembly GCA_045660185.1. Classification (GTDB taxonomy): domain Bacteria; phylum Bacillota; class Clostridia; order Oscillospirales; family CAG-272; genus UBA1740. Next base: position 5,717 of record JAZRDI010000004.1, on the reverse strand, counting down.
TACGCGATTTCCGCGCTTGATACCTGGCTTTATGACGGAGATCCTATGCAGGGGCTTTCCTTCGAAGAGGATATAGCCTACCTTCGCGAAATGCTTAAGGGTGATTTCTATGAAAAAATGCTTGAAAAATATATCTTGAATTCTACTCATAGCGCCACTCTTTATATGCTTCCATCGGCAACTCTCGGCGAAGAAAGAGAGGGCGCGGAGAGGGAAAAGCTTGCAAGCATTAAGGCGGGCATGAGTGACGAGGAGCTTGAAAAAATCATAAACACAACCGAGCTTATCGAAGCTTGGCAGAAGACGCCCGATTCGCCCGAGGCTCTTGCCACGATACCCATGGTGGAGATTTCGGATATAAGTCCGCTCCCCGAAAAATACGAGTGGGAAGAGAGAAAAACGAATGGTGTTACAACCGTATTTTCAAAGTCCAACTCACGCGGTATAGTATATACAACACTTCTTTTCGATATATCCGACTTTGATGAAACCGAGCTTTTCGGTGTTTCGATACTCACCGAGCTTTATAAGAACGTTGCAACGGCATCGCATAGCGCGGTAGAATTGCAGACCAAAATCAAAACCGAGCTTGGAGAATTTAACACGGGTAAGATTATATCCACGAAAAAAGACGTGGTTACTCCATATTTCCAGGTAGGTGTGAGCGCGCTTTCTTCAAAGCTTGATTCTGTTGTTGATATTGCCAAAGAGGTGCTTCTTACGTCTTCGTTTGATGACGAGGAATCTATAGGAAAAATAATCCGCCAGCTCAAAATCGGAGCGCAGGAGGGTATTGGCGCATCGGGTCATTCTGTAGCATTTTTGAGAGCTTCAGCGTACGTTAGCCGCGAGTCCGCGGTAAACGAGCATCTTGAAGGAATTGAGAACTATTTGAAGTTAAAGGCTTTAGATGCTAACTATAGTTCGCATTTTGAGGCTCTTTCCGAGTTTTTATATACTCTCGTTAAGAAAATCTTCACTCGCAAAAGGTTATCGGTTTATTATTCCGGAGAGGACTGCGAGGGCTATGCAAATAAGCTTGTATCCATATTTGAAGAGGGCGTTGACTTTGAGCGCGGCACGAAAATTATGCCCCTTGGCGTAAGACGCGAGGGTATTCTCATTCCCGCGGCAATCTCCTTTGCATCTATGGCGGGTAACGTGTTAAATTATTCGGATAAAATGCATGGCTCATTCGGTGTTGCGCGCTCTATACTTTCGTATGAGTTCTTGTGGAACGCTATAAGAGTTCAGGGCGGAGCATACGGCGCAGGATTCATTAAAAGACAAAACGGCAACGTCGGCTTCTATACCTACCGCGACCCGAACGCAAGCCGCTCGGTAGATATATTTGCAAAAACACCCGAATTTTTAAGAGAATTTGCAAGCGAGGATAAAAATATAGATAACTTCATCATCGGCGCGATAGGCGATTCCGAACCGCTTATTACTCCGAAGGTGCTTGGTGCTTTGGTTCTCGTCACTCATCTTAAGGGAGAAATGTACGAGGAAAAGGTAAGCCAGAGACGTGAAATGCTTAACACGTCCCCTGCCGATCTTATTGAAATTGCAGATATTCTTGAAAAAATCATAGCCGGTTCGGGTAATTGTATCATAGGCGGCAGAGCGCAGCTCGATGCAGCAAAAGATAAAATTGATTCGATCATTGAGATATAAGTGTGTCTGAAAAGCGTGTTTAAAAGAGTGCGTCTTTAAAAAGCAAGTTTTCAAAGAACGAGTTTATAACTAACACGCACTGCCGCTTGCCTTTTAAAAATAACAAACACTATTCGGCAAAACGGCATTTTATCACGCTTTTAATAAAAATGTATAAAACCGATTGCTTGGAGCGGTTTTACACTAAAGTGAAAAAAGCAAAATGCTTTTTAACAAGGAGAATAAAATGAGTAATTTACTATCGCGTTTGGCAATGCTTGCGCTTGCATTCGCTCTTTGCTTTGGGCTTTCATCGTGTGGGTTTATCGCAGGATGCGATCATAGAGATGCGGATGACGATTTCAATTGCGATGCTTGCGGTAAATTTTATACCGACGGAAAGGACGATAAGATTTGTCAGCATAGAGATGCAGACGATAATTCCTTCTGCGATACGTGTGGAGCTTCGTTTTCCGACGGAGATGACGTTGTGAATACCGCCCCTTGCACACACAGAGATGCAGACGATAACGCGCGTTGCGATGGTTGCGGTATCGCGTTTACCGACGGAAAGGATACAACTCTCGCCCCACCGTGTCAGCATAGAGATGCGAATGACGATTTGCTCTGCGATAAGTGCGGCGCAGCGTTTGATGACGGCAGCGATGCCCCCGTGTGTCAGCATAGGGATGCAGATGATAATTCGCTTTGTGATTACTGTGAAGAGCCCTTCGCAGACGAGAAGGATATTCACTACTTTGGCGAATGGGAAAAGCAGAGCGAGAGCGAGGAGTCCTGCGAGATGGACCGCTTCGCGCGCACCTGCTCGGACTGCGGCGCAGTTGAATATAAATTCGGCGGATTTGAAAACCACACATTTGAAACCGAATATTCATCGGATAACTCGTTCCATTGGTACGCTTGCGAAAGATGCGATACGGTAACCAAAAGCGAGGAGCATGAATTTGACGAAACCGATTATTGCACGATTTGCAATGCGCTTCGCGCTCCGACCGAAGGGCTTATATACAGTCTTTCGAGTGACGGAGCGTACGCTACGGTAATCGGATATAACGGCAATGCGACAAAAATTATCTTGGCTGAAAAATACCAAAACGCACCGGTTACTGCAATCGGTAAGGAAGCGTTCAAAAACACCGCGGTTGCTAAAATAACGATTCCCTCAACCGTCACCGAAATCGGTGAATCGGCATTCTGCGAATGTGTGTATTTAACAAACGTGAGTCTGCCGAATAGCGTGGTCAGCGTTGGAGCAGGCGCATTCCAAGGTTGCATTTCGCTCGTTAGCGCAAGTATCGGAAGCGGTGTAAATTCTATCGGAAAATCGGTTTTCTATAGCTGCGACAGTCTTGAAAATATCTTCGTCAGCACGGAAAATGATTTCTATAAAGACGTTAGTGGAAATCTATACACGAAGGACGGCAAGGTCTTGATTCAGTATGCGGAAGGAAAGAGTGATACGAGCTTCGAAGTTCCAAACGACACCGAAACAATCGCCGACGAAGCCTTCCTCAACGCAATAACTCTTATCTCAATCGTCGTTCCCGATAGCGTGAAGGAAATCGGAGAATATGCGTTCTCCAACTGTGCCGAGCTTAAGTTTATGATACTCGGTAAGGGCGTAACGAGTATTTCAGCATACGCGTTTATCTGGTGCAGAGAGCTTGAAGCGGTGTACTATGCCGGCACTGAGAGCGAATGGGAAAATGTGAACGTTGACCCCGTGGGCAATACTGCTCTCTTTGGTGAGAGCTTCTACGTCTATTCTCAAACAGCCCCCTACGGTGTTGGTAGCTTCTGGCATTACGTTGATAACGTACCAACCCCCTGGCCGAAGAATCTCGAGCCCGAAGCCTCGGAGGGAAACGAGGAATAATTTACGTTCTACTGCGGATAAAAGCAAAACCTGTTTGTACACTTGATGCGGTGAAAAAAACAAAAAAGCGCTGCCGTGTTTTGCGGCGCGCTCTGATAAATACTACATACGGAGTTTAAAATGGAAAACCACGATAAAGAAAACGAGAGGATTGAGTCGGCTCGCGAGGAAAAAAACGAGCGCGATATTTTTGAGCGTACTGCTCATTACGACCCCTTGGCAAAGAAAAATGAAGATACGGAGAAAGAAAGCTTTGGCGGTGAAAAAGTTAACATGGTGCCCGCGATAACCTCACCGTTTTTGAAAAAACTCGAAAACTTCTTCTACCACTATAAATGGCACACGCTTATTGCGGCGTTCTTCGTTTTCGTAATATCGGTTTGTATATTCCAAACCTGCAAAAGAACGTCATACGATGCGTACGTCTTGTATGCGGGCGGAGAAAATTTGCGTGTTATCGAAGAGGGCGAAACAGAGTCCACCTACGAGATACTTTACAAGGCTATGGGCATATACGTGGGAGATTATAACGAGGATAACGAGCGAAATCTCTCGTTTATTGACATTTATCTTCCATCGGCTGACGAGATAAAAAAGCTTGAGGAAGAGGGCGATGTGCCGTATAACTTGCTCAAGGACAACGACGAGCTTTTCAGAAACAATATGCTCTCGGGCAATTATTACGTCTGCATGGTTTCGGAGTATCTTTTTAAGGAATGGACCGAAGGCGGCTCCAATCCCTTTGCGCCAATCTCTCCCTACCTTCCCGGCGGCGCTAAAATCGCCAATAACGAAGAAGAAGAGGGCTACCGCCTCGCATCCGAGTATGGAGTTTACCTCAAATCAACACCCCTCGCAAATAAGCCCGGCTTCAAGTATTTGCCGAGCGATACGGTTATCTGCTTCAGAAAGTTTTCCAAAACCGCAACCCCAGGCAAGCGCGGAGAAACTACCTACGCTAACGCCGAAACCCTCTTCCGCGCAATGTTAAAGGCGGAAACGTACGAATAAAAATATCGCAAACAAAACGTGTAGTTGTCAAAAAAATTACTTTTACCGCGAAGAAAATGCGCGCTTGACCACAACTTGCGATGCGGCTGATTTTTGTACAAGTGTTAAGTTTTGAAAGGCTTCGAGTAGCCTGAAAGCAAACTAAAGATAACAAAAACGCATATAAAACCAAAAATAAGAGCTACGAATTGCGAATTTACGCTTGATTCATAGCTCTTGTTTTTATCTAAATGTAATTCATTTAAAGTATTAAACTTCGGGTTTCATGGTCGGGATTTTATTCTTGATTTTTATGTAACCCTACGTAAAGCCGTTTTTTCCTTTATTTTGCGGAGTTTATTTTGTTTTCGTTTTACGCAATTCTTTATAGGTCTACTTACAGATCGGGCAAATTGGCGTAAAGTTGGTGTCAGATTGGTGTACCGCAGACGCCAATGCTCTTGAAGGTGTTCTCAAGCTCTCTGAAGGTTTTAACCTTTGTATCCTCGGTAACGTCGGCGTAAATATCTAAGGTTGTGGAAATGTCGGCGTGACCTAAAATCTCTTGAACCACCTTGACATTCATATCCGCCTCAATCATTCTTGTGGTAAACGTGTGACGCAGACTGTGACAACTGAAATGGGGGAGTAGAACAGGTTCGCTCTTTCCTTTGTGTGCATCAAGCACCTCGTCATTGCAATCTCGAATAATTCGAGCAAGCGCTTTATTGAGTGTTCCTTGATGTTGGGTATCACCGAAGCGGTTGATGAAGATAAAATCGGAGTATCCCTCGATTGATGCCCGGCAGGAGATTCCGTTTTCTCTTTGGAACTCTCGTTCTTCAAGAAATGCATCCTTTACCGTGTCCATCATCGGAACGATACGATTGCTTCCTTTTGTCTTCGGTGTGTTAATACCGAAGCTGCAACCATTACCCGTGCCGTGATTGTAATAGACAAGCGTGTGATTGATATCGATAATGCCTCGTTCAAGGTCAATATCACACCATCGCAGTCCCACAACCTCACCGACTCGCAACCCGGTGCCGAGCATTACGGCAAATACGGGATACCAATGTCGGTATTGCGGTGAACGCCTAAGAAAATCAACTAACAAGCTTTGCTCCGATACGGTCAATGCTTTTCTTTTAGGCCTGCCGAGGTTATGAGCTTG
>JAZRDI010000003.1:0-14737 GCA_045660185.1 Eubacteriales bacterium | reverse complement strand
GCTTCGCAGCAAAAGCTCCCACTTGTACCGAGGGCGGCTACGATGCTTACGTTGCTTGCTCAAGATGCACTTACACCACGAAGACCGACCTTCCCAAGACCGGACACACCGAAGTTCCTCACGATGCAAAAGCTCCCACTTGTACCGAGGTTGGCTACGAGGCTTACGTTAGCTGCGCAAACTGTGACTACAACACAAAGGTGGAGATTCCTATGATTGCTCACAACGAAACCACCGCACCCGGCAAGGCTGCAACTTGTACCGAAGACGGATACACCGAATATACCTATTGCGACGTTTGCGGATTCGAAAGCGGTAAGGAAACCTTGCCCGCAACCGGACACACCGAAGTTCCTCACGATGCAAAAGCTCCCACTTGCACAGAGGTTGGCTACGCGGCTTACGTTACTTGCGAGAACTGTGATTACACCACCTACGAAGAGATTCCCGCAAAAAGACATAATTTCGTTGACAGTAAGTGTACCGTTTGCGGTGCGTCTGCTTGCGTTGAGCATTTCTATAATGAATGGGTAACCGAGCGCGAACCTACCTGTACTGTGGTTGGCTTGAAGTATAAGGAATGTATGGTTTGCCTTGAAAGAGAAACCGAGGAAATTCCCGTTGTGGACCACAAGATAGTAACTCACGAGGCAAAAGAGCCCACTTGTGTTACCCCCGGACACGAGGCTTATGAAAACTGCGAAACTTGCACTTACACAACCTACGTAGAGATTCCCGCGAACGGAATTCACAAGGAAGTATCTCACGATGCGAAAGCTCCCACCTGCTGTGAGTTTGGTAACGATGCTTACGTGACGTGTGAAAACTGTGATTACACAACATACGTGGCAATTCCCAAGGTTGCTCATAAGTATGAGAACAAGGTTTGTATTTGGTGCGGAAAGAAGGATTACACCCTTCCCGTTCAGCCTCTTACTTCGGAAGACGAGGAATAAGCGCGTGGCGCGAGAGGCTCGCGCAATGAAATCCAAGCAAAGCTTGGATGAAATCCGAATGAATTCGGATGAAATCCGTCTATGACGGATGAAATGTTGCTTTCAGGTTCGCAACATGGGTATCATTTGGAAGACTGTTAGCACACACCGATGGCTCCTCTGTGTAAGGGGAGCTGGCACCGTTAGGTGACTGAGGGACTGTTCCCCTATCTAACTAATAGATAAGTTTTGCTTTTAAAAAGTTTCATTGAGGAACAATCCCTCACCGCCTGCGGCGGAGCTCCCTTTACACAAAGGAGCCTAAAATTAGCGCTAACCTTCGCTTTGGTGCATCTTTTAAACTCACGCAGAAGTTAATACGCACGAATGTTTTGCGAACACCGAATTTTAACACGTACAAATTGTTGATGTGAGTTGATTTAAATGCACACGTATTCCGACTTACACTGATTTTTACGCACATTATTTTATATTGGAGAATAAAAAAATGAGAGAATTTGAATTTTTAAAGGCGAATGACCCTGAGGTTTATTCGGCGGTAATGAATGAAACTTCAAGACAGCGCAACAAGATAGAGCTTATCGCTTCGGAGAACTTCGTTTCCGAAACCGTTATGGACGCCAACGGAACGACTCTTACCAACAAATACGCAGAGGGCTATCCCGCGAAGCGTTATTATGGCGGTTGCGAGCACGTTGACGTTGTTGAAACCATCGCTATCGAGAGAGCAAAGGAGCTTTTCGGCGCGGGCTACGCTAACGTTCAGCCCCACTCTGGCGCGCAGGCTAATATGGCGGTCTTCTTCGCGCTTCTTACCCCCGGTGATACCGTTCTTTCGATGAATCTTGCTCACGGCGGTCATTTAAGCCACGGCTCACCCGTAAATATGTCGGGTAAGTATTGGAATATCGTGCCTTACGGTGTTACCGAGGCAAGCGGAACTATTGATTACGATGAGGTTAGAAGACTTGCGCTTGAATGCAAGCCCAAGCTCATTCTCGCGGGCGCGTCTGCGTACCCGAGAGTTATCGACTTTAAAAAGTTCAGAGAAATTGCAGACGAAGTTGGCGCGTACCTTATGGTCGATATGGCGCATATTGCGGGACTCGTTGCAGCGGGCGTTCACCCCTCGCCCGTACCTTACGCGCACGTTACCACAACCACAACTCATAAAACTCTTCGCGGTCCTCGTGGCGGACTCATTCTCTCGAATGACGAGGAGATTGCAAAGATGATAAACAAGGCTATTTTCCCCGGTACGCAGGGCGGCCCTCTTATGCATACGATTGCTGCAAAGGCGGTTTGCTTTGGCGAGGCTTTGAAGCCCGAGTTTAAGACCTATGCCGAGACTATTATCAAGAACACCGCGGCACTTGCAAACACTCTTCTTGAAGAAGGCTTCAAGCTCGTTTCGGGCGGTACGGATAACCACCTTATGCTCGTTGACCTTACCGGAATGAAGGTCGATACGGGTAAAGAGGCGGAGCATCTTCTTGACGAGGTTGGCATCACCTGTAATAAAAACGCGATACCCTTTGACACTCAAAAGCCCTTCGTAACCAGCGGTATAAGACTCGGTACTGCTGCCGTTACCACAAGAGGATTCACCGAAGAGGATATAGTTGAGGTCGGCAGAATAATAGCTATAACGCTTAAGGATTTCGAAAATAAAGCAGAAGAGGCAAGGGAGCGCGTTGCGGCTCTTTGCAAGAAATATCCGCTTTACGAATAATTCGAAAAACACTTCAAAAACAAAATTAAGCAAATAAAAAACTCTCGCATGGCAGTTCCGAAAGGGAAACTGAAAGCGCAAATAATAGCATAAATAATAGCAAAATGAAAAGGATAGTTTACAAAAATGGCACTTGAAAGAAAAGACGTAGACCAAAAATACAAATGGGACCTCTCGGTAATTTACAAGGATGAGGATGCATTTTTCGATGATTACAAGAAATGCGAAAGAATGATTTCGGACTTTAAGAAGAACGAAAAAACGATGTGCGCCTCTGCTGAGGGATTCTACAATACTCTTAAGGCGATGACCGATATTGACGCTCTTATTGAAAGACTCTGGCAGTACGCATCGCTCGGCTTTGCGGTGGATACCTCGGATAACAACGCGCAGGCACTCAATGCAAGAGTTCGCAATCTCGCAGTATCCGCAGGAGAGGCAACCTGGTTCGTTTCTCCCTATATGCTTAAGCTTGATACCGCAACCGTTGATAAGTGGTTCAGTGAGTACCCCGACCTTAAATCCTATCGCCGTATGGTAGATAAGAATATGAGATATAAGCCTCATACTCTTTCCGACGAATGCGAAATTCTTATGTCCAAAATGCAGGACTGCCTCGGCAGCCACAGCGATATTCGCAGCATCTTCTCGAACTCCGACTTGAAGTACGGAAAGATTACCGACGCCAACGGCAAGCGCGTAGAGCTTACCGATTCGACTTATATTATGCACCTTATGTGCGGCGACCGCAAGGTTCGTCAGGCTGCGTTCAAGACTCTTTACAAGACCTACGAGCAGTACGCGAACACCTACGCAACCATGCTTGGCGCAAGAGTTAAGGAGCGTTGCACTCTCGCGAAGGTTCGCGGCTACAAGGACTCTATCACCGCTTCCACCTTTGACGATGAGGTTACGCCGGTTATATACAACAATCTTATAAACTCGGTTCGCCAAGGACTCCCCGCGCTCTACGAGTACTATGAGCTTAAGCGTCGAGTTTTGGGTGTGGACAAGTTCCATATGTATGACGTTTACGCGCCCCTTATCGGCTCGTTCAATAAGCAGTACACCTACGAAGAGGCGGTTGACGAGGTTCTCAAAACCACCGAAATTTACGGTGACGAGTATCAAAACGCCCTCAAAGCAGGACTTACCGAGCTTGGCTGGGTAGATGTTTACCCCACCAAGGGCAAGCGCGGCGGCGCTTTCAGCTCGGGATGCCCCGGCACAGAGCCTTATATCCTTCTCAACTATAACGGAACGTTTGACAACGTTTCCACCCTCGCGCACGAGGCGGGACATTCGATGCACACCTACTTCTCGAATAAGTACAACGAGCCTTACAACGCGCAGTACACTATCTTCGTAGCAGAGGTTGCCTCGACCGTTAACGAGCTTCTTCTTTCTCACAGAAAGCTCCGCGAGTGCAAGAGTGACGAAGAAAAGCTCTACATTCTCAACGAGCTTATGGACACTTACAAGGGAACTCTCTTCCGCCAGACGATGTTTGCAGAGTTTGAGCGCGATATTCACGCTCTCTCCGAAAAGGGCGAGCCCCTCACCGCAGAGCTTCTTAACAAGAGATATTATAGACTCGTTAAGAAGTACTTCGGTCCCGACGTTGCGTGTGACAAGCAGATTTCTTACGAGTGGATGAGAATACCTCACTTCTATACATGCTTCTACGTTTACAAGTACGCGACCTGCATTTCCGCAGCTACCGCTATCGTAAAGCGAATCGAAACAGAAGGCGCCTCTTACGTGAATCAGTATATAGATTTCCTTAAGTGCGGCGGCGCAAAGTCTCCCCTTGATAGCCTCCTCGTAGCCGGCATAGATATGACCGACCCCTCCGTTGTAAACGGAGCCATCGAGGACTTCGCATCCTGCGTAAAGCAGTTTAACGAAATCTATGAGGGAATGAAGAAGTAAGATAATATACCTATAATGGCTATTCTTTTCCTTGAAGAATGGCCATTGCAATTTTACTGTCGGTATTTTTGAATGGAGGAGAAATTATGAAAATTCGCATTTCAAAATTTTTGAGTTTTATAGCGTTATTGCTTGTGACAGTTATTTTCTTTGCATCTTGCGATGCTTTTCAAGGTGCTATATCATCAGGCGCGCTTAACCAAAAAAAGCTGTTTGACGGAAAAACTCCAAAGGACTTATACGGTTCGTCTATAAACAAATACAAAAACAAAGGCAACGGTCTTATTTATTGTGTTGAGATAGAATGGAGCAAATCGGAAACTTCAAACGATTCCGCAAATGTGAAATTGGTTTACAGTGATGACGATTTATATTATACCTCTATAGTTTCTTCGGTTGATAACCAAGAGATTGAAGCTATAACGCTAAAGGGAAATAAGATGTATTACTTAACTAAAAACGGAAGTAAGCATCTTTATAGCTCTAATCACGATGACGTTTTAAGCTACATAGAAAATTATACGAAAGTCAAAGAAGTTCATCAGGCTTTTCCGGATAACTTGCCGAACAGTTGGTTTGATAACCTTGAGTTTAATTTGACCGAAGACGGCTCGTATGCGGTAGGCATAGACGTTGACGAAAAAAAGTCTAAAGATCATCCTAAATATTCGAATTTTTATCAACCCGGATGTAAATGCAATTTGTACTTTGATGACAAGGGCGATTTAAATAAGATAGCGTTGAAAAATGTCAATATAGATGGCGTAAATAACGATGTAGTGATAAATCTTTCTTGGGGAGATAGTTTAAAAATCGAAGAACCGAGCGATAAAGATAATTACGTTGATAAGGGCGTTTTCGATAGCGACAAGCTGAATGATTCCGACGAAGATAACGACGATAACACGAATTTACACACTCATTCCTATTCTGCGGTGATGAAACGAGAACCGACTTGCACTGTTCAGGGATATACAATTTACAGTTGCGATTGTTCAGATACGTATGTCGGTGATTATGTTGATGCGCATGGTCATAACTATGTGAATAATACATGTACATATTGTGGAGAAACACTGAAAGTAAGCGAGGGATTGAGCTATGTGTTGAGCGATGACGAAACGCATTATATGGTGTCGGGTATAGGTAGCTGTATGGATACGGATATAGTTATTCCCGAAGAGCATAACGGACTTCCGGTATCAGCTGTTGCTGATTTTGCTTTTCGCGAGTGTTCAACCATTAAAAGTGTTGTTATACCAAACAGCATTCTTTCAATAGGTTGGTACGGTTTTTACGGTTGTGAAAATCTTGAAAGTGTAATAATTGGAGATTCTGTAACCTTAATAGGTGATATTGCATTTGCTCGTTGTGAAAAACTTACGAACATCTCGGTTGACAAAAACAACCAAAATTACAAATCATTATATGGTGATCTTTACACCAAAGATGGAAAGACTTTCATACAGTATGCTATAGGTAAACAAAACGCAGAATTTATCCTTCCTGATGCTGTTGATACAATATGCCTATTGGCATTTGCCGAATGTGATTATCTTACAAGTGTTAAATTATCAAATACTGTTAAAAACATTAGTTATGGACTGTTTTTATCCTGTGATAATTTAATTAACGTTAATCTTCCTGAAAAAATCACCTCAATTGCATATGAAATGTTTTACGGTACAAGTCTTGTAAATATTACAATTCCGCAAGGTGTAACCAAAATTGAAGGTGATGGTTTTGGTCATTGTACAAAGCTTGAAAGTATAGTTATTCCTGTATCTGTTGAAACCATTGGTGAATGTGCTTTTTCTTCCTGTGATTCTTTAATCTCTGTATATTACGGCGGAACGGAAAGCGATTGGGAATCTATTCACATAGATGAACTTGCGAATGATGATCTTATTTTTGCGACGCGTTATTATTACAGTGAAACTCAACCTACAACGAACGGAAATTTCTGGCATTATGTTGAAGGTGTACCTACCGTTTGGCAGGAATACCTTGCACCTGTTTACAGTGGAGGACTTGAATTTATCTCTCGTGGTAACGGAACTTGCTTCGTTAGAGGTATTGGAACTTGTAAAGACACATACCTTGTAATCCCACCTGTTTCTCCCGATGGGGACATCGTAACAAGCATTGAGGAGTTTGCATTCGATAATTGTGAGCAATTAACAAGAGTGGCAATAGCAAATAGCGTTAAAAGCATTGGCGAGGGAGCGTTCTCTTCTTGCCTCGCGCTTACGACCATAGAAATTCCCGATAGCGTTACAAGCATTGGAAATTATGCGCTCTCTTGTCATGCGCTTACAAGCATATGTGTCGAAGAAGGAAATAGCGCATTTAAGTCTATTGACGGAAATCTTTATAGCAAAGACGGCAAAACCTTGATTCAATATGCTATAGGGAAAAAAGATACAAGTTTTACTATTCCCGATAGTGTTACAAGAATTGGGAATTATGCGTTCTCTTCTTGCACCTCTCTTACAAGCATAGTAATTCCCGATAGTGTAATAAGAATTGGCGATGACGCGTTCTCTCGTTGCACATCTCTTACAAGCTTGAGAATAGGAAATAGCGTAACAAGCATTGGCGATTTGGCGTTCTTGTTGTGCACCGCGCTTACAAGCATCTATGTTAATGAGGAAAACAACTCATATAAATCTATTGACGGAAATCTTTATAGCAAAGACGGCAAAACCTTGATTCAATATGCTATGGGAAAAAAAGAAACAAGCTTTGTTATTTCAAATAGCGTAACAAGCATTGGCAATCATGCTTTCGCTTGTTGTGACTTTTTTATAAGCATATTAATCCCCGATAGTGTAACAAGCATTGGTGAAGAGGCGTTCTCTTCTTGCACCTCTCTTACAAGCATAGTAATCCCTGATAGCGTATTAGGCATTGACTTGGGTGCGTTCTCTTCTTGCTCCGGTCTTACAAGCGTAACAATCCCCAAGAGTATAAGAAAGATTTACATGGGTGCGTTCTATGGTTGCTACGCTCTTACAAACGTATATTATACCGGAAGCGAAGAAGAATGGAATGCGATTTCTATTGAGTCGAGAAATAAAGACTTAACCAACGCCACGCGTTATTACTATTCCGAAAATCCTCCAACAACCGAGGGGAATTTCTGGCATTATGTTGAAGGTGTTGTAACCGTATGGCCACCTTACGCAGAAGAGCATAAGCACAGTTACAGTAAGGTCATAACTGAGGCAACTTGTACAGCCCGCGGATATACAACATATACTTGTGATTGTAAGGAAAGCTACATTGATGATTATACAGATGCAAAAGGTCATGCGTATGTAAATTATGTGTGCATCGTATGTAATCATTATTATTACAGCGAAGGTTTAGCTTTTCGTTCGAATGGCGACGGCACATGCTCGGTAGGATTAGGCGACGTAGAAAATTTGGATCCGAACGTTGTTATTCCTTCTGTTTCTCCTGCCGGAGATTCTGTAACAGAAATTTCGAGTTATGCATTTTTTGAATGCTTCGAAATAACCAAGTTGTTTATTCCCGATAGCGTAATAACTATAGGAACGTGCGCTTTTGCATCATGCGCGGCATTAGAGGAAGCGATAATCGGAAGCAATGTAACAAATATTGGTGAGGAAGCGTTTTTTGCTTGCTATAATCTTGCAAAGATTACAATAGGTGATGGAACTATGGTAATAGGCGATAGAATGTTTGCGAACTGTTCAAGCCTTGTGGATATAATTATTCCGGAAAGTGTTACAAAAATCGGATATTCCGCGTTTTCGGGTTGCACAAGTCTTACCGCTATAACTATTCCCGGAAGTGTAAAAACAGTTGATTTCGATGCGTTCTATAATTGTTCAAGTCTTACCGATGTCATAATATGCGACGGTGTAGAAATAATCGGTGAATCTATGTTTTCATCATGCACTGCCCTTGAAAACATAATAATCCCGGATAGTGTTGCTTCTATTTCTGACTTTGCGTTCCGTAATTGCACCGCTCTCAAAAACGTATATTACACCGGCAGTGAGAAAGAATGGGACAAAATCTCGATTGACCATACCAATTCCAATCTCACCAATGCAACAATTCATTATAACTACGTTCCCGAAGAATAAGCGCGAGCTTTGCGACTTGCGCAATGAAATCCGATAAATCGGATGAAATCTGATGTTATCAGATGAAATCCACCCAAGTGGATTAAATCCGTCTATGACGGGTTGTGGTTAGAAAAATTAAAAATGCAGACAGAGTTTACACTAACGTGCGGCTTTGTCTGCGTTTTTCTTTTTGTTTTGGAGAGTTGTTTTGAGATAGAGGAAGGTTGTTAGCATACATTAAAGGCTCCTTCCGAGAGGGATTTTTGCGCTCTGGGAACTTACGGTTTTTATTAGACATAATATATTTCTAAAATTCTATTTACAAATTCTCCAAAACGTGCTATAATGAATGTGCCAAACGAACTTAATAATCGCAAACATAAGTATGTTCTTTTTTGTAGGGAGAATCATACTCTTTTTGTCATACTATTAAACGAGTTATATTCGGTAAAAATGCCGCTCCCGTTTGATAGTATGGACATACTTATCTGCGATAAAGTTCGTTTGGCGACAACTTGGGGCTGGCGTTTTTCGGTGCGCTGACCTCGGTTGGCGCACTTTTATTTTTTCATCGAAAAATAAAAAAGAAAAGAAGGATTTGAAAATGAAAAAACTGCTTTCGCTCCTATTCGTTGTGCTTCTCTCGCTCTCTGTTATAGCGTGTAACAACACAACACCCGACACCAATGATGGTGCAGGCAACCCGCAAAATGAGCCATTCGACCTAAACAAAATTACATTTGCATCCGCCTACGCAAAGGCTCAAAATCTCGGCTTCGAAGGAACTCTCGAAGAGTTCGTTGAGCTTATCAGCGGTAAAGACGGCAAAGACGGCAAAGACGGCGTCGGCATTACGAGTGTTACCGTAGATAATATCGGAAATTTGTTGGTCGTTCTCTCTAACGGAAAAACTATAAATTGCGGTAAAGTCACCGGTAAAGACGGCACTGACGGAAAGACTCCTTACATCGAAAACGGCTATTGGTACATTGATGGCGTAAACACCGGCATCAAGGCAGAAGGTGTTGACGGAAAAGACGCTATTTCAATAAAAGAGATTGTACTCGATGATGAAGGCAGAATGGTTATCACGCTCACAGACGGAACTGTTCTCGATCCCATTGAGCTTCCCAACAGCGCGGGACATATCCATAATTTTGGAGAGTGGATAAACTATAGCGAAAATTCAAATACAAACTGCGAAAACAGACTTTATTACCATATTTGTAGCGAATGTAATGCGATTGAGTGGCAAAAAGGTTTTTACGAAAATCATAAATTTACAACAATAACAGTAACTCCCACTTGCGTAGCGCAGGGATATGACGAAAGCACTTGTTCCGTTTGTGGATTTGTTGAAAAGACGAATTATACCGCTATAGCAGACCATACTGTACAATCTTCCGGCTATTGCGCAGTATGTAACCAACCCGTTGCTTCTACAGAAGGAATACTCTATGAGATTTCCGAAGATGAAACTTATGCGGAAGTTGTAGGTTATACAGGAACTGCTACAAATGTTGTTATAGCAGATATTTATAATGGCGTACCGGTAACGGGGATACGCACACGAGCATTTTATGAAAACACCACAATTACATCCGTTGTGATTCCGGATAGCATTACCTATATAGGCTTTGTTGCATTTCCTTACTGTCCTAATCTTGAAAGCGTAACGATCGGAAATAGTGTTACTATGATTGATGAGCGTGCGTTTTATGATTGTGATAATTTAAAAAGCGTAACAATTCCCGATAGCGTTACTAATATCGGTTATGCTGCATTTGCTGATTGCATCAGCCTTGTAAGTGTAACCATTGGTGATGGCGTTGTTTCGATTGCTGATAATGCATTCTCACGTTGCTCAAACCTTACGAGTGCAATAATTCCGGATAACGTTACAAGTCTCGGTGCGTTTGTATTTTATGAATGTAAAAATCTTACAAACGTGATAATTGGAAACGGTGTAAAGAGTGTGGGCGAGAAGGCGTTCTATTTGTGCTCAAATCTTGCAACTGTAACAATCGGTAACAGCGTTAATTCGATTGGTGATTCTGCGTTTTATTATTGCTCGAGTCTTACGAATATAACAATTCCCGATAGTGTTACTTCGATTGGTGATTCTGCGTTCTCTTCTTGCAGCAACCTTACAAGCGTAACAATTGGAAATAACGTAAAGAGTATTGGTATAAATGCATTCTATTATTGCAATTCTGCATTATATACCGAATATGGATATGGTAAATACATTGGCAATAAAGATAATCCTTATGCGGTATTAATAGAGATAACTAATAAAAATTTGGAGGCTTATACCATCAATGAAAATACCACTTTTATTGGTTACGGAGCATTTGAAAATTGCAAAAATTTAATAAGTATATCTATTCCGAATAACGTTACGTGTATTGGTGACAACGCGTTTGAAAATTGCACCGGGCTCACAAACGTAACGATTCCCGATAGTGTTACAAATATTAACGATGGAGCTTTCCGTAGTTGCACCAGCCTTACAAGCATAACAATCCCAAATAGCGTTACGAATATTGATGGTTGGGCATTTTATTGGTGTACCAGTCTTGAGAGAGTAAACATTAGCGATATGGTTGCTTGGTGTAACATATCTTTTGGTCATGAATATGCTAATCCTCTTTCTTTTGCAAAAAAATTATATTTAAATGGTAAATTGGTAACAGAGGTTGTTATTCCCGAGGGAATTACTTCAATTGGTAACTATTCGTTCTATTATTGCCAGAGTATAACAAACGTAATAATTCCAAATAGCGTAAAGAGTATTGGTGATTATGCGTTCTATAAATGCATCGGACTTCCAAGCATAACAATTCCCGATAGCGTTACTTCGATTGGTGATTCTGCGTTCTCTGATTGCGATGGCCTTACAAGCATAACAATCCCCGATAGCGTCGAGTTTATTGGTTATGCCGCGTTATATTGCTCCAACCTCAAAACCGTATATTATACGGGTAGTAAGGAAGAATGGAAAAATATTTTGATTGGTATGTACAATGAAAAACTCACCGGTGCAACAATTCATTACAATTACGTTCCCGAAGAGGAATAAGAAACTGTAGCTTTATAACTAAATAAAAACGGCTCGGTGGCTTCATTGAAACGTGAGGTTTGCCGAGTCGCTTTTTGTTTTGGTTGTAGGGCGGGAGGTCGCTCGCTAGCGTTCGAAGAACGCCCCTACAATTCTAATTGAAATTAACATCATTAGCGAAACGCGATTACATCGCTGCGCGAAGCGCTTATGCCACATCCGTCTATGACGGGTTGCAGTTAGAAATATTATAGAGCCTAAAGCCGAAACAAATAAAAAATGCAGACAGAGTTTACACTAACGTGCGCTCCGTCTGCATTTTTCTTGTTTTAAATTGTCACTGCTTTTTATTTTAAATTGTCACTGTTTTTAATTTTAAATTGTTAGTTCTTTGTGAGCTTTATCAATTTAATCTTTTGCGATTTCGATATCCCGATTAGTTCTCGTCATTGGGCTTGGAATTCTTTTTAGCTTCAATAGAATTAATAGCCTTATTGAGTCCGTAGATTGAGAGAATAATAGCACCGATTACTATGAAGATGCAGAGCATACCCTTCCACATATACTGAAGAGAGTCAACGAAACGGCCGGCATCGAAGTCAACTTCAATTTTATTTGTAGCTTCTTTTTCAAGCTCATCTACGATATCCTTTGCGATATCCTCCGCAGACTCTGCCGCAAATGCAGAAATTGCGAATACGGAGAAGGTAAGAACAAGCATAAGAATAAGTGTTATAACTTTAGTTGATTTTTTCATAATACTTTATCTCCTTTCACCGATTAAATAAGAGGAAGCATAAAGCTTAGGATAAGACCGCCGGCAATAACCGAAGCAATCTGACCCGAAACGTTTACACCGATAGACTGCATAAGAAGGAAGTTCTGGGGATCCTCTTCAAGTCCCATCTTGTGAACAACGCGTCCCGACATGGGGAATGCGGAAATACCTGCTGCGCCTATCATGGGATTGATTTTTTCCTTGAGGAAGAGATTTAAGAACTTAGCGAAGAGAACTCCGCCCGCAGTATCAAATATGAATGCGAAAAGACCGAGCGCAAGAATAAGAAGCGTATTTACGCTTAGGAATTTATCAGCATGCATCTGGCAAGCGATCGTGATACCGAGGAATATAGTAACGAGGTTAGCAAGAACCTTCTGCGCGGTTTCGGAGAGCGAGTCAAGAACTCCGCACTCACGAATGAGGTTACCGAACATAAGGAATCCTACGAGCGCAACCGAAGAGGGAGCAACAAGTCCTGCAATTATGGTAATGATGATGGGGAAGAGAATTCTCGTAGCCTTTGAAATGTTCTGGGGCTTGTAAGGCATACGGATAAGTCTTTCCTTTTTGGTTGTCATCATCTTGATAACGGGGGGCTGTATAATTGGAACAAGGGCCATATACGAGTAAGCGGCAACCATTATAGCACCGGTAATCGTTGACGTAGGTCCGAGAAGCTTGTTTGCAACAACGATAGCGGTAGGACCGTCAGCAGCACCGATAATACCGATAGATGCAGCCGCAGGAAGATCGAAGAACATTGATGCAAGGCAGAAAGTAAAGAATATACCGAACTGCGCTGCAGCTCCGAAGATCATAAGCTTGGGGTTGGAGAGAACGGGGCCAAAGTCTATCATCGCTCCGATACCTATGAAGAGTATGAGAGGGAAGAGCTCGTTTGCAATACCCGCATTGAATAAGGTCGTGAGAGGTCCTTCTGCACCGATAGCTCCGGAGTTCGGAAGGTTTACCATAATGGTACCAAATCCGAGGGGAAGGAGAAGTGTAGGTTCCATATCCTTCTTGATAGCAAGATAGATAAGGAGTCCGCCGATAAGCCACATAACAACGTATTTCCAGCCTGTATCGGTGAAAAGTTCGAGGATACTTTCGTATAAAATTTCCATTGTCTTTCTTTCCTTTTATTGTTTTTTGTTTCGCACGTAGGTACACGCGTAAGACTTTAATATTTTATCACACGGAAAGTGCTTTTTTGTTAACAAACTGTTAATAAAACAACTTTTTTTCGAGAAATATTCATTTTTTTAAGTAAGTGAGTATAAGAGTGAAAGACGGTAAATGTTTGAAAATAAAAAAGAAAGAACTTCACGGATGAATATCGTGTAATATGATCCGGCGGTTCTCTCTTTTTCGCTGATTATTCCGTTATATCAAGATCGTAGTACTTCTTTAAAATATCAATCGCAACAAAAACATTTTCTCGGTAAGCCTCGCGAGAGGTGTCGAAATAACCCGAAAAATCCTTATTTCCGCCTGCGGTGGCGGAGAATTCTGTGCCGTCGGGATTTTTTATGCCGAGCGCGACGAAGCTCGAGGCGGGGACTTGCCCCGACTGACCGATTTCTTCGGCTATATAATTGCGGTCGGGGAGCATATTGAGCGCCTTGCGTATTTCGGCTTCGGCACGCGCCTTTTCGTTACCGCGGAGCGTGCTTGACGCGGGCAAAATAGTTCGGTTGATGTTCCAGGAAATATAATAAGTTCCGATTTGTCCTACGGCAAAAAATTCGTCGCCGTAACTCTCCTTCAGTGCTTTGATTTCGTTGGTCGGAAGACTGTCGATGAACTGCCAATCGCCCTTTTTGAAGTTGGCAAGCATATTGTTTGCATCATCGGAGAGGAAGAAGTTGATTTTCGGCATTGTAATCGAGTCTTTTGCATAGTATTGCTCGTTTTTGGTGAGGGTGATGAGACTGTTGTGATTCCACGCTGCCATTTTGTACGCACCGTTTGATACAAATGTTGAGGCATCGGTTGCCCAAGCTTCGTTTTTGACTACGTCCTCGCGTACAGGGAAGAATGACGGGTGCGCAAGAAGCTCGTAAAAATAGGGAACGTCAACCTTCAGTGTGACCGAAAGCCTTTTGTCGTCAAGCGCGGTGACTTGTAGGTTTTCGCCATCGCCCCCGTGCCCCGTGATAATTTCAAACATAT
>JAZRDI010000002.1:0-17790 GCA_045660185.1 Eubacteriales bacterium | reverse complement strand
AGCCGACGTTATTACAGCGACTCCGGAAGGATTGACAGATAAGAATCTTTATGCTTACTGCGATAATAACCCTGTAATGCGTGTTGATCACGATGGTGAATTGTGGTGGGTTGCCCCAGTGCTTGGCGCGGTTATTGGCATTTTCGCGAGCGCGGCTGCTGATGCCATAACACAGTTAAATTCCAACGGAGGTAATTTAAAAGAAATGGATTGGGGATCGGTAGCAAATAGTGCTATCGTTGGTGGAGCAACCGGGCTTTCTACCGCTTTGGGAGCTTCATATCTTGGACCTATAATAGCGGGAGCCGGAACGGTAAGTGCGGGAAGTGCAGCTATCGCCGCGACAGTATCTACCGGAGTGTCTGCAATAGCAGGAGCTGCAGGATATTTAGTTCAAGAAAAAATTAATAGACGATTTGATGAAGAAACATTTTCTAATGCGTTGAAGCATGCCGCGGTGGTAGCGGTTGAAGGTTTGGTTAGTTTTGGGGTTGGCGGCATGGTAGATAGTATGAAACAACAAAGAGCAACATCCGGAAAGTCTTTTAAAAAATGGTGTGTTGAATATACAATAGAAAAAGAATTTTCGTTGCCGTTAAGTATTTTGTTAGATAAATTGAGAAATGGATTGTGGTGATAATTATGAAAAAAACTATTTTGAATGATATTACATGTTTCACTGTGATTTTGTACATTTTGTTTTTCTTGATAATCCTTGTGTTAAGTCTTAAATTTTCTAATGGTGTACAAAATGATACAATGGTCGCTTTGGTTTTTGGGGGCCTTATACTTTTTGGATTGTTTTTGTTTATTTGTGTGTTTGAGTTGGTATTTTTTAAAGAGAGCGAAGTTGTGTCCGTGAAAATTTATAAACGTACAAGGATATTATATAGTGAAATTGTTAGTATAGAAGAATGTGTGAAAAACTGCTATGTTGTTTCTCCTCCTATTTTGGCAACATTTGTGAAAATTTGCGATTGCAACGAAAAGAAAATTAGCATTCTAAAAGATTTCTTGAATGTAAAAAAGAAAATAAAACTTATAGAAGAAATGAAACAAAAGGTAGAGAATGTAGAATTGCAATCAATTGAAGGGGAAAAATGAAAACAATTGCTTACAAATTAAATACAATTGCCCAAGTTTTGCCTTTTGTATGATCTCCTATTTGCGCCTTGGTTGGCATAATAACTTTGGAAAAAAACCAAAGCATACGAATACGAATATACGGCATACGGACAAGTGCATAAGTTTATTGACCATATTAATGGAAAAAGCATCTTGTACAACTACGATAACAATATCCGTTTAATCGCATTCAGAGAATATAAAAACGATGAAATGTATAACGAGTTTTCATCTGCTTTCGTTTATAACGATAAGGGAAAACTTTCGGGACAGTTTTATTACATCAACTATGAACCGACGGATACGGGTACAGCAGATGTTTTTTATCATTACAACTATAGAAGTGACGATAAATTAAGCAGTGTTGTTTTGGAAACTTACTTATCCCACGGACGGGAAAATCTTTATTATGATGATTTTGACAGATTGTCCGGTAAGAGTTATAATTATTACACTTCTATCGAATCGTTCTCAAATGACATAGAATATACCTATGAAATAGATGAAAACAACAATGCTTCAATAAACGTTAAAACGTATACAAGCACGGTAAATGACGGAACGTCTCTTGTATATACGTACGAGTATGATAAAAACTGGAATATAACCAAAATCTCGCGTAGTGACGGAGTAGAATTCCGTTATTATTATGATGATATAGGTCAGCTTATTCGCGAGGATAACGGTGCATTAAACGAAACATGCACGTACACCTATGATAATGCCGGAAATATTGTTTATTACGAAAAATACGCATTAACCGCAGAGGGCGTGACGCCAACTGCAGCGAGATATTCTTATAATTTCGGTTATTCAACTGACGGTTGGGGCGATCAAATGACACGTGTTAACGGACATACCGTAACATACGACGAAGCTGGAAGACCTTTGACGTACTACAGCCTTTGGGGCGGAAACTACACGTTCACTTGGGAAGGAAAGAACCCTGTAGCAATAACGAGAAGCTCGTATATTTCCAGCACGTTCACGTATAACGAAAACGGATATAGAACGAGCAAAACCGAAGACGGTATAACTACGCGTTACTTCTACGATGGAACAAAGCTTGTAGGAGAAGAAACGAATGGAAACATAACTTTGTACATCTACGACTCGCAAAACTCCCCGATAGGTATGATGTATTATGATCATGATAATGCAAACGGCTGGTCTACCTATTGGTATGAGAAGAATCTACAAGGAGATATTGTTGCTGTATATGATGCAGTGGGAACGTTGCTTATAACGTATAGATATACGGGATATGGAGATTGGTACAGAACCACTCATAACGGTGGTTACAACACACCCGCATACGATAATCCC
Organism: Eubacteriales bacterium; assembly: GCA_045660185.1. Taxonomy (GTDB): domain Bacteria; phylum Bacillota; class Clostridia; order Oscillospirales; family CAG-272; genus UBA1740. Next base: position 15,339 of record JAZRDI010000002.1, on the reverse strand, counting down.
TTCTTGTTCAGAGGATATTATTACGACCACGATTTGTATCTCTACGTCCTCGGTACAAGACTTTATGACCCGAATAACTTCAGATTCGTTTCGCCCGATCAACCGGAATTTGTTTTTGCAACGTCGAGTAGTTTGATAGATAAGAATCTGTATGTTTATTGCTTCAATAATCCTATAATGTTCACCGACGAAAACGGTAATTGGGCAGAATTCTTTGAAAATATAGTAGAAAATGTTAAAGATTTTGCATATTCGACTTATTATAACGCTACTAAATGGCACTTTGAAGAACGAGAAGAAAAAAACGGTGAACATCCAACATATGAAGAAGTTGCTATAAAAGATTCTGGATGGACGCGTTTATCAGAAGCAGAATCGATATATCACGATAACGGAATTGGAGCACCAGAAGAAAAATACATACATCCGGATGGTAGAGAAGCTGTATTTGATGGTGATACATTAAAACCTATGACAGATCCAAGATATATTGCTACTTATAATTATTGTCCGTTGTATAAAGCACCTGAAAATGATGCCAAATTTTCAGATTATATTAAAACGTGCGGCACAGGAATAGGACATTTCTTTGCGGATATGCTACCGTATTATTTAACAGGATTTAGTAACACAAGAGAGCAATTTGAATCCAAGGTTACCATATTTAATTAGGAGGTGGTTAGTGATGAAAACAATTAACAAATTGACTAGTGCTCTTTTATTTGTAACAATTCTCTTCGTTTTATGTGCTTGTCGAATGGTTGTAGTAGCCAGAGAGTTTCATATCAAAAATATAACGGATCATTTAGATGAAGATTATTTTACTTCGGAACATTTTGAGTTTGCAAAAGTTGATAGCGTTGTAATTTTTCCCTATATCAAGGAAGTCAATCGGGGATTCGATATATGGATTTGTGTATATTCAAAAACAGGAGAAGAGAAAGTTATAATAAAAGATGCGGAATTAAAAGAAAATGACAATCTTCTTTTGCACTATGATTTTCAAAAAGAACTTCAATTTAAAAAAATAGGTAATGAGTTATTTGAAGGTGAAATTGATGGTAGAGAGAAATATGATAATGTTTTTTTTACAGAAGAACAAGTGGAAATAGTGGACGGTAAAGTATATAATCTTACAGTAAGTGTGGAAGTTTTGAAGGGCGATGTAACTATTTCGCAAAGCGTAACTTTTGAATGTGAGGTGGCATTATATAAAAGCTTTCCTATGCGATAATAAAAACGCTCTTAAAACAAATGTTCAATCGGTTTTGAGGCAAAATGAAAACAATTGCTTACAAATTAAATACAATTGCCCAAGTTTTGCCTCTTGAAGTAATCTGTCAAGCTACATCAACGGCTCTGCATATACGTTTACATGGAGCGGCAGACAGCTTGTTGGAGCGGTGTATATTCTAACACGTATTCATTTGAATATGATGAGGATATATATAAGCAAAACACAGAAAAAACAATAAATGCGCGGGGCTACCTCGATTTGAGGTAGCCCCGTGTTAATTTTAAATCAAACGATGACAGTTTGTTTTTCAAAAAATGTTTTTGCTTTACAAACGCTTTGTCCGATTGTTTTTTATCAACGCTTTGTTTGAACGTTTTTGTTTTGCAAACGATTTGATTTGCGTTTTAAATCGTTTGCTTATTGTTTTATTGATTTAGTTACTCCTCGACCATTTGCGAGTGCATGACTAGGTCTTTAACTATGAAGAAAATCTCGTTGTTTTTGAGTTTCTCCTTCGAGGAATAGGTTGTGAAACGCTCGGGCTTCGCGCCAAAACCGTAGAAGTAGAAGGGAACGGGCGTTTGAGTGTGGTTAGTGGTGGAGAATTCGTAAGAGAACACAGTGCCGTTTAAGCTTGTTGAGGTGTTTTCGTACTCTTCGGGGTTCGAGCTAACCTTGAGTCCGCCTGTTTCGTGATCGGCGGTAACGATAACTGCCGTATCATCTCTTTGACTTGCAAAATTCAACACGTACTCGACTGTATCATTAAGGCTGTTGCTTGCTTTTGCTGCCGCTTCGAAATCGTTGTCACTGCATTTCTTGTCAATGTGTGCCTGCTCAATAACGAGAACGAAGCCGTCTTGGTCATCTGCAAGATAGTTGATTGCGAGATCGGTTGCATCTTTCAATTCGATAGAATCATTGGTTGATTTTTCTATATTGAAGAGGCAAAGCGCATCGCTTTCCTTTGAAGCAAGAATCGCTTCCTTATCGTAGGTTTTAACGTAGTTGTATTTTTCCTTGATTTGCTTTTCGTATTTATCGTAGGTTTCATCGTACTGACCGATAAGAAGATCAACGCCGGAGGTTATCTGGCTTTTGATGATTTCTATTTCAAGGCTTCTTGCGAGCGTGTGAGCAGAGAATCCTGCGGGGGTTGCGCCGGAGAGATAATCGGTTGTAACCACTGCGGTAGATTTGCCAACGCTCTTTGCTAAATCCAAGAAGGTTGTGAATTCGTTGAAGTTCGAATCCATAGAAATGCGCTTGTTATAAGTTAACACGCCGGTAGCCAAAGCTGTTGCCGCTGCAGCGGAGTCTGTGGTTTCGGTAGCCTCATTGGTGTCGGGATCAAGCGAGTTGGTTTCGGAGGAAATTGCCGAAAAGGTATCTCTGAAGGTGTATTCCTTATCGTATGCCAATTCGCCTGCGTCGAGCTGAACGTCACCCATTCCGTCACCTATAATAAAGATTACGTTCTTAATCTTTTCGTAATCGGTAACGTAGGTAACCGTGTAAGGTTTTAATTCTTTTTGGGTGTCATTTGAGCCGCCGGTCGTTTCGCCACCGAGTAAGCTTTTAAAATCGCATCCGACAAGTGAAAAGAGGAGCGCGAAAACGAGAGATAATGCAATAAAATGCTTGAATATCTTTTTCATCCTTGTAGTCCTTCTTTAGTTGAATAATTTAGATAAAAGCTTGATAAAAGTAAACTTTAGTTCTCAAATTAGAACAATCCTGTGATTTTTCCGTTATCGTCAACGTCTATTTTGAGAGCCGAGGGAGCTTTGGGAAGTCCGGGCATCGTCATAATGTCACCGGTGAGAACAACAACGAATCCCGCGCCCGCGCTTACCTTAACGTTCTTGATGGTAACGGTGAAGTTTTCGGGAGCGCCGAGCTTGGTCATATCGTCGGAGAAGGAGTACTGCGTTTTAGCCATACAAACGGGCATCTTATCGTAGCCGTACTGCTCAAGAGTAGCTATCTGCTTCTTCGCCTGGGGAAGAATGGATATACCGCTTCCGCCGTAAACCTTTTTAACGATTGCTTCTATCTTTTCGGGTATAGAAAGATTTTCATCGTAAGCGTAAGTGAAGTCGCCCTTTTCTTCTTCGCAAAGACGAACTACCTCTTTAGCAAGAGCCTCTCCGCCCTTACCGCCGTCAGCCCAAACGGTAGAGAGAACAACGTTTACGCCGAGCTTTTTGCACTCGTCAATAATAAGCTCGATTTCAGCATCCGTGTCGGTGGGGAAGCGGTTAACCGCAACAACCGAGGGAAGCTTATATACGTTTTTAATATTGGATACGTGGCGAAGAAGATTGGGAATTCCCGCCTTAAGCGCGTCGAGATTTTCCTCGCCAAGCTCCGTCTTGGGAAGTCCGCCGTGCATTTTGAGCGCGCGAACGGTAGCAACGATAACAACTGCAGAGGGAGTGAGGTCTGCCTTTCTGCACTTGATGTCAAGGAACTTTTCAGCTCCGAGGTCTGCACCGAATCCCGCCTCGGTAATAGCGTAGTCGGCAAGCTTCATTGCCATCTTGGTAGCAATAACCGAGTTGCATCCATGGGCGATATTTGCAAAAGGACCGCCGTGAACGAACGCGGGAGTTCCTTCCAGAGTCTGAACGAGGTTGGGTTTAAGCGCGTCTTTAAGAAGAGCTGCCATAGCGCCGGTTGCGCCAATGTCACCGGCGGTTACGGGCTTCTCGTCATAGGTGTAAGCAACAACTATTTTGGAGAGCTTGTCCTTAAGGTCGGCAATCGAGTTTGCAAGGCAGAAAACTGCCATAATTTCCGAAGCAACAGTAATATCAAATCCGTCTTCTCTCGGAACACCGTTAACTCTTCCGCCAAGACCGTCGGTAACGAAACGGAGCTGACGGTCGTTCATATCAACGCATCTTTTCCAAGTAATTCTTCTCGGGTCGATGTTGAGCGCGTTGCCCTGGTAGATGTGGTTATCGAGCATTGCGGCAAGAAGGTTGTTAGCTGCGCCGATAGCGTGGAAGTCACCTGTAAAGTGGAGATTTATATCTTCCATAGGAACAACCTGCGCGTATCCGCCGCCCGCTGCGCCGCCTTTGATTCCGAAAACGGGACCGAGTGAGGGTTCGCGAAGAGCTACCGCAACAGATTTTCCGATTCTCTTCATACCGTCTGCAAGACCTATGGTAGTAGTTGTTTTTCCTTCGCCTGCAGGAGTGGGGGTGATAGCGGTAACGAGAATAAGCTTTCCATTTTCTCGCTTGCTTTCATTGAGAAGCGAATAGTTTATCTTCGCCTTATATTTTCCGTAATACTCCAAATATTCTTCTTCGATTCCGGCAGCCTTGGCAATCTCGCCAATAGGCTTCATTTCCGCGCTCTGCGCGATTTCAATATCGGATAAATATGCCATTATACCAATCCTTTACTTAATTTTATTTGAGCGGGCGGAAACTCCGCCCGCGTGCTTTTTATTTCTTGAAGTACTTAACAGCGGATTCGAACATCTTCATATCAAATTCGCCGATAACGTTTCTGTAAAGACCGGAGCCGATACGCTCACTGTGTCCCATCTTACCGAGAACGCGTCCGTCGGGAGAGGTTATACCCTCGATAGCGAAGGTAGAGCCGTTGGGATTGTAGCGAATATCGTCGGTGGGATTTCCGTCGAGATCAACGTACTGCGTTGCAACCTGACCGTTCTTTGCGAGAGCAAGAGCATCTGCCTCGGAGCAAAGGAATTTGCCTTCGCCGTGTGAGATCGGAACTGTATAAACGTCGCCAACGTTGGTTGCGGAGAGCCAGGGGGACTTGTTAGATGCTATACGCGTTCTCACAAGCTTCGACTGGTGGCGTGAAATGTTGTTGAACGTAAGAGTGGGAGCATTTGCATCCGCTTCAACAATGCGTCCGTAGGGAACGAGACCAAGCTTAACGAGCGCCTGGAATCCGTTACAGATACCGCACATAAGACCATCGCGGTTATCAAGGAGAGCGTGGATTTCATTCTTAACTGCTTCATTTCTGAAGAACGCCATAATGAACTTACCCGAACCGTCAGGCTCGTCACCGCCGGAGAATCCACCGGGAACGAATACCATCTGAGATTCGCGGAGCTTTCTTGCGAAGTCCTCGGTGCTCTTGGTGATGCCGTCTTTAGTAAGGTTGTTTACAACGAATATCTCTGCATCTGCGCCTGCATCACGCATAACCTTCGCGGTATCGAACTCGCAGTTTGTACCGGGGAATACGGGGATAAGAACCTTGGGACGAGCCACAAGAACCGAGGGAGCTTTTCTTTCTTTTGCTTCAAAGGAGAACGCTTCGTATGTCTTGTTGTCCTTTTTCTCTTTGCAGGGGAATACGCTCTCAAGCTTGCTTTCGTACTTTTCTGCAAGACTGCAAGAGCAAACGGATTCGTTTTTATAGGTGATTTGAGAATTATTGTTTACATAACCGATAACTTTACCGTCGAAATCAGCATCAACTTCAAGAAGGAATGCGCCGTAATTGTAGCCGAAGATTTCATCAAGCGTGAGCTTCTCGTCGAATTCGAAGCCGAATCCGTTACCGATGCACATTTTATACACGGCTTCTGCGATACCGCCGAAGGTGGGTGTGTATGCGGAGTAAACCTTTCCGCTTCTCATAAGGGTGGTAACCTTTGAGTAGAGCGCTATAAGCGACTCTGCGGTGGGAAGATTATCTTCACCGTATTCGGGAGTAAGAAGCACGAGCTTGTTGCCCGCAGCCTTAATATCGTTTGTAATAACCTCGGAAACCTTACCGGTTGTAACCGCGAAGGAAACGAGTGTGGGAGGAACGTCAATGTTTTCGAACGAGCCGCTCATGGAGTCCTTACCGCCGATAGATGCGATACCAAGCTCCATCTGCGCGCGGAATGCGCCGAGAAGCGCAGCCATAGGTTTGCCCCAACGCTTTGCATCCTTGCCGGGCTTTTCGAAATATTCCTGGAAGGTGAGGTAAACGTCCTCGAATGAAGCGCCGTGAGCGATAAGCTTGGAAACGCTTTCAACTACTGCGAGATAAGCCGAATGATAGGGGCTCTTTTCTGCGATATAGGGGTTGTATCCCCAAGACATGAAGGAGCAATCGTCGGTGTGCTTCTGCTCAACCGAGATTTTGTGAACCATTGCCTGAATGGGAGTTTTCTGATGCTTTCCGCCGTAGGGCATAAGAACCGTGCCTGCGCCGATGGTGGAGTCAAAGCGCTCGGAAAGTCCGCGCTTGGAGCAAACGTTGAGGTCTTCCGCAAGAGCGTTCATACCATCGGTAAAGGTTGCGGGGATTGCTTTGTCAAATGCTTCAACCTTTGCCGGAGCAATGTCGATGTGCTTTTCTGCACCGTTGGAGTTGAGGAATTCACGGCTTATATCAACGATAGTCTTTCCGTTCCATCTCATACGCAAGCGCTTTTCTTCGGTTACGGTTGCAATAACCGTAGCTTCAAGGTTTTCGCTAAGAGCGAGGGTGAGGAATTTATCTACGTTTTCGGGCTCGATAACAACTGCCATTCTTTCCTGCGATTCGCTTATTGCAAGTTCTGTGCCGTCAAGTCCTTCGTATTTTTTGGGTACTTTGTTAAGGTCTATATCAAGTCCGTCTGCAAGCTCACCTACCGCAACGGATACACCGCCTGCGCCAAAGTCGTTACAACGCTTGATAAGCTTTGTAGCCTCGGGATTTCTGAAAAGACGCTGAAGCTTTCTTTCTTCGGGCGCGTTACCCTTTTGAACTTCAGCTCCGCAGGTTTCAAGAGAGGTAAGAGTGTGCTTCTTCGACGAGCCGGTAGCTCCGCCGCATCCGTCTCTTCCGGTTCTTCCTCCAAGAAGAATGACGATGTCACCGGGATCGGGACACTCGCGGCGAACGTTTTCTTCGGGAGCTGCAGCGATAACTGCACCGATCTCCATACGCTTTGCAGCGTAGCCGTCGTGGTAAAGCTCGTCAACCATACCGGTAGCAAGACCTATCTGGTTTCCGTAAGAGGAGTAGCCGGCAGCGGCGGTTTGAACTATCTTTCTCTGGGGAAGCTTACCCTTTATAGTTTCGGATACAGGACGGGTAGGATCTGCCGCGCCCGTAACACGCATAGCTGCGTATACGTACGAACGTCCCGAGAGGGGATCGCGGATAGCTCCACCGATACAGGTTGCAGCTCCACCGAAGGGCTCTATCTCTGTGGGGTGGTTGTGCGTTTCGTTCTTGAAAAGAAGAAGCCAAGGCTCTTTCTTTCCGTCAACTTCAATCTCGATTTTAACGGTACAAGCGTTGATTTCCTCGGATTCGTCAAGCTTGGGAAGCTTTCCCTTAACCTTGAGGTATCTTGTAGCAAGTGTAGCTATGTCCATAAGGTTCTGGGGCTTTGTTCTGCCAAGCTCCGCTCTTGCCGAGATGTATTTGTTGTATGCGTCTTCAAGGAGCTTGTCCTCGAACTTAACGCTGTCTATTGTTGTAAGGAACGTTGTATGACGGCAGTGGTCGGACCAATAGGTGTCTATCATACGGATTTCGGTGATAGTGGGGCATCTACCCTCGCCCTTAAAGTAGCTCTGGCAGAAGGTGATATCGTCAATATCCATAGCGAGTCCGTATTTTGCGATAAAGTCTTTAAGACCTGCGTTGTCAAGGTCGATGAATCCGTCAAGCGTTGCAACCTCAGTGGGAATCTCATAATTCATAATGAGAGTTTCGGGAAGCTCAAGAGAAGCCTCTCTTGCTTCAACGGGGTTTATAACGTACTTTTTGATTTCCGCAAGATCGGAATCGGTAAGAGCGCCGCGAAGAAGATAAACCTTTGCGGTTCTTATCGTAGGGCGGTCTCCGCAAGACATAATCTGTATGCACTGCGCCGCAGAGTCTGCTCTCTGGTCAAACTGACCGGGAAGATACTCAACTGCGAAGGCGGTGTAGCCGGTTGTATCAATGCTTTCCGAAGCAATATCGAGCTGGGGCTCGGAGAATACAGTATCCTTTGCTTCATCGAAGAGTTCTTTTGTGATATTGTCCGCATCGTAGCGGTTAAAAATACGCACGTCCTCGAGCGAGGTTATGCCTAAAAGGGTACGGAGCTCACCGAGAAGCGCTGTTGCCTCGTGCGCAAGCTCTGCCTTTTTCTCTACATAAATTCTATAAACCATTTATTAGTTTTTCTCCTTTGCCATTAGAGCTCTTTTTCCGATATCCTTGCGGTAAAAGGCATTGTCAAATTTGATTTCTCCTACGAGCTCGTAAGCACCGTCAATAGCCGCTTCAAGCGTTGGAGCTGTTTTTGTAACGCCGAGAACACGGCCTCCGCTTGTTACAAGCTTGCCGTTGCTAAGCGCCGCGCCCGCAACGTAAACGTTGGGAAGAACATTCTCGGGAATGGATATTTCGTATCCCTTCTCATAGCTCGAGGGATAACCGTTAGAAGCCATAATTACGCAGCAAGCGTTTCTATTTGAAAACTTAACTTCACATTTATCGAGTGTTTCGTTGGTTGTTGCCTGCATTATAGTAAGCAAATCCGACTCGAGAAGGGGGAGAACAACCTGCGTTTCGGGATCACCAAAACGACAGTTATATTCTATAACCTTAGGGCCTTTTTCGGTAAGCATAAGACCGAAGTAAAGGCAACCCTTGAACGCTCTGCCCTCCGCAGCCATCGCCTTGATGGTGGGAAGGAAGATGGTTTCCATACAAACGTTTGCTATTGCATCGGTATAGTATGGGTTTGGAGCAACCGTTCCCATACCACCCGTGTTAAGTCCTTCATCTCCGTCAAGAGCTCTTTTGTGGTCTTGAGATGAAATCATAGGAATAACGGTTTTTCCGTCGGTGAATGAAAGAACGGACACCTCGGGGCCTGTAAGAAATTCCTCGATAACGACGTTAGAACCGCTTTCTCCGAAAATCTTATCCTCCATCATGGAGCGAACCGCAGCCTTTGCCTCGTCGCGCGTCATAGCGATTATAACGCCCTTTCCAAGTGCAAGACCGTCAGCCTTAATAACCGTTGGAATGGGGGCCGTGTCAAGATATTCAAGCGCGCTCTCAAGATTTGAGAACACCTCGTATTCCGCGGTGGGAATACCGTACTTTTTCATTAAGTTCTTTGAGAATACCTTGCTGCCCTCAATGATAGCTGCCTTTGCATTAGGACCGAAGCAAGGGATTCCTACCTCGGTGAGCGCATCTACGCAGCCGAGAACGAGAGGATCGTCCGGAGCGACTACAGCGTAGTCTATTTTATTTTCCTTTGCGAATGAAACTATCGCGGGAATGTCCTTTGCGCCGATGTCAACGCAAATCGCATCGTTTGCAATTCCGCCGTTTCCGGGGAGCGCATAGATTGTTTCAACCGCTTTGTTTTCTTTGATTTTTTTGATGATGGCGTGTTCTCTTCCGCCGCCGCCAACTACAAGTATTTTCATTTTAAAGCCTCGCTTTATATTAGTGGTGGAAAAGACGCATTCCGGTGAATGCCATCGTCATGCCGTATTTGTCAGCGCACTCGATAACGAGATCGTCGCGGATAGATCCGCCGGGCTCTGCGATGTATTTAACACCGCTCTTTTTAGCGCGCTCAATATTGTCACTGAAGGGGAAGAAAGCATCTGAACCGAGTGCGACACCGTCAATAGAAGCGAGGTACGTTGCCTTTTCTTCTGCAGTGAGAGGTGCGGGTTGCTCGGTGAAGTATTTCTGCCAGTTTCCGTCAGCGGTAACGTCTTCCTCGTTGCCGTTGATATAACCGTCGATAACGTTATCTCTGTCGGGTCTGCCAAGTGTAGATTTGAAGGGAAGAGCGAGAACCTTTTCGTGCTGACGAAGGAACCAAGTGTTAGCCTTATCTCCCGCAAGACGTGTGCAGTGAATTCTCGACTGTTGTCCTGCGCCTACGCCGATTGCCTGACCGTCAACAGCATAGCACACGGAGTTGGACTGTGTATATTTGAGAGTTATAAGAGCAACTATAAGGTCGCGAGCCGCGCTCTCGGGCATATCCTTTGATGCGGTTACAACGTTTGCAAGAAGCTCCTTGTTGATTTCGAAATTGTTTCTGCCCTGCTCAAAGGTGATTCCGAACACCTGTTTTCTTTCGATAGGCGCAGGAACGTAGTTGGGATCAATTTTAACGATATTGTAGTTTCCGTTTCTCTTGCTTTTAAGAATTTCAAGAGCCTCGGGTTCGTAGCCGGGAGCTATAACGCCGTCGGAAACCTCGCGCTTGATGAGAAGAGCTGTGGTAACGTCGCAAACGTCGGAAAGAGCCACCCAGTCACCGAACGAGCACATTCTGTCCGTTCCTCTTGCTCTTGCATACGCGCAAGCGAGAGGTGAGTTGTCGAGTCCTTCAATATCGTCAACGAAGCAAGCTTTTTTAAGCTTTTCGGAGAGCTTTATTCCTACTGCAGCGGAAGTAGGGCTTACGTGCTTGAACGAGGTAACTGCGGGGAGTCCAAGTGCTTCTTTAAGCTCCTTAACGAGTTGCCAGGAGTTGAATGCGTCAAGGAAGTTTATGTAGCCGGGTCTTCCACAGAGTATTTCGATGGGGAGGTCTGTGCCGTCTTCCATAAAAATTTTGGAAGGCTTCTGATTGGGGTTACAACCGTATTTAAGTTCAAATTCTTTCATAATACCGATCCTTTCCGCATTAAGAATTTTTGTTTATCATTTTTGAATCTGTCTTGCCTGTTTCAAGGTCTGTGTAACGAACGTAAAGAGAAATTTTATTATCCGCATCAAGTGCGTCCCAAAGCTTCTCGGTAAACTCGTTTATATCGCTCGGTATAGCAACTCTCTCGGGCTCACCCTGGAAGGTGGGGATAGGATTTCCGTCGCATACGTAGGTGTGGATAAAGTGTCCGAGACCTGCGATAGAGGGGTAAGAGAATGTGTATCTGTTGCAAGCAGTACCTTCAGCGTCCGCGCTTTTGAGAATGCTCATTTCGTAGGTGAAATCACCGTTTGCAAAGGTAGCCATACCGCTGATTCTGGGGGTAAGGTTTGGAGCGTCGGGCTCAAACTCGCGGCTTGTAAGAGAAGCGGAGAATGAAAGACCTGATTTAAGTCCTTCGTATATAGTGTCTGTCTGATCACCGTTGGTTACGATAAGCTTGTTCTCGTAATTGCGGATAGCCGCGTATATGATAAGGCTCGGATCTTCTACCTTTGATGCGTCAAAGGGCTCTGTGTATATAACGCCGTCCTTGTCGGTGAAAATTCTGTTTCTGGAGTTTGCGCTTCTTCCCATAATGAAATATGCGGACACGCACTTTTCACCGTCGGGAGTTTTTCCGAGAACAATACCGCGTCCAACGTAAGAGTTTCCGCGAATGAGTTCATCAATGTTATTTATCTTATAAATGTTCATTTTGCAAACCTTTCTTTACTTTTAAAATCGATTAGCAAGTATTTCTGCTGAAATTTTTTCAGCGGAGAGGGGGAGTATTTTCCACTCTGCTATTTTCATAACGCGCTTTTGAAGAGTTTCGGGAGTATCCTTGTCGAGAATTTTTACAGCTTTCTGCATAATGATTTTACCGCCGTCCGGAATCTCGTTAACGAAGTGAACGGTAGCGCCGGTAACCTTCACGCCATACTCAAGCGCAGCCTCGTGAACGCGAAGTCCGTAGAAGCCCTTTCCGCAAAAGGCGGGAATGAGAGAGGGATGAACGTTGATAATTCTGTTTTCAAATTTGCGCGTGAATTTTTCGGAAAGTATAGACATAAAGCCTGCAAGAATTATAAGCTCTATGCCGCGAGCTTCAAGCTCCGATATAAGCTTTTCTTCGAAAGCCTCTTGAGAGCCAAGCTCCTTTTTGCTCACTGTGAGCGTTTCTATATTAGCGTTTTGTGCGCGAGTAAGCGCGTATGCGCCCTTCACGTTTGAGATAACGAGAGAGAGAGTTCCGCTCTTGATTATTCCGCTATTTTCCGCATCAATTAACGCTTGAAGATTTGTGCCGCCGCCCGATACGAGAACGGCAATTTTAACCTTGTTTTCCATTAGCAGAATACCACGCCGTCATCGCCGTCGATAATCTCGCCTATAACGTAAGCATCTTCACCGTTAGCCTTGAGAATTTCAAGTGCGGTGTCAACGTCCTCTTTAGCTACTGTAATGCTCATACCAACACCCATATTGTAGGTGTTGAACATATCTCTTTCGGGAACGTTTCCTACTTTGGCGATAAGGTCGAAGATAGGAAGAACCTTAACGGCATCTCTCGTAATCTTCGCGCTCTTACCCTTTGGAAGTGCTCTTGGAATGTTTTCATAGAATCCGCCGCCCGTGATGTGGGAAATACCCTTAACGGCAACCTTTTCAAGAAGAGCAAGAACGCTCTTTACGTAAATCTTTGTGGGAGTGAGAAGAGTTTCAGCGATTGATTTTCCGCCAAGAGCCTCACAGGGAGTGTAAAGATTTGCGGGATTGTTGTCTATATCGAACACCTTACGAACGAGAGAGAATCCGTTGGAGTGAACGCCGCTTGATGCAAGCGCGATAACAACGTCGCCCGTCTCGGTCTTGGTGTTGTCAAGTATCTTCTTTTTATCTACGATACCAACTGCGAAGCCTGCAAGGTCATAGTCTTCGGTAGGCATCATACCCGGATGCTCTGCGGTTTCACCGCCGATGAGAGCAGCACCGGACTGAACGCATCCCTCTGCAACACCGCTTACGATTGAAGCGATCTTTTCGGGGATATTCTTACCGCAAGCTATGTAGTCGAGGAAGAAAAGGGGTTTAGCTCCGCAGCAAATTATATCGTTAACGCACATAGCAACGGCGTCTATTCCTATAGTATCGTGCTTATCCATAAGGATAGCCATTTTTACCTTTGTTCCGCAACCGTCAGTGCCGGAAACGAGAACGGGCTCTTCCATTCCGAAGAGGTTGAGACCGAAGCAGCCTCCAAAGCCTCCTACGTCATCGAGGCAACCCTCGTTTTTAGTTCTTGCAATATGCTTTTTCATAAGCTCAACAGCTTTGTAGCCGGCGGTAATATCAACGCCTGCTGCTGCATAGCTTTCGGATTTAGACTGATTATGCATAATATTATTCCTTTCCATTCCAGCAATAGGTGCAAAGCTTGCACTGATCTATGCCGATTGCTTTTATTATTCCTTCGAGCGATTGGAAGTCAAGAGATGCGAAGCCGAATTTTTCGGAAATCGACTCGCGAAGCTTTTTACCTCTCTCGGTGCTTCCGTCGGAGTATTCGTCTATATACTTGAAGCCCTCTTCTCCTTCAAGCTCTACGATAACTCTTCTTGCGATGAGTTCCATTTCGTTGTTAGAGCGGGAGAAGTTTAAGAACTTACAAGAGTACATAATAGGGGGACAAGCAGAGCGCATATGAACAGCCTTTGCTCCGTTGTCATAAAGGAAATCTACCGTTTCCTTAATTTGAGTACCGCGTACAATCGAGTCATCGACAAGGAGCAAATCTTTGTTTTCGATAAAATCGTGTACGGGAATCATCTTCATTTTCGCTACCTTTTTTCTGTCCGCCTGCTTTGCGGTCAAAAAGCTTCTTGGCCAGGTAGGAGTATATTTGATAAAGGGACGTGAGAATGGGGCAAAGCTTTCGTTTGAGTATCCGATAGCGTGAGGAGTGCCGGAATCCGGAACACCGCTTACGTAGTCGAGTTTTAGGTTGGGATACTTCGTTTTGTCGCTTTTTGCAAGCTCCATACCGTTGCGGTATCGCATAGCTTCTACGTTAACTCCCTCGTAGCTCGACGTAGGGTAGCCGTAATAAGACCAAAGGAATGCGCAAATACGCATTTTTTCTCCGGGCTCTTTAAGCACCTTACAAGAGTCGCAAGAAATCTCAACGATCTCTGCGGGGCCAAGCTCGCGGTATATAGTGTAATCAAGCTTTTGAGCAGCAAAAGATTCAAAGGTAACGCAGAAGCCATTGTTGTTTTTGCAAACAATTACCGGAATTCTGCCAACTCTGTCTCTTGCGGCAATAATCTTGCCGTCATCTTTTAAAATGAGAATATTTGCAGTACCGTCAATAACGTTTTGCGCAAATTCGATTCCCTCGGCAAAGCTGTTCTTTTGATTTATCATAGCGGCAACGAGTTCGGTTGAGTTTATTGCTCCGCCCGTCATGGAGTTGAAGTGTCCGCCGGTTTTTAGAATGTATTTTTTCAACAACTCGTCCGCGTTGTTGATTATACCTATAGTAGAAATAGCGTATGTACCGAGATGCGATCTTATAAGCAAAGGCTGGGGATCACTGTCACTTATGCTACCTATTGCCGACTTTCCGCGCATATCCTCGAGAGCGTGCTCGAACTTAGTGCGGAAAGGCGAGTTTTCAATATTGTGAATTACTCTTTGAAGTCCTATTTCCTCGTCGTAAGCTGCCATACCCGCTCTGCGAGTTCCGAGATGCGAGTGATAGTCTGTTCCGAAGAATACGTCTATGACGCAGTCCTCTTTAGAGGTTATTCCGAAAAATCCACCCATAATTAATTATTCTTCCGTTTCCTTTTAAAAATACAAAATACAACAAGAAGCCAATATACCTCCGACGCGCGAGAGGTATATTGACTTTCAACTTATTAAGCGAAGAAGAGCTCGGAGAGAGTCATAGGATCGATATACTCGCCGTTCTTGTAAACGCGCATATTACCCGATGCTATCTCGTCGATGAGCATAACCTTGCCGTCTTTGTCATAACCAAACTCGAACTTTATATCGTAAAGAACAAGTCCTTTTTCCTTGAGATCGTCTGCAACGATAGCGGTTATCTTCTGGGTCATAACCTTAATGTCATCGTACTGCTCTGCAGTCATAACGCCGAGGTCGATAAGACCGTCTTTTGTTACGAGAGGATCGCCCTTTGCATCGTTCTTGAAGGTGGTTTCAACGTAAGCGGGAAGATCTGCACCCTCCTCGATGTAGTCGCTGTAACGGCGGTAGAAGCTACCAACAGCCTTGTGACGGCAGATTACCTCGAGTCCCTTACCGAAGGGCTTAGCGGGGAGAACCTCCATGGTGGTGTTTGCAAGGTCTGCGCTTACAAAGTGGGTTTTGATGCCTGCCGCATTCACCTTCTCGAAGAAGTGGATGGACATACGGAGGT
>JAZRDI010000001.1:0-3794 GCA_045660185.1 Eubacteriales bacterium | reverse complement strand
TCAATAAAATGATGTTGAATTTCTCCGAAATTCTTCGTTTTGATTATATTTTTTTGTTTTATCCTCGTTTCCTCGCTCAGCGTACCTTTGTACGCTTCTCGCTCGTCAGCCAAGGATTTCTGCTCTAAATTCGTTCGCCCCTTAAAACGTATTTAATTTATTGCGTTATTTCGCAAGCTCTTTGGTTCTTTTGAATGCGGCTTCGATTGCTAACGAAACGGACTCGGAGAAACCTTTTTCTTCGAGAACCTTAACACCCTCGATGGTTGCACCTCCCGGAGAACAAACGTTTTTGCAAAGAGTCGAGGGATCTATTCCGCTTTCAAGAGCCATAAGGGCAGAGCCTCTTATCATTTTTGAAGCGTATTTGATAGCGTTCTCTCGCGATACACCGCACTTTTCCGCGCCAATAGCAAGCGCCTCGATGAACATATAGGCGTAAGCAGGTCCGCAACCTGCGATGGCACAAAAGGCATCAATCTCGCTTTCTTCCATAGCCTCAAGCGCACCCGTGAATTTCATCACGTCTTCAAAGTCGGAAATGTTCTTCTCTGAAACGAGCGTGTTTTTTGAATATGCGGTAAGTCCTTCACCTACTGCAACGGGTGTATTCGGCATAATTCTTATTATCGGGAGCTTTTTTGAAAGCGACTTTTCTATATTTTCGATTTTTACACCCGCCGCCATTGAAACTATAACCGTGTTAAGTTTTGCAATTTTTCCTATCTCCCTCGCAACCTCGGGCAAAACGTTAGGTTTAACACCCAAAAAGAGAAAGTCACTCTCGGAAACAACCGTTTTAAAATCAACCGATGATGCAGAGATTGATTCTGCTAACGCATCTGCTTTTTCGGTTAATTTATCATAAATGTAAATTTTAGTTTTCAAAACCTTGGATATTCCTTTTGCTAATGCGCCACCCATATTGCCTGCGCCTATAAATCCTACGTTCATATTTATACTCCGTTAAATTTGGAATTGGAAATTAAAAGTTCAAAATAAAAATTAAAAATTCAGATTAAATACCGAAGATGAATGTTCGGTTATCTTATCTGTCCGTTTCCGGTAATGACGTATTTATAAGTGGTAAGTTCTTTGATTCCAACAGGACCTCTTGCGTGCATCTTTTGTGTTGAGATTCCCATTTCGCAGCCGAGTCCAAACTCACCGCCGTCTGTAAATCTCGTAGATGCATTGATATAAACCGCCGCACTGTCTATAGCGCTTGCAAACAAGCCTTGCGCCTCTTTGTTTTCGCTGATAATAGCTTCGCTATGATGCGTACTGTGCGCGAGTATATGCGATATTGCATCTTCGGTTGAACCAACGATTTTTATAGCAAGTATATAATCTAAAAATTCTGTATCGAAATCCGTATCACTTGCGCTATCTCCGTTAATAATTTTACACGCATTAGGGCATAACTTGAATTTTACAGGCGTTTTACCTTCATTTTTGCGCTTCGTTACAAGAGTTTCGTAAAGTTTCGGAAGAAAGCTTTTTGCTATATCCTTGTGAACAAGGCAAACCTCTGCGGCGTTGCAAACCGAAGGGCGCGAGGTCTTCGCGTTTTCCGCAATTGCAAGTGCTTTTTCAAAATCTGCATCGCGGTCAACGTAAATATGGCATATACCCGTGCCGGTTTCAAGGCAGGGAACAGTGGAGTTTTCAACGCAAGCTCGAATGAGTCCGGCTCCGCCTCTTGGAATAAGCAAATCAACGTATCCCGAAGCGCGCATTAATTCTCCCGCGCTCGCTCTCGTAGTATCGCTGACAAGGCTTACCGCATCTTCCGTAATTCCTTTGCTTTTCAAAGCGCGCTTCATCGCGCAAACTATTGCCAACGATGAGTTATAAGCCTCTTTTCCACCGCGCAAAATTGACACGTTACCGCTCTTAAGCGCGAGCGCAGCCGCATCCGAGGTAACGTTGGGGCGGCTTTCGTATATCACTGCTATAACGCCCATCGGAACGCTGATTTTTTCTATCAAAAGCCCGTTAGGTCTTGTGTTTGATTCGAGAATTCTGCCTAAAGGTGAGGGGAGTTTCGTAATTTCTCTTATTCCGTTTGCCATGCCCGCGATTCTTTCTTTCGTGAGTCGCAGTCTGTCTATCATAACTTCAGAAACTGTGCCTTTGGCGTTTTCGATGTCAATTTGATTGGCATGAAGAATATCGTTTTCCGATGCTTCTATTTCGTCAGCCATCGCAATAAGAGCTTCGTTTATTTTTTCATCGGAAAGCAACGAAATTTCCTTAACGGCGTTTTTTGCCGCTATGCAAATCTTTTGTGTAGAGCTTAAGTTTTCCATATTATTCTCCGTTAAGCTTTTTTAGAATAGAAACGAGTACCCATAGCAGAATTGTCAATAATGCTATAAAGATTTTCCGGATTCTCTCCGTTCATAATGATCATATCGCAGCCTGCCTCGGTTGCTATTTTAGCCGCGCGAAGCTTCGTTTCCATACCGCCGGTTCCGTGAGCAGAGCCCGCGCCCTCACCAAGTGACATGATTTTTTCATCTAAAACGTAAACCTCGGGAATGAATTTTGTATCGGGGTTCTTTCTCGGATCGGCGGTATAAAGTCCGTTTATGTCAGAAAGTAAAATTATTACGTCAGCGCCAATGCTTGCGCCAACCTTCGCGGCAAGCGTATCGTTGTCACCAAATTCGATTTCTTCTGTAGCTACGGTATCGTTTTCATTTATGATGGGCAAAGCCTTATAATCGAGAAGTTTTGAAATAGTAGCCTTGAATTTTTGGCATCTATCTTCATTTGCGAGGTCGGGCGCGGTAAGAAGCAATTGCGCGACGGTATGATTGTAATCACCGAAGAGACGGTCGTAAGTGTACATAAGCTCGCATTGACCAACTGCAGCGCAAGCTTGCTTGCCCGCAATATCGGAAGGGCGCGCGGATAAATTGAGCTTTCCCGTACCCATAGCTATAGCGCCCGAGGATACAAGAATAACCTCGTTGCCGGCGTTCTTTATATCGCTTATAACCTTAACAAGTGCTTCAACGTGCCTTAAATTCAAGCAACCGGTGTTATATGTTATGTTTGAAGTTCCGATTTTAATAACAATACGCATACCAAATCTCCTATTGTCAAAAGAGTATTTTATATATTGTATCACAAAAAAACGCGCTTTACAAGAATAAAGCACAAATTTTTAAAAAATTTTTAGTTTTTTCAAAAGAAAAGTAATGAGAATCGGCGTTTTTAAAAAACTTCCCAAGCATATTTGGTTCTTTATGCGCTTCAAGAAGCCTCTCGTGCGATTTTAGGATTGGCAAGGCTTTGCGATTGTTACAAGCGATTTAGCAAGTATTTGACTTTTCATAAGTGTTTTAATAAGTCTTTCGCGTTTTTGTTAAACATTTTAAGAAACTTTTGCATTTTTCTATTGACACGACTTTAAAATTATGATATAATCTCTGCGTTGGATTTTTAAGCACGCTTTTGAACGCGGTAAATCTAACATAATTTAAAATTAAATAGGGGTATCGCCAAGCGGCAAGGCAAAGGACTTTGACTCCTTTATCGTTGGTTCGAATCCAGCTACCCCTGCCAGAAAAAAGCACACAATTGTCTACTAGACAAATGTGTGCTTTTTTCAACTAAATCCGCCTTCGTCGGAATAAATCCATTATTGTGGATGAAATCGCTTCGCGATGAAATCTGCCTTACGGCAGGAGATATAGGCGGATTTAATTTCATCTGAAGCCGCAGGCTGAAGATTTCATCCGAGTTTACTCGGATTTCATCGTGCAACGCACGATTTCATTAAA